>JAJYWB010000003.1 GCA_021791715.1 Planctomycetota bacterium | reverse complement strand
AAACGTGATTTTATTCGAGATTACGAAGCGAAACGCGCCGAGTATCTTGCGATCGGCGTGCGAGAATACTGGATCTTCGACCGTTTCCGCCGCGTTCTCACGGTATTTCGTCCCGAGGGGAGCGACCCGATCGAGCGAATCGTCGCCGAAGATCAAACGTATCGGACCGAACTTTTACCTGGATTTGAGCTTCCCGTGGGTCGGATCCTGGCCGCCGCCGACCGCTGGGGAAATAAGCCTCGAACACGATCCAAACCGCCGCGAAGGGAAACGACCGATGGTTAAAATTCGCCGCGCCTACGAGGTTTTGTTCCTCGGGCTCTTCCTCTTTTTTCTTCTGATCACCGACCTGCGGTTTCTCAAAGGCTGGCCGGTTTCGTTGTTTTTGGAGGCGACTCCGCTCGTCGCGGTCGCCACGGCGCTGACGACGCACACGATTTACCGCAACCTCGGCTGGGGGCTCGGCGTCATCGCGCTCACGATGATGTTCGGCCGAGTTTGGTGCAACTGGATCTGCCCCTTCGGCATCCTGCACCACGTTTTCGGCTCGATCGGTCCCAAGCGAAGCGTCAAGAACGCGATCGAGGTGAACCGATATCGGAAGATCTTCGCGATCAAATATTACATATTGGCCGCGATGTTGATCATGGCGAGCCTTTGGATCGTTCCGACCGCGATCGACGCCCCCGGTCGGATCGCCGAGGCGTACGGAAGCGCCGAGCTGAAAAGTCACGGAGTCGCTCGGGTCTTCGGCGCGATCGGTCTGGGCATATCTCGCTCCGCGGCCGATCACAAGGCGGGCAATTCGACGCTCCAGATCGGCTTGCTCGATCCGATCGCGCTGACGGTTCGCTCGATGACGACAAGCGTCTTACCAACCGTCCACATGGCGACCGAAGGCGTTTACACCGAACAGCGCGAATATTGGCTGGGCTGGATCGTCGGAATCATTTTTATCGGATTCTTGGTCGCCAATTGGTTTATTCCTCGATTCTTTTGCCGAGCGATTTGTCCGCTCGGCGCGTTATTGGGGATTTTCAGCCGGTTTTCACTTTGGCGGATCGATCGCGACCCCGTTCGCTGCACCGATTGCGATCTCTGTTTGAAGAACTGCGAGGGGGCTTCCGATCCTCATAAAGATCTGCGCAAAAGTGAATGTTTTGTTTGTTTGAACTGTATCGAGGATTGTCCGCACGACGCACTCGTTTATCGGTTTTTGCCTCGGAAGGCGAGCGAGGTGACTTACCCCGCGGTCGGCCGCCGCGAGCTTGTGCTTTCCTGTTTAACCGGGCTTATTTTATACCCGATGGCGCGACGATCGGGCGGGATCAAAAAGAACTTCAATCGAGGCGTGATTCGGCCGCCGGGATCGGTCGCCGAAGACGAATTCCTCCGCCGGTGCATCAAATGCGATCAATGCATTCGCGTTTGCCCGACGAACGTCCTTCAGCCCTCGCTTTTCGAGGGGGGGCTCGAGGGGCTTTGGACGCCGATCATGATCAGCAAAATGGGCTGGTGTGAACTGAATTGCACGCTTTGTAGCCAGGTGTGCCCGACGGGAGCGATCCGTGAGATTTCGATCGCCGAGAAGCTCGGCGTCGGCCCGTTCGAGTCGAAGGGGCCGATCAAAACGGGGACGGCGTTTTACAACCAGGGTCGATGTTTGCCGTGGGCGATGGATACGAGCTGTGTCGTGTGCGAGGAGGTTTGCCCGGTCAGTCCCAAGGCGATCTTCACGCGAAACGTCGACGTCGTCAATCGCTGGGGTTCGAAAATCGAACTGAAGCGTCCGTTCATCGATCCCGTGAAATGCATCGGTTGCGGCATTTGCGAGCACGAATGCCCCGTGAAAGACGACCCCGCGGTTTATGTGACCGCGATCGGCGAAACCCGCGATAAAACCCGCTCGCTCTTGCTTTCGCTCGTTCACGACGGCCCCGAATCGGTCTTCGGCTGAAACCCGGGGCGCCGCCGTGATCGATCGTCGGCGTTGTTTTATGAGTATAAACTCAAAGGTTCATCGGTAACGACGTTTCTTTGAGTCTTTTGGGAATTCGATTTATCCGATCGTCGCCGCGCGAGCGCCGAATCGTCGCGGCTGTTGACGGCTCGTCGATTTCGTTCTATGAACCTTCCGTACGGTCGCTCGCGGCTCGCTCGAAGGCGTGCGATCGTCGTCTCTTCGAATATTCAAGCTTTCAAGTGGTACACCAAGAGGTTCGCATGCACAAGCGACGAAGGTCGATTCCCTCGCTCGGCGATTCGGCTCTTGAACGACGGTTCGTGCTTTCGGCGACCGTCGCGGCGCACGTTCCGGCGATCGTCGAAGCCGGTCGAGCCGCTTTTCAGGCCTCGGGCGAATCGGCGCCGCACGCGGCGCAGGCTGAGGCTCGAACCGTCGACGTATCTCCCCACGGCAGGCTCGGGATCGTTTATACGAATCACGTCTTTCGTCACGCTTCCGAGATCCGTTCGCAAATCAATTTGATGACGGGGCAATTCAGCGGGTCGACGAACGCGCGGATCGATCGGCCCACGCGGGCGATTTTACAATTGAACGGAACGGGAACGATCGGCGACGGCCGAACGACCTACTCGATGAGCGTCTCGGGTTCGGTCACGGCCTCGATCACGACCGGCGGCAGGCTCGGCGACGTTATCGACGGACGTCTAACGCTTTCCAATTCGCGGGGCTCTCTCACGCTCGGCGTTCAACGCTATCGTTACGAGATCGTCGGCTCGACGGAATCGTTCGCGGGAACTCGCGGCCGAGGCGGCCTGAGCCTGTACGTCAATCTCAACAACTTCCAGGGGCCGTTCAACCTCAATCTTAAAGGCGACGTGATCAACTGAGCCGACGACGATAATATCTCGTCGGCGATCAGAATTAGAATATAAGCTTAAATATGAGAATAACCGCGTCGGTTATGGCGATCGACGCGGTTATTTTTTTTATTCATATGTAATGTTGCGACGAATCGAACCGTACTCAGTCGCCCTAAAAAAGTTCGCTCGGATTGATCCGGATATCGATCTTGATGCAATTCCAGGAGATGCAATTCCAGACGCCCAGGAAAAAATGCATCCCTCTAAGATGGATAGCTCGAGCGATCGATCCAAGGAATCGACAAAACGGGGCTAACCCGATCCGTACGCAAATTTCTTGTAACCAAGCTTGACTACTTGATCCCGGATATCGTAAACTCTCTGTATGGAATGCATCCTGAGAGCGATTGCCGTAAAATCGATCGTTCGATTCGGGATCATCGCTCCGGCCCGTAATCGGATCTTGGTTTAACGCAACACAATCGACAAGCCCCGATCCGTCATAAACACGACCGGGTGATCAACGTTCCTCTAGATATCGATGTTCGGTGACTTGACTTTGATGACTCAAAGCGCTTGAATTTTAATGTTTTTCCTAACCTGCGAGATTCCCAATAAGAATTAGGGTGAAAAATGGCTAAATCGAGATCTTTGGGCGATAAACTCATATTTGAAGCTCTAACAATCTTGAAAGAAAAAGGAGGTAAAGCCACGCTAAAAGAGGTCGTCGGCGAAGTCGGTAAGCGTGTTGTGCTTGACGAATGGGCAAGAGGGATATACCAGAAATCTGGTCAAATCCGTTGGCGATCGATTCTGTTTTTCTACTCGATCTATTGCGTTAAAGCGAGTTTCCTTTTGAAAAAGAAGGGGATCTGGTATCTCACACCCGAAGGTGAGAATGCACTAAAGCTTGGAAAAGAAAAGCTTCTTGAAGAGGCGATCGCCGCTTATAACCTCTGGAAAGAAAAAAATCTCTCAACTCAAACAAAGATTGATGAGATCACGGAGGGAGTTCGTCCGATTGATGAGCAAATGGCGACAACCGAAGTCGCGAAGTTCGAAGAAATTGAAGCGAATGCGATTGAAGCTTTGAAAAAAACCATTTTGAAAAAAAATCCTTATGAATTCCAAGATCTCGTCGCGGCTTTGCTCCGAGGAATGGGATATCACACTCCTTTTGTTGCGCCAAAGGGTAAAGACGGTGGTGTCGACGTAATCGCTTACCGTGATCCTTTGGGAACGATCACTCCTCGTATCAAAGCTCAGGTTAAACATCGCAATAATGCCGTGACCGTTCAAGAGATTCGACAACTTATGGGAGTTTTGCCGAAAGATGGAAGTGTCGTGGGGATTTTCATCTCAAGCGGTGGATTCACCGCGGACGCAGTTAGAGAGCCGAATCATTCGTCGGATCATATCGAGCTCATCGATTTGGATCGATTCATCTCACTCTGGCAAGATTTTTATGATAATATGAACGATGAGGACAAGAGTCTACTGCTCCTGAAGAAAATCTACTTCCACGATCCTTCAATTTGATCGAACAAGAAAATGGCGCGAGTTCCTTCTCGCACTGAATTTGCGTCGCCAAGATTGCGAATCATTTCATCTGATGATTGCGTATGTCTACTTACGAACATCCGCTCACCCCGCCAACTCCGCGATCGGCTCTCCCGCGGCGATCCGAAGCGGACGATTTTGCAAATCCCGCAGCCAATCAGATAAATACTCTAGACGCCGATGAATTGACCGGTTTGAAATGGATTCCTCATCGAATATCCTTAATGTTATTATCCTTTAAGAACCGGAAATCGTGATCGCGTCGGTTCGGGACGAGCCGATCGGGAGGATCGGATGCGCCTGATTTGCGTGCCGATTCGCTCCCATATTCAAGTCGACCAAGCAAGTCTCGAGCGATAACCGTCTTGTTTAGTAAGAGAATCGATCCGCATTCAGAGAAAGCCTTTCTGTCGGCGTTCGGTTCAACCGTTCCCCGACACATGGATGATGTTGGACTCCCGCCAGGCCCATCCCGCACGAGGTGAGGGAGAAAAATCTAGGTTTGTAAACGAAATCTGGTTAATCCAGCCAACTCAAATTGCAAATTATTCAAAAATAGTGTTGACCGTACATCCCGTATATCGTAGAGTATCCCTTAGAGTTACTGATTGCGACCGATTCTCGCTACGGCGAACTCAATCGCCGCCTATCCGCAACGAATTGTGGACGTATATTGACAAAACGAGGGAATCCTGAACATTCACGAAAGATGAATCACCATGATCAACACCGAAGCTCGCCCGATCATTGATTCGCACAATCCAACGACCGAATCGATACCGATCTCTCCCGTGATCGAGGGGGTCGAAAAACTCGAAGTATGGATTGAACACCGAGAGACCGTCGTTCAAGAATTGTGTCCCGTAGGGGCGCTCGAAACCTTGTACACAGAGCGTGCGGCGCTCTATTTGTGGCGGCTCAATCGCGTGATCGGGTTTGATAACGCCGCGACGATCGGCGATTTTAAGAAGGATTCGATCGGCGGTTTCGACAACTCGTCGAACCGTCCAAAACATTATGTTTTGCCCGATCAGTCGACTCTTCAAATCGTCGTTAAGTATGAGGCGCATCTGAATCGATGTTTGGCGAGTACAATGACGGAATTGCGTCGGTTGCAAAAGGAACGACGGCAAGGATTGCGCGTCGTCGATCCGGGAGGGGGAGGAGCGGGCCGAGTCGGCGCTTGCCGACATCAACAAATAAAAGACGGCTCACCAGGAGGTTCGCCCTCCCAATTTTTGCTTCGCCCTGCTGAATTCGGTTCGACTTTACAGGTTCTGGCGCCGATTTAAAAACAAGGACTATACATCTAGATATCGTTTTATTCTTTTTGGGAGGGCGAACCTCCCGGTGAGCCTCTTATCTAAATCCCCGGCGACGAGGCCGCTTTTGGTCAATAATCGCAAACATCATAATGCGGCTCACCAGGAGGTTCGCCCTCCCAATTTCGGGTTCGACCTCCCAATTTCGGGTTCGACCTCCCAATTTCGGGTTCGACCTCCTGAATTCGGTTCGACTTTACAGGTTATGGCGCCGATTTAAAAACAAGGACAATACATCTAGATATCGGTTTTTCTTTTTAGGAGGGCGAACCTCCCAATTTCTGCTTCGCCCTCCCGATTTGATATGAAGTTCAGAGGGATCTCTATCATCTGAATGCGTTTTCCAGGAGGACGCGACTCCGACCGAGCCGGAATTCATGTTAAATTATTATCTAATAAACATGGCTCACCAGAAGGTTCGACCTCCCATTTTTTGCTTCGCCCTCCCGATTTGATATGAAGTCCGGAGGGATCTCTAACATCTGAATGCGTTTTCCAGGAGGACGCGACTCCGACCGAGCCGGTATTTGTATCGAAATTCAATTCTATAAGAATGGATATCCAGCAGCATCGCCCGCCCAAATCAGGCGCTCCGATGCGGGTTTTGATCTCCCTCCCAGCCAAATGTAAGCATCAACCGATTCAATCGCGTTCTGATCGATGTTCCGATAAGCCGACACCGCAAAATCGGTTTAGGCTTTCCGATCTAAACCATATGCAAGCGCTTTCGAATGATCCACTCGGCGGTGATGAGCGCCGTGAAGAGAGCCAGGATCGGCCACGTGTTCCAAAGCGGAATCGGCGGGTCGGTGTCGAGCGGAACCTTTTGCGCCTTGGGAAGATCCTTGAGGATCGATTCCGACGTCTCAGGCGTGTAAAACTTCCCCCCCGTCAGCTCGGCGACTCGCAAAAGCTCGGGACGATTCAACTGAACCGATTCGATCTCCCCAGCGGGAGGATCAACCACAAACGTCGTCGTGGGAACCTCGCCTTGAAGAACGGGAGGCGGTAAGAGCTTGACGGTGTATTCGCCTTCGGACGGTTGAGGAATCGTCCCCTCGAAGATCATTTTGGCCGCGGGAGACGATTTGAGCGTGATCGTGCGCGGTCCTCCGTTCTTCTTCCGCACCTGAACGCTCAGTTCCCCTTCCGACGGAGCGAGCGCGGGATTGGGGAATCGAACGCGCACGCGGATCGGCTTGCCGCGCTGATATCGCTTGCGATCGGTCGAAACCTCGGCTTGCCTCCGACCCATCAATTTCGACCGCGCAAGATACCGAATCGTCTGGATCCAATAACGGCCGAAAAAGCGGTCGCCGACCCTCATCCGCCATCGCCACGAGCCGTCGTACGCCGTGTACATCGTCTTCCCCGAACCGACAAATTGCGTGAGAACGAGCGGAATCGGACCGTCGGCGCCGACCGCTTCGGGATGCTCGGCCAACACCAGCGCCGTCGGCTTTTTATGCGGAGCTTCGAGATACCAATATAATTCGGGAAGGTTATCCCATATCTGCATGCTCGAAGCCTCGTCCTCGCCGAGCCGGAAGATCGGGTTCGACCTCCCCTCGGCGGTCAACCGCGGACGGAACGGCTTGATGTTCCCCCCCGTCGTCGCGGGATCGCGGGCGTCGGTCGTTTCCACGGGTAATAAGATTTCCAAAGGAGTCGCGCGGTATGAGATCGGATCAAACAATTCCCCGGCCACGAACAACAACCCGCCTCCCTTCGTCGTCACGAATTCGACAAGATTCGAAGTCTGAGACGGAGTTAAAAACGAAGGATCGACGTCGCCGAATATAATGACATCATAAGCGAAAATATCTTCTTTTGACGTTGGGAACGTCGGGATCGCCGATCGATCCTGCACGCTGTATTCGGGATCGGACGAGATCAAGACGACGTTCAAGTCGATCGTCTCGTCGCGCTCGAGAAAGTTCTTTAAATATCGATATTCGTACCGGGGTTCGCCGTCGGCGAGCAAAACCTTAAGTTTTTGCTTGCGCACGTCGATAACTCGAGCAATTTTATTATTATCCGTTTGAATCTCGCGCGGCTTGGGTTCAATCTCGATCACGTAGGCGATCGACCCCGTTTGTTTGGGTCTGTGGCCGATCTCGATCGGTTTCACCTCGTTATCGGCGGGGGCGACGACGCGGATCGTTTCGAGATGTTGCACGGGCGCCGCGGGATCGTCGGGATCGCCCGCTTTTTGGCCGAGTTTGATCGTCACCTCCTGGCCGGCGTAGCCTTTGGACGTGAGCTTGGCCTGAAAACGGATCAAATCGTCGACGAAAGCCACATCATCGACAAGTAAATCGGATAAAGCGAGATCGCGAGGAGGTTCGGGATCGCCGAGGCCGACGACGAAAATCGGAGTTCCCTTGCGGGCGGCGAGTTCGGCGGCCTGAGTCAGCGATTCGTCGTCGGTATTCTGGCCGTCGGTCATCAACAGCACCGCCGAGGGAGCGACTCCTCGGAGTTCTGTAAGCACTTGTTTCACGCTCGCTCCCAGCCGTGATTGATCGCCCGAAGCCTGAACCGTGCGGATCGCTTCGATCGCGCGGGGAAGATCGGCGGGACGGTCGATCTCGGCGAGCGGAACCGCCTGACGCGACATCCGATAAATCCTCACCTTGTTTTGCTTGGCGAGCTCGGCGAGCAATTTGGCGTTATCTTTCAGCAGCCTGCCGCGCGCGATCTCGACACGGCTGGGATCGTCGCCGTTCGATCCGGTTTGGGATCGAGACGTCGACACGTTTGTCGGTTTTGATTTGGGATCGACGGGGGGCTCTCCCGCTTTGGCGAGCGCCGCGAGCGCCGCTTTCACTTTGGGATCGGCGGGATGATCGATCACCTGCTGGCTCGCCGAATCGTCCCAGAGGATCACGAAATTGGGAAGCCCGGTGCGCTCGACCGAGAGAACCGCCTCGGCGAGCATGAACAAAACGAGCAAAACGAGCGTGAAACGGATCGAAGCGAGCGCGAATTTATACGCGGGGCGAGCGTTCCCCTCGCGGCGGTAAAGCCAAAAAATGAGCGCGGCGCAGCCTAAGACGACGAGGATCGTCATCCCCTGAGACCAGGGCTGTTCGAAGCGAATCCGCGGCGTGATCGCCTCTCCCGAACGCGCGGGCTCGACCCCCAACCGATCAGCCAACCGTCGCAAGATCCAATCCATCTTGTTTCCCGCAACCTTTCATTTATCAAACGCAAGCATTCTTGAATCAATCGGCTCGATTTCGATCATTTCGCTCGCTTGGGCGCTCTTGGGATTCCCTGATTGGCGTAATGGCCGAACTTCCACGCGACGATCGATTCGACAAGCAAAAGGATCAGCACGGCGTAAAGGAACGGGCGATGCAGTTCGCCGCGGCGGCCGACCGCGGAGGGGTTTTCGATCAGTTCGCGAAGGTTGGTGTAATACGCGAAATTCCAGCCGCCGAGGGTTTCGGCGAGCCCTGCGCGGTCGAGCTTGGCGAGGTCGCTTTCGACCGCGGGAGGGTTGGCGGCGAAGGTCGCGTCGACTCCGACGGGAGCGCCTATGCGTACGCGATACGCCCCCGAAAGATCGGTCTGTTCGAAGTGGAACCGGCTCGCGTCGGCGCCCGCCCCGAGCTTGAGGTTCACCGAGCGGTTGTCGGGTAAGACGACCGTCGCTGGAGCGTTCACCGCCTGTGACGGAAAGGTGAGATCGAGAGCCCCGCCGACCGAGACGTTCCGTTCGGTCAACTTGCCGGCGGACGCTCGTAAAACGATCTGTTCCATCACGGGAGGAAAACTGGGGTGGATCGGCCATCCCGTCCAGCCGAGATCGGCGGTCGTCGCGATCAGGTAAACGACGCCTCGGCCCCAACTCCCCTCGACGATCGCGGGATCGCCGTTGTTGAACGCGAGCGCGACCCTGGCGGTCGAATCGGGAGGGATCTTGAGTTGAAAATATCGGCGTGTGGCGACATGAGTAAGCCCCGCGACGACTTCGTCTCCCGCTCCCGCGAACGCCTCGACGATCGGATGCCTGAAATTGAGCGGGTTGAAGGTGAAGGTCGTATCGCGCGACCGTTCGTCGCCGACGATTTTGCCGAGTTCGGCGGGCAAAATCCCCTTGCCGTCGGCGAAGAGATACCGGTTGTAATTCGCGGGCTCGACCTGATCGCCGCCGAATACGACGACCCCGCCTCCCTGCTTGAGATAATCGCGAAGCGCCGAGGTCTCGGCCTCGCTGTACCGCGCCACATTACACAAAATCACACAATCATATGGAGCGAGATCACGCCCGGCGATCTGAGATTCGGAGACGACCTCGGTGTGGATGAGCGAGGGAGATCCCGTCGACTCGGCCTCGGGAGCGAGAGCCTGCGAAAGGAGATCGGTCTCGGCCTTGTAAGGCTCGGGCTTGAAATCGCCGTCGACGAGCAGGACGCGGAGGAATTCACGCACCGGAATCGATAAGCGTCGTTTATCGTCGAGCGTCAACTTATCTTCATCGATTTGAAGCTCGACGAGATGATCTCCCGGAGACGAGAAATCGGGGTTGAAATCGACGGGGATCTCGACTCCGAGCGGCAGTTTGACCGATTGATCGGGACCGTAGCGGCCGTCGATCATCAGCCTCGCGACGACGGTTCGTTCGGGCTCGGGTCCGAAATTTTTGATCAATCCGCGAATCGAAGCCTGAGCCCCGACCGTGACGATCGGCGAATCGAGCTTAAGATCGACGACCGCGGCGTTTTGATCCCCCGATCGACCGAGATCGACGACGACCGATCTCGCTTGATGAGATTCCAACTTCTTGATCGCTCGCTTGAGAGCGTCGTCGCCCCGGCCCCCCTTCGACCGCCAACTCGCCGTTTGAAGATCGGTTAGTATGATCAGTTCTTTTTGAGGAATGTCGGACGAGGCGAGGACGCGATCGATCGCCTGAAAGCTCGCGGCGAGGTCGGTTCCGCCGTGGGGGAGGGGGATTTCGGTCAGTTCTTTAAGAACCTCGGCGTGATGCGGCGACGGGTCTTTGATGACGATCCGAGGAGGATCGCCCATGATCACAATGCTGATCACGTCGCCCCGTTTGGCGTTGTGGCTCAGCAGATTCGCCGCGAGCGACTTCGCCTGCTCGAACCGCGACGATTCCCCCTCCGGAGTGAAAGCCATGCTCATCGATCCGTCAAGGACGATCGTTCGATGCGTCCGTTGACCGGGCAACACGGGGAGCGAACCCGAACTTTGCAAAAACGGTTTAAGCATCGCGATCGCCAAAAAAAGCAAAATCAGCGTGCGGATCGCGAGCAAAAGCCATTGTTCGATTTTGATCCGACGTTGATTCTTACGAATCGCGGCCATCAGGAACCGCATCGCGGCCCACGTCGTCTCGCGAAACTTGCGGCGATTGAGCAGGTGGATGATGACCGGAATCGACGCCGCGGCGAGCCCCCCCGCGAGCGCGAGATTGCCGAATCCGATAAAAGCCGCTAATATCATCATAGATTGCAACATAAGCCTCGTCGTCGAGCGATCGCGCGTCGTTCACGATCCGGAGCCGAAGCGGCGAACTCTCGATCATTCATGATGAGCTACTTCTTCATGCGTCGCATACGGGAAGCGAGATAGCTGGAAAGCGAGCGGTCGAGCGGTTCGTCGGTCCTTAAAAGCACGTAATCGATGTTGACCTTGCGACACCCCTTTTTCAAGTCGGCGATGAACGAGCCGATCTCGGCCTGGTACGCGTCGCGAAGAGCCCTCGGTTCGGTGAGAATCTCGGGAAGCCCCTCGAGCCCCTTGAAAAGCGTCGTATCGAGGAACGGAAAATCGAGCTCGGCGGGATCGAGAATCTGAAACACGATCACGTCGTGGCGACGATACAACAAATGCTTAAGACCGTCGAGAATGTTCCTCGCCTCGTCGAAACAATCCGAAAGAACGATCACGATCCCCTTGCGCTTGAACCGTTCGGCGAGATCATGAAAAATCGCCTCGATGTTCGTTTTTTCACGCGATGACGCGACGTCCATCACGTGGATCGCCTCGCGCAGTTGCGAAGGTTGCCCCGCGGGCCGAAGAAAATCGCGAACGCGATCGTCGAAAGTCGCCAGCCCGACCGAATCTTGCTGCTGCAACGTCATATAAGTAAGCGAAGCCGCGACGATCCGCGCGTACTCGAGCTTCGAAATTGAACCCGGCGAGGCGTAAGACATCGACTCGCTCACGTCGAGCAAGATATATGAGATCAAGTTCGTTTCTTGCTCATATTGCTTGAGATACCACTTGTCGGTTTTCGACCACGCCTTCCAGTCGACATGGCGGATGTCGTCGCCGGGGACGTATTCGCGATGTTCGGCGAACTCGACCGAGATCCCCTGAAACGGGCTCTTGTGCATCCCCGCGATGTATCCCTCGACGACCCGACGCGCCTGGATGTCGAGCCCCTCGAGGCTCGCCAGCACCTTCGGATCGAGATAATTCACGCTGTCGGCCAACGCCTTAGCCTCGTTAATAAAGATTCGATCGAGCGATATTGATTTTCAATCATCGATTTTTGGCGACGGACGGTTTTGAGAGAATTCGCCTCGGCGCCGCGCCGCGATCGCGCACGATGTTCGGAAGCGATCACGCGGGGGTCGCCGCGCCGTTCGACGTTTTGAAGATCTCGGGAATCGACCCCGCGTGGAGCGCCGCGGCGTCGTCGAGCGGGACGTCTTCGATCAACCGCGCGACGAGGTCGTCGGGACGAACCCCCTCGGCCTCGGCATGAAAGTTGGTGACGATCCGATGCCGCAACACGGGCCCCGCGACGGCTCGGATATCCTCCGCCGCCACGTAATAACGCCCGTGCAGCACCGCCCGCGCCTTGGCCGCGAGCACGAGGAACTGGCTCGCGCGAGGCCCCGCGCCCCAACTGACAAAATCACGAATGTAATCGGGTACGTCGCCCCGATCGGGACGCGTTTGCCGCGCCAAACGCACCGCGTAGCCCGAAATGTGATCGGCGACGGGAACCTTGCGGACGACCTCTTGAAGCTCGAGAATCTCGGCCCCGGAAAGCACTTTCGTCAACGCGGGCTTGCGCGCCCCCGTCGTCCACCGGACGATCTCGTGCTCCTCGTCCATGTTGGGATAATCCACCAAAATATTCAACATAAATCGATCAAGCTGGGCCTCGGGAAGCGGATAAGTCCCTTCCTGCTCGATCGGATTTTGAGTGGCGAGCACGAAGAACGGATCGGGGAGCCGGTGCCGTTCGCCGCCGACCGTCACCTGCCGCTCCTGCATCGCCTCCAAAAGCGCGGCCTGGGTTTTGGGAGGCGTTCGATTGATCTCGTCGGCGAGGATGATGTTCGCGAAGATCGGCCCGCGGAGGAATTTGAACTGACGAACCCCCGTCGCCTTGTCCTCCTGAATCACCTCGGTCCCCGTGATGTCCGAGGGCATCAGATCGGGGGTGAATTGAATCCGGTTGTAGCTGAGATTGAGCGTATCGGCCAGGGTGTGAATCATCAGCGTTTTGGCGAGCCCCGGCACGCCGATCAATAGGCAATGACCGCGCGAGAAAATCGCGATCAATAATTGCTCAATCACATCTCTTTGACCGACGATCACCTTCCCCAACTCGTCGCGAATTCCCTCGAAGGATTTCCGTAACCGCTCGACCGCGGCGATATCGTCGGGAGGGGGAACTTGATCGTCTGAGCGGGCTGAATCGTCGTGACGGGATGAATCGGACACGCTGCGGCTCCTTGGTGATCGAGGGAGAGAATAACTGCGAAATTCAGGCGTCGACGCTTCGAATCGACCGATTCCAGACCGTTTCAATCGGACACGCGCGATCACTCGCTTTTATGTGCCGATGTTTTTTGGTGTCGATTCCCGGTCGCGTCGGTCGTTCGTTCATGATCGTCTCGTCGTCTTTGACTTCGTTCGGAGAAATTTACCGTGTCGGCGCCGCGGAATCCACCGTTTGGGCCGAGCGGTCGCCGAGCGACCAGATGCCGTCGGAGGTTGCGACGATCGCTCCGCGCGGAGTCAATCGAGCCGTACAACGACCGTTTTCAGCGGGAAAAACGAGCCGTTCGACAAGATCCCCGGTTTTCCTTTGATAAAGCGCGAGAGGAGCGGAGTCGATATCCGCCGATAATTCGTCGGCCTTGGGATTCGAGAAAGCGGCGACGCACCGGTCGGAGAGCGCGAGCGACCAGCCTCGTTTGGGACCCGCGAGGTATCGGCTCCAAAGGATCGCGCCGTCGGCGAGCGAAAGCGCCGAGAGCGACGGCGGACTCGTCAATTGCGTCGACCCGGTAACATAATAGCATTGATTACCGTCGAGAACGAGAGCGTCTTCGCGCTCGCCGATGTCGTCGGCGCCGAGCGTTTGGCTCCATAGCTTGCCGCCCCCCGCGGGATCGAGCCGGATCAGCTCGCGACCGTCGTGAAGGACGAGCAATCGTTCCGAGTCTCCCAGCACGCGCGGCGGGCCGTGGAGCGGCGGACTCTTGCTTTCGCTGAACGTCCAACCGATTTTCCCCGCGGAAAGATCGAGCAAAGCGACCGAGAACCGATCGGGGACGAGGACGACTCGATCGTTATCGAGCGGCACGGGGACGCGCGGCCAAGCCTCCTCGCCCGAGGGACGAGCGATCCGATTCAGCCCGCGCCCAGTCGCGGTTTCGAGCACGACGATTGACGCGGGATCGCGCTCTTGCGCCACGATCCGTTCCGATCCGATCCAGACGTTCGGGTTTAATGATCCTTGACGAGGCGAATACGACCAGTCGATCAGCCCCGAATCGCCGTCGAAGGCGATGAGTTCGCGATCGCCGCGGAGCGCGAAAACGCGGCCGCCGACGATCTGAAATCGACCGAGTTCGTCGGGTTCCTCGCCTTCGGTCGCGGCGGGTTCGACCCGACCCCGGGCGAACGGATTGATCGACGATTTCTCGTTCTTGGGCGCATTCATATCATATCGCCATTCGATCGTTCCGTCTCCCGCTCCCGCGGCTGCGATCTTCGTTTTGCCTGCGATGATCACGCGATCGGCGAGATAACCGATCCAGATCGGCGGTTCGCCGAGATCGGCGCTCCACGCCGATTTACCCGTCTCGGGATCGACCGGTTTGACGATCGTCTTATCGACGAGAAAAATCGGCCCCGAGGTCGTCGCGGGGGAGGCGCCCGCGGCGGCGACCGCGGCGATCGCGCGATCGCGCCTGGAGTTCCAGCGACGACCGAGCGGAACGGGCAAACTCGGCTCGGCGGATTCGACCGCGAGCCGATCGAACGGCGGCCGATTGAGCCGCTCGGATACGACGTCGCCGACCGATCTCATCGATAAATCTTCAAGCCGAATCGCTCCGAACCGCGAACCCAACCGCGCGTAGGTTTCTCGCGCCGGAACCCATAATCGCCGGCTTTCGTAAGATTTCGCCAACCCCATCAACGCGCGGGCGCGGTATCGATCGTCGATCGCCGATGCGAACAGGCGTTTATACGCCGACGCCGCCTCGACGGGCTGCGCGTTCGAATCGCGCAGCTTGCCCAGTTCGAGCCACGCGTCCGATACCGAATCGGAAACGGGATACAACCGACAAACGTCTTCGATCAACCGAGGATTCTTCTCGGCGACCCCCTTCGTCAACAGCTCGCGCGCCGCTCGGTCGTAAGGCTCGTAAATCGCTCGGCC
Source organism: Planctomycetota bacterium (assembly GCA_021791715.1). GTDB lineage: Bacteria > Planctomycetota > Planctomycetia > Isosphaerales > Isosphaeraceae > JAKBCQ01. The sequence goes on along the minus strand of JAJYWB010000003.1, from coordinate 151,328 downwards.
GCGGGTGCGCAGCAGGCTCGTCAGCCGATTCGTGATCAATAAATCGGCGCGCACCGATCGATGATCGTCGGCGACGACCGTCTGGAAGCGAATCGGCTCGTCGGAGAGCAAATTTTGCAGCACAGCGACCGCGGCCGAATCGTCGCCGCCGCGCGATCGAGCGTCGGCGAGTTTGAGCCGCGCCGTCAATCGATCGCGAGTCGATCGACCCGCCCGCGCCGCGGATTCATACCGCTCCGCGGCCTTCGCCCACCGCCCCCCCGTCGCATCCCGATCGGCCAATTTGATCAGTAACCGATACCGCTGATTCCACGCCGATTCGACAAGCGATTGACCGTCGATCATCTCGGAGGGACGCGCCTTCTCGATCGCTCGATCGAGATTCTCGAGCGAGAGCTCGTCCTTCCCCGTCGCCTCGGCCACCCGCGCCAACCGGTAATAATTCGAGGCCCGCGCGGGATCGTGCGCGATTTCATCCATATAACGCTTGATCAATCGACTATTCTGACAAAACACGACGAGCGAATCGTTCCGCGCCACCACAAGGTAACCGTCCCCCACCGCGAGATTCCCCCCGCCCGTCTGGAACGACTCTTTCAACTTGATCGGCGGCTGATTCCCGCGCAATCCCGTCTCCTGATCAAGAACGTGAATCTCGGTTCGCGTCGGCCAGTAAATCGAATCGCCCGCCAACACCCCCCGGCCGTAACCGTCGAAACCCGACGGATTGTCGGGCCATTTCGATAAGCGTTTGCCTGTTTTCACGTCAATCGTGATAACATGATCGCCCGTGGCCACAAGTTTGCCTTTGGCCACCCCCAGCAGGTGCATGATCTCGGTCTGGGGATCGATCTTCCAAAGCAATTTACCCGTGAGCGCGTGATACGCCAAAATATATGGGATGTCGTCGGGGGCGACGATCACCATGCCGTCGTGAACGACCGCGGGGTTGAGGTCGCGCTTATGCGAAGGCGTGAATCCTCCCGCGGCGTCTTCTTGAGGGTACGACGCGATCCAACGAATCGCTCCCGTTTCGGCGTCGAGCGCCGCGAGCGCTCCCTGATTCGATTGATAATAGAGCATTCCTCCCTCGAGCGAGAGCAACCGATGACCGACGTCGGGCGCGGGTATCCCCATCATCGGCCCTCGATTCATCTCGCGCGAAGGCATCGACGCGAACAGATATCGAACCCATCGCGGCGAGCCCGTTTCGGCGCTCAAGCACGCGATGTAGGTCGAAGTCATCTCCCCCCCCTCGGTGAGCGCCGCGTAGACGTTGCGGTCGTCGGCCACGGGGCTCCCCTCGAAACCACAAAGCGAATTCCGAGCCTCGTCTTTCTTGAGCGGCAACGGGATGTCGCCGCCGCCGACCTTCCAGCGGAGCTTGCCGTCGGTCGAACGGTCGAGCGCGATGATCGCCGTGGGAACCGCGGGCCCCATTCCCATCCCCATGCCGCCGCCGAACGACGATCCCGGCGGCCCCATCCGCGCGTAGATCCGATCGCCGTAAGCCGTAAGCGTATAATGAGGAATATCATATGAGAAAAACGCCGCGGGCTGAGGCCCCGACGAGGCGGGATATTCGTCGTGCTTCCACGCGACGTCGACGGGGCCGGAACCGTCGGCCGAGGTCGGCCGATCGTTCAAATGATAAGCGGCGACATGACGACCGTCGGCGACAAGCACCTGATCGCCGACGACGATCGGATGGATCGGTACCCGCCGATCCGAAGACAGCGCCGCGGCGCCGTAGGGATGCCTGCCGAACCGACGATTCATCCCCGCGTTCGACACCATCGGAGTCAGCTCGACGCGCCATTGCATCGATCCGACGTCGATCGGGTCCGCGGCGACCCGATTCCGATTGAAAGCCCCCGCGAAAGTCGGCCAGCGACCGTCGCGCGAAGGAGGGATCGCCAACTTATCTTCATGCAGGGCGGATTCTAATATTTGGACATAAAGACCGCTTCGGCCCGCCAATTTTCCCCGCGCGTTCGGGTATTTTTGGGCGAAGGCGCGTAAATCGGCGGCGCCGGGAACGTCCTCTCCGAGCGCGGCGCGGGCGAGAAGCTTTTTGGCGTCGATTCGCGCCGGGTCGACGTCGGGCGCCGGATACACCAACACATTCTTTTGTTCTTCATTATCGGGAATGACGCGGCGATAAAACGCGAGCGCCGCGGCGAATCGACCGTCTTGAAACGCGAGATCGCCGAGCGCCTCGATCGCCTCGTCCCCCTTGGAACCGCAAAACGCCTCGTCGACGATTCGCCTGAGCAGCGATTCGTCGCGCGTCTCGATCCCTTTGCGATACCAACGCTCGGCCTGAGGATCGACTTTCTCGCGATAAAGCTTAACGGCCTCGATCGGCGCCTCGGCGATCTTCTCCTGACAATAAAGCCTGATATCGACGAAAAGCCCGGAGTCTCCCGCGAGTTCGTCGCGCGGAACCTCGGTGACGAAATCGGCGTATTGCTCGCCGATTTTTTGATAAAGATCGATCGCCTCGGCCCATTGGCCGGCCTCGGCCAAGCCCCGAGCGTTGCGCAAGAGTTTGTTCGCGGTGAAGTTTTGATTCGGCGTGATCCGCTGCCGCATCGGCTGAGCCTGCGCCGAAACTTCGGCAGGCGCGAGAGCGAGCGATACCGCTCCCGCCAAAACGACGAGCCGCCAAATCACGCCCGGACGTGAAGACGGCCGGCCGCGAGGGATACCGCACGCTCGCAGATTCCTCATCGAACGATAACCCCCATCCTCGCCCGTCCTTCGGTGCGAGGCTCTCATGACGCGAAACGATCCCGCCGTCATCCGCATCGACGACAAACCCAAAGCCCTCGCCTCGATTCGCCGTGAACGCACCGGCACAGCGGAATAAATCGCTCCCAAAATCCGAAGGGCGGGTTCGGTTAATTCCCGATCGGCGTGCGGCGCATCGATCTCAAGACGCTCATGCTCTCAAAGCGCTCCGCCCGATCGCCCGCGCAACCCGACGTTCGCATGCCTGATTCTATTGTAAAGCGTCAAAACCTCGTTGAACATCCTGTAGCAAAGGAAATGCCAAAAATTGATTCTTTGCCGAATCCTCAACAACGCCTTCGCCATTCGCCTCAATGGATTCATCCCGGAACGCACGCCGAGGCGTAAAAAACAAGCGTTCTTGCTTGAATCTTAATCAGTCCAAACTCGAGAGTGTCTGTGAAATTCCGCCGAATCGTCGAGATTATTTCTTGGCGGTCGCTTTTTTGGGGGAGATCTGCTCAAGCGTTTCGCAAAGGGGAGTCGACTGCGTTGAATCGCGGAGCAGATCGCCGATTGTGGATTCGGCGTACAGCCGCTCGATGAGCGCGATTCCGTCGTCGAGCCGTTTGTGCAGCGAGCATAACCTGCCCGCGTGCTGGGGAAGATCGAGCGGACAATGCGTGATCCTCCGCAACGGCTCAACCGCGTCGACGACATCCTTGATCGTCAGATCGTCGAGCTTGCGTGTCAGCACGTAGCCCCCGCCGATCCCGCGACGCGCGTCGACAAGCCCCGCTCGCCCCAAAGCTTGTAGAACTTTGGATAAGTAATCGAGCGGCGCCTTGGTGCGCTCCGCGATGGCTTTTGTCGTTAGCGGCTCGCCGTTTCCGCCGCCCAAAACCACGACCGCCCGCAACGCGTATTCCGCTGTCTGTGAAATCATGCCGAATTCTCGCGTTCGAAATCGCTCGACCGTCTAAAGTGGACCTTGACATCCAGAAGTCCGCCATTTAACAATTATGATCGTCGTGCGCGAAAAGATCCAGCGGCTTCCCGCAACGAGGAGGTTCCAAACGTGGCGAGATATCGGAAATTATGGGTCGGGCTCGGGTTGGTGATCGTCTGTTCGTTCGCGGTTCTGGGAGGGTACGGAGTCGAGCTTTATCGTCAGGCGCCGCCGATCCCCGATCGCGTCGTGACGACCGAAGGTCGCGTGCTCTATACGGGAGATCAGATCCACGACGGACAAAACGTGTGGCAATCGACCGGAGGACAGGAAATGGGCTCGATCTGGGGGCACGGAGCTTACGTGGCGCCCGATTGGTCGGCCGATTTCCTTCACCGCGAGGCCGTGTTCATGCTCGATCAATGGGCGCTCGAACGCTCTCAAAAACCGTTCGATCGCCTCGGCGAAGAAGATCGCGCCGCGCTTCAAGCTCGTTTGAAAAAAGACCTGCGTGAAAATACCTACAATCCTGAAACTAAAGAAATCCGCGTGAGCCCGAGCCGAGCCGCGGCGATCGAACACGTCGCGGCGCATTATTCGTCGCTCTTCGGCGCCGACCCCTCGCTCGCCAAACTGAGAGACGCCTACGCGATCCCGGCGAACGCCGTCTCCGACCCCGAACGGATGAAATCGCTCTGCGCGTTCTTCTTCTGGACGTCGTGGGCGTGCTCGACCGATCGCCCCGGAAAAACCATCACATATACGAATAACTGGCCGAGCGAATCGTTGATCGACAATCGCCCCGGAGGCGCGATCGTCGTCTGGTCGGTGATCAGTTTCGTCGGCCTGCTCGCGGGAGTCGGAGCGCTCGCGTGGTACTTCGCCGCGCGACGCGATAAAGACCGCGAAGACGCCGAAACCCCCGACGAAGACCCGCTCCTCGCGCTCCATCCCACACCATCAATGAAGGCGACGCTCAAATACTTTTGGACCGTCACCGCGCTGATCGTCGCACAAATCGGTTGCGGAGTCCTCACGGCGCATTACGGAGTCGAAGGCTCGGGTTTTTACGGCTTCCCGCTCGCCAAATGGATCCCCTACGCCGTCACCCGCACCTGGCACACCCAGCTCGCAATCTTCTGGATCGCCACCGCGTGGCTCGCGACCGGACTGTTCATGGCGCCCGCGGTCGCCGGACGCGAACCCAAATTCCAACGCGCCGGGGTTAATTTTTTGTATGTTTGCCTGTTGATCATCGTCGTCGGGTCGCTCTTCGGCCAGTGGTACGGCACGCGACAAAAAATGGGCCTGGAGATGAACTTCTGGTTCGGCCATCAAGGGTATGAATACGCCGATCTGGGACGTTTTTGGCAGATTTTCCTGGCGATCGGCCTGTTCCTCTGGTTCTTTCTGATGGCGCGGGCGATGTGGCCGGCGTTCTCGAATCCAGGAGATCATAAACACCTTCTCGCGCTGTTCTTACTCGCCTCGGCGGCGATCCCGATCTTTTATGTTCCAGGGTTGATGTGGTGGCGACATACCAATCTGGCGATCGCCGAATATTGGCGGTGGTGGGTCGTTCACCTTTGGGTCGAGGGATTTTTCGAGGTCTTCGCGACGGTCGTGATCGCGTTCCTCTTCACCCGGATGGGACTGCTCAAAACCGCGAACGCGACCGCCGCGGTTCTCTTCTCCACCGCGATTTTCTTAAGCGGAGGGATCATCGGCACGTTCCATCATCTTTATTTCGCCGGGACGACGACTCCCGTCATGGCGCTCGGAGCGTCGTTCAGCGCGCTCGAGGTCGTTCCCCTCGTTCTGATCGGCTTTGAGGCGTATGAAAATCTCACACTCACAAAAGCGCGTCCATGGGTCGCCGCCTACAGCCGGCCGATTTACTTTTTCGTCGCGGTCGCGTTTTGGAATCTCGTCGGCGCGGGTCTTTTCGGCTTTTTCATCAACCCGCCGATCGCGCTTTACTACATGCAAGGGCTTAATACGACCCCCGTTCACGGCCACACGGCGCTCTTCGGCGTGTACGGCATGCTGGGAATCGGCCTGATGCTCTTTTGCATGAAGGGGCTGACCTCGCACCGCGTTTGGAAAACGGGGGCGATCGATTTCGCGTTCTGGTCGATCAACATCGGCTTGGCGCTGATGGTGTTGATGAGTTTGCTTCCCGTCGGTCTTATGCAAGTATGGGCGAGCGTTGAGCATGGAACGTGGTACGCGCGGTCGGCTGATTTCCTTCAAACGCCGATCATGGGATTCTTCCGCTGGATGAGGATCGTCGGCGACACGATCTTCGCGGCGGGAGCGTTCGCGCTCGGCTGGTTCGTGCTCGGGATCAGAACGGGTTGGTCGTTCCGGAACGAGCCCGACGCGGTCGCGGTTCGGTTCCATCTCGACGGGTCGAGCGCCGAAGCGACGATCGGGTCCGAGCCGCATGAGATCATCAATACTTAACGGTTGGACCGATCGACGGATCGTTCCGATCGTTCGCGGGTCGACCGCCTCGGCGCGGTCGACCCGCGCATTTTGAGTATCAAGACACTATTATTCACTTATTATTTCAAACGATTCGATCGAGGAACGGGTTTTGTCGAGTGGACGGAGGAGGGATTTAGGGTTCAACGCGTCCCTGGAGGGCGACTCCGATGTAGAAAACGACGACTCCTCCCGCGGCGATCATCAGCGATTTGCCGAGCCCGACGACGCCTTGAAGCTCGCTCGCGATCGCGAAGGGAAGGATCATCATGCCGATCACCTGAAGGCCCCTGGCGAGAGTCCGTCGATTCATCGCGGCTTCCTGAACGAATAAAAAAAGGCGACCGAACGCGTTCGATCGCACGGGATGCCATCGGTCGCATACTATACCCGCGCCGCGGGCGTTTCGAGTCGATTCTATCATACGATCCCTCATTAATGAACGGCGCGACCGAACCGGATGGACCGCGGACGCGGTCGTCCGTTTGCAAACGTCGAATTCGCGTTTGAAACGGAAGCGTTCGACGGCGTTTCCGAAGATCCGACTCCCAACGCGAACCGCTTCCGTATGTTAAACTTGGACGATGGGGCGAACTTGATCGGACACGGCGATTCGACTTGACCTTGAACGCGAGAATTCGAGTTTCATTCGGGAACTGAACGCGAGCGCGCGGCGTCTAACTGGTATTGAATTTCGATCGCTCGGGCGGATCGGCTTTCAGAGACGCGATGAGTGCGCTCGAGTTGATTGACGCCTTCTCGTTCGCCGTGCTAGTTTGTCGCGATCTTTCGCTCGAACTCGGCGATTTTGAAGGCGAGCGGCCCCCACGCGGTTTGCGTCGGGGGTCGAGCGCGGGCGATTCGCCCACCATGACGATCGAAACAACCGAACAACCAAACGACCGACCGTTTTTCGTTTAAGCACGACGGGGAGATTCACCGCAAATGGCGAAAATCCAAGCAGTTTGGGCTATCGACGTGGGCCAATCGGCGCTTAAGGCGTTGAAGTTGGTTCCGGGCGAAACTCCCGATCAAGTGATCGCCGAAGCCTTCGATTATATCGAATATCCCAAGATTCTCAGCCAGCCCGACGCCGATCCCGACGAACTCGTGCAGCAGGCGTTGCAAACGCTGCTCGAACGGAACGATTTGAAGGGATGCAAGGTGACGGTCGGCGTTCCGGGGCAGGCTGGGCTCGTCAAGTTCATCAAGCTTCCTCCCGTCGAGAAGAAGCGAATTCCCGATATCGTCAAGTTCGAGGCGCGGCAGCAGATTCCGTTCGCGCTTGAAGAGGTGATTTGGGATTATCAACAGATCGGCGACGACGGCGACGGCGACGAAGAGCTGACGATGGCCGAGGTCGGCCTCTTCGCGATGAAGCGCGATCAGATCAACCGCGCGATCTTTCCGTTCAAAGCCGCGGGGATCGAGGTCGACATTGTGCAGATGACGCCGATCGCGCTTTGCAACGCGATCACGTTCGATCGCATCAATAAAGACGAGAAGAATCAAGGATCGATCGTGGTGATGGATATCGGCGCCGACAACACCGATTTGATCATCACCGACGGCACGCGCATTTGGCAACGGAACGTGCCGATCGGCGGCAACCATTTCACGCGGGCTTTAACCAAGGAACTCAAGCTCACGTTCGCCAAGGCCGAGCATCTCAAGCGGAACGCGACCAAGGCGCCCGATCCGCGGTCGGTCTTCACCGCGATGCGGGGCGTGTTCAACGATATTTCGAGCGAAGTGAGCCGGTCGATCGGCTTTTATTCGAGCGTCAACCGAACCGCCAAGATCGCGCGGATCATGGGGCTGGGCAACGGATTCAAGCTTCCGGGGCTTCAAAAGTTCCTGCAACAGAACTTGAATCAAGACGTTGAGAAGTTTGAGAGCTTTAACAAACTGACGGGCGACGAGGTGGTGAACAACCCTCAATTCCAGGAGAACGTCGCCTCGTTCGCGATCGCCTACGGGCTGGCGTTGCAGGGGTTGGGCAAGGGGATCATCAAAACGAACCTGCTTCCTCCCGAGATCGAGCAAACGCGGCTGATTCGGCGGAAAAAGCCGTGGGCGCTCGCCGCGTCGGTGTTGTTGCTGCTCGGTTGCTCGGCGATGTTCATGAGCGATTATCGCGTTTGGGCCAAGGTGTACCGTCCCGAATTTGACGAGGCGGTTCAGAACGCCGATCAAACCACTAAAGAGGGGACTCAATACAAGACCGATTTCGAGTCGGCGAAAACCGCGTTCAATTCGACTCTCGCCGAGGGGACGGCGCTCGTTCCCGACACGTCGATGCAAACGTTTTGGCCGACATTCCTCAAGACGATCAATTCCTCTTTGCCCGACCCGATCGCGGTGGCGCGGGCTCTGAAACTCGATCCCGAGGCGCCCGACACGCAACCCGTCATCGACAAAATTCGCGTTCACGTCGACGCCATTCATCCCGTATACATGTTAGACGTGAAAACGGGTTGGTATGATAATCTGCCGGTTTTTTCGCGCGATCTGATGCACCCGCTCGACCGCAAAACGCCTCCGTCGGGGGAGGGGTGGGTGGTGCAATTGATCGGGCATCATTACAACCCCAGCCGGGATCCGAAGAATCCGAATCAGCTCGATTTCGGTCCCTGGTATTACTTGCTGAACGAGATCATTCCTCGATTTCGGATTCCCGCGTTGCGTCAATTCGGCGTCACTCATGTGACGCTCAAGGCGTACAGCGTCGACAAGGAATGGACGCCCGATAAATCCGCGGGCGGAGGCATGATTTCTTCGGGGAAAGGGACCGGGGGAGGATCATCGGGAGGCGGACCGATCCCGATGGCGAGTTTCATGCTGCCACGCGCCGAGGCTCTTAAGAAGGAAGACCCCGCGGGAGGAGGCGCGGGTGGAGCGGGGGGGTTGGGATCGATGGGAAGTAAGATCATGTCTCAATCCGGCGGCGGGATGGGAGGCATGGGTGCGATGTCGAAGCAGATGGGCGCCTCGATGGCGAATCAGCAATCGCAGATGGCCGGCATGATGGGGGGCAACCGGATGATGACGAGCATGATGGGAGGAGCCGCCGGCGCCGCGAAAAACGAGGAACCGATCAAGGTGAAAACCCTCATGCGCACCGATTTTGTGATTGAATTTTTATGGGTACCCGTCGAGCCGGGAGCGACTCTCAAGCCGATCACCGAGTTGATCAAAGAGATTCAAACCGCCGAGGAGGAGAGCAAAGGGTCGATCAAGACGAAGCTCCCCTCCGAACAAGACGTGATGGCGGCGACCAAAGCCGCTGCGACGAAGATCGAAGCCGAGCGCGAGGCGGCGATGAAGAAGGCGGAGGAGGCTGCCAAAGCCGCCGCGAGCGCGACGGGCGCCCCAGCCGCCGGCACTCCGCCTGCCGAGGGATTGCCCGGAGGTTCCGCCGCGCCCCCCGCGGGAGGGTTGCCCGGTTCGCCCGCCGCGGCGCACCCGACGGGAGGGTTGCCCGGTTCGCCGATCGGCGGGGGAACTCCCAAATAATCGATCGATTACGATCGACCGTCGACCGCGACGATCGCGTCGCGGCGACGGATTCAATCCAAGGAATACTCTTAGTCTTCACACGTTCACACAACTTCTTATCGAGGTTCCGTCGCCATGGATCAAGCCAAGGAATATTTGAGAATCGCGATCAAGTATCGCTTTTGGATCGCGGTCGGGATCTCGCTCTTGCTCCCTCTGATCGGCTATTTCATGGGCGCGCCCAAAATCCGTCAGGCCGCCGACGATCAACGGAAAAAGATCGAGTCGTCCGATTCGGCGGTCGTCAAATTCGCGTCGGGAACGCTGCCGAATAAACAGTACGCTCCGCTCGTAAAAGGACGTCACGATGAACTGACTTCGAACGTCAACGCTGCGTGGCGATTTCTCTTCGCCCGACAGGCGAAGATTCTGAGTTGGCCCGAGAAGGTTGAATCAAGGTTTCGCGCGTGGGGCCGACAATGGCCCGAGAACGTCGACGCCAACGCGGTGCAATCGGCGATTTATGATTACTCGGTGATTTATCCCGATTTCGTGCAGGAGGTTTATAAAACGATCGATCCGTTCAATTACGAGGATGGAACGGGTAAAGTGGTCGCTCCGCCGGTCGATATTCTCCTCCACCCGACGACGTTCGATCCCACCAAGCCCGCCGATCTGGCGACGATCTGGAACGCGCAAGAAAAGCTTTGGGTTCAACGCGCCATGCTCGACGTCGTCGCTCGCGTGAACGAGAAAGCGAAGACGTGGGATGAATGCCCGATCAAGCAGATTAACTCGCTCGTCGTCGCCACCGACGCGGCGATGGATCAGATCGCTCTCGCCAAAGGCGACGCGATCAAAGATCGTCCCAAGGTGGCGGCGGGAGGAGCCGGCGCCGAGGAGGCCGCCAAAGCCGCGGCCGCCGACGCCGCGGGAGGCGCCGCGGGGGGCGCGCCCGGCGGTATGGGGGGCCAAATGGCGATGGCGGGGGGGGCCATGGCTTCAAATAAAGCCATGAGCGCCATGATGGGTCAACAAGGCGGCATGTCAAGCATGATGTCGGGCGGCATGGGAGGAGGACTCGGCGGAGGAGGTTCGATGGGATTGGCGGGCGTGTCGGACGACGGCGCCGTCAAGTTCATCGAATCGCAACACCCTCAGTTCGAAGAAGTTCCCGTCGCGATCTCGGTGATGATTGAACAGGATCAAGTTCAAGCATTCTTTTTCGCCCTTGAGCGATCGCCGATGGCGATTCAGGTGAAAGAATTCCAGCAATTTAAACCGAGCACGCGGATCCAGAAGCCCGAGAAGGGGAAGGCGGGATCGTTCGGCGGCATGAACATGATGATGGGCATGATGAGCGGCCAACAAGGCTACGGCGACTCGCAAGCCATGATGATGAATATGATGAAAGGCGCGAGCGGCCGGATGGGCCCGGGAGGCGGCATGCGTTCGACCGCGAAAAACGCTCCTGGCAAAGGCGAGTTGACCAAACAGCGCAAGGCCGGCGCCGACGACAAAGAAGCGACCCCGGAATCGGTTTTCGATCCTTATTTCAACGTCGTTCAGCTTGATATTTACGGCAAGGCGCGGTTGTTCAACACGCCTCCCCCGGAAGAGAAGCCCCAAAGTTCGGCGGCGACCGCGGGCACAGGTTTGCCTGGATCGCCCGCGCCCGGCGACGCGGCGACTCCCGAACCGACGAACGCCGCCGCGGGCTCGCCCGCTCAAACGCAACCGGGCGTGATTCCCGGAACTCTCGGCGCCGCCGGAGCTCCCGGAGTCGCCGGAGCACCTGGAACCGCCGCTGCTCCTGGAGCCCCAGCGATGCCCGCCGCTCCCGGTTCACCGGAGCAGCCGAATCCGGCCGCGGCTTCGAACACGGCGCCCACGCCCACTCCGAACGATTCGGCGGCTGCCGCCCCCGGCGCCGCGGCGAAGCCGGCGACCCCTGGCGAAGGCGCGGCGAAACCTCCCGCGGGAGGAGCCGCGGGTGAACCAGCCGCACCGGCGACCGAGAAACCCGCCGCCGAAACTCCCAAGGATTTGAAACCAGACGCGACAAAACCCGACGCCGCCAAGCCCGCGACCCCTCAGGGGGGGGATGCGGCCAAGCCCGATGCCGCCGCCAAACCCGACGCGGCTCAGGGGAACGCGGCCAAGCCCGATGCCGCCGCCAAACCCGACGCGGCTCAGGGGAACGCGGCCAAGCCCGAAGCGAAGGGGGCGACCGAAAAAGCCAAAGCTCCGGCGGCCAAGGGCGATCAAACTTCTCCGGCGACCAAGGGAGGATCGGCCTCGGCCAAATCCTCATAAATTCGCGATAAATCACTTGAACAGGTTTAAGACATAAGCCCGGCGCTTCAAGCAGGGAAGCGCCGGGGGCTCCAACCAGGGAGAATCGTTTCCATGACCAACAACCCGGCTGTCGATAAGATTCTTGAACAATTAAAACAATTCGGCATTCGTCATGGCGAGAAGGTCGGCATGGCGATCGCGGCGGCTTCGTTTCTGGCGTTCGTGGGGATGAGTTTCTCGCGTGAGAGCATCCAGATGACGCCCGACGAGGTGAAGGCTCACGCGAAGCAGGCCGCCGACAATATCCGACGCCCGCAATCCGAGGCCTCGATCATCCAGAAGATTGAGAACGACAAAATCGTCGTGGTGAATTTCGACCAGAAGGTGAAGGAATCGAGTTCGAAGGAGTTGGTGGCCTCGGAATACGCGTTGCCGACTCCCTGGACGACGAACGAACCGGGGGCGGGGCTGGTTCGCGAAGACCCTGTGCTGCTCGCGGCGACCGAACTTTACGCGAGCCGAGGTCGCGGCGGAGTGTTGATGTATCAGCTTGATGAAAACGGCGATCCGATCCCCCTCACCGAGAAGGACAAACAAAAACCGAGACCGACCAAACGGCGGAAGAAACGACCCGCGGCGGGAATGGGCGGCGGAATGGGCGGAATGATGGGAGGAATGGGCGGAGGCGGCGGCCGCAAGAAGCGTGTCGGTCCTTCGAGCAAGAAACAGGAAGCCCAGGCCGAGGCCGAACGGAAGAATCAACAGCGGAAGCAGGAACTCGCGGGGAGCGTCGACGAAGCGGCCGAGGCGGCCAAAGAGAAGGAAGAAAAAGAAGACAACCAAGAATACAAGCAAACTGTTAAGGGTTTGCGATGGGTTGTTGTGACGGGAGTTCTGGATAACAAGGCGTTCATCAAGAATTTCTCCAAAGCGCTTAAGCAAACTTCGGCGCATCCCAATTATTTGCGACTCGACGTGACGCGACAGGTTCGCGATTCGAACGGCGATTGGAGCGACTGGGAGAAAGTCGATCTCGATCGCAACTACATGATTTTGGACAATCTCCCCGACTCGTCGGAGGAGTTGACCCCCGACACCGTTCGTATCGAAACGTTGATCGATCCGTTGCCCAAGCTTCGCACCGGTAATTGGCAGGGCGTGCACATCGCTCGGTTGGTTCCGAAAGATAAACGCCAATTGAAACCGCCTCCCGGAGCGGGAGGGGGGGCCGGCGGCGGCTACGTATCGAGCGGTTCGGACATGATGGCGGCGATGATGGGTCAACAGGATCAATCGTCGATGATGCAGCAGATGATGTCGCAGAATTCGCAGGCTTCGAGCATGATGCAGCAGATGATGGGGAATCAACAATCGGGTTACGGCAACAGCATGAAAATGTCGGGCATGGGCATGGGAGGCGCCGCGGAGGCGGATTATCCCAAGTCGGACGCCGACGAGATCATGATCCGATCGCTCGATTTCACGGTCGACCCCGATACGACATATCGCTATCGCGTGCGAGTGGTTGTGAAGAACCCGAATTACAAGTTTGATAACGTCATGCCGGGAACCAACACGAAGGATAAAGAGTTGTTCGGCCCTTGGAGCGAGCCTTCAAACGAGGTCGACGTTCCTCCCGACGTGATGGTTCATCTCGAGGAGAAAACCCCCGAGGGAACGGCGAACCCCGGCGGCGATCAGGTGACTTATCAGGTGGCGCGGTGGAATCCCGAGGACGGTCTGAATATCTGTCGTCCGTTCCGTATTATGGAGGGTGAATCGATCGGGGCGCCGGTTTCAATGTCGGTTCCCAAGATCACGGTCGAGGAAGACTCCGCGACCCAGCCCCAGAACAAATCGATCGATTTCAACAGTCACGAGATCTTGCTCGACGACTTCGGCGGGTCGATCTCGCTGGCGGCGCTCGAACCCGATCTTCCCCCGATGGAACTTCCCGCGGCGTCGGTGATGCTGCGATCGGACGGTCGATTGACGATCCACGAGGAGGTCGCCGATCATTCCGATCCGATGAAAAAAGCGCTCAGAGACGATTGGGAGCGAGCCAGCAAACAGCCGAAGAAGAAGAAATCGGGATCGAGCATGATGGGCGGTGCGATGATGATGCAAGGACGTTAATCATGCTTGCATGAATAGAAAGCGCTCTTATATTGGTATCATTAAATTTTGTCGATATCAATAAATTAGAGTCCTTTTGAGCCCACGACGACCGAGGCGACGCCGGAAGCGACCGGCGTCGTCTCTTTTTTTGGCGGGGGGAAAATCGAGAGGTTTGAGAAAAGCCGCGACTTTGATCGACGGATCTTGTAAAGGGATCGGATCGGGGAGAGTTCTCGCCGAGTCGGATCGCGTCGATCGGGTTTTTTGATCGGTGAGATCGGTCGATTGGTCGTCGAATATTCCAGGGTCTTGTCGACTTGTCGTTCTTAATTTACAATGTACTCTGAGATTGGTCGATAAATAGTTCCACCCGCCGACCGCGTACCCGCCTCGATCCCTTGCGAGGGAGATCATCGCCGAATGAGACATCGCATGGGACGCCGAACGTCTTATACTTTCCTTAGAAGCGAATTACGCCCTTCGTGGCCGATCGAGAAATCGTCGATCGCGGCGGGTTCACTCAATTATCGCTTCTGGGCTAGCCGCGCCGAATCCGCCTGACGCGAGGGTTTTGTCATGGGGTCGAAAACCTTTGTTCGTCGAGTTTTGATCGTGGCGGTCGGCGTTGTCGTCGTCGGTTCATCGATTGTAGCGATCGGGCGATATCAGAGTCGCCGAGAGCTCCTGGCTCGTATTCGAGCGCTTCCGATCGTCGAGGTCGGCCGGATGGATATGAAGTCGACGCTCACGTCTTCGGGAGAGGTATCGAGTTCCAATCAAACGACGATCCGTTGCCAACTTGAGAAGATCGTTTCGAGCAATTCGACGATCAAGGGGGAGAACCGAGGCTCTTCTTCGATCATTTGGCTCGCGCCGGACGGTTCGATCGTCAAGAAAGGGGACGTGATCTGCAAACTCGACGGTTCGGATTACGAGGAGCAAGAACTTCAGCAAAAGATTCTCGTCCAACAAACGATCGCGCTGACGACACAAAATCGGCTCGATCTCGAACTCGCCGAAACCGCGCTCGAGGAGTATCAAAAAGGGCTTAAAGAGCAGTTCCGAATCGATTTGGAATCGCGACTTAAACTCGCACGTTCCGATTACGAGAAAGCTCAAATTCGGATGAAGTGGTCCGACGAGATGCTCGCCAAGGGTTATCTCGGCAAGGGTCAATATATGACCGACCGGCAAAACTTGTTAACGACGAGCGCCGATTACGAAAACGCCAAGAAGGCGAACTCGGTTTTTATGGATTACACCACACAAAAAGAGTTGAAATGCTTGATGGTTGATGTTCAGACGGCTCGAACGAACCTGGAATCGCGTTTGCTTACGCTAAAGCTGCAACAATCGCGGCTCGAACACATCCAGTTGCAGATTCGGCGCTGCACGATAACCGCTCCGCATGATGGAATGCTTATTTATGCGAACCGACCCGAGTTCGGTTTCATGATCGAAGAAGGGGTCGTCGTTCGGCAACGGATGCGTTTGTTTTACCTGCCCGATGTCAGTCAAATGGAAGTGACTTCTCAAATACATGAATCGATTGTGGATAAGATAAAAGCGGGCATGGCGGTTAAGGTTCGCGTCGAGGCGCTCAATCATCGCGAGATCGAGGGGACGGTGGTTTCGGTGAAGCCCGTTCCCGAATCCGAACGGTTCGCGTTCATGGGAAACGAGATCAAGAATTACGCCGGGAAAGTGAAGCTCAATTCGGTTCCCGATGGATTACGGCCGGGGATGACCGCCGAGGTGATCTTTACGGAATCGATGCATCATGATGCTTTAGTGATCCCGATCGGAGCGATGCGTGTTGAGAACGGCCGCGAGGTTTGTTATATCCGCGACGAAGAAGGTTTAGAACGGCGTGAACTGAAGATCGGGCTTTCCTCCACCGAGTTTCTCGAAGTGACGTCGGGGGTTGAAGAAGGCGACGAGATCGTGAGCGATCCGGCTCTGGTCGACGATCTTCCCGCTCAGGCGATCGTTCGTACGCGAGTCGAGGATTCGCGATTGGCGCGGAAGCGTCGCTCCGCGGTCGCGCCGAAAATTCCGATCTGACGATCCGGCGATCGAGACGACTCGATGTCGACTCATCGTGAAGCGAACGACGGTCGATGAAAGAGGAAAGCGTTCCGCGCGATCGCGCGACTTCCCGATAATCGACGTCTTGTGAAGCGGTGGAGAGGGTCGCGATGGCCTCGAAATCAACCTCGTCCCGGTCGGTTGCGACCGGCTCGTCGGCGCAACCGATGTGGAACGCGGCGATCATGGGGGTTGCGATCGTCGCCGCCTTTTGGCTTCTCATCGCCGGAAATCGGATGTCATGGCCGCCTCGAGAGTTGCTCGCCGGCGCGACGACACTCGCGGGATGCCTGGCGCTCGCGGGACCGTTGGTCGAATTGAGACGAGGCGATCAGGAACGTGGAGTCGGCGATCTCGCGTGGCTCGCCTCGGGCTTCTTACTTTGGGTGTTCAACCTTGTCGCGGCGTTTCACGGAGCACCTCGCGGCTGGAATTGGACAAACCCTGTGGGAACGCGATCGATGGGGCTGACGATGCTCGCGATCGTGCTGGCGGGACGATTTCACACCCGCGGCGGCGCGCAATGGACATGGACAAACGTTTTGGGGTGGTCGCTCGCGGTGTTTTGGATCGGAGTGGGGTTGTCGGGAATCGAGAGCGGCCGCTCGTTTCTAATTTGGCCGCGTTGATTGCTTGACGGTCGCGAGCCGGGCGATTAGGCTGAAAGGAACGCGATCGTGCGGAACGTCACCGGGAATTTCGCATCATATTGTATTATCAATGCGCGACGGAACCCGCGATCGAGTCATCGGAGCGAACGTCGAAATGGCGATGGATTTGAAAACAAGCGAGGCTTCCGCGGCCGTCGATTCGCCCGCGATCGAGAACGAGATACCGACATATCGAGCGATCAGCCCGCTCGCGATAATCAGCGCCATATTGGGCGCGGCGTCTGTTTTTTCGTTCGCCTCTTCATTCTTTTGGCTGTTCGCGATCGCCGCGGTGGTATCCGGAGCGATCGCGGCGAAGCGGATCGCGACCTATTCCGACGTTTACACCGGGGTCAATTTCGCTCGGGTCGGGATCGCACTCGGACTCATATTCGGCCTATCGTCGTTTACATCCACGCAAGTTAATGATTTTATTCGAACGCGGAAAGCCGAGCAATTCGCCAAAAAATATGTAGAAACTTTAAACAAAGGAGATCTCGCGGACGCGATTTACTTGCGTCAGCCTCCGCAGCAGCGGAAGGGGCATACACCCGCCGAGATGATGAACGAACTGATGAAGCAGGCGGCTTCGAATCAAGCGGTCTCGGAGATGGTATTGGGACCGATCAAATCCATCAAGGCGCGAATGCAAGCCGCGGGGGGTCAAAAGATCGAGTATTTAACAATTGTGAATCATGGGACCGAAAGCACCGAATCGTTCGCCAACATCGTGCTTAGGTTCGCCGAATATCGCGGTCCCGCGCAGTCGATTCCCGAGCAATTCGCTCTCCTCACGCTGATGACTCAAGGTTCAAACGCCGATTGGTATGTTAAAGAAATTAATTTTCCTTATGCATACAATCCTAACGCGACTCCCGTCGAAAAGCTCGACGACGGTCATGGGCACGGCGATCAACACTAAGAGCGCGATTCGCCGAGATAAGTCGCGTGACAATTTTCGGTTTCCCACAGTTGGACCTCGACGACGGGGAGCCCGAGTTCCACCGATCGCTCGAAAATCAACCGAGCGATGTTCTCCGCGGTCGGATTTTCGTTCATAACGAATACCCGCTCGCCTCGTTCGATCAAAATCGGCAAAACGGGATCGTCTTTATGAAGCAACATATTATGATCTAAATTGTCGTCGATCCAACGCTGAACGCTCCGCTTGATGTCGGCGAAATCGACGAGCATTCCTCTCGCATCGAGCGTCGACGATTCGAGCGTGACGACCAGGCGTCCGTTGTGACCGTGAAGATGACGGCATTTCCCGTCGTAATTTAGCAGACGATGTCCATAACAGAACGAAATCTCTCTTGTAACGCGATACATAATAACCTTTCGATAATCTTTGAAGAGCGTGACTCTCGGCCGGACTGCTCGCGGGCTTACGCCGACGAAGCGTAGATCGTTTTATCGGGAATCCCGGCTCTAAGGAACGCGTCGCGACGCTCGCCGCACTTGCTGCACGCGCCGCAATGCACGTCCGCCGCGGGATCGATACACGAAAACGTCCACTCGAGCGGCGATTCGGCGCCCAATCGAAGAATTTCTATTTTTGTTAAATGTTTATATGGACGAATAATATGAGGAGAACCTCCGAGCGCCGTCGACACCACGTATTCCATCCCGCTATCGAATTCGGCGGTCGCGTCTGAAAACGGATTCGCCGCGAGAGTTCCGAGAGCGATCGCTTCGATCGCGTTGAGCCGGCACCAGATCGCCGGTTTGGCGATCAAAAGAACGTTTCGACCCGGAATCTCCACCAATTCGTCCCCCGTGCCGGATTCTGGAACGTTTAAACCCGACAAGGCCCAATGACCCGTGTAAAGCTCGCGACAGGGCTCGTCAAAAACGATCAAATCGAGCAATCCGGGTCGGGCGCTCGCCGCCAGAAACCTTTGCAAATAAGCGAGTTCGATCCCCTCCCAGTGTAGGCCGAAACGAACGTAAATGGGCTGAACCCGCTTGGCGAATCGAAGCATGTCAAGGCACATCACGGCGCTATCGATCCCGCCGCTCGTCAGCGCGGCGAGCGTTTCAAAGCGAAGTTCTTGGTTCATGCCGATTCGCAACCCCCTCAATCAAAACACCCACGCGACCGATCGCCACGCGATCAAACGTCGGTATTCTAGGCGGAGCGCCGCCGAACGGCAATCGTACACGACCGATCGTCGATGAAACGATCTCACCGCGAAACTCCCCAAACAAAAAGACGCAAACACATTATTGTAATTAACTTATAACTACTTGCAATTAGATTTTTGTCGCGACCGAATCGACCTCGATCGTGATCGCGCCCGACGCGATTTCAAGCCGACCCGAAGGCGTCGTCGCGGCGACGTCGCTCTCCTGGAAAAGCGATCGAAGGCGATCGTTCGTATTTTGAACGGAAAGAATCTGATGTGAAAGCACTTCAATCCGTCGACGAATCTGCCCCGACTCGACCGGCCGCGTCGCCGCCCTGCGCGGCGCCTTCGCTTGATAAATCCTCAACCAATCGAGCCAATCGCGCTCGATTTGCTCGCGCGCCGACCGAGCGCTCGAAGCGAGCTCCTCGGATCGAGCCCTGGCGTCCAATGTTTCTCCCCGAGCGCCTTGATAACGACGCTCTTCATATAACGTTCTTAAATGTTTATTAAGCGTTTGAGCGATTCGTAAGTGTTGAGCCAACACGTCGATAAACTTGCTCGCCGACGTCGCGTCGAGCGAGTCGACGATCGAAGCCGACCGATCGGGAGCGGGTCGTTCGACCTCGAAATCGGGGCTCGTTTTATCGACAATCGCCAGATCGGCGACCGCGAGTTGCAACGATTCCGAGGAATCGTCGATTCGTTCAAGCGATTGCGATTCCAGCTTTCGTATGCGATCGAGCAACGCTTCACGCTCGGCCGCTCCGACGACCGCACGCCGTCGTTCGTCGGCGACTTCACGCCGAGCGCGATCGAGTTCAGCGGATAAAAGACCGTGAGCCTCATCGGCCTCGGCGCGAGCGAGCGACGAATCCCGCTCCAATCGCTCGATCTCGATTCGAGAACGTTCCAGTTCGGCGCGAGCGAGCGACGAATCCCCCTCCAATCGCTCGATCTCGATCCGAGTTCGTTCCACTTCGGAAGTCAACACCGCACACGACGATTCGGCCGATTCGACTCGCGATTCCAACTCGCCGATCTTCCTTTCATCCGCCGAACGAGCCTCGTTCCAACATGAGACTGTTTGATCAAGCTCTTGCTTGAGCAAAACGGTCATATTCTCGTATTTTTCTTTATCCTTGAGGGTTTCGGCGACGACTTGCTTGAGCGTTTCGAATTCCCGCTCGATCGCTCGTTTCTCGTCAATCGCGGCGGAGCTTTCGGCGATCAGTCGATCGATCTCGGCGTTCTTGGAATCGATCATCCGTTCGAGATTTTCAATCTCGGATTCTCGATCGCTCGTCGCTCGCTCTAATCGACGACTCAACTCGGCGATCTTCTCCGCCGATTCGATTCTCGCTCGATCCGAGATCGTTCCCGCTTCAATCAAGCGAGCGATCGTCTTCTCGGCTTCCGAATTCGCAGAGGAGAGTTCTTGAACTCGATGTTCGGCGGATCGTAAATTATTCGTCGCTTGCCGTACACGAAGCTCGCTTACGGTCGACGACTGCGTCAGCTCCTTGACGGTTCGCTCGGCTTCGAACAATAACGATGTTAACTCCTCAATCCGGTGTTCGTCGTTTGTCCGAGCCGAGGTCAATTCTTCAACGCGTCGCTCCGCCAAACGTAATTCGCCGACCGCTTCCTCAATCCGACGTTCGTCAGCCGTCCGGGCCGAGGTCAATTCTTCAACGCGAAGCCGCGCGGACGAGGCGGCGTCGCGCTCGACTTCGATTTGTTTTCGAAGAGAGTCGATCTCGGAAGCGTGTTTGAAGAGAGTTTCGTTGAATCGTTTATCTGTATCGGCGATTCTCGCGGCGTGTTCATCGCGCTCTCGCTCAAAACGAGCCGATCGATCGCGCCAGTGCTCTCTTTCGGCCCCTTGACGAGCGAGTTCAAATTCAAGTTCGGCGATCCTTTCGTCAGAGGCTTCGATTTCCGCGACTCGCCGATCGCGCAGCAGCGCAATCTCCGATTCGAGATCGGCGATCTCGGTTTTTCGCTTCAGCTCGCTTTCATCCAATAATTCTTTGATCGCCGCGAATCGTTTGGAAGATTCGTCTAATACGCGATTGTGCTCGCGCGTAAGCTCGTCAAGCTGATTCTCGTCCTGCTGTTTGATCCGCTCGCTCTCGAACCGTTCGCTCTCAATCCGTTCGGTCAGGCGATCGATCTTTTCCTGGAGTTCGACCTCTCGGGTCGCGGCGCAAGCGATTTTGATACGAGCCGAATCGATCGCTACGGCGTTCTCTTGAACTAGGAGTCGCAAGGAATCGCGCTCTTTTAAGAGCGCTTTCACCTTCTCCAATTCAAGGCGCAATTGTGAGTCAAGCTCTTTAATGCGTCGATCTAAAACAGAAATCTTCTCGTCGCGCTCCGAAAGAACCTGTGAATGCTTCGACTCAAGTTCGCGAGTTTGTTCGGAAAGTTCGTTCAACCGAAGATTCAACGTGGCGATCGTAGCGTCTCGCTCCGAAAGAACCTGTGAATGCTTCGACTCAAGTTCGCGAGTTTGTTCGGAAAGTTCGTTCAACCGAAGATTCAACGTGGCGATCGTAGCGTCTCGATCCGAAAGAACCTGCGAATGATTCAATCCAAGATCGCGAGTTTGTTCGGAAAGTTCGTTCAACCGAAGATTCAGCGAGGCGATCGTTTCGTCGCGATCCGAAAGAACCTGTGAATGTTTCGACTCGATCTCGCGAGTTTGTTCGGAAAGTTCGTTCAACCGAAGATTCAACGAAGCGATCGTCGCGTCGCGATCCGTGAGAACCTGTGAATGTTTTGACTCGATTTCGCGAGTTTGTTCGGCAAGTTCGTTCAAGCGAAGATTCAACGAAGCGATCGTCGCGTCGCGATCCGTGAGAACCTGTGAATGTTTTGACTCGAGTTCGCGAGTTTGTTCGGAAAGTTCGTTCAAGCGAAGATTCAACGAAGCGATCGTCGCGTCGCGATCCGAGAGAACCTGTGAATGTTTCGACTCGATCTCGCGAGTTTGTTCGGAAAGTTCGTTCAACCGAAGATTCAACGAAGCGATCGTCGCGTCGCGATCCGAGAGAACCTGTGAATGTTTCGACTCGATCTCGCGAGTTTGTTCGGAAAGTTCGTTCAACCGAAGATTCAACGAGGCGATCGTCGTGTCGCGATCCGAAAGAACCTGTGAATGTTTCGACTCGAGTTCGCGAGTTTGTTCGGAAGATTCGTTCAACCGAAGATTCAATGAAGCGATCGTCGCGTCGCGGGAAGAGATCGCGTCGGCCGCCGAAGCTTGAAGTTTTTTCAAACGGGCTTGCAGTTCAACCGATTGAGTTCGAGCGTCGGCGGCCTCGCGCAATGCGCGTTCGGCGGTTTCGTCTCCTCGACTCCGATCAACGAGTTCACGTTCAAGCCGTTCGACGCGGGCCGAAAGACGATCGCGATCGAGGATCACCGATTCATGCGTCTCTCGATCGACGCGATCTTGAACGAGAGATCGAAGTTCTTCGATCATTTTTTGATCGGCGTCGACTCGTTTTTGAAGCTCGTCGATCCGAATCGCGTCGTCGCGTGTGGATTCGGTAAATTGCGCGGCGAATCGATCGATTTCCCGTCGATGAGCAAGCTCTTTCGCGTTGATCTTCTCTTCGTGAGCTCGATCCCTCGCTTCGATCGCTTCTTGATACGCGCTTTCTTTCAATCGAATCGCGTCTTCGTGAGCTCGATCCCTCGCTTCGATCGCTTCTTGATACGCGCATTCTTTCAATCGAATCGCGTCTTCGTGAGCTCGATCCCTCGCTTCGATCGCTTCTTGATACGCGCATTCTTTCAATCGAATCGCGTTTTCGTGAGCGCGATCTTTCGCTTCGATCGCTTCTTGATGTTGATTTCGCATCGCCTCGAAATCGTCGCGGCGAGAGCGTTCGATCGATTCGATATGTTCACGATGTGAAGAAACGATCGAATCAATTTCCCGGCGATATTCGCATTCGATCTCTTGAATGCGTTTTCGTTCGTTCGCGAGGTTCGATTCGGCGACGAGTCGGAGCGATTCGGCCTCGTCGAGTTCGTCCTCGATTTGCTTGAGCCGCGACTCGGCTTCGTTTCGCAACGTGTCGGCTTCTTGCGTCCTCCGATCGGCATCGTCGTGAATCCGAGTCGATTCGTTTCGAAGGCGAAGCGCATCGGAAAGAGCGGACTCGATTTCTGCCAGACGAAGTTCGAGCGTCTCGGCTCTGTCGATCGTCTGGGAGTGCAGGGCCTCGAGATCGCGAAATTCTTCGTCGCGAGCGTTGAGACGCGATTGAAGTGAAACCAATTCATTACGGACGTGGAAATAATCCTCTTTGGGGACGAAGTCGACTTCGCCCATCGTCGCGGGTTGAACCTCGCCCGTTCGTCGGACGCGGATCAAGTTTTCGCACGAGTTGCAACAAATTACCAACCCCGCGTACTCGACGCGAATTTTCAGGCGACGACCGCAATGAGGGCATTCGGAATCGAGGCGGTCTATCACGGTGGTTCAAGCTCCGCTTGATGATCGCATGTTTGAATACAAGACGTCGATCGTTCGCCCGCGCGAGAAAGAATCGAGCCCTTCCAGGACTTCGATTCGACAACTGCGTGACGCCGAAGAACGATGCATGGACCCACGCCTAGGAGGATGAAACGAATCGTGCGATTCATCAATCTATCAAGATTGACGTACTTGAAAACGACGGCCGAATCGCAATCAAGAAGCGCACGATGTCATCGATCAAACGGCGGCCCGAAGTTTGCGTACTCATTATTTTGATTCGCTCCGCGCCGAGTCAACACGATCTTAACCGATAATTCGCCGACCCGTGCGAGACGAGAAATCATCGCTCTCTGGAAACGATCCTAGACCACCAAACAATCTTATATATTTTACTTATTGATACTTTTGATCTTCTTGAATGAACTTCCTTCCGTTATTTTATAAAAACAATCGACCTCCAACCCCTCGGCTCGGTCGATCGTCCCCGACGGCCATTCGACGGCGATCGATTCGACGATCCGCGCGGCTCCGAGGCCGAAGTGAATCCTCGGGTCCGAAGCCGATTCGTAGCTTCCTCCTCCGTCCCGGCTCGCGACGAAACGCTTTCCTCCGGCGACCGCCTCGATCCTCGTCCCGGAACCGTCGCGGGGCGATTTCACCCCTTCGAGAGTCAACGTGATGAATCGACCTGTTTTTGATCGATTATGAAAATATGCGAGAGGAGCGTTCTGCGCGACGATCACGACGTCGAGCGCTCCGTCGTCGTCGAGGTCGCCTCGAGCGAGCCCGCGCGCCGTCCTTGGAACGCTCCAACACGAACCGGCGCGGCTCGAAGCGTCAAACAATCGGCCGTCGGGTCTCCCCATCAAAAGTTGCGCAGGCATCGCGTATGGAACTCGGGGACGACCGTCGTTTACATGACCGTTCGCGCTCGCGATATCAAGCAATCCGTCGTTATTGAAATCGGCGGCGGTCAAACCGAAACCGAGGAGAAATCGACTCGGCACCGCCAGGCCGATCGCCGAGGTGTGATCGGCGAACACCCCTCCGCCGAGATTGCGAAAAAACGTCGTCGATTCGCCGTAAAAATTCGTCACGAACAGGTCGATCGCGCCGTCGCGATCAAAATCGCCGCGGGCGATCCCCATCCCCGCCTGAAACCCCCCGGATCCGTTGCAAGCGACCCCCGCATCGAGGCCGATCTCCTCAAATTTCAATCCTCCTTTGTTATGAAAGTAATAATTTGCCGTCATATCGTTCGCCACGAATATATCGATCTTGCGGTCGCCGTCGAGATCGGTCGCGACGACGCCGAGCCCTCGACCGTCGCGGTCGACGATCCCCGCGTCGTCGGTCGCATCGACGAATCGCCCCCCGTCGTTGCGAAACAGACGATCGGGCTCGCCGTGAAAATCCCTCGGCGTGCAATAAAACCGCCGCCCCGTCTCGGCGTCGACGCAGGTCGCGGGACGATCCGCGTCCCATTCCAAATATTGACATACATAAAGATCCAGATCGCCGTCTCCGTCGAGGTCGGCCCACGCGGCGGAGGTCGGCCAGCCGCGATCACCCGCGAGCCCCGCCTTCTCGGTCGCGTCTTCGAACGTCCCGTCGCCCCGATTTCTTAATAACTCATATTTGCGCCAACGCGTGATAAACAAATCGGCGAAACCGTCGCCGTCGTAATCGCCGACCGCGACTCCGTGGCCGTAACCGGCGGGGATCGCGGCGAGCCCCGATTTTTCGGTCGCGTCCTCGAACGTCCCGTCGCCCCGGTTACGGAAGAGCCGATCGCCGCGGCGGGTCGGTTTCGAATCGGGCGGAAACACTCCCCCTTGAACCGCGTAGACGTCGAGCCGGCCGTCCCCGTCGTAATCGAACAAGGCGACTCCGCCGTTCATCGTCTCGGGGAGCTGCTTCAATCGTGAGGAACCGTTCTCATATCGAAAAATCAAACCCGCTCGCTCCGCGTCGTCGACGAAACTCAACCCGACCGGCTCGCGATCCGCGGTCGAATCGACGCTCCGTTTCGCCGATCCAAGATTCAATTTTATCGTAATATCTTTGATTCTTGAAGCGAGAGTGACCGCGAAATCGTCGAGAGCGGGAACCGATCGAACCGGACGAAACGGCTTAGCCGCTCCCAAAATCGCCCACCGTTCGGCCTCGAATCGCATTCCCAATCGATCGGCCAAGTCGGCCAATTCGACCGAACGCTTTCGCGGCTCCTTTTGCGCAAGAATATCTTCGTATTTCTTTCTGATTTCGCGCACAACCGCGCCGCGGCGACGAAATTCGATCGAGCGATCGGATTCGCCCGCGCGTACCGCGAGTTCGGCCAAACGATCGAGCGTGACGACGCTTCCAGGTTCGCGTTTAAGCCGATCAAGCAATACGCTCCGCTCGAACGATTCGTCGCCCGATAAGGCCGCGAGCCGAGCGCGAACGTCGTCGATCGTCGTATCCAGAAGTTCTGAAATCGGAATTCTTTTGGATGCGGCGATCGCGTCGTCGATCGAATCGGTAAGGAGCGCGACTTTGAGTTTCCCCTTCCAAATCGCGAAATCGTTCGGCCTTCGTCGCGCGCATTCTTCGAGCATCCGCCGCGCCTCGGTGAAATCTCCCTGAAGGATCGCGAGGTGCGCGCGAGCCAAGAGAATGCGATCATCGTCGGGGGCGTCTCGCGCCAACTGATCCAGATATTTTTGAGTTCGCTCGATCGGAAAAGCCTCGACGTCGAGCTTCCAAAGTTCGCTTAAGACGCCGATCGGATCGTCCCACGGGTTCCACACCGCGCGATAAAGGCGTTTGACGTCGTCGATTCGTCCCTCAACCTGGAGGATTCTCGCCAACAGTTTGGCGCCTTCGAACGTCTTCAGCCCGGCGCCGCTTTCGAGGATCTCCTCGGCGTCTGCGAGCTTGCCTTGAGAAAGCGCCAGTTTGGCGCCTTCCAACGAAGCGAGCGGTCGAAATCGCGAATCCGCCGAAATCTTGCGCCACGCGGCCGCGGCTTTCTTCAATCTGCCGAGCGAACGTTCGCACATCCCGATCCGGTACCAAATCTCGCCGTCGCCGGGAGCGAATCGCGCCAACCGATTTAATTCTCCGAGCGCATCCAGATATCGACGCTCGTCCATAACCCGGCGGATGTCGTCGAGCCGAGACTCGCGATATCGCGTCCAGATCGAACGCCCCGCCAGCGCCAGCAGCACCGTCGTCGGCAGCAATCCCGCGACGATCGCCACTCGCATCGCCGTCCGTTTCTTTAATTTCATAACAAGAATCATCGCAAAAATCGGCTCAAACGATCAAGACTCGGTTTGATTTCTTCATCAAGCGATCAACGATCGAAAAGCCCCTTCGATTAAACAACCCGCGTTATTTCTCGAAGCCCGACGACGAGACTGGCGATCGATCGACCGTTCCGCCAAAATAACGAGCGAACTTTCTCAACCAAAGATAAAGATCGATCGGACTTGCTCGATCGGTCGAACGACGACGAGGCATTCTGATGCAATACCGCGACCTTGGAAAAACCGGCCTGAAAGTCGCTCCGATCGGCTTCGGAGCGAGCCCGCTCGGCGGAGTGTACGGATCGGTCGACGCGAACGAGGGTATCCGCTCGGTCCATGTCGCGATCGAACGCGGGATCAACCTGTTCGACACCAGCCCGTATTACGGCGAAACGCGATCCGAGGCGTTCCTGGGTAAGGCGCTCGAAGGCCCTTGGAGGTCGAAAATCATCCTCTCGTCGAAAGCCGGCCGAATCGCTCAATCGACGTTCGATTTTTCACCCGAACACATGGAGCAAAGCCTAGATGAATCGCTCGAACGCTTGAAAACCGACTATCTGGATATATTCATCGCTCATGATATCGAATTCGCGGCCGATTACGAGCGGATCTGGAACGAGACGGTTCCCGCGATGGAACGGCTGAAGCGGAAAGGAAAATGTCGATTCATCGGCGTATCGGGGCTGCCGTTGGGATTGCTCGCCGAGGCCGCGGTCAAAGCGCCGATCGATCTCGTCCTCAGTTACTGTCATTTCACCTTGCTTGATCATACGTTGAAAGATCGACTCGTTCCAATCGTCAAAGAGCGCGGTTTGGGGCTGATCAACGCGAGTCCGCTGGCGATGGGGCTGTTGTCGAAATCGGGTCCTCCGGCGTGGCATCCCGCCCCCGATTCGATTCAAACCGCGGCTCGGCGGGCCTCGGAGTATTGTTCGGGTTGGAACGTCGATCTCTCGACTCTCGCCGTTCAGTTCAGCGTTCTCGATCCCGCGATCCCAGTAACGCTGATCGGCATGAAGACCGCGGCCGAAGTGGAACGGAACATCGCCGCGCTCGACGCCACGGTTCAATCCGAACTTCTCGAAGAAGTTCGATCGATCCTCGCCCCCGTGCAAGGTAAAACGTGGCCGAGCGGTAATTGGCCGATCGAGCCCGAACTCGTCGCGAAATAACCTCGAACACGAACGACCGATTGTTTATCAGTATACTCATACATGAAGGTCTTAGAAATATCGCCGATACTTAGATATTGGATTTTTTATGCCTGTTGATCGATCGAAATCTCTCGCCGAGGCGCTTTTGAAGCTCGACGCCAAGAGCCCGAGATACGCGGTCGAGGCGGTCGATTTGATTCTTGATCGATCGCGCGCCGAGGGGGCGAGCGACGTCCATTTTCAACCGACGCGCGACGGGCTCGAAATCCGCCGAAGGATCGACGGCGTGCTCGAACCCGTCGCGATCCTTCCGGCGTCGATCGCATCGAACGTCGTCGCTCGGCTCAAGATATTGGCGAACTTGCTCACGTATAAAAACGATATCCCTCAAGAGGGGCGGATTCGAGCGTCTCAGGGGGATATCGAGATTCGTGTCAGCACGTTTCCGACATTATTTGGAGAACGCGCCGCGACACGGCTGTTTCCCGGCTCGGGCCGTCACGCGCGGCTCGCCGATCTCGGCCTTCCCGAAGATCTCTCGCGTGCGATCGAACGTCTCCTCGCCGAAACGAGCGGAGCGATCGTTCTTTCGGGCCCCTCGGGAAGCGGAAAATCGACGACGATTCACGCGTGCCTTAGAGAGGTCATCTCGAGATCGGATAATCAACACTGCTTGATGAGCCTTGAGGATCCGATCGAGGTCGCGATCGAGGGGGTTTCGCAATCACAGGTCGACGCGGCGGCGGGTTTTGATTTGGCGACGGGATTGCGATCGCTCTTGAGACAAGATCCCGACGTTCTGGCGGTCGGCGAGATCCGCGATCGAACGACCGCCGAGATCACGCTCGAGGCTTCGCTGACGGGGAGGCTTGTGTTGACGACGTTTCACGCGGGAGACGCGTCTGGGGCGATCACGCGATTACTGGAAATGGGGATCGAACCGTATTTGATCCGAGGGGGCGTTTTGGCGATCGTCTCGCAACGGCTGGTTCGATCGCTTTGCGAATGCGCGATCGACGCCGACCCGGCCGATCCCGCGGTCGCGCTCGGGCTCAACCTCAAATCGGCGCGCATCGCAGCGGGTTGCGATCATTGTGGGGGAACGGGCTATCGCGATCGATTTCCGATCGCCGAACTTCTCGAACCGACCGACGCGACGATCGGTCGAGCGATCCTCGATCGCGCCGATCGTTCGGCGATCGAGCGAATCGCGAAAGAGAAGGGAATGATCACTCTCTGGGATCGCGCGGTAAGCGCGGTCGAATCGGGAGCGACCTCGGCCCGTGAAATCCGCCGCGTCCTGGGCTTTCAAGGGCCGCCGAAAATCGAATAAACGAGATGCGATACGCTTATTAGGTACGCCGGGCGGTCGTTACGACACAAAACCCAAACTTTTTTAATTATTTGTATTTTTAATGATTTTTCCATACATGTTATTATAGTAATTCATAATTTATTTCTTATTAAATTTTACTTTAATTTTTACATGCAAGAATTCGACTCGATCGGGAGTCGAAACGGATTCGGGGGTTACGATCGCTCGGAGCGAATCGCTCCGAGGCTTTTGACACGAAACGTCGCTTATGATACAAATCGATCGGCGGGAATTGCATTTCATAAGGATATGGGATACGATACACTGGTGAACGGCGCCTAAGCGATGGAATCGTCGCGTCGAGCGATCGAGGTCGACGGCGGTAAGCTCCGCGTTTTTCTCGTTACGTCGCGGGCGGTTCAAAAAGCCGGTTCACCTCGATTTCAACGGGCGTTCACGGTGAAGGGTGCGAATTTAACGTGTTCCAGTGAATCGACGCCGAGCTCTTCAATCGGGTTGCGGTCGACGCGAGAGATTTTCAATCGCCGCTTCTGGCTTGGATGCGTCGTACGATCGAGCTCAAACTCGCCGAAATTCCGCATAGGTATCGGGGAATGAAGAAACTCGAAGACGATAGCTCGTGGTCGATCGCGATCGTTATCCCGTCGAGGTCTCGGTCTCTCTCGACTCGGCTCGGTTTTTCGTTCCGCTCGCAATCTTTTCGTTCGCTTCGAGCGAAATCGAGCCGCGCGCGTCCAAACGACTCGTCGGCATCGTGATGTCTTAGATATTCGATAATCGTGAGGTTTTCGCATTCAAGCGATTTGAACGACTTGGCTTCGCCGAGAGGGTGTCTCTTCGCGGATTTTCCGTGCGCGGCCAGGGGATCGTTCACCTCGGGGCGATCGAACGTTTGAAAGAGATTGTCACAGACAGGGATCGGTCGATCCGTCGGATATCGAGGCTCAAGTCGTTCGAGCAATCACGTGAAAGAGACACTCGCGGGCGACCGGCTTCGATGCGTTCCAATCGGCAATCCGCCGCCGGCTCGACGAACAGTTCGACGCCTCGGCGATCTTTGAGGCTCAGATCAGTTCCAATTCGCAATCCGAGCCGGCTCGACGAACGGAGGGAAAAGATCGTGTGCACATCGGATTTCGAATCGGCGTCCGAGGCGGTTTGCGTGCTCGCTGAAGAGTTTTTAACGCGTTACCGAGCCGGCGATCGGCCGTCGATCAAGGAATACATCGAACGTTACCCCGGCCTCGCGGGTGAGATACGCGAGGTCTTCCCGGCGTTGGCGATGATGGAGAAGATCGCGCTAGCCGAAGAATCGGTGAACGATCCCGCGTTGAATCCAGACAGGACGATCGACAAGCCGACGCGACCGATCCGCCTGGATATGTTCGATCGACTTGGCGATTATCGAATCATCCGCGAAATCGGTCACGGCGGCATGGGGATCGTCTACGAGGCCGAGCAGGTCTCGCTCGGACGTCGGGTGGCGCTCAAGGTTTTGCCCGTTCACGCGCTCGCGAACGAAAAAAAGAAACGTCGGTTCGAGCGCGAGGCGAGGGCCGCGGCGCGGCTTCATCACACCAACATCGTCCCCGTCTTCGGCGTCGGCGAACATGAGGGCATACTTTATTATGTGATGCAGTTTATACAGGGTTTGGGGCTCGACGCCGTCGTCGACGAGATTAAACGGTTGCGCAAGCTCGATCCGGAACGAATCGGCGACGGCGTTGGAGAGATCAAAATCGAACGCCGCGACGATTATTCCACCGAAAACCTCGCCGACCGCGAGAACGACGTTTCGTCGGCTTCGGCGAATCGTGTTCCGCTTGAAGCACCGACGCGAGAAGCGACCGCCGCGGACCTGGCGCGATCGCTCGTGACGGGCCGATTCCGAGCGTTAGAAAGCGACGAAGCCGGCGCCCTCGACGCGACGCTCGACGCGACGCTTGAAGCGACCGTCGAATTCGATTTTGCGCATTGGAATACGGAAGCGAACATGCGAGTTGGTCGCGATTCGGGCGATGCGAGTTCGGTCGAGTCCGATCGAGGTCGATCGTCAAAATTGTCCGATTCGTTTACTTTGAGCGCGACGGCGAGCGCCCCGTCGTCCCGGGGGCGATCTTCGTCGAAACGGAGTTCAAGAGTCGGGCGTTCGGTCGCGAGTTACTGGATGAGCGTGGCGCGGATCGGCGTTCAAGTCGCAAGCGCGCTCGAATACGCGCATAACCAGGGAATTCAGCACCGCGACGTCAAGCCTTCCAATATTTTGATCGATACGAGCGGTACGGTGTGGATCACCGATTTCGGTCTGGCGAAGGCCGATGGTGAACGAAACATCACCGAGACGGGGGACATTCTGGGATCGATCCGCTACATGCCCCCCGAGGCGTTCGAGCGGAAGGCCGACTCGCGAGGCGATATTTACTCTCTTGGAATCACATTATATGAAATGCTCGCGTTACGTCCCGCGTTCGACGAACGCGAGGAGGGGAAGCTCATCAAACGGGTGACGACCGAGAACGCTCCGGCTTTGACGAAGATCGATCCTTCGATCCCGCGTGATCTCGAAACGATTATCCATAAGTCGATTAATCGTGATCCCGACCGGCGGTATCAAACCGCGGGGGAGTTTGCGGCGGATTTGGAGCGGTTCATCGCCGATTTGCCGATCGAGGCGCGTCGTCCGTCGATCATCGAGCGTGCGAATCGATGGCGAAGGCGGAATCCGGGGGTCGCGGGGCTCGCCGCGGCGCTTTTTATTCTGATGACGTCGGCGACGATCGGTTCGATAATCGTGGCGGCGTGGCTCGCCGATCTCGCCGATCGGCGTGAGAATGCGATTCGAGGCGAACGAGCGGCCCGAGTGCTCGCGCAACAATCGCTGCGCGCCGCGGAAACGCATCGCCGACGAGCCGAAACGCATTTGATCGAGGCCGGAAGACAACGCGGCCGAGCCGAGGCCGGCTTCGCCAAGGCTCGATCGGCGGTCGACGATTATCTCACCAAGGTGAGCGAAAGCCGGTTGATGCAAACGCCCGGCTTGCAGCCGCTGCGGCGCGAGCTGCTCCAATCCGCTCTCGCTTTTTATCAAGATTTTCTCAAAGAACGACATAATGATCCGTCGGTGGTCGAGGGTTTGGCGTCGGCGTTCGCTCGGGTCGGCCAGATTCAGACCGAGCTCGGCGAAAAAATCGCGGCGACGGATTCGATTCGACAGGCGCTTTCGCTTTATCAAGAACTCGCTCGAAAAAATCCATCCGTTATCGCCTATCAACACCAGATCGCCAAATGCGACCTGCTGCTCGGACGAGTCGACGACGCGATCGCGATCTGGTCTAGGCTCGTCAAGCCCGACGATCCTCGGTTCCAACGCGAATTGGCGGACGCTTACAATAAAACGGCGGTTCTAGATTTGATCGCGGGCCGGAAAGACCGCGCGTCGGCGTCGCACCGTAGCGCGTTGACGATTCTCGATACGCTCGTTCGCCTTAAGCCCGACGACACCGAAGCCCGCCTCGACCTCGGTAGGACGCTCAATAATTTGGGAGTCGCGGTCAATCGCGATCATCGACGACCCGCCGAGGCTCTCGCCCTGTTCGAGCGCGCCTTCGAGAACACCGCGGAGGCGCTCGCTCTCAAGCCCTACGACATTCAAATCGGAACGACCGAGGCGACGAGCGCTCGGAATCTGGGTTTGATTTACTGGGAACTCAATCGCAAACAAGACGCCGTCGCCTGGCTGCGCAAATCAAATGAACGATTGAAGGTTCTTTCAAATGATAATCCAGCGATCCCCGATTTACAACTGGCGTTTTTTGAGAGTTCGCGGACGCTCGGTTTATCGCTCCTTGCGCTCGGCGCCCCGGACGAAACTTCAAAGTTGATGCGACAGGCGAGAACCGCGATCGAGCGGCTGCCGCACACGAGCGCCGAGGATCTATTTAATCTGGCCCGCGTCCGAGCCGGCTGCGCCGCTCTCCTTGAAGCCGAGCATTCCGAGCCGACCGACGAGGAGATCGAAGAACGGAGGCGTGATCGAGATCGGGCGATCGACGCGCTGCGTCGAGCCTTGGCCGCAGGCTTCAAAGACGCGGCTCGAATCCAGCGCGCCGACGAATTGACGTCGCTTCGCGGCCGAAGCGATTACCAACTCTTAATGAGAGATCTCGAGGCTCGCCTCGAAGCCGAACGAAACGCCGCGAACCGGGCGAACGGCGAGGAGAAATTGTCCAAGAACAAAAAAGCTCTCGAGTCGATCAAGAGCGCGGCCGAATCGGATCACGACAACCCGCGGTTTCAGTCCGACCTCGCGGCGGGAAGACGAGCGGTCGCTCTCGTTCTCTTCGATCTCGGCAAGATCGACGACGCGATCCGGACGTGGAAAGAAGAAATCGATGTTCGCGAAAACATGTTAAGAAAAGACCCAAAAAATAAAAAAATTCGTTATGAGTTGATCAACTCGTATCTTGACCTTGCAAATATTGAAAGCGGTTTCGGCCTTACCGCCGAGGCGAAGTCGACGTTGACGAAGGCTGAACGACGGGCGTGGGACGAACCCCGGCTTCACGGCCGAATCCTGGCGGATCTCGGCGAGATCGAACTCGCAGTCGCCGAATTCGGCAAGGCGTTCGATACGACCGTCGATCAGGAAACACGCTCGGCGATTCAACTCGAGGTGACGAATCGGCCCGAAATCTTCACGCGAATGCTTGATCGTCTTCCCGTCGATTCAACGTGGTGGTTGAACAGAAGGAATGAATTCGGTTCGAGGGGTCGTTGGCGACAGGCGGCAGCGACCAGTGCGCGATTGTGCGAGCTCGCCCCCGACGACTACGGGAACTGGTTTTTCGACGCTCCGCTCCGGCTGAAGACGGGCGATCGCGAGGGATATCGGCGCGATTGCGGCGAGTTGCTCGCGCGGTTCGGCGCCACGAACGATCCGGTGATCGCCGAGCGAATCGTCAAAACATGTATGCTCGCTCCCGATGCGAACGTCGATCTCGATCGGGTGATCAAGTTGAGCGAGCGTATCGTCGTCGGACACGAGTCGCCCCGTTATTATCGCTGGTTTCTCGTAACCGAGGCGCTGGTCGATTGCCGAGCGGGTCGGTTCGAAAGCGCTCTCGCTCTCGTGAAGAAGGTCGTCCCGCAAATCAACGGCGACGAACTCGACGCAATGGCGTACCTCGTGCTCGCAAAGGCGATCGGCAGGCCCGAGAGAACCGACGACGCACGTTCGGCGCTCGCCGCGGCGCGAACGATCCTCGAACGCGGACGAGACGCGCTCAAATCGGGCGAGAATTCTTACTCGCCCTGGATCGATTGGCTTCGCGCCGATCTCCTCGTCGGCGAGATCGAAGGGCTCATCCTCGACGACGAATTCCCCTCCGATCCATTCCATAAATAAAAATATATATTTATTAATTTAATAAAAAGATATTTAGATGATGAAAGTAGTCGATCGATTGTTAATTTATTCAAATCGCCCCGCGAGTCTTCCCGTGCTGAAAGCCGCCTGAAAGTTGTAGCCGCCGATCCGACCGTCGAGATCGAGCGCCTCGCCGACGACATAAAACCTCTCGCATAGTTTGCTTTCGCAAGTGCGAGGGTCGATTTCGGAAAGCGTTACGCCGCCGCGCGTCACCTCGGCCTTGGCGAACCCCGTCGTCCCCGCGATGACGAGTTCGAGCGATTTGATCGCCGCGACGAGTCGCTTCCGTTCGTCGCGCGAAAGATCGGCGCCGGTACGGTTGTGAGGAATCCCGGCGTAATCGATCAACTCGTCGGCGACGCGTCTCGGGATCGAATCGGGAATCAGGCTCGCGACGCTTCGTTTGCCCGACCTCGCACGCTCTCGGATCTGTGAATCGAGCGCGTCGATCGAAAGTTCCGGGAGCAGATCGAGAACGAGAGCCGCTCGTTCGGAACCGTCGGATCGCGCGATCGCGCGACTGATATCGAGGATCGCCGGCCCCGTTACGCCGAAATGAGCGAACAAAACCGCCTCGCGCCGTTCGTCGACGATCTTGCCGCCAATTTGTACGGACGCTTTCACATCGTTAAGCGTTACGCCTTTAAGAGACGTCCAGCGCGGATCTTGAAGCGAAAGCGGAACGAGAGCGGGTCGCGGTTCGACGATCGTATGGCCGAACTTCCGCGCCCATGCGTAGCCGTCTCCCGTCGTCCCGCAGCCCGGGTACGATCGCCCGCCGACCGCGACGATCACCCGCTCGGCTTCGACATCCCCTTCGGAACAACGAATCAGAAAACGATTGCTTAATGATTCGATATCGAGCGCCGCGTGATTCGTGCGGATTTCAACCCGGGAGCGTTCGGCCTTCCGGACGAGCGCCGCGAGGACGTCCGCGGCTCGATCGGAGACGGGAAAGATTTTTCCGTTGGCCTCGATTTTGGTACGAACGCCTTGGGATTCAAAAAAGCGAATCGTCGCGGCGACGTCGAACTCGCGGAGCGCCGCGCCGAGGAACTTTCCGTCGGGAGCGAACGCGTCCATCACGCTCCGCGCTCCTCGCGCCAATGAATGATCATACGCGGGATCGATCGGTCCCGAGACGACCGAAAGATCGTGCAGGCCGCGCGCGTTGGTGATGTTGCACCGAGTTCCCCCCGACATAAGGATTTTGACCCCGGGGCGTCGGTTCTTTTCAAGGACGATCGTCGATCGTCCTCGCTCCCCGGCTGCGATCGCGGCCATAAGCCCCGCCGCCCCTCCGCCCAGAATCGCAACGTCGTAAATATCCATATGGAGCCGGCACATTCTTGACTAGTTATAATAATATACAATTATTTTTTATATTCGGCGACGATCTCGACGTAACGATCGCGAAGTTTCGCCATGATCGCTTCCCAGGTGCGGCTTCGGGCGTATCGTCTCGCGCCTTGGGAAAGACGTTCGGCGGTATCGCGATCGTCGACGAGCTTCAAAACGGCCGCGGCGAATTCGGCCGGGGACGCCGAGGGATCGAGCGCGATTCCGTTGACGTCGGTTTGAACCGAATCGGCGACGCCTCCCGCGGCGAGCGCGACGACGGGGAGTCCCGAAGCCATCGCCTCGATCACGACGTTGCCGAACGTCTCGGTGAGGCTTGAGAACGCGAAGAGGTCGGCCGCGGCGTAATGATCGGCGAGATCCTCTCCCGAGCGATAGCCGACGAATCGCGCGCAGCCGTCGAGTTTGCGTTCGATTCCTCGGCGTTCGGGGCCGTCCCCCACGAAAAGAAGTCGCACGTCGGGTCGAGCGTTCGCCGCGATCGCGAGCGCCTCGGCAAGAAACGGCGTGTTCTTCTCGGCGGCGATCCGACCGACATAAGCGATTACGATATCATTGGCGTCAAAATTTAGCTTTTCGCGGATTCGTTCGCGGCCGGGACGATCGGGATGAAAGAGGGAAGCGTCGACGCCGCGTGGCCAGAGCGCCAGTCGCTCGATTCCGTACGTTTCGAGTTCGGCGATCGTCGCGCGCGACGGGACGAACGTCTGGAGTGTCGAGTTATGAAACCAGCGGAGGTATCGCCGGATCAACCACGAGGCCCAAGCGATTTGATAATGCTCGCAATAGCGGTCGAAATTGGTGTGAAAACTCGATACGACCGGTATTTCGCGTTTGAGAGCGTGGCGTAGAACCGCCAGACCGAGAACGGCCTCGGTTGCGATATGAACCAAATGGGGTTGAAAAGCGTCTATAACAGGAAGAACTTCGCCGAACGTCGGCGGAGGAAGGCGAACCTCGGGGTAAAACGGCAAAGGGACGGCGTGAACGAGCACGTGGTTGGAACATTCGGATTCCTCGCCGTAATCGGGACGAATGAGTTGAATTTGATCGCCGCGATCTTCGAGGAATTTGACGAGCTGTCCCAAAGTTCGAGAAACGCCGTTAACTTGTGGGAAGTATGTTTCAGTGACGATCGTGATCTTCATCGAGCGGAATCCGCGGGTGTCGATTCGTACCGAAACATCACCGGGGCATGGTAACGCGGAACCGCCGATCCGTCCATTGAGGCGATCCGAAGGGAAATTTGAAGTTTAGAGTTATCAAGATTTTACGACACAAAAACGACTCGCCGAGGCGGGTTTGCAGTCGACTCTCGGGGAAAACGGCGTATACTTCCATGAGGAACGCCGCCGTCCGAGCCAGTCTCGTCGGCGGCGATTTTCTTTGGGCGCCGACGTGTCCAAGCTCGGAGCGGAATACCGGGCGCGTCGACCCAGGACTTATGAGATGGAATCCATGACAGATTCGCGGTTGAACACAACTGAGGACGATTACGGAGCGGTCATTCGAGAATTGGCGTCGCGGACGCACGAATTGTTGAACGGTCGGGCCAAGCTCGACGATTCGTTCGACGACGAGCGAGCCGCCATCCTTAGGCGAATCGCACGGCTCGAGCGCACGCTTGAAGGATCGAATCATGTCGATCTGGCGCTTTGGCTCGAACGATTGCGCGATCAAGTGGCGAATACCAATGAAACTATGATCCAAAACGCAAAATTGAATCGGTCGGCGCGTCGGCGCCGCGAGGCCGCGACGATCGCGTGATCGCGACGTTCGGTCGGGTCTCGCCGTGTCGGTCACGGCGAGCGGTTTGGGCTCGGTTTTCCGCGGGCGAGGCTCGCGACGAGTTCCGCTTGAAAAACCTGACGCCGCCCCTCTTCGACGTGCTACGATGACGCGAGGCGAACGCCGTTCGGCTTCGTTTTCCACCGCGGAACGTGTCGCGAGTTCATCGAGCCTTACGAGATAAGAGGGTGTATGGCGACCACGAGTCACCGGCGCGAAGCCGGGCGATTCCAGACCGAGCCGGTGACGATCACCGAGCTCGACCGGGTGCTCCACGCCGCCGACCCCTCGATGCGGCTGGTCGCTCCCAGGTTGATTCGGCGTTCGCTTCGCCGGCTCGGGCTGCGCTCCGCTCTCGGTCCCCGCGCCGTTTATCGAACCCCTGTGATCATCGATCGAGAAACCGCACGGTCGATCTTCGATCGCGACGCGGCCGAGTCGTCGATCGTCGACGCGGGCGAATTCGAACGTCCCGACGATCCACTCATCCTTTTCGCTCTTCCCGACGAGGATCGACTCGCCAGGCGCCAACGTGGAGCGGTCCTCCTGGGCTACTGGCG
Organism: Planctomycetota bacterium; assembly: GCA_021791715.1. Taxonomy (GTDB): domain Bacteria; phylum Planctomycetota; class Planctomycetia; order Isosphaerales; family Isosphaeraceae; genus JAKBCQ01. The sequence continues at coordinate 112,965 of JAJYWB010000003.1, read as the reverse complement.
CAGGCTTTTCGCCGCGCGCTATCGGATCGACGCCGAGCGTTCCTGGCGATCCCTCCCCGATCGCGAGCCGCGACAAAGACGCCTCGTCGCCGAGATCGGCGTCGCTCCCTTCGCCGAGGCGAAAAACGTCCTAATTAAAGAAGGAATTTTATTCGCACCTTATGATGAATTAGCCGTCATCGTCGCTTGGCAGGCGACGTTCCACGAACTCACGCTATTCCAGGCCGATTGGCTCGCCGACTGGTTCCCGGCGATCGACGATCACGAACGCGTTCGACGTCTCTTAAGCGATCCGGGGCCGCCGCCGGCTCTGCTCGCGGCGACGACGCGTCCCGAGGGAGCGCCCGATCCCGAGGCGTACCGCGAGCGATTGCGTCGCCGCGCGGAAAGCGCGCAGATCGATAAAAGAATTGATGAAATTCCGTTATCAAAACTTCGTCGGAGATGGATCGCGGAACGCGTGAAATGGTCGTCGACGCGGGGCAACGACGTTCGAGCCGCGATCTTGAAAACCTGGGAGGCGAATCGATCCGCCCCTGCGGACGCTGAAAAGGCGCGGGCCGCGGCGCGCGAGAGCCTGAATCGGCTGGCGCGCCGGCTTCGCGTGGCGCTTGCGATGCAAGGCGCCGAGGCCGCGGCGTGGAGACGCGGCTTCACCGCGATGATCGATCGAGCCGCCGAGGGGTACTGGCCCCCCGAGGCGCGCTGGCTCTACGCAATCCAAAAAGTTTGCTTCGATCACGAACACGAATTCCACGCGGTCGAACCGCTCGCATGGATTTTCTCGCTGGGAAAGCGCCCCCTCAAGCGAACGCTGATTCATCACGGCCAGGTGGCGATCGCGCGCCGGCTCCGCTCGGCCAGAAATCGACTCGCCAAAACACGCCTCGCCGACGTCGAACGCGCGCCACTTGAACGTTTACTTGATAATGCGATTGATCGCGCCGAGGAGCGTTTAAGAGAGACGTTTCGTCCGTTGATCGCCGCGGTCGTTCCCCGATCGCTGCCGGAACCCGCCAACGTCGTCGAACGGGTCGCGATCGATAAACTCGTCGAGGAATTGCTCGACGTGCTCGCCGAACGCGGGTTCCTCCAGATGGGCGACGTACGCGACGCGATCTCGCAAAGCCCGATCAAACTCCCCGACCTCTCGGGACCGATCGAACTCGTTCTCGGCGACCCGCTCCTCAGGCTCGATCGCGCGCTCGCGAAATCGCTCGACGAGGTGTACCGGCGCGGCGAGGTATACCGTCGCCTGCTCCAAAAAGGAAGTTCGCTCGCCTTCGGCACCAAAATCGGCCGATTCCTCACGCTCTTCGGCGCCATCCCGTTCGGCGGGTCGTTCGTCATCCTCGCCGGAACGCATCATATCGCCTTGATCGCCCTCAAATTAACCGGCGGCGGTTCGATTCCCCCCTTCGGATTCGAGGCGATCCTCGCCGGCGGATTATTTATCTTATGTATCATACATATTAGAGCATTTCGAAAGCTCGTGGTTCGCGTTTTGCGCGGCGCGGCGCGGGGGATTCGATTGCTGTTCTTCGATCTTCCCGCGGCGATCGCCGCCTGGCCGGCGCTGCGGAGAATCTGGAAATCGCTTTTTATTCAAATTCTTTGGCGCGCACTGCTTAAACCGATGTTGCTTGTAGCTCCGTTTACGCCGTTGATCCGACGATTCGATTCGCCCACGACGCCGAAGCTCGAGATTTTCAGCGGTCTCACGCTGATCGTCGCGGTCTTCATCAACACCCGCTTCGGACGCGACTTCGAAGAGGTCGTCGTCGACGCCGCGGCGCGCGGCTGGAGACGATTTCGCTCGGATCTCATCCCCGGGCTTTTGCGCTTCGTGATCGAAATCTTTCAGATCGTCGTCGAGGCGATCGATCGCACCCTCCACGCGGTCGACGAATACCTCCGCTTTCGCACCGGTCAATCGCGCGCCGCGCTCGTCGCCAAGGCGACCCTCGGCCTCGCGTGGGAGGTCGTCGCCTATATAATTCGACTTTATGTGAATTTGCTAATCGAGCCTCAAATCAACCCGATCAAACATTTTCCAGTTGTCACAGTTTCACATAAAATTATTCTTCCGATGAGTCTTCGGCTCACGCGAGCCGCGGCCGCGCCGCTCAAGCCCGTTCTCGGCCCTGTTCTGGGAAACGCGATCGCGGGTACGACCGTTTTGCTGTTGCCGGGGGTTTTCGGCTTTTTGGTTTGGGAACTCAAAGAGAATTGGCGGCTTTACGCGGCGAATCGCCCGACTTACGTCGTTCCGGTGAGTTTTGGAGGGCATGGAGAAACGATGGCGCGGATGTTTCGGCCCGGTTTCCATTCGGGGACGATTCCCAAGCTCTTCGCCAAGCTCCGCTCGGCGCTCCGCGACGCCGCGCCTCGAGGCGACGCGTCGGGGCCGGTCGCGAGCCGTCGCTCCCACCTCCACGAGGCCGAACTCGCGATCCGTCGGTTCATCGACCGCGATATCCTCGCCCCCGCGATCGCCGCGGGTATCGGACCGATCGCGATCGAATCCGTTAAGCTCGCGACCGATCGCGCCGTCGTCCGCTTCAAGCATCAAGTCGATTCGCCAGAATTCGCGATCTCGACCGATCCCCCGGTCGTCGTCTTTGAAGAAATCGCCGGTAAATTACTTGTTCAAGTTCATGGATCTTTCTTAGCGAATTCTTCCGCGAAAAAATCCGACGATCTCGGCCGCGCCCTGGTCGACGGATTGATCGCGATGTCGGGCGCCGATCTCGATCGCGGAGCGCTCGAGCGACTCCTGTCTCCTCACGAAACGCTTTATAATATCGACGATCAAGGCGTGACGACGATTCTCGACGACGATCGCGCCACGACCGTGTTTCGAGCCGTCTGGAGCGATCGCGATTCGGTCGAGCCGGCACTCGAATCCGGCTCGAACGCCTCGAACCCTCCCGGTCTCGATCCGCGACGCTTCGTCGTCGATCGCGAATCGCTCCGCTGGAACGACTGGGTTGAACGGATGAATTTATCTAGCAAAGAATAACTCTTCCCCCGCAATTCGACTTCATTCCTCCCGGCTTCGGTTAAGCGAGTACGCAGATGCGAACGCCGCCTTGACCCGCTTCCCGGCTTCCCCGCTTCAGGCTCGATTGCGATTGTTTAACAAGGGTGTTATGCTGGTATTGATTCATTACGTTTCTCCCTGGGGAGTTATCGCTCGAAACGGGGGTGTCGCGGATGCGAAACGCGTTCAGATTGCGGTCGCTCCCGATGATCGCCTTCGCTTTGTTATCGTTCCTCGCGCCGAATCGGCCTGGATTCGCGGCCGAACCCGATCTTGCGCGGTTGGAATATTTCGAGAAAAACGTCCGTCCACTGCTGATCGCGCGGTGTGTTAAGTGTCATGGACCGGATAAACAAAAAGGGGGGCTTCGGCTCGATTCGCGCCGTTTCATTCTGGAAGGAGGCGGAAACGGCCCCGCGGTCGTTCCCGGTAAGCCCGCCGAAAGCCTGCTCGTCGACGCGATTCATTACGGCGATCTCGTGCAAATGCCCCCCAAGTCGAAGCTCCCCGACGACGAGATCGCGACGCTCGTCAAATGGGTGGAACTTGGAGCGCCTTGGCCCGCCGAAGCCGAGACGGCTTCCGCGGCGAAGCCGAAAAGCTCGTTCGACCTCGCCGAACGAGCGAAGCACTGGAGCTTTCAGCCGATCGCCGATCCCGCCCCCCCGAGCGTACAAAACGAATCCTGGCCTGAATCGCCGATCGACCGATTCATCCTCGCGGAGCTCGAGCGTAAGGGCCTAAAACCCGCTCCCGACGCCGATAAGCGGACGCTCATTCGTCGAGCGACTTTCGACCTGACGGGACTTCCTCCAACCGCGGCCGAAATCGAGGCTTTCCTCGCCGACGATTCTCCCCAGGCGTTCGCGAAGGTCGTCGACCGCCTGCTCGCTTCTCCCCGTTACGGCGAACGCGAGGCGCGGAGAACGCTCGACCTCGTCCGATTCGCTGAAACCTATGGACATGAATTTGATTATGACATTCCAAACGCTTTCGAATATCGAGATTATGTGATTCGGGCGATGAACTCCGATCTCCCCTTCGACCGATTCGTCGTCGAGCATGTCGCGGGGGATCTTCTGCCCGAGCCTCGTCGAAGCCCGACCGACGGCGTCGACGAATCGATCGTCGCGACGGGATTCTTCCTGCTCGGCGAGGGAACGCACTCGCCGGTCGACGTCCGCGACGACGAGATCGCGCGGATGGACAACCAGATCGACGTCTTCTCGAAAACTTTCCTCGGCCTCACCGTCTCGTGCGCGCGATGTCATGATCATAAGTTCGATCCTATCCGCACCGACGATTACTACGCCTTGAAGGGATATTTGCAAAGCTCTCGACATCAACAAGCGTTTATCGACCCGCCCGAACGGTTTGCATCGAAGATCGCCGCGCTCGAGGCGATTAAGAACCGCGTTCACCCCGGAGCGGGTGGGGAAGGAATCGAGGTCGATCGCGATCGGCTTGTCGAAAGTCGTTCGCTCTCGCGGAGAACCGATTCGCGCGAATCGCGGTCGATATCGGGTCGACCGGCTTCGGCGGGCGAGGAAACGCTTTTTGAAGATTTTTCGGGCGATTCCTGGAACGGTTGGTTCGCGACGGGATACGCGTTCGGCGATCGGCCGACTCGAGCGGGGGATTTTATCGTGAGCCCCGACCCCGGTTTCGTCCCCGCGGGGGTCGCGCATTCCGGGATCGTCTCGCGTAAGCTTCAAGGCGTGCTGCGATCACAAAGCTTTACGATTGAAAAGAATTACATTCTTTACAAAGTCGCCGGGATCAAGGGTCGAATCAACGTCGTCGTCGATTCTTTTGAAAAAATTCGCGACCCGATTTACGGAGCGCTTGCGCTCGATATCAATCACGGCGACGCGTACTCCTGGAGAGCCCAGAACGTTTCGATGTGGATCGGACATCGCGCTTATATCGAGATCGGCGACGGAGCGACGGTCGATTTCACGTCGGGCGCATCGCGCGTTCTGCCGGGCGACGGCTACATCGCGGTCGACGAAATCCGCTTTTCAAATCAACAAAAGCCGAACGAAGAACTGATTCGAGCGAAAAACGGCGATCAAAACGCGTTCCCTTATCGAGAGGTTTCGGCGAATTCGCCTTTTGAGAAGCGCGACGCGGCTTCCGAACGATCTGAATCGAACCTCGTCGCCGCGAACGCCGAAACGCGAGCCGATCAAGACGCGCGTGAGATCTTGGCCGCTTTCGATCGCATCCGAACCGATCCGCGCGATCGATCCGCCGAAGCGTTGATTTCTCGAGCGATCGATCGCCGATTCGTGCGATTGAAACCGATCTCCTCGGCCGATCGCGACGATTATTCGCGCATCGAAGCCGAGATCCCCGAACCGAGACTCGCGCAGGCGCTCGTCGACGGAACGGGTAAAGACGAACGTGTTCATATCCGTGGAAGTTATAAAACGCTCGGCGACGTCGTTCCTCGGCGATTTCTCGAGGTTTTGGCGGGAACGAATCAGCCTCCGCCGCGATCGGGAAGCGGCCGGCTCGAACTCGCGCTGCGGCTCGTCGATCCGTCGAATCCGCTGACGGCGCGGGTGGCGATCAATCGGATCTGGAAGCGGCATTTCGGCGAGGGAATCGTCAAATCAACCGACGATTTCGGCGCGATGGGACGCCCGCCGACGAATCCGGCCCTCCTCGATCGGCTCGCGACCGATTTCGTTCGCGGCGGTTGGTCGATCAAAAAAATGCATCGAATGATAATGCTTACGCATGCTTATCGAATGTCGTCGGCGATCGATCCCGCCGCCGAGAAGATCGATCCCGCGAACGAATCGCTTCATCGCGCGGCGATGCGGCGGCTTGAAGCCGAGGAGGCGCGCGACGCGATCCTCGCGGTTTCGGGAAGGCTCGATCTCAAAATGTACGGACCCGGAGTTCCTCCGCATCTCACTCCGTTTATGGAGGGACGAGGTCGCCCCGGTCGTTCGGGGCCGCTCGACGGCGACGGAAGACGAAGTATTTACATCAACGTTCGTCGCAATTTTTTGACTCCGTTCCTGCTCGCGTTCGATTACCCGAATCCGTTCACGACGATCGGCAGGCGCAACATATCGAACGTTCCCGCTCAGCCGCTGACGCTTTTGAACGACCCGTTCGTCGTCGCGGCGTCGCGCGATTGGGCGGAGCGATTGCTTGCGGCGGAATTCAAAACCGACGCCGATCGGATCGGCGCCGCGTACCTCCAGGCGTTCGGTCGCGAACCGACCGACTCCGAATCGCGCTCGGTTTCGGCGTTTTTAGAGGCGAGAAGACGAGCGACGAACGATCTCGAAGCTTGGACCGAGACTTGCCATGTTCTTTTTAACGTCAAAGAATTTATTTATATTCCGTGACGTTATGAAACGAGAGGCTTTCCGATGCATTGCGGAAGGTTCGGCGCGGCGGCGACGACGAGGCGCGAGATGCTCTCGCGAGCGGCGAACGGCTTCGGCGCCGTGGCGCTCGCCGCTCTCTTGAGCGATCGTTCGCTCGCCGCCGACTCTTCGCCTTCGATTTCTACGCGAGGGCGAACCGATCCGCTCGCGCCGCGTGCGCCTCATCATTCCGCCAAGGCCAAAAACGTTATCTTTTTGTTCATGGACGGCGGTCCTTCACAACTCGATACGTTCGATCCCAAACCGAGGCTCGACCGTGAACACGGAAAGCCGATCCAGGTTAAGACTCACCCGACGCAGTTCAACAACGTCGGAGCGGTTCTGAAATCCCCCTGGAAATTCCGCCCCCGCGGCGCGAGCGGAATTCCCGTCAGCGATTTGTTTGAACATGTCGGCGGATGTATCGACGATATCTGCGTGATTCGATCGATGACTTCGAATTTTTCGGAACACACGAGCGCCAATTATTTTCTTCACACGGGATCGGGGTTGCAGGGGCGTCCGAGCCAGGGGGCGTGGACGACATACGGATTGGGGAGCGAATCGGCCGAATTGCCGGGATTCGTCGTCCTCAACGGCGGGCTTATACCCCCCGGCGGGGTCGACTGCTTCGGCTCGGGCTTCCTTCCCGCGTCGTATCAGGGATCGATTTTCAAATCGGCGGGAGATCCGATCGCGAATCTCAAACCGAACCGGGGAGACGCGACGTTACAACAACGAGAACTCGCGCTTATACGTGATCTTGATCGGATGGGTCTCGATCGTTTCGGCCGGCGCGACGAACTCGAGGCTTCGATCGCGAATTACGAGCTCGCGTATCGGATGCAATCCGCCGTTCCCGATCTCACCTCGATCGACGGCGAATCGCGCGCCGTGCGCGAGCTTTACGGGCTCGACGAACCGTACAAACCGACGCAAATCTTCGCACGCGAATGTTTGATTGCGCGTCGATTGATCGAGCGCGGCGTTCGATTCGTCGAGGTGCTTTGCCCGAGCGTGGGCGCCGACCGCTGGGATCAGCATTCCGACCTAAAAACGGGTCACGCGAACAACGCCCGCGCCGTCGATAAACCGATCGCGGGTTTACTGAAAGATCTCAAAGCGCGCGGGCTCTTGGATTCGACTCTTGTTTTCTGGGGAGGCGAATTCGGCCGCACGCCGATGGCGCAGGGAAGCGACGGTCGCGATCACAATCCTTATGGTTTCACCGTCTGGCTCGCGGGAGGGGGAGTTAAAGGAGGATATATTCACGGATCGACCGACGATTACGGCTACCACGCCGTCGAAAACAAGGTTGAGATCCACGACCTGCACGCGACGATGTTTCACCTGCTCGGAGTCGATCACAAACGATTGACGTTCCGCTTCGGCGGACGCGACATGCGCCTGACCGACGTTCGCGGCGAGATCATTCAAGAAATTCTCGCCTGAAGAATCCGATCGCAGAACAAGATCGAGATCGAGCGTCTCGTCCGATTCGTCTCGTTCCCGGCGAGTATCATCCAATATACCGATCATAACAAGACAAAATTATTTAAATATCGATGTATTGAATTCCAGGCGATACAAAGTTCCGAAACACGACCGGAGCGGCGAACTCGCCGGCGAGTTCTTTCTTTACGACCGATCGTCATTTCTATTAATAAATGATTCAATATATTATTAACATAAAGCATAACCATATCTAATATATCGCTCCCTTATGACGAAAACGCCTTCCTCGTCCGAAGTCGTGGCGCCTTCGATCGATCAACTCTCTCCATTCGGATTAAACTACCCATTCATCGCATCTTTTCTAAACTTCTCCGCTTGCCCGCTCAAAATATGGTAAGCTAGCGTCGAAGCGTCGTGGAATTGCGGTTTAACAAATGGAAACGGGTACGGATCGATGCGAATCGCCCTGGTCGGGTGGGACCTGGACGAACCTTTGGCCTCGGCCCTGGCGAATATGGGCGCCGAGGTGTTCGCGTTCACTCGCTGGTATGAAGGCTCGGCGCATCGTGAACGCCGCGGCGGACTTGTGATTGTCCGCTGCCCGCACGTGATCGGCGGCGGGCTTGAACGGGAATACGAATCGTTTCGCGACGCGGTGATTCGAGCCGACGCCGAACTCTGGCTCGGGGGGTCGGGACTTGACGTCGCACACGCTCTCGACCGGGGCGCACGCTCGGCTGTCGGAGGGCTTGTCTCACGTTATCGTCATGCCGTCAGTGTTGTATCCGCTGAGCGATGCGATTGGAGCGTCGCGGCCGATCGATCGGAGCCGATCGACGCGATCGGCCGGCAAATCCGACGCGTCGATCTTTGGATCGTCGACGACCCGTTCGTCGTCGAACGGGTCGAGGAGAAGAACGCCTCGCACTCGCGGATCGCTTTCGTTCCCTCGCCGAATTGGCGACAAGATGATTCACATAAAAGTGGATCTCATAAGAAAATCGGCTCCGGCCCGATCGCCGCGTTCGCTCTTTTCAACGAATGCGAAATCGACACGCGAGGTTTGGCGCGAAGCCTGACGACCGCGCGCGAATGGTGCGAGGGGCTCACGGCGTGCGTTCTGGGGCGATCTTCGGTGGCGCGTCGGCTTCGAGCCGATCTAGCGCGTGAATCGCTCTTGATTCGATCGAATCCAAACGGGATCGAGCCGACTCCGGAGCAGGGCGCCGCGTGGCTCGCCGCGGCGTCGATCGTGGGCGTCGGCGGGAACGGCCCCGCGACCGAAGCCGTCGCTTGGAAATCGCGGTCGCGCGGGATCCCGATCGCTCGAATCGACGCGCCGCGACGCGACGGTGATTTTCTCGACACGTTGCTCGACGCGATCGCCGCCGACGGTCGCGCGGTGCGCGCCGTCAAAGCCGGCAAACTGCTGGCTCACGCGGCGGCCGACCCGACTGGACGCGCCAAATCTCTTATTTCCGAATATTTGAATGTGATTTCGGGTGGAAAATCCGAGGTTTCCGCGGCGATCCACCCCGATCCGAATTCGAGCGATCTTCAGCGAGCTTTTCTCGCTCTCGGTGGAACGCGTTTGTGCGTGAGGGTTGCGGATTCAAGGAGCGGTACGGCTTCTTGGCGGGTTCGCGCCGAGGATTTGCGCTCGGCGCTTCGCTGGCTCGGCGCCGACGCTGCGCGGGCTCGTCTCGCGCTCCGCTTGTATGATATCACCGATATTGATTTTCATGGAACAAACGCTCATTCGTTTTTAGATATCGATCTCGAGTTCGACGAGCGTGAAAGGGAGATCGTTTGGAACGCTCCCGGTCGGTCGGTCGCGACGTGCCTTGGCTTACGGACTCCTCATACGTTTCACCCTCTCGCGTTCGCGGGGCCGACGCACTTCCCTCGCGAGGAACCGTCGAATCACCCTCCTTCGCACACCGTCAAAGTTCCTTCAAGGCGAAGAGGAGGATGAGAACGCCTCGGCGACGCCGATCGAAGATCCATCCGATCGGGTCGAAGTTTGAATCTTATAATTCCAATTATCAGATTTTTTTAAGAGAAAGCACATGGCTAAAGGTTATTTAGGACTGACGATCGAGCTTCATCATCCTTCGCCGCGACCGGGGCGTGCTCCCGGGCGCGATTGGGGGCTCGCCGCGGCGACGACTTATTGGCCGATCTTGCGCGCGTTCGTTAATCTTGCCGATCAAGGCGCCGCCGAAGTCGCGACGGTCGCGGTGAGCGCGAGTTGGCTCGCGCTTGCGAGCGATCCCGTCGCACGCTCCTCGGCGCGAGCCGAGCTCGATCGACTCGCCACGAAAACGGGCGATTCCCGCGGCGATCAAGCCGACGAACTGTGTGATTATTGGGATTCCCTCCGCCAGTTTGTCGTCGATCGTCACGGCGACGATCCCCTCGACGCGCTCCGACGCGCGGGAGAATCGGGGGCGATCGAGATCGTTCCCACCACATCCAGTTATACCTGGATACCGACATTCGCAACCGATCGCCTGACCGCGAAGGCTCTCGTCGCGCCGGCGGTCGCCGAACACGAGCGGATTCTCGGGCTTCCCGCCGACGGGCTTTGGCTGCCTCATCAAGCGTATCTACCCGATTTCGATCGGTTGATCGCCGAATCGAATTGTCGTTACTTCGGAGTCGACTCGCACGCGTTCCGCCGCGGAACGGTTCGTCCCCCCGTCGATTTGCTCGGACCTTTGATCACATCGTGCGGAGTCGCCGCGTTCGGAATCGACCCCGAACCGACACGAGCTCTCGTTCATCCCCAAGCCGGATATGCTCAAGATCTGAGATATTTAAATATTGCTTCAGGCTCGATCGCGGTGGGCGAACACGCCGATCGATTTGTCGATTCTTGGATCGCTCACGCCGAGCGATCCGCGGCGGGCCGCTCGTTTGATCAGCCTCCGTTCAGTTTGGTCACGATCGCCGCGCGGGATCTGGGTGAAAACTGGACGCTCGGGGGGGATTTTTTGGAAGCGGTTTTGAAACGCTTCTCAAGATTCAATCCAGACGGTTGGATCGCGACGACTCCGGGTCGATATCTCGATCGGTTCCCGAGAGGACCGCTCGGACGACCGGGGCCGAGCGCGGGGGGCGGGCTCTCGATTCATCCGGGAGGGGGAGATATCGCCGATCGCTGTCATGAAGCCGCGTTGATTCTTGAGATCGCGATCGCGAATCTCGCGGTCGACGACCGGCGCGCTCGCATGATCGTCGCCGAGATGACTCGTTCGCTGCTCGCCGCGACGGCGCTCGATTGGAACACCGCGCCGCACGCCAAAATCGAACCCCGCGAAGGGCTGCAACGTTCTCAAGAACATCTCGACCGATTCGCCGAACTCGCCGCCAAGCTCGCTTCGGGTCGGCTCGACCAAGCTTCAACCGTTCAGGTCGATCCTCACGGCGATTATCTCGCCTCGCTCGACCCCGCGGCGCTGCTCGATCCGCTCGATCGAGCCTTCGCCAAGGGACGATTTATCAACTAAAATTTTCATTTGCTTTTGTATGGAAATACGAGATTCACCCGCCGGCGGCGATCCGCTCGATCGAGACTTCGCCAAATGGCGATTTATTAATTTATATATTGATTCGTTTTCGCATGGAGATACGGGCTTCACCCGCCGCGGCGATCCGCTCGATCGAGCCTTCGCCAAGGGACGATTTATCAACTAAAATTTTCATTTACTTTTGTACGGAAATACGAGATTCACCCGCCGGCGGCGAAACGCGCGATCGACGCGGGAACCGCGGGATTCGAGCCGAAATACGCGTGAGCGTAGCACGCGAGCAAACCGCCGATTCGGAACCCGTCGTTCCGAGGTTCTTCATCGCGACGTAAGAGATTCAGGACGCTCGAAGGCGCGATCGCGTGATCCCAAACAAGTGTGGAATAATGGAATTCGTGGCCGCGAAGCTTGGTTCCGCGGGGACCGTAAAGCGTTTCGGCGGTCGTTTCGATCGTCACGTAGCCGAGCGCAGCGAATCGTTTTCGCATCACCGTCGTCGCGGGAATCAAACCCCAGCCGTCGTAACGATTCCCGTCGGCGTCTTCGATCGCGCGGCAACACGCCATCATCCCGCCGCATTCCGCGAGAATCGCTCCCCCATCGGCGTGAAATCGACGGATCGATTCCCGCATCGCTAAGTTCTCCGCGATCGTCTCTCCATAAAGCTCGGGATATCCTCCGCCGAGATATAACAAATCGATCCGATCGGGAAGCGATTCGTCGTCCAACGGCGAAAAATAGACGATCTCGGCGCCTTGATCGCGCAAGTTGTCAAGATTGTCTTCATAATAGAATTGAAAAGCGCGATCATACGCTAGTGCGACACGAAATCGGCGAGCGGCGAGATCCGGATTCGAGCGGGAGAGATCGGCAAAATCCGGATTCGATCGAGCGAGATCGGAGAGATCGGAGAGAACCGGCTTTGAGCGGGAGAGATCGACGAGATCCGGATGCGATCGGGTGAGTTCGGCGAAATCCGGATGCGATCGGGTGAGTTCGGCGAGAGCCGGCTTTGAGCGGGTGAGTTCGGCGAGATCCCCATTCGATCGGGCGAGATCGGGCGATCGGCCGAGCGCGAGCAAGGCTTGAAGATCGATCGTCGCCTCGGCGGCGTCGGCGAGACGATCAAAGTGGCTTGAATCTTCGGAGCGACCGATTTCGATCGCCGAGCGAAGGCCGAGATGCCGCGACGGAATTTCGAGATTCGATTCGCGGCAAAGATAACCGATCGGGAGAACTCCAGGAACCTCGCCGATCGCGGTGGCGAGATAGCGCTCGTAATGGCGCAGCGAGCCGACACGATTGACGACGACCGCGGCGACCTCGACCGACCGATCAAAAGTTTTAAACCCATGAATTAAAGGAGCGATCGACCGAGCGATCCCTCGGCCGTCGACGACAAGGACGACTGGGAGATCGAGCGTTCGCGCCAAATCCGCGGTCGATCCCGCCGAGTCGCCTCCCGAGGCGCCGTCGAACAACCCCATCACCCCCTCGATCACGACGAAATCGGCGTCCGTCGAGCTCCTAAGATATGTTCGAGCGAGAACGTCAGGGGTTTGAAGCCACGTATCAAGGTTTCTGCCGATGCGACCCGTGATTCTCCGGTGATGTCCGGGATCGAGAAAATCGGGCCCCGTCTTGAACGGTTGCACCTTATACCCGCGCCGTACCAGGGCCGCCATGATCGCGAGAGCGACCGTCGTCTTGCCGCACCCCGAACCAGACCCCGCGACGATCACCGCGGGAACGCTCACGTTCGGTCTCCTTCGACCGATTGAACCATAACTTTCGCTTTTCTAAACAAATGAGAATATGCTGGATCATAAAGCTTGCTCGTTTGGGTAATCGTCCGATCAAGCATGGGACCGACGATCAGCAGGGCGGTTCGATCAATTTGCTCTCGTTTGAGAGTTTGAGGAAGATCTTTAAGTTCGCACCAAACGATTCGTTCGTCGGGCCAGGATACGCGATACGCGATCGCGACCGGCGCCTCGGCGCCGTAAGCGGGTTCAAGAGCGGCGACGACCTCATCAGGACAAGACGCCGAAAGGAACAGGCACATCCCGGTAGCATGGGCCGCGAGTTCGGCGAGGTTTTCGTGCGCGTCTCCCCCCGTTTTTCCCGGGGCTCGCGTAAGAATCACGGTTTGATTTTTGCCGGCGGGGGTCAGTTCAATTCCCAAAGCCGCCGCGGCCGCCTGAAACGAGCCGACCCCGGGTATGATGCGCCAGGGGGTCGACGATTCGTCGAGACGGGCGATCTGTTCGGCGATCGCTCCGTATAAGCTCGGATCGCCGCTGTGAACCCGCGCGACATCCTCGCCCGCGAGCGAAGCCTCGATCATCATCGCCGTGATTTCGTCGAGATTCATGCTCGCGGTGTTCCTCACCACGGCGCCCTCCGGCGCGTACGCCACGACCGCCCGCGGCACGAGCGATCCCGCAAACAAACAAACACGACAACGCGCGATTAAATCACGCCCTTTCACCGTGATCAAATCGGGATCGCCCGGCCCCGCGCCGATGAAATAAACCGTCCCGCGCTCGGGTCGCCCCGAAAGATCGCTCGATCCCGCGGAATTCGTTTCGCGACGCGTCGCGCCCTCGATCGCATTAGCCATTTTTGTGTGTTTATCCTTTTGTATCTATTAATTCTTGATTGATAACGTTGGAATTAATCGAGGCTAAGCGCCACGAGGTCGATCCACGCGAGCGGCCACGCCGCGAGCAGGCCGACCGCGGCCTTGTGGGTCCAGGTCGATCCGTTCGCTTCGGGGCGTTTTCGACCGGGCGGGACGATCGCCGCCAAAACGACGATCAATATTTGAAAAACCAAAACGATTCTGGTGTCGACGGGCAATCGGCCGGGAGTCGCGAGAATCGTCAGACCGATCCAATACGCTCCGATCATCAGCCACGCGATCTCGGCTTTCGTCCGCCGAGATCCAAACGTAGAAGCCCCGCTCGATTCGTTTGAAGCCGCTGGATCGCGATGTTCGCGTCGATCCCAACCCACAAGCACGGGCCCGCTCATCGCCAGTCCCAACCAAAAATATTCAAAAAATAGCATGCCGGCGTGAAGCGGCGTTGATAAACCGGATGCCGGCCAAAACGCGCGCATCAGGAGCGCCGCGGTCCCATAACCCGCGATCAGCCCCATCATGTCGATTAGCCGAGGCCCCGACATCGTCGCTTGCTCCGTATCTCCACGCGGTCGTCGGCGATCGAGCGTTCGAATCGATCGTCGATCGATCTTAATCGCACCGAATCATAGGTCGATCTTTCGGAATCGCTCGCTCACTTACTTGCGTTTTCGTTCACCGTTGATTTTGATTCGATGAGCCAGATCGCGGAACAACGCGTCGCGATCGATTTCGGTCACCCAATCGATCGTACCCGCCGACCGCTCTTGATCGAAAGTGAGATCGTCTAAAAGCCGAAGTCGAGGAACCGTTTTCGTTTTCGTCAACCCCAACAAATAAGCGACCGTCACTTCGTCCCAGATCGGCCAAGTTCGTTTTTCCCCGGTCTCCTTTTCGGCTAACGCGGGATTTTCATCAAGGCGACGAACGAGTTCGGCGATCAGCATCCGAGACACGGGATCGTCTTTGGGCAACACCCTTTTCGCCTCGGTCGGATTCATTTTCAAGCGACGGCGCGAGACCACGGAATCCCCCACGACGAGCCGCACGGTCGATTCGAGGACGATCCGCCAAGCTATCACGTCGTTTTTGACGTTCCAGGGGTCTGTCCCTTTGGGATAGCTTTCAAATCCCATCGCGACGACCTCGATCCGGTCGGCGAGCGAAGGGTCGATGAGCAGAGCCGAAGCGACGTCGGTCGCCGCGCCGATCATCACCACGGTTAATCGATCGCGAGGAGATCGTCCACGCGCCTCGTCGATCAACGTGCGAGCCCCTGGAGTGTCACGTGGTGAATCGGCGCGGGGGAGCGGAGCGGAAGCCCCTTCGATCACACGCGGCGCCTTATCGAGCCCTAGCGTGCCGAGCACCTCTCGTGCCTTGGCCGCGGCGGCCGCGGGGGTCAAGCCTGGAGCGTGCGATGTGACGATCGCTTTCAGATCGATCGTGGGAATCAAAGCGAGATGCGCGATCGCCCATTGATCGTCGCAATCCGCTCCGCAATCGGTGGAGACGACGACGGCTCGACTCGCGCCGGCCCGATCGTCGGCGATCGATCGTTCGGCGATCACGCCGCTTAAGCGGATAAGTCGAACTGATTCAAAAGCCCAAGATGATGCGAGCATTCGTTGAAGGAATCCTCGCCGGTCTTGAACTGAACGGTCGCGAGGTGGATAATTCGAGATATCGATCCGACTCAAGTCATAATTCATGACGGGCTCGATGTTTTAAAACTTCGGTTTCACGGTTTTGTTCAAAGTACCGGGAGTTTCGCGGATGAGCCAGGCCCCGAGGGATAAAGCGTCGAAATCCTCATCCTCCCGGCCGAAGGATTCGGAACAAAAGTTCGACGATGATCCGTCGTCGAGCGGTCTTGGACCCAGTACATGGCGTCCCACGCCTTCTTCTGGATCGCGATCTTCCGCGGGTGGATCACGTTCCGCGTCGGATCGGACGCGATCTTCCGCGGGCGGAAGCGATTGGAAAAAGATGAAGATCGCCGACGAGCCCGCGGCCGAGAACGGTCCCGGTTGGGCCGAGCGGCTGGTGTTCGGCAAAGTGGGGGTGGGCGCCTTATCGGTTTTTTGCCGTCAGCTCGCGGCTTACCTCGAGGCGGGGGTCGATTTCGGCAAGGCGCTCACAAGTTTGGAGAAGCAGTTTTCGCGCTCGCCGCTGGGTCCGGTGATCGGTCGAATTTCCCGCGGGATTCGTCGCGGCGACGATTTGACCGAGGCGATGGCTCGAGAGAAAGACGCGTTTGATTCGTTGTTTATCAGCATGATTCGTGTCGCCGAGACGCGCGGCGGAATTCCCGAGACGCTCCGCGAATTGTCGAGGCACTATGAAGCCAAGCAAAGGCTGTTTCGCCAGGCTCGAGCCGCGCTCATTTACCCCGCGACGATCTTCCTCGCGGGGCTCGGCGTGACGATGCTGTTCACATTCGTAATTTTGCCTATTATCATGTCGTTTTTAGTAGATATGACGAAAGGACGTGAGGATCAACTTCCGGCGCCGACGAAAGCGTTGTTGGCGTTCGGTCATTTCACGCGCGACATAGGTTGGTGGGTCGTACCGGCGGTTCTCGTGGGGGGATTTTTCGGCCTTCGGATGATGTATCGCAACCCGAAAGGTAAGGGGTTGATCGACGAGTTGTTGTTGCGGATACCGGTATGCGGGATGTTGCTGCGCAAGCTTGATACGACGCGACTTGCGCGATCGTTATCGGTGTTGCTCGAGGGCGGAGTCGATATCGTCGCTTCGCTCGATCTCGCGACCGACGTGATGCGTACGGAGCCTTATCGGAAGGCGGTTGCGAACGCGCGGAACTTGGTTTTCGAAGGAACCGAGTTGAGCGAGGCGCTCGATCTTTCGCGTCGATTCGGCCACGATGTGATCGCGATCGTGCATTCGGGCGAGGAGACGGGCAAATTGCCCGAAAGTTTGGAGCGGCTCGCCGCGGATTACGAAGAGCAGGTTGAATACATGGTAAAGAATTTGGGGAGCTTGATTCAACCACTCGTGATCGTCATGATGGCGGGATTCGTCCTTTTTATCATCTTGGCGCTTTTCCTTCCTTACGTGTCGTTGCTGACGAGTCTTTCGGGAGGTTGATCGGTCGGAAACCCGCCGGGAAGTTACGAAAACCGAGGCGAAAACAAGTTGACGACACAAAACCAAGGTATGCAAACACTCTTTACTTGGCACACGATTCGCAAGTGATGAAGTATCACAAAACGACGGATCTTCGAGAGCGCCGCGAGGCGTCTTCGAGAGCGCCTCGATGGATCGGCCAGCGAAATCGGCCCGCGGAATCGGCGGGGTTTCGGCGAAGCTTGCCGGATTTTCCGGGGGCGCGGTTCGAGATCGGATTTCGGGGCGCCGCGAGGCGGGAAGGATTCCTGGGAATTTGAGGAGGAATTGGTCTTCCTATGACGTCTTCCCACGTTTTATGATACGTTCGTGTCGACATGATCGTCGAGCCAAGAGCAAAGCGAGAATGATTTTGATGACGGATGAATCAGATTACGATCGTCATGGAGGTTTGTCTGAGATTGTCTTGGAAGCGAACGGGGGAAATTCGTGGAATTTCGTCGATTTTCCGAAAACCGCTTTCAAGGGCTTGCCGTCGTCGGTACAATCCATCAGTCTTCGACATGAATATTGTGTGTCGTGCGTAGCCTTGTAATTCCCCCCCTGGGTTCTTTCTTTTGACGATGCTTCGAGATATGCAGGCCATGCCTCGCCTAGGGGTGAATATCGATCACGTCGCGACGTTACGGCAAGCTCGCGGAGGGCGCGAGCCCGACCCGGTGCAGGCCGCGGTCGTCGCCGAATTGGCGGGCGCCGACGGAATTACGATTCATTTGCGCGAAGATCGCAGACACATACAAGATCGAGATCTTCGTTTATTGCGAGAATCGATCGGGGTGATTTTGAACCTCGAGATGTCGCTTTCGCCCGAGATTTTGGAACTCGCGATCGTCGTTCGTCCCGATCAACTGACGTTCGTTCCCGAGCGTCGCGCCGAGCTGACGACCGAGGGGGGACTCGACGTCGTCGGGCTTCGCGATCGGATCGCACCGATGCTTGATCGCTGTCGCGAGCACAATTTGATCGCAAGTTTATTCATCGATCCCGATCCGGCGCAGGTTGAAGCCGCGATCGCACTCGGGGTCGACGCGGTCGAATTGCACACGGGGCGATACGCGAACGCGGCCGGATCGAAAGCGATCGCGGTCGAGTTCGCGGCGTTGCGTCGCGCCTCGGAGGCGATCGTCGCGGCGGGGATCGAGCTGCACGCGGGTCACGGATTGACGCTCAAGAACACGGGTCCGATCGCGGCGATTTCAGGAATGAAAGAGCTTAACATCGGTCATGCGATCGTGGCTCGCGCCGTGTTCGTGGGGTTGGATCGCGCCGTGCGCGAGATGAAAGACGCGATCACCGCGGCCTCGGCGACGAATCGAACCGCGATCGCCGCCGGTTAGGAGAGCGCGCGTTCATTTAGTGAATTAACTGATTGTTAGGATGTTCCGACGAGTTTTTCTTTGTTTGATAGAGCCAAGGATGTGACGATGGCGACGAAAGGTCGAATGTTTCACGGTTGCACGACGGCGCTCGCGACCCCTTTCACCGAGAACGGGATCGACGAGGTCGCGTTGCGAAAATCGGTCGATTGGCAGATCGGCCAGGGAACGCCGACTCTCAGTCCGGTCGGCACGACGGGCGAATCTCCCACGCTTTCGCACGACGAGCACGAGCGCGTGATCGCGATCGTCGTCGAGCAATCCGCGGGACGAGCCAAAATCATGGCGGGAACGGGGTCGAATTCGACCTCGGAGGCGGTCCGACTGACGAAATTCGCGTCCAGGGCGGGCGCCGACGCGGCGCTCCTCGTCGCCCCTTATTACAATCGTCCCACTCAGGAAGGGCTTTACGCGCACTTCGCCAAGATCGCCGAAAGCGTCGATATCCCGCTGGTTTTATATAACATTCCCGGTCGGACGGGGCGGAACGTCGAGCCCGAGACGATCGAGCGGTTGTCAAAAGTCGCGCGGATCGTCGCGGTCAAAGAGGCGAGCGGATCGCTTGATCAAGTTAGTGAAATTATCGGTCGCACCGATCTCACGGTCTTATCGGGTGATGATTCGCTGACGTTGCCGATGTTGGCGGTCGGCGCCGAGGGGGTCGTTTCGGTCGCCGCGAATCTCGTCCCGCGCGACGTCGCGACGATGATCGAGGCGTTCGACCGGGGCGAGCTCGACCGCGCGAGAAAGCTGCACGCGAGGCTTTTCCCGCTTTGTCGCGATCTGCTCGGTCTCGCCCCCAATCCGATTCCGCTCAAGGCGGCGCTTGCGCTCCTTGGGCGCGGGAACGGCGTTTTGCGGCTGCCCCTCGTAGCTCTCGACGAACGAGGGCGAGCCGCGCTCGCCGCGAGTCTCAAGCGCTACGGCCTCGATCCAGATGAGAAGTATTGACGTTTTCGATCGATCGAACGTCGATTTTTATCGTAACGACTCGTTCGTTTTTGGTGAAAATACTTGATGGAGCGAAAAAGTCGTTGCCAAGTGATATGCGGGTCGCTAGAATACGTTGAAGCTCGAACGTCTCCATCAGTCGGGTATCGCATGATTTCATACGCGACGGATGCTTGCGAATTAAAGGCGTTTGTGCGGATGAGTCGTCATTCGTGTTATCTTTTTCGTGTTTGCGCGACGACGGCCTTGTACGAGTCTATCAATCATACGTTCAGGCGATTCCCCCCCGCGTTTTCGGACGTACTTCTCAGCGTCGTCGACCTTGTTTTTTCGTCCCTTGGCGGGGACGGGTCGACCGCGAATCCCCTTAACGACAGGTGAAAATCCGATGGCCAAAAAAATGATCAAGCGAGTGAGCGAAAGCGCCGGACAAACCGCGACGGGCATGCCCGCGGTCTCCGATCAGATCGTCCGCGAGCTCGCGCAGGTCTTCAAGCTTCTCAGCGACGAAACGCGGCTTCGCATCCTCCTTTACCTCGCCCAGAACGAGGAGATGCACGTCACCCAATTGTGCAATCGTCTCGGTCAGAGCCAGCCCGCGGTCAGCCACCACCTCGCTCTCTTGCGCGTCTCCGGCTTGATCGAATCGCGACGTGAAGGAAAGCACAACTTCTACAGCGTTCGATCCGATCATTTTGGAGAACTTCTCGTCGACCTCTTCTCGTCGACCGGAAGCATGCCCAAGAAGATCCGCTTCCACGACTTCATCCTCACCTACGAAGGCGAGTGAGCCCGACGCGCCGAGATCCCCTCGGCGCGCACTTTTCATAACTTGCTCGCATGAAAGTATCGGATCGAGTTCTCGAATTCACATTCGAGAACATCGATCCGTTTTATCGTGAAACGATCGAAAATCGCGAACCGCCGAATCAAACGATATCGACATAAAAACGAACATAAAAATAATTACTAGGCGAATCATCGTCGATTCGACTTACCGACGCCTCGCCGCGTAAATCGCGAGCCGCGGAGCGATCGTCGCCGAGAAAGAACTCGGGTTCAGCCGTGATTCGTCTCGATCGACGACCTCCTTCTTATCGATTTCATATCAAAGTGTGTTCATTCTTCTGGGAATCGCTTTTCAAAATCATCGATAAATCGGCCGATCTGTTTCATCCCGTCGCGTCTCGTTTTGGGAAATCGTTTTTCGAGCCAACCGTCGACTTTGCCGAACGCCTTCGGCCAGAGGATTAACCCTCCCGCGACGACCGCCGGAACTCCGACAATCCCCGGCAACACCACCCCCAGCGCCCCCACCGAGACGAGCATCACGCCGATTTCCTTCGGGAGCGCGCGCAGACGGTCGCCGTCGATCGTTCCATCGGTATTGATCGAATCCGCCGCATCGATCGGCTCGCGATCGGATTCCTTGGCGGCTGGCGAATCGACGAGGCGTCGCTCGCCTCGGCTTTCGTCCAGGCTAGAAGCTTCTTCCTCGAGATTCATCGTCGAACTCATGTTCCCACCAAATGCGTTTGGTAATGAGGCGATTCGTAATCGGAATCGTCCCGATCCCTTCCCTTATTACGATTCTGTCGGATGATTGGTCGTCCCTGGATAACGTTTTTCCAAATCGACCAAAAATCGTTCGATTTGTTGCATACCGCCGTCGTGCATCTTTGGATATTTTCGCTCAAACCAGTGCTCAACCTTGCGGAAGCCCCGAGGCCAAAGCGCCAGTCCCCCCGCGATAAAAAACGGCGTACCGATCGGCCCGGGCAAAACGAGTCCGATGACCCCGACCGTGATCAGCAGCACGCCGATCTCGGGTGGAAGCGACGAGAGCGATCGACGCGTCTCTTCCGCGCGAGCGGGATCGCCGTCGAGCGTCGCGATCGCCAGACTCGAACCATTCATCGAGGGGGAATCACTCATCAGGAACTCCTAAATGTTGAAGAACGAATCATATAGTATGATTGCCGACGTTCGTCGGTTCACGGTGAATCGAACCCGGATAACGTTTTTCAAGATCGGCGAGATATCGCTCGATTTGCGCCAGTCCGATCTCGTGCGATCGGGGAAACCTCCGCGAGACCCAGAGCTCGATCCTTACGAATCCTTTGGGCCAGAAGACGAGTCCTCCCGCGATCAGGAAAGGAGTGCCGACGGGGCCCGGCAACATAACGCCGATCACGCCGACCGTTATCAGCATCACCCCGATTTTTCTCAACGACCTGCGCGTCGATTCCATCCGCCGGGTGATCGAGCCGATCGGCCCGAATTCGGCGAGATCGAGCGAGGATCGATTGCGGAGGGAAAGCTGATCCATAAACGACCCTTTGCATGTTGGAATCAAACCGACGTGGCGATCGATCGCGGTCGATTCCGTTCCAGGTTCCTCTTTTTAGTATTCGCGTAGATCGCCAGCGTGCCGAGATTCGAGACGACGACCGTCGCTAAACTCGTGAGCCCGAATAAAAAGACGCCCGTCAGACAAAGCACGTTCGGAATCACCGTCGACCGCGCGACTCCGCGCGCCCGCTCGACGTGATCGCTCGCCGTCGTCCACAACGGTTCGATCGCGTCGAGCCCGGGACGAATCAACAACGCGTCCGCGGGATTTCTCGTCGTATCGATATCCCCCGAAAGCGAAATCGTAACGAACGCCGCGTTCGTAACCGATTGATAATACGAACAATCACCGATATAACAAACCTTTTTCGCCTCCGCGGAGAGTTTACGAATCAGTTCGACCCGATCGGTCGCGGAATCGACGCGAGTCGTAAACGAAGCGCCGAGTTCGGCGTATCGGCGTTCGTCGGCCGGGTCGAACGTCGCGGCGATCAAGCCGATCGAAACGCCTCGGCTTCGTAAAAACGCGATCAACGAATCTTCGCTTCGTGAAATTTCAGAGTTCTTTATATCGGAATTCTCAAAATAATTACCGGATCGATCGAGCACGACGAAATCGACCGCGGCGAGTCGACGCAAAAAAGAGGATTCACGAATCAATACGCCGCGGCGAGCCGAGTTCGCGACGTCGTGCAAAAGATCGAGCGAAACGCCGATTCCGGGCCCCGTCGCGTAATCGGCGCGCATGATCGCGACCGCGGTCGAAACGTCGCCCACCAGTAACCCCAAACCCGCCGCGGCGAACGTCGGCGCGATGAACCGATCGGCGAAAGCCTCTCCGTGCGACGAGATCGACGATTCGAGCGCTCGATTTCCCGGAATCGCCGCGTTCGTCATCGTCTTGCGAAGAACCTCCCCCCGGCTCGACGCGCGATCGGCTGATGCGATAATCGTCAGTTCGCCTCGAGCGACGACCGACCCCGCGTACACCGATTCCCCGACCGATTTCTCGCCGGGCTCGCGCGTTCCCAAAACAAGACGTTCGTCGATCGTCGCGCATCCCTCGAGCACGACTCCGTCGATCGGTATCGTTTCCCCTTCTTGCACAAGAAGCTCGTCTCCAGGTTCGATCGAATCGATATGAACCTCGATCAAAGAGCCGCCGACACGCAATAAAGCGTGCCTCGATCGACGCGAAAGCTCGGGCAAAAGCGTTCGACTCGTTTCGATCAACCGATCGCGATACGCCCTCCGCCAAAATCGGAACAGCCAGCTCATCAGCGCCGCGGCCAAAAATTGGCCCGATACGACCGTCGCGGCCACGATCACGGTATACAAGACCGCGACGCCAAGCTTGCGCTCGCGCAATTGACGACTTGCCGCTTTAATTGCGCTTTTATTACATAAAATAAGAAGACCCGCCGCCGCGGGCCAAACAAGCGGAACGAAAAAATCGGTGATCGCCGCGGCGACGAGCGAGGCGTTCGCGGTCGCGAAGCCGACCCGAGCGAGATGAGCCCCGTCGGATTCGGCCGCGACGGTCGCCCCCCAGAGCGCCGCGTCGAGATCGCGGAGGATTTTATCGACATTCGTCGCCGAGCGATCGAATCGAACGATCACGTTTCCCGTCAACGATTTCGCCGTCGCCGAACGAACTCCGTGAGATCCCCAAAGCCCCCGCTCCAAACGCTCGCAAATCGCCCGGTCGCCGATCAGACGATCGTCACGCAGCCGAACGCGATCGCGAGTCGCATGTACGATCTCCCATGTCGTTAAATAATTGGAATATCGATTTAGAATGAATTTATGCTGTGATTCGTCGACGAGCCGCTCGACCAGCGCCCGGTCGCGCGGCGACGCCGCGGGAGGGATTCGATCCTCGACCGCGCCCGCGAGCTTCGCCAGATGCTCGACCGCGTCGACCCGCTCGGGATCGAAGCCGATCGAGACCGACGCGTTCGCGCGATCGACGACGATCGACTCGACCTCGTCGACCGAAAGAACTCGAACGAGAAAATCGATCAAATGCCGTTTCGATTTCGCGTCCAGGCCGAAGAGCCTGGGATCGCGCGCCGTCGTCGTTCCGCGGGCGCAACTCACCTCGGCGCCGCGGTTCGACCCCGAAGCGGAATCGGCCGAGCCGCGGGCGACGAATTCATTCTTACGACGACGGAAAAACATGTTGAATCAATCGCTCTTGTAATTTAATTATGCTTTGATCTTAATTCTCCGACGAACGCGGTTCGCCGATCGCTCGATATCGATCAGCGCCGTCGTCGCGAGGCGTCACGTCGACGCGGCGAGCTCGCCGCGGTTCCGCATCTCGTCGAGCAGATCGAGCAGCCGAACCTCCTCGTCGTCGACGATATCAAAAATCCTGCGAAGGTGAATCCGCTTCTTCTCAACGTGATAACCGAGATACGCCACCGTAAGCATCAGCGCGAGCGTACCGATCAGCCCGTCGATCGCTTCCTGATTCATAACGTGTTCCTTGAAAATGAAGAACGAGTCGATCTCAATGCATTTCAAGAGGCGATTCGGCGAGCGCCCGGAACGCCCCGTCGAGCCCCGCCATCCAGATCTCCTTGCGCACGGTCTTGGAGATGTTCGCCGCGGTTCGACGATCGGACAAAATTCGCACCGCCTGTTGCAGCTTGGCGATCGCCTGCTCGGGTCGACGCATCAGGCCGAGGTTGAGGCGAAAACCCTCGAGCCGCTTCGCCTTCAACTTCTCGCCGCGTTCGATCACCAAAATGATCGGGTCGAACCCGATGAACTTCGGTTCGTTCTTTAAAAGCGAGGTCGATTGCGACTCGGTGAGAACGTATAAATTGTGATCCTCGCGAAGAAAATCTCCCAGCAAGCTGATGTTCTGCCGCACCGCCTTGCTCACCGGAACGTTCCAACCTGTATCGATCAAATAGATATCAAAAAACTTTTCGGATTCGTTAAGCTCGGCCTTTTCGACCGGTTGCGATCCGTTCGTCGGTTCGGTCGCGTTCGACTCGTCGTGTGTCATCGGGGCCCTTCCTCAAAAATGTGGATCAATCGAACCGGCGTGCATCGTTCTATTTCAAGCGGGTTCAAATCGGTTGCAGGTCGAGATCGCGAGCGATCGAATCGATGAATTCCACGGCGCGCTCGCGCTCGCGATCCCGGGCGAACATCCGCGCCGCGAGCGAAAGCTTGGCGTAAACGCGATATCGTTTTTCTTGAAAAACAACGGTCAACATGAACATTCGAGAATCGACCGTGAGCACGGGCTCGCCGTCGCTCCAGATCGCGTCGAAATCGACGTCGAGTTCGTCGCGTCTGCGATCGATCTCGACGAGAATCTCCTTCCGCATACGATCGTCAAGATCGCGCGCGATCGTTCGCTCGACCAAAAGTTCGCCGTGCCTCGCTCTCGACCATGTCCACGCCCCCGCCGCCGCGCCGTTTCCCTCGACGCCGTTTTGAGCGGGACGACTTCGACCGTTCGCCTCTTCGCTCGATTTCGCGCGCTCTTCGCTTCGGTGAACCCCGTTCGATTCGGATGAGTTCACATGAAAATGAGGCGGCGGGTTACCGTTCCGATGAAAACCGTTCGTCCGTTCTTCGCGAGTCGACCCGTTCGCCTCCGAATGATTCGCGGAATTTTCATTTGAACATTCGGTAAGATCATGATCGATCGCCGCGGCGAGCCGCGACGCCGCGGCGGCCGCGGTCGCGACCGGGCGTTCGCCGTTCGTATGCGAAGCGAACCCGCGTTCGCGGGCGTATGCGAGCCTCATCTCCTGCTCGTGTTCGCTCTCGGCCTGCGCCTCGGCGATCTTCCGCAACGGCAGCATGCCGTTGGCGAGCGCCGCGAGCGCCGCGACGTTGTTCGTCACCACCGAAGCCATGATGCCGAAGCCGAGGAAAAACGCCCCGCCGATACATAAAGCGTTCGGCGCGATGATCAAATGCCAACTCTTGCGAACGTTGCGATCCAGATCGCGGGAGATGTCGCGCAGATCGCAAAGTTTGGAAAGCCCCTCCTCCATAAAGACGATGTGAGCCGTGTCGGTCGCGATCGACGACGCTCCTCGAAGCGAGATCGACACGTTGGCCTTCTTGAGCGCGATCGAATCGTTGATGCCGTCGCCGACGAAGCAAACCTTCTTCCCCTCGGATTGCAACTGTTCCACATAACTCGCTTTGTCGGCGGGAAGCACCTGCGCGAAATAACGATCCATCCCCAGGCTTTGCGCCAGCTTGCGCGTCGGCGCCTCGTGATCGCCCGAGATGATCGCGATGTGCTTGATTCCGCGATCGCGCAGCCCCTTGACGATCTCGCGAACCTCGGGCCGAACCGACGCCTGAAGCTCGATCGCGCCGCCAAGGCGATCGTCGACCGCGACCATCACGAGCGTATGACCCTCGTCGTGCGCGTCGGCGAGCAACGCCTTCACCTCGGGTGAAATCTCAACCCCCTCCAGATCCATAAATCGAGCGCTGCCGACTCGTATCGTCCTCCCCTCGACATGAACCGTGATTCCATAACCGACATGATATTTAGAATCGTCGATCATCGGCAGCGGAACGCCGAGCTCCTCGAACCGATGAAGAATCGCCTTGGCGATCGGGTGCGCGAATTTATTCTCCGCCGCCGCGGCGTAACGAAGAATTTGGTCGGGTTCGAATCCCGCCGACGCCACGATTCGACCCACCTCGGGTCGCTCGCGTGTCAGCGTTCCCGTTTTATCAAACAAAACGGTGTCGATCTCGTTCATCAATTCGAGCGCCCGGCCGTCTTTGACGAGAATCCCCTTATGGGCGCAGAGAGCGAGCGTCGAAAGCATCGCGAGCGGCGCCGCCATCCGAATCCCCGTGCCGAAATCGCTGTTCAGAACCGCGACGGCGCCGGCGGGCCCCATCGTCGCCAATCCCAATGAACCGAGCGCCAGCGTGGGAATCACCGCCTTGTCGGCGAGCCGTTCCCCCTTGTGCTGCGAAGTGAGCTTATAGCCCGCCGAATCGTTGAGAATCTGCGAAATCTTCGCCGAAGCGGTCTCATTCCCCGACCGCTCGACTTCGACAAAAATCTTCCCAGCCACCATCACCGTCGCGGCGAACACGCGATCGCCGATTCCCTTCTCCGCGGGCGCCGATTCTCCCGTGAGAGCATGCTGATCAATCATCGCCATCCCCTCGCGGACGAAGCCGTCGACCGGTACGACCTCTCCCGTGTTGACGACGATCACATCCCCCTGCTCAAGCTTTTCGAGCGGAACTTGAACCTCGGCGCCCTCTCGATAAAGCCAAACATAGCGCGGTTGCTTGCCGAAGGCGCTGAGCAACAGCTTTTTGGAATCATCCTGTGTTTTCTTGACGAGCACCTTGCCGAAGCCGAGGCACCAGCACAAAACCGCGCCCGGAAAGATCGACATCGTCGACAAGCAACCGATCACGACGATCGAATCGAGCACGTCGACGCCCAGCCGACGCTCCTTGAAAAGCACGACACGCGCTTCTTTGAAAGTCGGAATCGACGTATAAGCGAATAACGCCGCGGTGAACGGCAAAAGCGGCGGCGCAACAAATTGCGCAACCGCGGCCGCGGCGACCGAAAACGTGCAAACCGGCAGGTGAAGATCGGGTCGATCGTTTTTGAGCGGAATCTCGGCTTGTCGCAACGCCGAATCCAAGATTTCAACGATCTGGCTCGAATTGAGCTGACCTCGATCGTAAACGATAAGGACCGAACCCGTCGTGGCGCTCGTCGTGTATTTTTCAATCCCCAACACGCTCATCAGTTCGCGCTCGATCGCCTGACACACCTCCTTCTTGCGTAAAAGGAGATCGTTCCGCAGGCGAATGCGCCCCGGCGTACGGCTGGTTACGCGCCAACCCGACCCTTCGGTTTCGATCGAGTCTTCGACGTCGTTTCGACGGGTTTTACGCAACGCGGCGAACACCTCGCCGGGTCCAAAGCGATCTCGATCGACGCGCTTCACGCCTCGATAGCGTCGCCCATTCAAGAGTTCACTCGAACGACCGTTCGCATAAGAGCCCGAAGCAGCGCTCGAACGCCCGTTCGTCGAACCGTTCGCGTGTCCGTTCGCCGAACCGTTCGCATGTCCGATCGTCGAACCGTTCGCGTGTCCGTTCGCGGATCCGTTCGCTTCATAGGAAGCGGGGCCTCGCGAAAGACGCTCGGTCACGACGTCGAGAACCTGCTGGAGCGAGTACTTTTTGGCGTGATAGCGGATCTCGGCCGCGGCCATGGCGCCGTCGCCGCCGATCGAGACGCCGAGAATCTCCTCGGCCCGCTCGATCCCCGCGACGAACCGACGACAAAAATCGGTGTCGGGATCGCCGAAAAGTTCGCGACTTCGAACCACGATGCGCCCCGCCGACGGAAACGTTACCGAAATATTCATGAGCTGTGAACCAATTGGTGTAAGGTCGCTGATCTGTTTCGCATCGGACGCCGATTCGGGCGTTCAACGGGTTTGTTTGATCGTCGGGGGGAATTCGCTTGATCTTGAAGTCGATCGACCGGGCACGGCTTGTTCTCCGAGCGGAGTCGAACCTGTTCACGCGGCGAGGTAACGTCGCTCCTCGCTCGGAATCATCCCGGCGACGCGACGGGTTCTTCGGGATTGTTCATGTGTTCTTTCACCTCGGCGAGCGTATCGTAAATATCTTCGATGCGTTCGGCCATTTTCTTGGCGGCGTCGGCGTATTTATCGCCGACGAGATCCCTCGCCCCGTCGAGGACGGGACCGAGCTTATCTTTGAAGTAGGGGTAAGCGGCGATCACGGCCGCTCCCACGATCACCCCTCCCGCGAAAAAAAGCGCTTCGGATCGAGTCACCGGCATGGGAAACCGCCCTCATCGAAGATTGATACGTGGATCGATAACCGCGATCGACTCGCGAATTCGTCGATCGTTTCGGTCGTTGAAAACCGTGGAAGTCGATCGCGGAACGGTTCCGCGTCGGTTTTCGTCGCGAGACGCCCCCGAAACCGGTCGAGAAACCGATCCCGATCGTTCGTAAATCGTCGACCGAACGACCGCGATTCTTGAATTCGGGGGGGAAAGGAATTTGTTATGATGACATACAGTTAATTTCTTTTAGGTCGATCGAAATCGTTTCTGGCCGACCCGGACACGTATCGAACGCCGATCTCCTCGGCTCCGGCGAGGACGGCACGCCGAATTGATACCATGAAGCCGCGCGGCGTCGCCGAACGATCACGACGGCTGAGGATGATAATTCTCTTGAACCGCTTCTCCGACCGGTTGCGTTTTCATCTTCTCGATCGAGTCTTTGGCGGCGATCGCTCCGTCGACCATTCCATGAACGATCGCGTTGTTCTTGGGAATCGCACGTCCCACGAGCAACACCGGAAAGACCACGCCGAACGAAATCGTGTAGCACGTGGTGTAGGTGAATCGGCTGACGAATTTCTCGGTCGCCTCCCAAACCTTGGGAGCGGCTTCCCTCGCGTGCGTCGCGCCGTCGTGCATCGCCCGGCCCGCCTGGCTTAACGCGTCGGCGACCGCCTTCATGGGATCGCTCGAATTTTGATCGGCGGGGATCGTGTTCTCGGTCACTTGCAGGCTCCTTTGGAAGTCGATCAAACGCTGGTGATTCTATGAACATGGGAAACCGCGATACCGTGGAACAACCGTTCCATGATAAATCTTGACGTCCGTGCCAAACAATACGATCCTAACACGGAAAAGGTTCCAATCAAGCGGAAACTGGATTCTTGCGTAATCTCGGCGGTTTGGGGCAATTATATCGATTGTAGAGCCGACGCCGAGAAATCGCGAACGATTCGCTCTCGAACCCGCGGCTCGTGAGCGAAACCCTTCGTTCCCAGAGCTTTCCGTCGGGCCATCCAATCGAATCGAGCGATCACCACCTTCGCGCCTCCACCCCTTCACGCATGATCCAATCGGCGCGATTCGCTCGCGAAGCCGAACCGCGATAAAAAGAGTAGCAATTCTCGTGCCAAATTCACATTTATTACGCGCAACGCGATCGCGGTTGAACGCCTTCAATTCCACATCGTCGTTTCATCAAAACGCGACCGCGAACCCCGCCAGAATGATGTGATTCGGCGACGTCTTGGTGCAGCCGAGATTATAACTGCCGAAAATCGCGAATTGATCGTTCACCGTCTTGATCAAACCCACTCCGTTGACGATCGCGTTCGAAGCCGCGGGATTGAACAAAATCGATCGCGGTAAACTCGCCGCGTTATAAAATCCATGTATAAAAATATCAAGATCTTTAACGATTTTATGTTCGAACGACCACGAGGCCGACACCTCGTAATAGATGTTGCCGTTCGCCCTGGCGCCGGTAATCCCGATGTTCCATTCCAGGTTCACATCGAAAAACAAGGTTTGATCAAATAACATGTTGATCGAAGGTTGCACGCCGTGATCGAACGCCGGCGACCCGAAATCGGTCTGAAGGTAAACCTCGAGCCCCGCCGCCGGAATGAAGAATTTCCGATTCTCGTTCCAAAAATGAGCTTTAAAGTCGAAATCGAGCGGAGCGAAACCCGTCGTCTTATCTTTTCCCTGAATCGCCGTGTACCCGTTGCCGAATAAACGAAACTCGAGGTTGTCGGTCAATCCATAACGAATTAAATAATTCCAATTATATGATGAACTCGAAAACCGCGCCGGCCCCGTGAAGCCGACCGGCGAATTCTCGATATACATCCGCCCTTTGGCGACCGTGTAGGCGCTGTTCGGGAAATTCGCGGTGTCGGGGTCTGGCCTACGAATGTTCACTTTTGGATCGGGCCGCTTCTGTGTTTCATCCTCGCGAATCAGCTTCTTCAACCTTGGAAACAGAAACGGATCGACGTCGTCGGCGGGAGAGGTCGAAGCCGTATCGGGATTTTCCTCGGGGTCCTCGGGCGAAACGACGCGATTCGAATCGGCGCGCGTTTGCGTTTTTTTCACGTTCGGATCGTCTTTCGCTTTTGATTTCGCCGCCAATTTCGCATCGTCCTTCATACCGGCTTTCGTAGCCGATTTCGCAACGTCTTTCGCCGGCGATTTCCCCCCTTTGGAATCGACCCGATTCGATTTCAACGATCGATTATGTGTCGTTGAACCCGATTTCGCTTCCGAATTCGATCGCTTCGATTTTTCATCATTTGATGTTTTAGCATCTTGTGTATCGACTTTTGTTTTTGATTCGCTCGCCTCGGGCGGTTCGAAGGAGAACGGCGGCGAAGCGTAGATCGACGACTCCGACGTGGAAGGCGTTCCGAAGGAGAACGGCTGCGAAGAGGAGATCGGCGACGCAGACGCGGCCGACCTTCCGAAGGCGAACGGCGGCGACGCATAAATCGAAGACGACGACGAGAAAGGCGTTTCAAAGGCGATCGGCGGCGATGCGTAAATCGGCGACGCCGATGATGACAAAGCAGCCGAGGCCGCCTGCTTAACCTCCGCGTTCGCTTCGCCCGAGTCGGTCGGATTACCCGATGCGTTCGCTTCGCCCGAGTCGGTCGGATTACCCGACGCGTTCGCTTCGCCCGAGTCGGCCCGCTTAACCTGTGCATCCGTATCGTTTGACGCGATCGGAGGAGTTAAATCGTTCCATTTTGATAACCCTGCGCATCCTTGCGCTCCCAAGATCCAAAGCGAAACGATCACGATCCAAATTATCGTTTTGATTCCGTTCCATACGCCTCGAATTTGTTCGTTTTCGGCTGCTTTTTGAGCGCTATCACGTCCGATCTCTCGGAGTGATCTCGGATCGTTGAGATTCGAGTTTCCGCTCACGCGATCGGTCCACTCGACGTTCGGGGCTGGTTCGTTCACCGTCCCGTCCTCGATCGTCAGGCTTGATTAAACGCCCGGCAGACCGCGCGGGGGGAGCGCGACACGATCCGTTCCATCGTTATCGTCGTTTCAATCGGAAAAGTTGACCCAATCTGAATCTTCAATCGGATCGATCGAGATTTGGAATCGGCTCGATCGATGAATCGCGTGCGATCTCGGCCGCAAGCCGAGCTTTGATCAGGGGATATCCCCTTTGCCCAGCGTCGATTCAACGAACTCTTTGATGCGTCCTTCAAGCAGTTTGACGAACAACGGAACGTTCCCTTTGGCGTGGACGGCGGTCTCATCGACGGTGAGATCGATCATGTAGCCAGAGCCCGTCAATTTGGCCGATCGACCGTCCTCGGAGAGGTCGGCCTGCGCGATCCACTTCGAGTATTTGACCGACGCCGCGCGGATCGTCTTGCCGAAATTCTCGGTCGCGACTTCGATCGTCTGTCCATGAGGTACCGAGAGATTGATCGCGGCCATCGGCTTTCATCGCTTTCACATTGGGGGGAGAATAACCTCGATCGCTCGTGTGATCGCTCGTAGGGAAATTCTATACACAATCTCGGCTTCGACGACAGGCGAGCCTCCTCTTCCTTTGCTGGTACAATGAGGAAAGACGCGATAAGATTCGCGTCGCGCGGTCGATTGATCGACGATTGTTCCGCGATCGGGTCGACTCGATCGCTCAAAACCGAGAAGGCGAAGTGTCGCCGAACGTGATCGAAGGCGCGACGACGATTTCCCTAACTTTTGTAAGATAGATAGAGGTCCATGGCACGCAGGACGACCGCTCGCCCCGTACCCGCTTGGATGAACGACACGCCCGTTTTCAATCGCGTGACGCCCAACGGGCTCAATGCGTTCGTGATCCCCGATCCCAACGCGTCGATCGTCGTGTGCGACCTCTACCATCCCGCGGGATCGGTCGACGACCCAGCCGGCAAAACGGGCCTGGCGCACTTTGTTGAACACATGCTGTTTAAAGGAACCGAGAGGTTCCCCAAGGGACGAATCGACGCTCTCACATACGCCGGCGCGGGGTCGACGAACGCCGAAACCGCCGACGACTGGACGCGTTATTGGTTCGTCTTCCCCGCCGATCGGTGGGAGATCGCGCTCGAGATCGAAGCCGACCGCATCCGCGACGCCGCGTTCGATCCCCGCGAGGTCGATTCCGAACGCCGCGTGATTCAAGAAGAACGCATGCGAGACGCCGATAGCGCACAAGCGCTGCTGGAACAAACACACTTGGAAACAAGTTATCTTGTTCATCCGTATCGCAATCCGATCGTCGGTCGCGGCGCCGATCTGGAATCGATAACCGCGGAAGATCTGCGCGCCTTCCACGCGGCTCATTACACGCCCAGGGGCGCGACGCTCGTCGTCGCGGGGGGCGTTCAGGCCGATCGAGCTTTGGACACGATCGAGGCCTTGATCGGTAAGATCGAAGGCGCCGAACGGTCGCGGAACGATTCGACGCCGATCGAGCCGCCGCAAACCGCTCGGCGCGAGTTTCGCCTCACTCGCCCCGAACCCGTCGCGCGGGCGCTCTTCGGCTGGCGAGCCGTCGCCGAGGGACACGCCGATATCCCGGCGCTCGAATCGCTCGTCGGTCTCCTGGGGGTCGGACGCCGCGCCCGCCTCTGGCGCGAACTCGTCGAAAAAAGACGCATCGCAACATATGTGGACGCCGGAATCGACGCCGCACGCCTCGACGGCCGCGCGATCATTCAAGTCGAATACCCTAAAAAAGTAAAAATACAAGAGATAGAAAACGCGATTTTGGAAACGATCGACGAACTGATCTCCGAGGGACCGAGCGAAGCCGATATG
The DNA here is from genome assembly GCA_021791715.1 of Planctomycetota bacterium. Classification (GTDB taxonomy): domain Bacteria; phylum Planctomycetota; class Planctomycetia; order Isosphaerales; family Isosphaeraceae; genus JAKBCQ01. The sequence goes on along the minus strand of JAJYWB010000003.1, from coordinate 79,401 downwards.
GCGTGGAATCGGACGCGGCTCGACGCGGCGCGAAGGTGGGAGCGCGAGGATCTCCTCGGCCTCGCCGCGGGGTTGGGATCGGTCGCGGTTTGGGACGACTGGCGCGTCTGGCGCCGCGAACTCGAAGCCGGCCTCGCCGTCGAGGCCGAAGACGTCCGCCGCGTCGCCTCCACATATTTCAACGACGACCGCTTGACCCTCGGCGTCCTCGCCCCCGACGCGAGAAAAACGACGTCGTTCTCAAAAACGACGGCGCTCTCGATAAACCCGGCCGATCCCGAACCTGTCAAATCAAATACAGATTCTATCATTCGTAAAGATCAGAATTCGTACGACGAATTTCCGACGCGCGACGACCTCGTTTCAATTGAAGATTCGCTCACCTTTTTTAAACGATTCCGTTCGCCGAATTCGGTCGAGTTTCATCCCGTGCGGACCGTCCTTGAAAACGGAATGAGGCTCGTTTCGGAGCGTCGCCCCGCGACGGGGATCGCGGCGCTCGAACTTTCGCTCGACGCCGGCATGCTGCGCGAAAAAAAACCGGGCGTCGCGAATCTCGTTTCGCGGCTCATCGAAGAGGGGACCGCGATCGAATCGCACGATCGCATCGTCTCCAAAATCGAAGACCTCGGAGGAGCGATCGAAATCAATCCGTCGCGAATCTCGCTCCGAGTCCGCTCCGAGGACCTCGCCAACGCGCTCAATCTCGTCGCCGATATCGTCGTCCATTCCGAATTCTCAAATCATGATCTCAAATGGATCAAAGAACGCATTATCAGCGATCTCAAAGTCGATTGCGACGATCCGGCGTATCTCGCCGATCGACGCTTCCACGAACTGATCTATCAAGATCACCCGTTCGCTCGCGACCCGCGCGGATCCGCCGAATCGATCGCCAAAATCACGCCTGATAATATTCTTTCACACTATAAGGATTTTTATCGCCCCGACGACGCGATCCTGGCGATAGCGGGAGATTTCGACGGTCGCCGGTTGAGCAAGATCGTATCGACCGCGTTTAAAAAATGGCCGTCGCGCGGCGAATCGTTGCCGCCGGTCCCGCGGCCGAACGCGATTCCCCGCGCCGTGACGAGCCGAATCGCTCGCTCGGGCGAACGCTCAGAGGTCGTGCTGGGACATCTCGGAATCGCCCGCGATCATCCCGATTTCGACGCGCTCCAAATCGTTGAGCACATTCTGATCGGCGGGCCCGGGTTCAACGATCGTCTTAGCTTATTATTGCGCGAACGTATGGGAATTGTTTATTCGCTCGCGGGAGGGATCGTCGAATCGGCCGATCGCGTGCCTGGAATCGTGCGTGTCGCGTTCGCGACAAGCCCCGATCAGGTCGATCGAGCCGTCGCGGCGACGATCGGTCAAATTCGAGCGATCGCCGAGGGGCGATTCTCCGACACCGAGATCGAAGCCGCTTTGCGTTACCAGAGCGGAGCGTGGGTTTACGAACATCAAACCGTGGGCCGACGCGCCGAATGCCTTGTCGAACTCGAACGGATCGGCTTGCCGCTCGACGAGCCGGTTCGCTCGCTCGAACGGATCGCCGCACTCACCCCCGACGAAATCCGCTCGGTCGCGAGCCGCAATCTCGACGCCGATTCGCTCGTCCGCGTCGAAGTCGGCCCCGATATCATCGGTTATCGATGATCGATTCGATCGTCGCAAAGGCGATCCGATCATTAGAAGGTCGAACATCGGGAGGGCGATCTTTGGGAGGGCGATCTTTGGGAGGGCGAACCTCCTGGTGAGCCGGCTTTATTAATACAGGTCGTTTTATAATTTTTCTTATATCATTTAGATTCAAGAAATAATCAATTCGGCTCACCAGGAGGTTCGCCCTCCCAATTGGGCGCGTCGGATATCTCTGATCGATTCGATCGTCGCGAAGGCGATCAATCACCCGCGTCGGTTATCGCCGTTCGACTTGTTCTTTACAAAGGCGATCAATTGGGAGGGCGATCAATTGAGACGGCGATCTTTGGGAGGGCGAACCTCCTGGTGAGCCGGCTTTATAATTTTTTGTCATTAATCCTATTTATCTTGGAATCTACAAATAATCAATCGGGCTCACCAGCGGATTCGACGAACCGATTGAAAACGCACCGTGCAATCCGGTTGAATGCGCGAAATTCTTTGCCCACCTCCGCGGATCGATCGATCAAAACTGAGCGCCGTCGACGAGCTGTCCGTCGTCGCGCGCTCCAAGCCTCTGATAAACCGCCGGGCTGATCGAATTCTTGAGAAACCGTACCGAGCCGTCTCCCATCGCGAAGTTTGACCCTCCCGGATGATACGATCCGAATCCCCCAACGCTTAAAGGCGTGAAACCTGCGGGAAGAGTCGTCGACGTCGCGCCCGTGAGCGATCGCGTCGTCGCCGTTCCATTGATCGCGGTCCCCGTGTTCCGCAACGTCGATCGCGTTCCCGAAGCCCACCCCAGATCGATTTCGAGCACCTTTTCGCCCAGAAAAATCGTGTTCGATAAACCGTCGGCCACGTCTTCCAAACGTACAAAACTATTTAAGTAAAAACATCCCTTGTTGTTCGACGCGATCGGCGCCTCGTCGTCGTGGTGGCACGCCGCGTAGTTCGTCGGCGCTTCAACCGGCGGCGATCCAGGGCCGGGATCGCTCGGACATAAGAAGGAACGCAACGTGATTCCCCGCACGGTCGAATTCGAATCGTCGTAAACCGACACTTTGGGATGAAAATGCTTATAAACGACCGATTCACCCATATAAGGAAGAATCTGAACGATCCAGCCGTAATGATAACCCGAGGGAGCGCTCGAAATCGGCCCCTTCGCCGAATCGACGACCCCAGGCGGCAGCGCCTCGTGCGCCGATTCGTAATTCGCGAGCGCAATGCTCAATTGCATCAGGTTGTTCACGCATTGCGATCGCCGTGCCGCCTCACGCGATTGCTGAATCGCCGGAAGTAATAAAGCGATCAATACCGCGATGATCGCGATCACCACCAACAGCTCGATCAAGGTAAAACCCGAGCGGTTTGATCGATAACGGTTCATAATCAATCTCCTCAAGATCGTCTATCGATTTAAAGTGATACGAGCGTGTTTGGATCGACGGTCGCGCCGAGCGGGATCGATCGGGTAATCGGCGCGAACGTTCACGTCGCGTCGATTCGGCCGATCGGTTACGCGTTCAACCTGAATCTCAACGACCGCGTCGTCGCGTCCGCCGAGTTCGCTCGCGGCGATTCGCCACGTTTCTCCCGCGTATTCGGGATTCTTCAAAAGCGACGCGCGGGCTCGGTCGATCGCCGATTCGGCGAGCCGATCGGCCTGGATCCTTCGCTCCTCAAGCAAAAGCTCGCGTCTCCGAACCGCGATCAATCGCGTAATCGTCGCCGACATGATCATAAGAATCACAAGAGCGACCAGCACGATCAAAAGCGCAGCGCCGCGACGATTGGCTCGCGTCGTTACATGATATTCCATGTGAGTTTTATTGTTTCGCGTCATGCTCGCTCTCCTCGTCGTTAAAGCGACCGTCGAAGCCGATCGCGGCGTCGATCCTGACGTGCACCGACGCGTTACCTTCGAATTTGAGCGAAACGATTCCCCGGCCGTCCCCGGTGCGTTCAAAACCGACCGGAACGAGCGAGCCGAACGCGAACGCGTCTTCTCTCGGCTTACCGTCGACCTCAAACGAACGAATCAACCTTTTCCCATCGATTCGATAAACCATTTTATGACGATCAAAAAGGACGATCGCGAGCGATCGACCCGGTTTCGAAGGCTCGGATTTCGGACCGATCGGATCGTCGTCGATCGTCGCCGTCTCGGCGCCGTGAACGTCTTTGAGGAACCGGGTGCGAAGCCTTTCGATCCCCGTCGAATCGCGCATCCCAGACCGGCACGCTCGATCGATCTTGACGAGCAGGCTCGCCATACCCGCGCAAATGCTGAAAAGAATGAAGTTGATGCTCATCACAACCATCATCTCGGTGATCGTCATCCCGCGCCTTGGTTTGATCATCGCGCGTTCCTCCCCGGCCGAGCGCGCCAAACCGTCAGCGTAACCGGGCGGGCGCGCGTTCCGGTCGAATCCATCCAGGCGATCTCCACTTGTATTTTTTTAATCAATAGATCCTCTTTGGACCGATCGATCGTCGTTTTAAGCGAAGCTTGTGGAAGCCGAGCCGCGGCGTCGGGATCGAGCTTCGTCGCGACGGCGAGATCGGCGTCGAGGCGATCCCAATCGATCGTCGCAAGGCGCTCGACGACGTTCGACGCCTCGTTGATCGCGATCATTCGTCTCGAATTGGAGCGTTCGACCCGCGTCGATTCGACGATCAACCGAGTCGTCAATGTCGCGGCGACCCCCAGCACGACGATCGCTCCCGCGATCTCCATCAGGTGATAACCGCGCCTTTTGTGGATGCTGAATCGAACGCGTCTCATAAATTCGCCATTCTTTGGATCAAGACGACGAGCGGATAAAAATACGCGAGCGCGAGCATAAAGACGATTCCTCCCGCCGTCATGATCGCGAAGACGTTAACGACCGCGGCGATCGATCGATTGCGCCGCTCGAGCCTTCGTCGCCCCTGATCGGCGAGTTCTTTAAGAGCCCATTCAAGATTGCCGGCGCGGCGAGCCGAGTCGAGCAGTCGATGATCGTCACGCGTAATCAATCGTTTATTTAAAAGCGCGTCGAGCCAATCGCCTCCCGCTTCGATCCGTTCGAGCGCGCTATCGAGCCTATGACGCACCGACCTCTTGGGGAACGACCGGGCTAGAACGTCGATCGCATCGCTCAGCGGACGATTCGCCGCGGCGACGATCGCGAGCGAACGAACGATCAGAAGCGTATCGGAGCGTGTTATCAAACCTCGCAAGATTGGTATCCCGCGCCGCCAAAATCCGAATAGGCGCCCGAAGAGCGCGATCAAAAGCGCCGCGGCCAATCCAAAGCGGACGAGATCAAGTACCGGAACGTTTACGAACGAGGAATCGAGCGCCGAGAGTTTTTCTAAAACAAACGGAATCGGCATATGAAAGTCTTCAAGTATAGCGACATATTTCGGCGCGAGAAACTTCGCCGTGAACTCGAAGACGCTCAAAACGACAAAAAACAAAAAAAAGAGATATGAGTTTTCGCCGGCGATCGATCCGAGCGTTTCCGAAAAGCGCTTGCCTCGGACGAGGAGGCCGCGGAGCGTCGCGGATAAATCGCCGCGATAAAACGCGACACGAATCAGGAGTTGATCGTCGACCGGGAGGATCGAGGGGATCTCTGCGAGCGCTCGCGGCAAAAGCTCGCCGTCCGCCAGTCGCTCGGCGAGATCGCGCGCGCGAACGCGGTATTTACCCGAACAGAGCTCGGAGTAAGCCTCGATAGCGGGGGAGAGCGGAGCGTTTTTCTCGGTTGCGAGCACGAGAACGCTCGCCAATCCGTTTTGATGCGTCGACAGCCTGCGCTCGAAAATCGTCCTCAATCCGAAACCGAACAAGATCAAAAAAGGAACGCCTAAGAAAAGTAACAAAGCGAGTGAGATCAAGGCGAAATAGAGCACGGTCGCCACAATCGCGATCGCGATCATGATCTTGCGCACCGAGAGACCGCGTTTTTTCACGACGTAAGTTTCGACGGCTCTCGGCTTGATTCGCTCGCCCCATTGATCGTATTTGCGTTCGGACATATCGGATCGCTCATCCCTTATCAATGATCAAACTCAATAAGACAACAATTTCATCATGCGAGACATCGGTAAAAAAAGCCCGGTGTACACGAGCGAAAATGAAAAGATCGCGATCAGCCAAGCCGCTATGATGGAAACGGCGCGAATGAACTCGCTTCGATCGCGCGCTCGAATCCAAAAAATCTCGGAAAGCATTCGCAACACATCGGCGAGCGCCGAACGCTTCTCGGCCCATTCTAATAATGATTGAAATCCGTGTGGAAACAACGTCGATTCGATCGTCGCGCGAGCGAACGATTCGCCCAGCGATGTCCGATCGGCGGCGAGCAAACACCCCCGCGCGATGCGTCGATCGCGCACGCAATCCTCGGCGAGTTCGAGCGCCTCGCCGAGAGGAACGCCCGAACCGACGAGCAGGCCGAGCGTTTCGCACAATCGTCCCATCGCGCTCGTGCGAAAGAACGTTCGCACAAGAGGAATACGTGAAATCATATCCTCGATCGATCTCCCTCCCGCCACGATCTCCTTCACGATCAAAGCCGATACCGAAAAAAACGCGAGAGCGAGCATCGCCGATCCGGCGAGCGATCGAATGAAACGAGATGCGCCGAAAATCAATTCGGTCGCCCAGATCTCGCGAGGAATCGAGTTGCGAGGGTTTCGTAATTGTCTTTCTAGTTCATGAATGATTGTTTCAAAATCAGGAACGACGAATATCATGATAAACAGCAGAACCGCGGTCGTCGCGATCATCGCCAATACGGGAGGCGCCAAATCGAGGAGAAAACGGCGACGCATCTTCGCCTCGGTACGTTCCGATTCCGCCAGATCGCGGAGGATCGCGGCGAGTTTACCCGATCGAATCCCCGCCGCAACCAGCCCTCGTACGTACCCTGGTAGCCGTTCCGACGACCGCTCAAGCACGTTTTCAAGCGTCTCCCCCGCGTCAAGAGCGGTCGCCGCGTCGATCAGATAATTACGGAAGCCGCGGCTCGGAGCGTCGGCAGCGAGACGTCGAAATCCCTCAGAAAGCGAAACCCCGGCGCGTGTAAAACCCTCGATCCTCCGCGCCAGGATCTCGATCTCACGTTTCGTCAAACCCCCGCCCGCGAATTTCGCGGCCGCGGGATCGTCGTCGATCGCCGACATCAATGCGAGCCTCTGTTACAAAGGAACCGATCCCTTACAAAGGAATCGATAATTCATCAAGTAACGCTCGAAAAGGAACGAAGAGCGAAAGCACGTAAAGCGAAGTCGCCGCTCCACCGACCGCGATCGTCACGAACATCGGTAAATAGATTTTAATCATTGAGGCGGCTCGTTCGGCGCGGTCGCGTTCGTCTTCGGCGGCGAGCCGAAGCGCCGTCACGATCTCGCGTTCGCCCGAGGCGCTCGCCACCAGCCAATCGAAGATCGCCGGAAACGCGTTTTCGAGCCGAATCGCGCGTTCCCAAGGCTCGCCCTCGCGGCACGCCTTCGCTCCCTTCGCAGCCGCGGCGACGAGCCGATTCGACCCGCTCGCCTCGGCCGCGAGCTCGATCGCCTCGGGAAACGGAACGTGATGCTCGATCAAAAGCGCCAGCAAATCGGCGAAGATCGACGTTCGCGTGTGATCCAAAAGCGTTCGCATGCCGAAACGACGGAGGAACCCGAAGATCCCCGAACTTCGCCGATCGTCAAAGACCGTCGAACGCGTCGAGGCGATCATCCCGAACGTCGTCAGGATCACGAACAGCGGCGGCCAAGGCGCCCAATACCGCGCCCAACGCCCCGCGGCGACAAGCCAAGAGACGACCGCGGGGATCGGCATCCGAAACAAAAGGAACGTATCCTTCACCGTCGGAATCGTATACAGAATCAATAAGAGAAAGAGCGCGTAGCCCGCGAGCACGACGATCATCGGATAAAAGAGCGCGTCGGCGATCGCGCGCCGAGTCTCGGCGTGTTCGACCGCGATCTCGGCGAGCTTCTCGAGCGCCGAGGTCAATCGCCCCGACCGCATTCCCGCGTTCACGACGGCTCGATAAATCGAAGGCAAACCGTCCTTTTCGGCTTCGATCGCATCGGAAAGGCTTTGGCCGTTTCGCATCCGATCGGCCAGGGCGCGAACGACGCGTCCCAATCGTCCATCAAGACTTCGACCCGTTTCGGCGAGCCCCCATTCAAGCGGAATTCCCGATCGTGTGAGCGCCGTGATCTCGCCGTTGAGCGCGATCCACTCGTCGAGCGATATCGCCCCCGAACCCGACGGTTTATCGAACGGTTCCAAAGCCAATGAACCTCTCCCGGATAGGCGTGAGAACGCACAAACGAAAGACGAACGACGATTCGTGATTCGACAAAACGTCGTCGGGCGACCGAATCGAAGCAATCCTACGACGTTTGACAAGCCGCGTCCAGTCGCGACCGAAAAGATTTCGTCGCGGTCGCGATTCGATCGAACGAACGACTTCGAAGCTATCCTATAAAGCACTCAAAACCTTAAGCGGCTGAGCCGCGATCATTCCAACCCGACGCGCGAACAAATGGCCGATCATATAATTGATTAAGTTCCTATGCTATTATTATAAGATATTCGCTTGCGAGTCGGGTCGATATAATCGCCGCTTCGCAGCGTTATTCGTTCAATTCACTCGCCTCAATCCGTGAACCGATCGAGAATTCACGTAACCGAGCGATCGGAGATTGATCGCGTCTTCTTTTTATAAATTAATGATCAATCATCGCATGCGATCACGATTCGCCCCGGTTCCGCCAAAGCCGGAGCGCGAATTTACCGATAATGAGGGCGGGGCTCGTTAGAACGGTCGCGCCGACCGAATCGTATTCGCGTGGAAATCGCGCGGGATCGCGTCGTTCCCACGCGCCGGAGCTCGATCATGCCCCGAAGGCTCGCGACCAAATTCGCCGCAACCTTTGTTCTTTACGCAATTTGCGGTTGCGCCGCGCACGAGGTCCAGCCCGAATACGCCGAGGTCGAACATAACCTCGAATCGGCGAATCAGCGGCCGCCGCAATCGATTCCCCCGCACGATCCCGCCGCGGTCGCGCTCGATCCCGCTCCGATCCCCGCCGAACTCCAGGGAAAAAAGCCGGTCGACGATTACATCAAACGCGCGATTCACGAGAACCGCAACGTCCAGGCGGCGTGGGCGAACGTACAGGCGATGCGCGAACGGATACCCCAGGCCGTCGCGCTCGAAGATCCGATGTTCCAAAACGTCATCTGGCCCGTCCCGTCGATTTCACCTCAATATAGCATCATGGGTTACATGCCTTACGATACGATGATCACTCAAAGCTTTCCCTGGTTCGGCACGCTACGCCTCCGCGGTCAAGTCGCCGATCAAGACGCCAAGGTCGCGATCGCCGAACTCGCCGCCGCCGAACTCGAAACGATCGCCGAGGTCAAACGCGCATATTACGACCTCCATTACGCTGAAAAGTCGCTCGCGATCCTCAACCGAAACCGCGAGCTCGCCGAGCAATTTGTCGAAATCTCCAAGGAACGCGTACGAACTGGTGGAAACGCTCAGGACGTGTATCGAGCGCAAATCGGCCTCGAAGAGCTTCAAAACGAGATCACCGAGGCCGATCAATCGCTCAAATCCGCCCGCGCGGCGCTCGCCGAGCAGCTTCATATCAGCCCCGAGGCCGAACTGGGAACGATCGACGATCCTCAAACAACACAAACGCCCAAACATGTCGATGAACTTTATCGACTCGCCGCGGCGGCTCGCCCCGAACTTCAAGGACGCTTAAGCGCGATCGCACGCGATCGACAAGAGGTTGAACTCGCGAAAAAACGCTATTATCCCAACTTCACCCTGGGACTCACCGCGTGGGCGATGGAGCGACACAACGCCGTTTCGCCCACGCTCCGATCGAACCCCAACGATAACTTCGGTATGGTGTTCAACTTCAACCTGCCGATCTACCGCAACAAGCTCGACGCGGGGCTTCGCGAGGCTCAATTCAAAGCCGTCGCCGATTCGCGAAAATACGACGCCGATCGCGATAAAACGTATCGTGAAATTAAGGAACTGTATGTTCAAATCAAAGCTCAACGTGAAATTCTGGCGATGTTCGAGCGGAACATTTATCCCAAAAGCAAGCAGGCTCTCGATCTGGCTTCGACCGATTACGAGGTCGCGAAGCTCGATTTTCTGTCGTTAATCACCGCGTGGCGCGGCGTGTTGCAGGTCGAGCTTCAGATGGCGCGGTTCGAGGCCGAGATCGGCAAGGCGGTCGCGAGCCTCGAACGAGTCGTCGGTTGCGAGGTGAACGAACACCCCAACAAACCCGACGCCGTCGTTCCCCCGGCCGAAGGCGCGGGTCCGTTCGCGAAGGAAGCCAAAAACACGGAGAATAACATCGAGTCGAAATCGTCTCAATAATATAATTTCTGTTTTGTTCATGTTCTTTTATGATGATATCGAATGTTCTTTTGTTTTAAATATACTGATAATTCCTTCAGCGGAGAGCCAGTCGATTTCGTCGTCGATCGATCGATCGATCGGTCGCGGAGCGATACCGAGTTCGGCGAGGCTTTCGGACGCGTCGAAATGCATCGTTCTGCGCGTCAGCTTAACCCCCGTCACGGTCGCCCGGGGGGATTTTCCCGTCGCGTAATCGGCCCAAAATTCGCTCGCGTAAGCGAACGCTAAACCGACGGCGTACGGCACGCGAACTTTTGGAACACGCGATCCCGTGCGCTCCGCGACTTTGTTCAATAACTCGATGAGGGTCAAATTCGTTCCGCCGAGCAGGTATCTCCTTCCCGGCCGGCCAATTTCAACCGCCTTGATCATTCCGAGCGCGATATCGCGAACGTCGATCAGGTTGAGCGTGCAATCCATGATCGCGGGAAGATTGCCGAGCGCGCAATCGAGGATCAGCCGGGTAGGGGGGGATAAACCGCGGTCGCCGGGTCCGACGGGCATCGTCGGATTGACGACGACGATCGGCTCGCCGGCGCGACCCCGAGCGATCGCCTCGTTCTCGGCCAGTAATTTGGATAAACAGTAAGGGCCGACCGTATCTTTTGGAGAAATATGGATATCGGCGCCGATCGGCGCGGTTTGTTTCGCACGCGTGAGAATGCTTTCGGTACTCGCGTGCAAAATCCGCTCGGCGCCCGAATCTCTCGCCTGATCGAGCACGTGGATCGTCCCGCGATGATTCACCGCGTCGAATTCGCGCCGATCGCGAACCCATAAATTGGGATTCGCCGCGAGATGATAAACAGATCGCGCGCCTTCAAACGCGTGCTTAAGCGATTCTCGATCGCGGATATCCGCGCGAAATATCTCGACCCCCGCGGGAAGATGTTCAACCCGCGCCTCGGGACGCTCGACCACGCGAACGCGATCGCCTCGATCGACCAAAAGCTCGACGAGATGCGAACCGATAAACCCCGCGCCGCCGGTTACAACCGTAAGATCATTCACGCTTATCAATCCGTTATGTTCAATTGTTTCGCGGCTCTCCGATCACGACGTACAAATCCTGCTGAGCGCCGAGCGGATCGAGCTTTTTGAGAACCCCCTCGGAAACGAGCCGATCGAAAACCTCGGGCTGAACGAACGGAGAAAACCCGTAATTCCCCTCGGATCGAAATCGACCGATCTCATTCCAATCTACATAGATATGTGTTATTCCAAGTTCTTTTAATCGTTTAAGGATCTCGTCGCGCGATTTCCCCTTGACGATCGATTCGATCGTCTCGGGATTGAACACGGTGTTGTAAACGATCGGCCGGCGCAGATGGAACACGGACGCCTGACCGACGACGAGCGGCTTCGATCCGGGCGGAAGCTCTCGATCGAGACGATACAACGGCGTGTTTAAACGCATCTGCGTGCGTCCTCGGATCTCGTCGAGATTCGCGGTCCATTCGTTGGGAGCGGTGAGCGCCGTCGACGAATAAATCAAGTTCGTCGCGATCACCATCGTGATCAAAAAGCCGCGCAACATCGTCCAGCGGCGATCGGTCGTCCAGTCGGCGCCCAATCCCGAAAGCATCGCCGCGACGGGAAGAAGCGGCAACCAGAAGCGATCGAGCCGATGCGTCAGCAACCACCATGTCGCAAATAAATAACAAACGTAAGTCAATAAAATCAGCGATATCCGTTTGGAACCGGGTTTGAGGAACGCGAGCGGCGCGAACGCGACATAAAGACACGATTGCCAATCGGATCGACCCGAGATATCGAGGAGGGCGTCGACGAGCGGACCGATCGCGATCGGCTTGGGGCCGTGCGCGTTCACCCATTGACTTTCGCGAGCCTCGTCCCAATTCGGTCCGCCGAAAACGCGCCATCCCAACGGATAAACGGGATTCCCCGTATCGATCACGTTTTTGATCAACCAGGGCGAAGCGATCAGCAGCACGCCGACGCAATACGCCAAAAACGGCCGAATCGACCTCGGCTGATGTTTCCAGAAAGCGATCGCGGCGACGACCGCGAACGGAACGACCGCCGAAATCAGCGCGGGATATTTGCACCCGAACGCTCCCCCGGCCAACAAACCGACAAGAAACCATGCTTTTATGCGTACGAGCGGGCTCGACTTCTCGTTCCAAGCGAGAAGCGCCGTCCTCACGAGCGCCGCGTGATAAAAACAGAGCGGGCCTTCGACATAGGGCAAAACGCCGAGGCGATAAATCCAAGGCGTGCTCAAATAAACGATCGACGCGAACCAGGCGCCGCGCGGCGAGCCGAGAGCGCGAACCGTCGAATAAATCAAAATCGCGGTCGCCGGAGCGTACAACATGACGATCGCCTGCCCCGCGAGCGCGCCCCGCCACCAATCTCCCAACGCGTACATCGATAAAAGATGACCCATTTCCACCTGAAAAGGCATATTTGTATAAACATTATGCGGTAAAAAGCGGATTCGACCCGCGAGATAATATTCCTTGGGGCCTTGCAGGTGATACGAAAGAGCGTCGTACTCGATCGTCGGCAGCATCGACCCCAGCGCCATCAGCGTTAAAAACAAAGCGATCACGATCGCGAAGGGTATTCTCGATAAAAATCGACCGAATCCCCCCTCTAAATCTCTTCCACCAAATGCATTTATATCTTCTGAAGTTTTGGATTCATTCCTTTTCTGAAAACTCTTGAACACGACGAAGACGATCGCCGCGACGACGAACGCGGCGCCGAGACCGAGGCGGACCGATCGCACGCTCAAAAGCCCGAGCCTTCCCGCGATCAGCGTGAGCGATCCCAGCACGCTCATCCCCAGCCCGAAACCCGTCGCGATCGAGACGACCCGACCAAGGCGACGATCAAGCCCCAATAATGCGAGCAAAGCCGACCCGATCGCGATCGCGACCGCGGCGATCGAACACGCCGTCGAAAAAATCGGTACGCGTTGCGGTAAATTTTGAACATGCGAAAGATCGTCGATCGCTAGTCCGACGATCGTCCGGTTTCCCATCGCCAGCCCCGGGATCGCGTCGTTGACGATCATCCCGCGCCTTAGAGCCACTCCTTTTCCCGCGACCGCCCCCGCATTGGGGAGCGGAACCAACATATACCAACCTAATAACAATAACTCGGCGATCCAAACGACCGCCCAGCGCTTTTGAAATCCCCCTCCGGGGTCGTTCGAGCGAGATTCGTCGGCGGAACGAACGCGATCGCGATCGATCGCCTCGGCCTTGTTCAAAGCGTGATCGATCGCATCGGCTCGCTCGGAGACGCGGCGATTCGCCGCCGATTCGTCGGCCGCGGGATCGCGCGACGTCATAAAATCGGCCCGATCTGCCAGGGAGAGAATTCCTCCTCACCCACGCCGTTCCGCTCGCTCTTGGTCGGCTCGCCGCTCGCCGTCGTCAATATCAAATCAAACAATCGCGCTCCTACCTCTTCAACCGTTTCGGTTTCGAGGATCGTCCCGGCGTTTAAATCCATGTCGTCGGCCATGCGGTTATACATAGGAGTATTTGTGGCGACCTTGATGCACGGAGCGGGTTTGAGCCCGAGAACGCTGCCGCGTCCCGTGGTGAAGATCAAAACGTTCGCCCCTCCGGCGATGAGCCCCGTCGTGCACGGAGGGTCGTACCCGGGCGTGTCCATAAAAACGAGCCCCGGAGTGACGACGGGCTCGGCGTAACCGACGACATCGCGTAACGCCGTCGAACCCGCCTTCGCGAGCGCGCCGAGCGATTTTTCGTAAATCGTCGAAAGCCCCCCCGCCTTATTGCCCGGCGACGGATTGTTGTTGATCTCGGCGTTGAAAATACCCGTGTACCATTCCCACCATTTGATCCGATCGATCAGTTTGCCCCCCACCTCGGCCGAAACCGCGCGACGCGTGAGAAGATGCTCGGCGCCGTAAATCTCGGTCGTTTCGCCCAGAACCGCCGAACCCCCCTGAGCGATCACGAGATCGGCCGCGATCCCCGCCGCGGGATTCGCCGTCACCCCCGAATTGCCGTCCGATCCGCCGCACTCGAGAGCCAAGACGATCTTCGACGCGGGCTGTTCGGTTCGCCTCCATTCGTTCGCGATCGGCATCAGGTCGTAAACCGCTTTGGCCGCGGCGTCTACCGTCTTGGAGATCCCCCCCTCGTCTTGAATGTTCAAAACACGCGGCCGAACTGGCTCGGACGATCTTCCATTCGGCTTCGCACCGCCGAGAGTCACAAGATCGCGCGCGTCGACCAAATGTCGAGCGAAATTGACCTCGCAGCCCAACCCCACCAGCACATACGCCGCGACGTTGGGATGGCCGGCGAATCCCGCGAGAACTCGCTCGAGCAGTTGATGATCCGAGCCCTCGAACGGTAGCCCGCAGCCCCCTTTGTGAGTGATCGCGAAAACTCCGTCGACGTTGGGGAAATCTCGCTTCCACGCGTTATCACGAAAACGATCCGCGATATATTTCGACGTGCTCGCCGAGCAATTCACCGTGCTGATCACGGCGATGTAATTGCGCGTGCCGACGCGACCGTCGGGGCGGAGAAAGCCTTGAAACGTCCTGGGTTTCACTTTGGGAACGGGAGGTTTTTCGGTCGCGAACGCGTAATCGCGGCTGAAGAGATCGGCGGTAAGGTTATGATCATGAATCCACGACCCCGCGGGAATATCGCGCGCCGCGAAGCCGATGATTTGGCCGTATTTCAGCACGGGGCCGCGTGCGGGGACGTCGACGAGCGCAACCTTGTGGCCGAGGCCGATCGGCTCGCGCACCTCGACGCTATACCCTCCGAGTTCGAGCTTGAATCCTTTGGAGATGGGACGAGCCGCGACCGCGACATTATCCTCGGGACGTAATAGTACCGCTCGTCGCGTTTCCACCGCGGTCGTCTTCATCGCGAACGCCTCGTGTCTTATTCTTGTCGGTAGGTTGATCATCGTTTTCGGCGAAATCGATCGCCCGCTTTCTTGAGAGTAACGCGCACGATTGCGTTTGAGAAGAAGAACGCGATCGGCGATGATGGCTTTGTCATAATATGTGGGGTTAATCGCTGGGGATCCTTTCGATGAACGATCACGCCGTAACGGACGACGGTTTTCTCGAAAACCCTTGGGTTTCTCAGCGCGAGCGATTCCTCGGCCGCTTCGCGTGGGTCGTTTTGGCGGGTTTGGGTTTCCTCGTTTTCGACCTGACGGCTCACCCGAGCCTTGGGGTCGCTGTGTTCTGTCTCAAGTTCGGCCTCGAAAGGTTCAAAACGGCGTTTTGGCTGAAAAAAATCGACCCGAATCGCAAACGCGCGTGGACATGTTTTTGTTTTTATAGCGCCGGCGCGATGTTACGAATCGGGATCACATCGATGGCGCTTACGCATGCCGCCATGATTTTTATAGAGTATTATGACGTTGGAAGACCCGCGGGCGCGGCGGGAGGTCCTCCGTTTCCATCCGAGATGATCGTCGCTTCAATCATTTGTTTCCTCGGGTTTATGTTCTGGTGGCTTATCGAAATCGTCGCGATCGTTCTCGCGCATGTTTTCAATGTGAAAATCTGGGTCGGATCCGTCGCCGATCGGGCGCGAAAAAATTCGGTTTGGCCCCCTTCTCAATTGTACAATTACTGGAGAGACGACGACCGCAATTGGGCCAAGCCGCAAATCATTCTGGTTTTCTCATTCTTAATGGCGTTTTTTATCATTCTGATCCTGATCGCCTCGTTCTCGGGCGAGAATGGAAAGAGACCGCAACCTCATTTGGAATATCATTTGGGAGCGTCGTCCGGTGCGATCGCCCTCTCGGGCCTCTTCCTTTTGACGATCTATTACTTCGTGAAACGCCGAATTCTCGCGTCGACGCCGCTCGATTGTTGGCCGGAGAACGATCCGGACCCGGTTCCCTCGCTTCAACCCTTCTGATAAAAAGATCGTTTTTCTTTGACATTAACATAACTAAATAGAGCATTTCACCATGATTTCCGACGATATTGACGCCCGCGAAGCGAGTCCTTCGTTTGAACAAAGATTCCTCGCCGCGGCTTCGTGGCTTGTTTTCGCGGCTCTCGGGCTTCTCGTCGCCGATTCTTCGGGGCGCCCGTTCCCTGGCGTCGCGGTGTTCTGCGTCAAGTTCGGCCTCGATCGGCTCAAAACCGCGTATTGGCTTCTCCGAAAAGATCCAAACCGACCGAGAGCTCGCGTTTGCTTCCTCTTTTATCTCGCAAGCGCCCTTGCGAGAATCGGCGTCGCGACGGTATTGTTCATGATTCTTCACAACATCATAACCAATCGATTCTTTCCAATCCCCGCGGGCGCGCGCGGTCGACCGATCGTCGACGAATTCTCGGACGAGACGCTCGTTTGCGTGATCGCCTTGGCGCCTTGGTTCATCGTCGAATTCTTCGCGATCGCGACCTCGATCGTCTTCAAGATCGACGTATGGGTTGGAATTGAAGCCGATCGCGCACGCGAACTCGACGCTTGGCCCCCCGTGAACCTCGACGACGAAGCGATCGTCGCCCCCCGCAATCTCGTAATCACGCATATCCATTTCTTCTCCATCATTATTATTATATTTCTTTTCCTATTGTTGATCGTCGGTCTCGTATCGCTCGCCGAGGTCGCGCGGATTCGTCGAGTTCACCCGCTCTTCACGGTCGCGGGCTCGATCTTCGGGATCGTCTCGTTCGCGATCGCGGCGTGTAAGATCGTCGAAAAAATCTTGATCCTCGTCCCCTCCCGGTCTCCAAATCACCGCCGGTCGGACGCGAAATCGGCCGAGAAAACCGAATTCCCCTCCGTCGACGAAAACCTTGACAAAGCAATCAGCCAAGATGATTATCTTTACTTTTGATAAAACACATATGAATGTACATTATTGTCGTTCGTCATCATATAGTTTTACGATTCACTTCTTCCAATGAACCCCCGACGACAGAGCGCAGCGGAACCCCGTGTGCGAATGACCCGTGTCGGGGGGAGTCTTCATGCGAGCCGTCGGCCGGTAGCCGGCGCAGTAGCAGCCGTTGCACAAAAACGACCCGCCGCGAACCACCCGTTTGGCCGCGAACGGTTCCTCGGGGTCGAAGCTGTCTTCGGGCCCCGTCGGATTCTCGACCAACTTACCCCGCGCACGTCTCAGATAAGTATCGTGCCGATACCAATCGGAGCAGTGCTCCCAAACGTTTCCCGCCATGTCGTAAAGCCCGAACGCGTTCGGCTTGAACGATCGAACCGGCGACGTTCCCGAAAAGCCGTCGCGGGCGTCGTTACGGTAAGGAAAAGCCCCCTGCCAAACGTTCGCCTGGGGATGATCGTCCGAGATATCATCATTTCCCCATACATATTTTTGATTGGGATCGCCGCCGCGGGCCGCGAACTCCCATTCGGCCTCGGTGGGTAAACGCTTGCCCGCCCATTGCGCATAAGCGACTGCGTCGACCCAAGCGACCTGGACGACGGGATGATCGTCCTTCCCCTCGATCGTGCTCGAAGGACCCGTCGGGTGCTTCCAATCGGCGCCCGCCACCCACGCCCACCACCTTGCGTGATTATCGAGCGGAACGGGGTGATCCGTCGGTTCGAAAACGAGCGATCCGGGAACGAGCGTCGAGGCGGGAGGTTGCAGCGTTCCCGGCGGAAGCTGCTTCTTCAACTCCTCCCAATCGGGCTTGCGCTCGGCGATCGTTCGATAACCCGTCGCCTCGACAAAACGTCGAAATTGCGCGTTCGTCACCTCGGTTTCATCTAGCCAGAACGGGTCGATCCGCACGAGATGAGCGGGACGCTCGTCGGGCTTGGAATCGAGCTCGTCGCTCCCCATCACAAACGTCCCGCCGGGAATCCAAACCATGCCGGCATGATCACGCGCCGTCGGCAACTTGGGAGGCTCGATCGCCTTGATCGCTTTGGGGACTTCATCTTTCGCCGATAAAGCCGATAAAGCCGATAAAGCCGATAAAGTCGACGCGCCGGCCGCGCCTTGATCGCTTGGGCGATTATGATCCCGGGCGATCGCCCAAACGAGCGCCGCGAGAGCCAAGAGCCCCCCCGTCAGATATGGAACGAAAACGACGACGCGAGTCGATGAAGAAACGTCTGCCGACTTCATAAAACGATCGCTCCGATGATTTCAGGTGCTTGATCCAATTATCTCGCGCGGAACGGCGAAACGGAAGCGCCGCGGCGAAGACGTAAAATACCATTAAGGAACAGGTATATGATTAAGAATTTGATCCAAGATCGATTCGACGTCGAGACCCGCGGCGTCGGCCTCGTAACTGGGGAGAACGCGATGCCTGAGGACGTCGCGCGCCAGCGATTTCACGTCGTGCGGGACGACGTGTTCACGCCCCGAGACGAGCGCGTGGGCGCGTGCGACCTTTAAGAGCGCGATCGAAGCGCGAGGTCCCGCGCCCAATTCGATCATCACCGCCAGATCGAGCCCGAATTGAGCCGGGTGACGCGTCGCTCGGACGAGATCGACGATGTATTCCCGGATCGACGACGCGACATGAATCCGTGAAGCCTCAGACCGAAGCGAGGCGATCGCGGAGGCGTCGAAGATCGGAGGTTTGTCGTCGCTCCCTCGACTTCGTTCTCCGTCGACGACCGTCGGCATATCGAGCATCTCGAGTTCGGCGGCGCGGTCGGGATAGCCGACGTTCAGCTTGAGCAAAAAGCGATCAAGCTGAGCTTCGGGAAGCGGGTAAGTACCTTCGTGCTCGATCGGATTCTGCGTAGCCATCACCCAGAAAGGATCGGGAAGGGTGATCGAAACGTCGCCGATCGTCACTTGTCCTTCCTGCATCGCCTCCAATAACGCGCTTTGAACCTTCGCCGGCGCTCGATTGATCTCATCGGCGAGGAGGATGCTTGTAACAATCGGACCGGGGCGAGCCTCGAACGTTCCCGTCGCGGGAAGGTATATTTGCGTCCCAGTTAGATCCGCGGGAAGCAGATCGGGGGTGAACTGGATACGCCGAAACGGCAAATCAAGCGCTCGAGCGAGCGCACGCACCGCCCTCGTCTTCGCGAGCCCCGGAACCCCCTCGACCAAAACATGCCCCCCGGCGATCAACGCGATCACCAGCTTCGTCAATAACCCGCGCTGACCGACAATCTCGGTTTCAAGGCGTTCAATCAGCGCGGAAACGGAGGCCGGCGGAGAAGAATTGGAAAGGCCGGGATCGATCAATTCTTTCAAAACATCATCCTATTAAAATATTATTAAATTTATTAAATTAAGGAATTCGTAGTGATCCACATATCTTCGCTTCACGCCGGCTTCCGCGAACGATCGAGTCGGTATTCGAACGGGGGGGAATGCAACCGGTAAACACCAATGACGCCGTTTTATGATGAACGCGCGGCTCGACGTTGATCGAGCATCTTCTTAAGAATATCGCTCGCCGCGTCGCTGCTGTCGACATAAGCGGGCTTCTTGGCGACCTGTTCCTCTTGAGCCTTCTTCTTGGCGACGAAAAACGGGTTGTTTTCGTCCATCATGTCTTGCGGAACATCGTCGACGGTTTCTTCGTCTTCGTTCTCGCCGTCTTCGCCGCCTTCCCCCTCGTCGCCGTCGCCGACTCCCTCGGGGAGGTGCTCCATATTGTCGACCGCGGAATCGACCGCGTCTTGATAAAGGCTTTGCGTTTGAACCGCCGCCGCCGGCTTGGAGACAGGCGCGAGGGTGGGTTTCGCCGCGGCCGCGATCGGCGCCGCCACAGGAGCCGCAGGTACCGCGGGAGCGGCGACGGGAGGCGCAGCGACCGCGGCGGGTTTCGCCGAGACGGGAGGCGCCGCGGGTTTCGCCGAGACGGGAGGCGCCGCGACCGCCGCGGGATCGGCCCCGGCGACCTTCGCCGCTTCACCCGATTTGTACGCGCCGATTGTTATCGTATCGCCGCCGTAAACCCCCGATGCACGCTCGGGCGTTTGCCCCGTCGGATCGGTCACCAGCCAAGATTCGATCTCGGCGTGGCTGACGTCGTCGAGCGAAGCCGCCGCCTGCTGCGCCGAGGCCGCGACCGCGGGAGACGCTCCGGGCGCCGCGGGCTTCACCGTCGCCTCGCCCGGAAGACCCTGTATGATCACCGCGAACGTCAATTTGGCGATTTGAATCAAGTCGCCGTTCTTCAGTGCGATCGGTTCGGTCAGAGACTTGCCGTTGACGACCGTCCCGTTCCGACTCCCCATATCACGCAACACGACGCCGCTATCGGAAATCGTGAACTCGGCGTGATTGCGACTGATCTCGTCGCTATTGGGCTTGAGATGGCATTCCGGGGCGCGACCGATCCGAAACGTCGGACCCGTCAGCGGAATTACCTTCCCTTCGGGTTTGCCTTGAACAACGATCAATTGCACTTTCATGATTCACGTCCCAGGTTCGATTGTCCGCCGAGAATCAAGACCGAAACGAAACCCGATCCAAACGTCGCCCCGCTTCGACGTCGATATCGAATGAAAAGGCGCCGATACTTATAATGGTGTGAGATCCGAAACCGTAATCGCGAGGTACAAATTCATCATAATCGGTGAAGTCGAGATGCAACAGAGGCTCTCAATAAAATTTGAGCGATCTTCACACGATATTGATCGAACCCGCCCCGCGACGACCGCGGAACCCCTTACTCTCCATTCGGTCGCAATCCCACCACGCGATAAGCCGTTTTTCTCCGTTTCAAGAATCCCAAATCGAACCGAACCCCTCGCCGACGCATCGCTCGCAACAATCGTCATCGAAAACCTCGATTCACCCCTGAATCACGCCATTCTTAACAAATATCCAACGCTCATACCCATACGCTCATGAGATCTTGATTTCGCCCAACCCTGATCCAACCGCCGATCGCGTGAAACTCGAACTAACGCATCCGCGTCCAACGATCGGTCGCGAACACCCGCTCGGCGCGCAATCGAGCTCCAACCTCAATATCCTCGCCGAACTCGATTTCGCATCGCTCCCACCCCAATAATTCGGAAAGCCGCGCGCGTACCCGACTCCCCCAGAAATCGGCCGAATCGCTCGCCCCGGATACGTCGGCGAGCCCCGCGAGATCGCGATCAACCTCGACTCCGCGCAATCGAATCGATCCATGAAGCAGCGTCGCATCCTTCGCCCGCCGTTGCGCCCCGCCGACAACCTTCACCCCCGCGACCACAACGTCGCTCGCGTCGCAATCGCGAAAACAGAGAAACGGCTTCGATCCCCCGGACGTCGAATCGATCGTCCCGCGTAAACTCGCTTCAACCCCCTCCTCACGCAACAACGCCGCGATCGCCCCGTGCACCGCGCCGTAAAATTCGACCGGCCGCGTCGAACGAGAATCGCTCGCGGGCGCGATCACCGCGAAAGTCAGATCGCGATCGTGACGGATCGCCCCGCCCCCCGTCGGTCTTCGCACAATCTCGTCGTCGGACATCATATCTTCTCTATTGATTAAGTGATATTTTTGAAAATATCCAAGACTCAGCGTCGGTTTTGACCATTCATAAGTTCGTATCAAAGCTCGATCGCCGCGATCCGACGCCCGATCGAGCAACTCCATGTCGAGAGCCATCTGAAACGCTCCGTCGGCGACGAGATGCGGTAAAATCTCGCAAATCCTCGTCCGCCGATCGGTTCGACCCATAAACTCGGCCTCCAAAGAAACCGTTCCAACGATCGTCCCCCCCCACGTTCAACGCTCGATCCCCGCTCGGCTCGCCTCGGGATGAATCAAAATCGGCGACCGGGCCGCGGCGACCTCGTCGGGCCGACACACCGGAGTCGTCACGGGCGCCTCATGAAGTTTCTCGGGATCTTCCGCGGCGATCTCAAGCAACGCGCGGGCGAACTCCTCAAGCGTTTCCCTGCTCTCGCATTCGGTCGGCTCAATCATCAACGCCTCCGAAACGATCAGCGGGAAATAAACCGTCGGCGGATGAAATCCGCGATCGATCAGCCCCTTCGCGATGTCAAAAGCGCGAATCCCGCGATCCCGCGCCAGACCCCGCGCCGAGGCCACAAACTCGTGCATGCAACGATCGCCGAACGGAACGGGATATTCTTCTTTAATAAGCGCCAACAAGTAATTGGCGTTTAATACCGCGTGCTCGGCGATCCGCCTTAACCCCTCCGGACCCTGCGCCCGAATGTAACAATACGCCCGCACCAACACGCCGACGTTGCCGAAAAACGACCGAGTTCGACCGATCGACTTGGGTCGGTCGTAATCGAGCGCGAAAACCCCGTCGCTCCGCTTGACCACGATCGGAGCCGGAAGATAAGGAGCGAGCGAAGCACGCACCGCGATCGGCCCCGCCCCCGGACCGCCGCCGCCGTGAGGCCCCGAAAACGTCTTGTGCGGGTTGTAATGCATCAGGTCGACTCCCATATCGCCCGGACGCACCACACCCAAAATCGCGTTCATATTCGCGCCGTCAAGATATAACAACGAGCCTCGATCGTGCAACGCCCGCGCGATCTCCACGACCTGAGGGTCGAACCGCCCGACCGTGTTCGGATTCGTGATCATAAACACCGCGGTTTGATCGTCGTGTTTCGACATAAAATCGGCCATGTCGACGAGCCCGCGAGAATCGCTCTTGATCGTCACCGCGTCGAAACCCGCCAGATGCGCCGACGCCGGATTCGTCCCGTGCGCGCTATCCGGAATCAACACCTTCGTTCGCTTCTCGCCCCGATCGCGAAAATAAGCCGCCGCGGTCAACAACGCCGCGAGCTCCCCCTGCGCCCCCGCCGCGGGCTGCAAACTCACCGCGTCGAGCCCCGCGATCTCACCCAAAATCCCTTGCAGATCATATAATAACTCAAGAATCCCCTGGAGCGTCGATTCGTCCTGATACGGATGAACCGAAGCCAACCCCGGAAGCGAAGCGAGTCGCTCGTTGCGCTTGGGGTTGTACTTCATCGTGCACGATCCAAGCGGATAAAAATGCGAGTCGATCGCCATGTTAAGTTGCGAAAGCCGCGTGTAATGCCGCACCACGTCGAGCTCGCCGAGCTCGGGAAGCGGAACGAGATTCGACGCCAGCTCCGAAGCCGGCAACAACGAATCGAGCGGACGATCGGGGACGTCCGATCGCGGAATCACGTCGGTTCCACGTCCGGGTCGACTCTTCTCAAACAATAACCGAGGCGCCTTGTCGTTCATCATTCGTTACCATGAATTCATCAGTGCAGAAAAAATATATTCCTGTTTTGATTCGATCGGTCGATCCGCCGCTCTCGCGAAGATCGTTCACGAACGCACCGCGCGGATCGACTCGTCGTAAGCGACCGCGAGCGCGTCGATCTCGTCCCTCGTCCGCTTCTCGGTCACCGCGATCAAAATCGAATCCTCCATCTCGGGGAAAAATCGCTTGAGCGCCACCCCCCCGTGAAATCCCCTTCGACCCACCTCGGCGAGAACCGAAGTCGCGTCGACCGAACACCTCACCACAAATTCCTTGAAAAACGGCCGATCAAAAGCGAGCGAAAGCCCCGGAACCGACGCGAGCCGCTCGGCCGCGTAATGAGCCTTCCGCGTCGAAAGCTCCGCGACCCGCGCAAGCCCGCGAGGCCCCAATGTCGCCAAATAAATCGAAGCGCGAAGCGCCAACAAACCCTGATTCGTACAGATGTTCGATGTCGCCTTCTCACGTCGAATGTGCTGCTCGCGCGTTTGGAGCGTCAACACCCAACATCGCTTGCCGTGATGATCGACCGTTTGACCGACAATCCTTCCCGGCATCTTCCGCACATAAGACTCGCGACACGCCATCATCCCCAAATATGGACCGCCGTATGCGAGCGGATTCCCCAAACATTGCCCCTCGGCCACCGCCACGTCGGCGCCGTAATCCCCGGGTCGACGCAACAACCCCAAACTGATCGGATCGAAGCTCACCACCGCGATCGCCCCCGCCTTCCGCGCCGCGGCCACGATCGCCGAAACGTCCTCGATCACCCCAAAAAAGTTCGGCTGCTGAACGATCACCGCCGCCGTCCTCGAATCGATCGCCCCCGCGACCTCGGACACTTCCACAGCCCCGTCGCGTTGCGGAACGACCACAATCTCGGTCTCAAGATTCGCCAGATACGTTTTCAACACCTGAATCGATTCAGGATGCGCCGATCCCGCGACCACGATCCGACCCGATCGACCCGTCACCCCTCGCGCCATCAACGCCGCCTCGGCGACCGCCGATCCGCCGTCATATAAACTCGCATTCGATACATCGAGCCCCGTCAACCGCGCGACAAGCGTTTGATACTCGAAAATCGCCTGCAACGTCCCCTGGCTCGCCTCGGGCTGATACGGCGTGTACGCCGTATAAAATTCGCCGCGCCCCGCCAACTGATCGACCACCGCGGGGATGAAATGATCATAAGCCCCACCCCCCAAAAAACAGACCCGAGAGTCGGCGCCGACGTTCCTCGCCGCGATCGCCGTTACGTGCGACGTCAGCTCGAGCTCCCCCAACGCGGGAGGTACGTCGAGAAGCCGCTTCAACCGCACCGATTCGGGCGCCGCCGCGAATAACTCGTCGATCGACCCCGCGCCGATCCTCCTCAGCATCAACGCGACGTCGTCGTCCGTGTTCAAGATATAAGCCATCGCTTTTAACCCACGTCTCCTCAAGGCGGAATAAATGAAAGAATAAAAACTTAATCAATCCATAACAAATCAATCTCTCTTGTAAACGAAGCCCGATCAGTGAGACTCCTCGGCGATCGCTTTTTGATAAGCGTCGTGGTCGAGCATCTTCTCAACCTGCGCGGGATCGGCGATTTTCGCTTTGATCAGCCATCCCTTCTCATAAGGATCCTGCGCGAGAATTTGAACGTCGGCCGCGACCGCGCGATTCACCTCGATCACCTCGCCGTCGATCGGCGAATACAAATCGCTCACCGCCTTCACGCTCTCGATCTCGCCGAAACTCTTCCCCTCCGAAAGCTTCCTCCCGACCTCGGGAAGATCGATCACGATCAAATCGGTCAACTGATCGACCGCGAATCGCGAAACGCCGATCGTCGCGACGTCCCCATCAACGTAAACCCATTCGTGAGTGCGAGTGAATCGAAGATCGGTCGGTTTCATGTGCTTCGAGAATCTCCCATCATTGTCCATCGAACGTTCATTGATTTCGAATATTTCACGATTGAATCGCCGACGATTCAACCCTTTTCGACGCGTCGATAAAACGGCAAAGGAACGACCGTCGCGGGCTCGACTTTGCCGCGAACGTCGACCGAAAGCCGCGTTCCGTCCCCCGCGAACGACGGTTCAATAAGCGCCATCGCCAGGCTCGCCTCAAGCGTCGGAGCGAACGTCCCCGAAGTCACCCGACCGATCTCACGCTCGCCGGCCAAAACGATCGCCCCCTGCCGGGCAATCCGCTTACCCTCAAGCGCAAGCCCGATCCGCTTCCATCTGGGCGCTTTCTTCAACGCGCGAAGCGCCTCGTTCCCCACAAAATCACCCTTATTCAGCTTGACAGCCCAGCCCAGCCCCGCCGAATACGGATCGACCGTCTCGTCCATCTCATGACCATAAAGCGGCATCGAAGCCTCGAACCGAAGCGTGTCGCGCGCACCCAACCCGCACGGCCGAAGCCCCGATTCAACCCCCTCGGCAAGCAACGCCTCCCAAACCGCGACCGCGCGATCGCCGCTTATGATCAATTCAAATCCATCCTCACCCGTATAACCCGTGCGCGAAACCACGGTATCAAAACCAATCGACTTGGCGATCTCAAAATGATAATAGCGAATCGCACTCAACGACGCGTGTTCGGGAAGAACTCGTTGAACCAATTCGACCGCGCGGGGCCCCTGAATCGCGATCATCGCGGTCTCAAGCGTGCGATCGATCAGATTCGCTCGAAAATCGCCCCGGAGCGACTCAAACTGAGCGACGACTTTCGCCCGATTCGACGCGTTACAAACGACAAGATAACCCTCGCCACGCCGATAGACGAGAATGTCGTCGAGCACTCCGCCCGATTCGTTCACCATCAAACTGTATTGAATTTGGCCGATCGCGAGTTTGGATACGTGATTCGTCGTCGATCGTTCAAGCCAATCGAGCGCGCCCGGTCCGTCGAAATCAAGCCGGCCCATATGGCCGATATCAAAGAGCCCCACTCGCTCTCGAACCGTCTTGTGCTCGTCGATCACCGAGGTGTATTGAACCGGCATCGACCAGCCGCCGAATTCCACCATCCTACCGCCGTGGGCGACATGCCAATCATGAAGCGGCGTATGCGCGAGCGTGTCCGTGGGCATCAAGCCGCCCTCATTCCAAATGCGACAAGTAAAAGATCGACCGCGCGCCGAACTTCGGCGTTTGTTCCTCGGCCGAAAGGATTGTATACGAACGCGCCGACGCTCGACAACTTCAGTCGATAAGGAAAGAAAACCGCCCACCTTTCCCAGTCGCCTTCCCGCTTCCAATCCAAACCCCAACTCCAATCCGCTCGCGATCGATCCCATTTCCATCACGCCAAAGCTCGCCCCGAAATCGCCCATCGATCGCGCCCGCTCGGCGTAAAGATACTGAAAGCAAGATTTTCGAGCAAAAGCGCCGAGCGAAGCCATTCGGAACCTAGGATGACTGCGTAGTTTATTCCGTCTCGATTCGAATCCGATCCGGTTCGATCGAGCAATAGCGCCGAGCGAAGCCATTCGGAACTTGGGATGGTTGCGTAATCCACGATGTCGCGATCGATCAACACAGGCGTTTGATAAAAGAATCATCTCGATTCGAGCGTCGATTTGACGTTTTTTCACCGGCATCGATTCGATTGGTTTGCGTTTGAGCGCGCAGAGGGGCGACCTTGATCGCATGCGAATCGACAAGGGGTCGAGTCGCCTCGTGGGGGACGGTTTCGGCTGGTTTTGGCGGTTTTTCATGGCTTCAATTATCGGAGCGTTCTGGGTATTTCGTTGTTTTATGGTGGTTTTGGTACGCGAGCTTTTGAAATCCGAACTGTAATCCAAGCGATCGATCTAATATATTATAGACGCCGCGAACCACTTTTTATTCACAAAATTTTGGAATATTTTGCGATTTTTTTAAGGCATATTTGCGAGCTTAAACCTGGACGGTTTACGATCGATCGTTTGGATTGCATTGAGAGTAGCGCGGGCGAAGAGTTTGTCGTTCGGGCGTGGCGACGACCGATCGCGTGACCGTTCGCTTCGATTTCTCAAACGATCGGCCTCGGCTCATCGGCGCCTTGGCGTCACGGGATTGCGATCTTGGCCTCGTCAAGAAATGACCACGCTGTCATCGCGACGAGACGCGGTGAAACGGCTCGATCCGTACTTTATTTCGGGTCATTTACATTGAAATAATCTTTCATTACTTTCGCCATCGCTTCTTATTCGACTTCCTCTGAGGATTTGACCTCGCGAGGCTCTTCGATTTCATTCGCGGCGATTCCGCGCGGCAATAAAGCCTCAAGGATGAGACCGAAAGGCCCGAGGATCACCCCGATAACCGCTCCTTCCAAAATGGAGCGATCGCATTGGATCGCGACCCAAGCTCCGAGGCAGGAAAAAATCAATATATGAACGCATATGATAACTATAATGACAATGATAGACATCTTTTATTTCTTTCTGTTTGAGTCGTCAGCCTATCAAGCCGTCGTAAACCTATCGGCTCGATTTTACCTGATTCACTGCGACATCACCAATGAAACCACTCCATAAAACAGAGCTCGATATCGGTATTATCTATCCGGGAGGGCGATCTGTTATGGGAGCGCGATCTGTTATGGGAGCGCGATCTGTTATGGGAGCGCGATCTTTTATGGGACTGCGATCTTTTATAGGAGGGCGATCTTTTATGGGAGGGCGAACCTCCTGGTGAGCCATAATTCCTAACGCGGCGGAGACGCAATCTTATCAACCCGACACGCGGGATACGGTCTTCTGATAACATCGTGAAAACTTTCGATTGATCATTTGATCGGACCCTCGCTTGCGCGTCGGGTTGGTATAATCTCGACTTCCGTTCGCTCAAAAGATGCGCTCACGGCGCGCGGATGATACGGACGAAGACTCTATCGGCTCGATTTTACCTGATTCACTGCGACATCACCAATTAAACCACTCCATAATACAGAGCTCGATATCGGTATTATCTATCCGGGAGGGCGATCTTTTATGGGACGGCGATCTTTTATGGGACGGCGAACTTTTTTGGGACGGCGATCTTTTATGGGACGGCGATCTGTTATGGGACGGCGATCTTTTATGGGAGGGCGATCTTTTATGGGAGGGCGATCTGTTATGGGAGGGCGTACTTTTATGGGAGGGCGATCTTTTATGGGAGGGCGAACCTCCTGGTGAGCCATAATTCCTAACGCGGCGGAGACGCAATCCTACCAACCCGACACGCGGGAGACGGTCTTCTGATAACATCGTGAAAACTTTCGATTGATGATTTGATCGGACCCTCGCTTGCGCGTCGGGTTGGTATAATCTCGACTTCCATTCGCTCAAAAGATGCGCTCACGGCGTGGTGAAGATACGGACGAAGAATCTAGAGATCAAATTGAGTTACAATCCTTGTTGTTCTGGAACTTGGTCGATCATGACCGACGGCGCCGGAAACGCGGTCACGCTCACGTGGGTTTCAATCCTTGTTGTTCTGGAACTTGGTCGATCATCAGATTCATCGAGCCCGAAAACGGCGAAGTGAAGTCGGTTTCAATCCTTGTTGTTCTGGAACTTGGTCGATCATCTTTGGGAGCGGATGTTGTCGCATACATCCACTGTATATGTTTCAATCCTTGTTGTTCTGGAACTTGGTCGATCATCCCGGATCGGCGGTCGTCACGCTCTATTTATTTCAGTTTCAATCCTTGTTGTTCTGGAACTTGGTCGATCATGATCGAGACGGATACGATCGAGACGGTCGCGATACGTTTCAATCCTTGTTGTTCTGGAACTTGGTCGATCATGATCGCGAGAAATATGATCGCTTGGGCTACGATCAGTTTCAATCCTTGTTGTTCTGGAACTTGGTCGATCATACGCGAACCAAGCGCGGTTGGATATCGAAGTACGGTTTCAATCCTTGTTGTTCTGGAACTTGGTCGATCATTCGGCGCGGTCGCGATCGCGATGGTCGCGACCGAGATACGTTTCAATCCTTGTTGTTCTGGAACTTGGTCGATCATGGTCGATCCGATTGACCCGGAAAAATGACGCGATAGGGTTTCAATCCTTGTTGTTCTGGAACTTGGTCGATCATATACTATTGATTACGTATCGATGTTCGTTCGCGCATAGTTTCAATCCTTGTTGTTCTGGAACTTGGTCGATCATCGATTCGATACGCCGTCGATTTGATCGAATCGGCGCTGTTTCAATCCTTGTTGTTCTGGAACTTGGTCGATCATTCGCCGATTGAAATCGGCGCTCAATCGAAAGCGGTGTTTCAATCCTTGTTGTTCTGGAACTTGGTCGATCATCGGTCGGCGCGCTGGCGATCGGTTATCTTGGATATGTTTCAATCCTTGTTGTTCTGGAACTTGGTCGATCATTGTTCGCCAGTATCTGTCATTGAATCGCCTCCTCAAGTTTCAATCCTTGTTGTTCTGGAACTTGGTCGATCATAAGTTCGTCGGGGCGCCTCAAAGCCGAGGCGAAATGGGGTTTCAATCCTTGTTGTTCTGGAACTTGGTCGATCATATCACCCGGCGCCGCCTCGGCGCGCCAGATAGACGTTTCAATCCTTGTTGTTCTGGAACTTGGTCGATCATATTGGCCATATTCCTTGCTCTTCGATCGGTCGTTATGGTTTCAATCCTTGTTGTTCTGGAACTTGGTCGATCATCTCGGCGCCGAAGTTCACCTTGAGTGCGGCGCCCTGTTTCAATCCTTGTTGTTCTGGAACTTGGTCGATCATCCTCGGTCGCTGTCCGTTCTCTTTCCAGGTTCCTGAGTTTCAATCCTTGTTGTTCTGGAACTTGGTCGATCATATGGTACGTTCGATTTCGTCATGCGTGCACGTACCAGTTTCAATCCTTGTTGTTCTGGAACTTGGTCGATCATCGATTCCTCCCGAGGACACGCACGCCCTGGACGCCAGTTTCAATCCTTGTTGTTCTGGAACTTGGTCGATCATGGCCCTCCCCGCATGGGGAGGGCTAACTCTAACGAGAGTTTCAATCCTTGTTGTTCTGGAACTTGGTCGATCATCCGCTTCGGCCGTTTCGTCGTTTCGTCGTTTCGTAGTTTCAATCCTTGTTGTTCTGGAACTTGGTCGATCATGTTCGACTCCTCGGCGGCGACATACCCTTGTATTGTGGTTTCAATCCTTGTTGTTCTGGAACTTGGTCGATCATTGTTTGGAGGGATCTCCCGTCGCTGACGCCTGTAACGGTTTCAATCCTTGTTGTTCTGGAACTTGGTCGATCATTTAGGCGTCGTGCCCTCAAGGAATCCCGACATCCAGGTTTCAATCCTTGTTGTTCTGGAACTTGGTCGATCATGCGGACCCTCCTATTCCGGGTGGGTCGATCCTGTCTAAGTTTCAATCCTTGTTGTTCTGGAACTTGGTCGATCATAAGTCTTGTTCACTCGATATGAAATAGAAATAGCTGTTTCAATCCTTGTTGTTCTGGAACTTGGTCGATCATGACGTAAACGGTTCATTCTGGTGATCCTTTCACTTGTTGTTTCAATCCTTGTTGTTCTGGAACTTGGTCGATCATCCTGCGACGCTCAAAGCCGAGGGGTTTGAGTGGGGGTTTCAATCCTTGTTGTTCTGGAACTTGGTCGATCATAAGGTCATCTCGATATCTCTTGGGTTCGATTGTTCGTGTTTCAATCCTTGTTGTTCTGGAACTTGGTCGATCATAGTCGCGAAGACGCGAAGGCGCTTTGGTCGAGGTTGTTTCAATCCTTGTTGTTCTGGAACTTGGTCGATCATGCGCATAGCGCGCAACGTTCGGCATAGTTCGAGAATCTGTTTCAATCCTTGTTGTTCTGGAACTTGGTCGATCATGCCGGGATCGCGTCCACGGCGACGGCTCTCGCTTCGTTTCAATCCTTGTTGTTCTGGAACTTGGTCGATCATAAGTCGTAATCCGTCTCCGCTTGACGTTTCTCGAGATGTTTCAATCCTTGTTGTTCTGGAACTTGGTCGATCATCGGCAACGTCGCTCCCGAAACCGTCCGGACAGCGCTGTTTCAATCCTTGTTGTTCTGGAACTTGGTCGATCATTGGCCTCATTGAAGCGCTCGCGTCGCGATAAAACTGTTTCAATCCTTGTTGTTCTGGAACTTGGTCGATCATGCGGGATTCAAGATTCACACCTACGCCATTAACCGGTTTCAATCCTTGTTGTTCTGGAACTTGGTCGATCATACGTTAGCCCGACTCTACCCCGTATCGATTATCATGTTTCAATCCTTGTTGTTCTGGAACTTGGTCGATCATCGTTGAGCTTCGATGCGGCGACGAAGACCGGATCGAGGTTTCAATCCTTGTTGTTCTGGAACTTGGTCGATCATCGGATGAAGACGGATTTCCAAGATTGAGAATCTTTGGGGTTTCAATCCTTGTTGTTCTGGAACTTGGTCGATCATCTTGTTCCTTGTCCGAACCAAGCTTGTCGGCTTGCTTGTTTCAATCCTTGTTGTTCTGGAACTTGGTCGATCATTCGCGAGATCCGCATGCCGGTCGGAGAGTCTGTCCACGTTTCAATCCTTGTTGTTCTGGAACTTGGTCGATCATCAAGATGATTGCTGAGGGAGGGCGCTTGTTCCGATGTTTCAATCCTTGTTGTTCTGGAACTTGGTCGATCATACCCGGGTGCGATCCTCGCGATTGGAACATCTGGGCGGGTTTCAATCCTTGTTGTTCTGGAACTTGGTCGATCATAACTTGGTTCGGGTGGGTTAAGCACACCTTGATCAGTTTCAATCCTTGTTGTTCTGGAACTTGGTCGATCATTCGCAGAAAATCGACATATCGTCGCCGCGGGAGACGGGTTTCAATCCTTGTTGTTCTGGAACTTGGTCGATCATCGCTTATCTCCCCGACGATCCAATCGATTATTTGTTGGTTTCAATCCTTGTTGTTCTGGAACTTGGTCGATCATAACGCGTCGGCGGTTTGCGCTCGAGCTGGGCGGCGATGTTTCAATCCTTGTTGTTCTGGAACTTGGTCGATCATCCTACGTTGTATAAGAAAGACCACTGTTTAGACGTATACGTTTCAATCCTTGTTGTTCTGGAACTTGGTCGATCATCGGGTCGACCAAAAGGGTAGGTTATTGCTTCAATGGAGTTTCAATCCTTGTTGTTCTGGAACTTGGTCGATCATATCGTGGGAAACGCGATCAGGCCAGGCGTCCAATACGTTTCAATCCTTGTTGTTCTGGAACTTGGTCGATCATTATCACAGCGATGCATCTTCTGATCGATCACTGGTAGTTTCAATCCTTGTTGTTCTGGAACTTGGTCGATCATTGCGTCCGCGTTTTGCCATGATCTTATGATTATGATGTTTCAATCCTTGTTGTTCTGGAACTTGGTCGATCATCGCTGCGCCCGTCCCGACCGCGTGGGAAATCACGTTGTTTCAATCCTTGTTGTTCTGGAACTTGGTCGATCATTCCGAGCAAGACGCTCCCGCCCTGGGAGCGAAAAACTCGTTTCAATCCTTGTTGTTCTGGAACTTGGTCGATCATTTCCCGTCGGGAGGTTCGACGGATTCGTCGTCTTGTAGTTTCAATCCTTGTTGTTCTGGAACTTGGTCGATCATGAATGTTTTGTTCAGGCGTTCCACGCGGCATTGTGGGTTTCAATCCTTGTTGTTCTGGAACTTGGTCGATCATAGTTTGGTTCTTTACCGCCGGGGAGATATCGACGATGTTTCAATCCTTGTTGTTCTGGAACTTGGTCGATCATAGTGGCTTGCTGCCACTGTTGAAGCGACACGTTGTTGTTTCAATCCTTGTTGTTCTGGAACTTGGTCGATCATGATCGTCATGATGCGGTTTACCGCCAGCATGACAACGTTTCAATCCTTGTTGTTCTGGAACTTGGTCGATCATTCCTATGTTCGCGCCTATATACGATAGGCGCGAACATGTTTCAATCCTTGTTGTTCTGGAACTTGGTCGATCATCGCGGCGAATGTTCAATCGATATTTATGGTTTGTAATGTTTCAATCCTTGTTGTTCTGGAACTTGGTCGATCATAAAGCCGAGGCCGAGGCGATCGCGATCGCCGAAATGTTTCAATCCTTGTTGTTCTGGAACTTGGTCGATCATTCGTCGATTGGATGTGTTTGATCCCGATTTGGATGTTTCAATCCTTGTTGTTCTGGAACTTGGTCGATCATTTTGCGCGGTCGGCGCGCTCGCGTTAGGTACGATTTTGTTTCAATCCTTGTTGTTCTGGAACTTGGTCGATCATCGATCGGGCCGGTTACGATCGATCGGGCCGTACCCGTGTTTCAATCCTTGTTGTTCTGGAACTTGGTCGATCATCGCGCCTATCGTATGTAGGCGCGAACATCAACCTTAAGTTTCAATCCTTGTTGTTCTGGAACTTGGTCGATCATTTGAACAATAGTATAGTATTTGTATCCTATATTACTAGTTTCAATCCTTGTTGTTCTGGAACTTGGTCGATCATTGTCGAATCGTTTCCGTCGAATTCTACCAAAGCGCGGTTTCAATCCTTGTTGTTCTGGAACTTGGTCGATCATTCGTCGATCGCCACCGTTGAGCGACCGACGAGACGTTTCAATCCTTGTTGTTCTGGAACTTGGTCGATCATTCCGCGATCGCGGAGCGAAAACTTGCGATCGAAGAATCGGTTTCAATCCTTGTTGTTCTGGAACTTGGTCGATCATCGGCCGAAACGGCCGTTCCCGCTTCGCTCGCGTCAGTTTCAATCCTTGTTGTTCTGGAACTTGGTCGATCATTACCTCCCGCTCCCTTACCTTACCATTCAGCTATCCAGTTTCAATCCTTGTTGTTCTGGAACTTGGTCGATCATCCGCGTCGAGGATCGACGCCTGCCAGCCGTTCTTATGTTTCAATCCTTGTTGTTCTGGAACTTGGTCGATCATCAGGCCCGGGCTGATCGTGAAGGCCGATGAGATGAAGTTTCAATCCTTGTTGTTCTGGAACTTGGTCGATCATCGGCATCACTTTGGCGTTGCCGGGCTGCGCTCCCAGTTTCAATCCTTGTTGTTCTGGAACTTGGTCGATCATGGCGAGGGACGGAATTGTCGCTTTTTATCGTTGTCGGGGTTTCAATCCTTGTTGTTCTGGAACTTGGTCGATCATAGACCGCGGCGAGCGCGAAGGGGGGAAATGCATCGTGAGTTTCAATCCTTGTTGTTCTGGAACTTGGTCGATCATAACTCCTGGGGGCCGTTCTGGGCCGAGGTAAAGCCCTGTTTCAATCCTTGTTGTTCTGGAACTTGGTCGATCATCGACTCGACTCGACTCGACTCGACAGACACCTTTGGGTTTCAATCCTTGTTGTTCTGGAACTTGGTCGATCATACGCAACGCGACCGCGTTCCAGCAGCCTCAAACGGTTTCAATCCTTGTTGTTCTGGAACTTGGTCGATCATACGACGGTTCCGCTCGAGGTCTCGATCTGGTAGGGAGTTTCAATCCTTGTTGTTCTGGAACTTGGTCGATCATGACCGCGGCGATCGTGATGGGGGGAAAGGTATCGTGAGTTTCAATCCTTGTTGTTCTGGAACTTGGTCGATCATTCGATCAAATCGCTGGGGGAGTCTCTCGAATTAATGTTTCAATCCTTGTTGTTCTGGAACTTGGTCGATCATCGCTTCTCTGGAGCGTCTCGGCGGGATATTTCGGGTTTCAATCCTTGTTGTTCTGGAACTTGGTCGATCATTCGAACCCGAACGGTAGGCTCGATCCAATTCCGGCCGTTTCAATCCTTGTTGTTCTGGAACTTGGTCGATCATAATCCCTTCGCCGCGCAAACCAATCTATTCGCGTCGAGTTTCAATCCTTGTTGTTCTGGAACTTGGTCGATCATAGCTATGTGAGGATTGTTTTCATTCGGCGGGATTAGGGTTTCAATCCTTGTTGTTCTGGAACTTGGTCGATCATACCCAGGTGACGACCCCGCAATGATCGCGCATCAGGTTTCAATCCTTGTTGTTCTGGAACTTGGTCGATCATGGATTCATTTGTCGCGAGGGGGGAGATCGTTGGGAGTTTCAATCCTTGTTGTTCTGGAACTTGGTCGATCATACGGGCCTCGAAAAGGAATGTCATGACGAAATGAGGTTTCAATCCTTGTTGTTCTGGAACTTGGTCGATCATGGTCCCGACGGCATGACGCCGGTCCGAATCTTCACATGTTTCAATCCTTGTTGTTCTGGAACTTGGTCGATCATATCGAGACGAGAACTC
Organism: Planctomycetota bacterium; assembly: GCA_021791715.1. GTDB lineage: Bacteria > Planctomycetota > Planctomycetia > Isosphaerales > Isosphaeraceae > JAKBCQ01. Next base: position 43,870 of record JAJYWB010000003.1, on the reverse strand, counting down.
CGATCAGACCTCCGCCCGCGAGTTTCAATCCTTGTTGTTCTGGAACTTGGTCGATCATGACGATTGATTGACGCTCGCCAGATACCTTACGGGTTTCAATCCTTGTTGTTCTGGAACTTGGTCGATCATCCGAACCTGTCATTCAACGCGTTCTCCAGACGGAGGGTTTCAATCCTTGTTGTTCTGGAACTTGGTCGATCATGTCAGCTTTCGCGTCATGTAGGGTTCGGATCTAGATTGTTTCAATCCTTGTTGTTCTGGAACTTGGTCGATCATCGACGAACGGCTGACCCGTCTGAAGCCACAAAAGCGGTTTCAATCCTTGTTGTTCTGGAACTTGGTCGATCATGAGGCTTGTCCTGACGCAACTCGGCGTCAAAGTGCTGTTTCAATCCTTGTTGTTCTGGAACTTGGTCGATCATCGCATTATCGCCCTAACTCGATATGCGGTCAAGGAAATCGATTCGATCTTGTAACGCCCAAAATGATAGATCATGCAATCACCATAGCCTCGAAACCCCAGCACGCTTTCCACCCGTCGCAAGTATAATTCGTCGTAACTTGCTTGTCAAGACGAGACTTACGTAAACGCTGTCACTGAATACAGATATTTCGGTAGCAGCAATCGCGGCATCGAGCCTTCGCCTTTGTCGCGCGAGGGAAATAGCCGACCTGAATCACCTCCAAAACCTCCTTGAGAATCAGCTCGGCGTCGAGGAAATCGTCGTCGCTGAACTCGATCGTCACAACCTTATGCTTGGAACGAAGATAACACAAAAAACCGCGGTGCACGGGACGCTGAAACGTCTCGCGAATCAACAATCCATAAAGAGCCGATTGCATTTTTTGATTGTGATACACGCGACCCCGATCCTCGGCGAACTTGTAATCGAACGGCGCCATCGAACCGTCGGAGAGCGTCAAAACCTCGTCGACCGACCCGCGAACCCCCAAACGCATCGACGCCATCGGCACATCAAACTTTCGATCGACCACGCCGAGCTTCTTGCGAAGATAAGTCGGGTTGATTTTCTTCCGATCCTCGTGCGACTTTCGACCCATCTGCACGATCGGCCGGCGCTCTTCCCATTGTGGTAATGATATTACATATTGAAAATAAGTGAATCGAGGGCAAAATAAATGCTCCAAAACATGAGTGACCGTCAGCGGGATCGCGGGGGGTTCGCACGATGTCGGAGTAGGCGATTGTTCGGTCTTCATATCAGATCACCATGGATTTTGCGATCGACTCTCGTTCAAGCTCTTCGGTGAGCAAGTGAGCGAGCCCTGTTTCTTTGTGATAAAGGCCTCGTTTATTCAAAACGTAAGGCCATTCCGATCCGCGGTCGTTTTCGATCGGATGCGCGATATCCGCGGCTTTCGCACGTGGAAAATCGACGAGGAACATCCGCAGGAGCGCCGATTGCGCTCGCTTTTGATTGAAGCTTAATTCACGACGCGCGAGACGATCGAGATAACGATCGAGAAGTTGTTCGGCGGTATCAACCCGAAACTTTCTCAGCCATTTTTTGTAGCGTTCGGGAAGGTATTTCTCGCCGCCCGGAACGAAGACGTCGATCCCGGGGTAATCGTCGCCGAACGGTTCGATCCCCGAGATTTCGGACCATTTTCCGAGCGCGGCTTGTTCAAACGCCTGAAGACACGTCGAATGAGAGTTATGTTTCCAGCATGTTTTGTAATAATGATCCATGAGCAGCGAAACTTCGGCCTCGTCGATCGACGGGTGATCGCGGAGGATTTGATCGGTGAGGTCGGTCGCGAATTTTTCGCGGTAGACGAACCTTCGCGACGGTTTTCCGTCGTCTCGGACGAAGGGGAAGACGAGAACCTCGGCGGGATCTCCCTCGGCGTGGCGATTGGCGCGTCCGGCGGTTTGGACGATCGAGGGGAAGATCGGACAAGCGCGAAGGATCGTACGAAAGCTGAGGTCGACGCCGGCCTCGAGAACCTGGGTGCAAACGACTCCCGCGGTTTTGTTCGCATCGGAGAGACGTTTTTTAATCGTATCAATACGTTTTTCTTTATGACCCGGAAGCATTCGAGACGCGAGGAAGAACCAGACGCCCGAGGAATTCGCGGCTAATTTTTGATAGACGTCGAGGGCGTCTTTGACGGTGTTGAGGATGACCGCGACCGATCGGCGCGATTGGATTTTGGCCTCGGCCTCGCAAACGGTGCGATCAAGGTTCCAGGGTTCGGCGGTCGATCGGATCTGAAATCGGCTTACCGCGATCGTTCGGGGTTCGACGAGTGGGATCGGCGGATTTTGGGAACCAATCACGTTTTCAATCGGCGGGAGCGTGGCGGTGCAGAAGAGGAACCGGGCGTTTTTTTCGCGGGCCGCGACGATCGAAGCCTTGAGGAACGCCGACCAAACCTTGGAGTCGATGATCTGGGGTTCGTCGATAAAGACAAAAGCGTTTTCGAGCGCTTTGATCCGAAGGCACTCGCTCGCTTTATAAGGAAACAAAGATCGGAACAGTTGATTGAAAGTGGTTGCGACGACGGGCGCCTGCCAGGTGTCGAGGAGGTCGTAGGGTTGGTGATCCTCGGCGGCTGATTCGTTTACCGGCGATTTTTCCGAGGATTCTCCCTCACCCAGGGTCAGTATCGACGATTGGTGATGGACGACGACGCGGAGTCCGATCGCCTTTTCGATCGCCGCGGCGGCTTGCGAAAGGATGCTGATATAGGGAGCGACATAGATGATTCGTCGGGCTTTTTCGCCGCGGACGGCCTCGAGCGCGACGCGGAGCCCGGCGAGTGTTTTGCCGTAGCCGGTGGGGAGTAAGAGGGTGAAGATTTTTTGATCTGGATTGGCGACGAATGACGCGAGCGCCTCGGCCTGGCCCGCGGCGCGCGCCTGGACGAGAGCTTGTCCCGATTGTTTATCGCGTGCGGATTGTTCTTCTTTTTGGATATGAAGAGCGAACGATTCGATCGCGGATTCGGCTTTACTCGAGCGGAAACGGTCGGGTTTCCAATCGGCTGCGTGGCTTCGATCGGCGTAGATAAGGCGGGAGGCGAGTTCGGCGATTCGGAGGGCGATGCGATCTTCATTTCGATCGTCTTTCGAGCGTTCGAAAATCCTTTTTCTTCCGATCATAGCGGCTCGCTCCCATACATTCTTGGAGTAGTTTTGCGATTGCGTGTTGAAATCGTCGAGCTTGGCGGTCGATTCGGGGAAGTGTTTATATAGAAGGGAATCGAGGCCGGCTCGGTCGCAGGTTTGGAGCAAGAATTCGGGGTTATGTCGGGGCGCGTAAGCTCCCGTCATCCAGGGGGGACAGACTTCGAAATCGTCGAACGAGCCGTGGTGGCCGTCGACGACTCGAATCCAATCGAGGCAGAGATCGCGCAGTTCTTTCATAGTTGCGCTTTTGGGATCGACCCATTTTGGGAGGAGATTCTCGGCCCAGACGGCGAAGATCGCGGCGCCGGCGGGGGCGTGGGGAGGGCCTTTTTTGGACCCTCCGCGGATGTACGATTGCCAATCGGCGGCGGCTTTGGCGGCGTCGTGCGCCAGTCCCGCGAGATAGGCGATTCGATCCTCGAACGAGCCGGCGCGATCGCCGCATCGATCGGCGACGGCTTCGAGGTGATCGACGAGCGATTGATCGGGTCGAGCGAGACAATCGGAAAGCGGAATTACCAAAGACATACGTAACCCTCGTTTTCGTCTTGAACCGCGACGAAGCGACAATCGGGATCGATCGGATCGGGCTTGCGCTCGATCCGGATCGGTTCGCCCGAAGTCTCGTAAAGGACGCTGACGACACCGCGGAATCTTCTTCCGCCGATATGTTCACGCACAAATCCGCCGACGCGGGCGTAGCTTCGGTCGGTTTCGGTTTCGAGCCGGGCGATCGCCGCGGCGGGAACGACGGTCGAGCATTTGATCATGATTTCAGAATCGTCGATCGGTTTCGAGTTTTTGACTCCTCCGGTTTCTCCCCATTGGGGGAAGGTTAGGCAATACGCGGCGCCGAGATAGGTGTGAAAGACGCTCTGTTTTTTGTCGATTTTCTCGGCGAGATCGTCGGCGAGGGGGCCCTGGTAGTAGACGCGATAATGAGGATCGACGACGATTTCGACAGTTGTGGGACGATTGAAGGCGTCGTTGGAGCCGGCGCCGATCCATTTTTTGCCGTGGAAGCTGAGTTGCTGCGAGACGGTTCGGGGCGCGGCGAGGAGTTTGAGTCCGCACCGCGCCTCGAGGGGGAGGGGGTCTTGATCGAGCGGTTGACGGAGGCCGAGGATCGCGGCGATCAATCCGCGCAGGGTGGTGCGCGGAATGAACGGATAACTCGCGTGGGCGCCGATGGTATCGGGACGGCGAAAATGCGCCATCGGGCCTTTGAGCTCGAAGACGACGACGCTCATACGATTAAACCCCCTCGGAAAATTGGGCCGGTTCGACGGGAAGTTCGCCGACGATTTTGAGGTGGGGGTCGACCCAACATCGCATGTTGGCGATTTTACTTCGATGCGATTTCAACGTTTCGATGAGAGGTTGGATATCGAGCGAGACGTCGGCGAGGTCGCCGGGGTGTTCGCCGCCGAGCCAGCGAGCGCGGCCTTCGGAATCGCGACCGGGGTTCAATTTGATTCCCTCCTCGAGGAAACCGACGCGGAAGAACGGGTCGTTGTATTCGACATGAATAAGCATAAGTGGTTGTTGAAAGCCGCGGCCGCGAGCCTGGCGATGGAGGGTACCTTTCCAGAGGGCTGCGAGGAGGAGGTCGAGGTCGTCGTCGGACATGCCGGTTTGGGCCGCGATCGTGGCGTTAACGACGGCGGGCATGGCGAAGACGGCGAAGGGGAGCTGGTATTGCGTCCAGATCGTCCCCTGGGTTTTACCTTTATCTTCCTCTTTGGCGTCGGCCGAGACGTCTTTGGAATCTTTTGAGGGCATGACGACGGTCCCCTGGGTGTAGCGGGTTTCGACGGGGTGGAGCGAATGCGCCCAGCCGAACTGAACGGGACCGGTTTGGCTGAAGCTTTTACCGGTGACGGAGAAGACGGCGCCGAAGACCCGGATATCGAACGCGGCGGAGACGAGGAGTTCGCGTTCGGAGTCGGCGTCGTCGGCTTTGCCTCGTTTTTTGGGTTTGGGGGCGGATCGATCGGGGACGGCGCCCGCTTCTTTGGCGGCTCTCACTTTTTCGAGAATCGCTTTGGCGAGGCCGTCTCGTCCGAGGAGGGTTTTACCGTCGTCGGCGTATTTTTTTTGGACGAAGACGAGCCTCGAGAGATCGGGGGATTCGCCGTCTTCAGGAAATCGCGCGAGCACATAATCGCGCACGTCTCGTTTGATGCTGACGTCGGAGAGGGAGATTCGGCCGTCGTCCTCGCCGAAAAGCCTGCGGGCGTCGCTGTCGCGGAGAGGGTCGCGGTTGGGGATGCCGTTTTTCACGCATTTGACGAAAAGAATCTCGCCGGTTCGCACGGGCATGAGAAATACTCCTTGATGAATGGAAAACCGAGAAAAGAGATAGCTGATTTTCACGCTTGCACGGGTTGATTTTGTTCGGCGTGGATCGGTTTGCCGCAATGCGGGCAAACGCGCCGTTTCGATTTGCGGTCGAAGCCCTGGAGGGCGTAGCCCGACCAGAACGAGACGAGGAACGAGTCTTTGTCTTTGCGGATCGTATCTTTGGCGCGTTCGAAGGCGTTGATGACCGCTCCGGTTCGTTCGACGAGATCTCCTGGGATTTTGAGATTTTTGATCCGTTTGGGAAGTTCGACAATCGACGAAAGGCCTTTGGGAATCGCGTCGATACGTAAATCGGTTCCGAACGTGAGGACTCGATCGGCGAGGAAATCGGGTTCGGCTTTGGCGTTTTGCATCGCGCGATAGTAGTTGCGGCTGAAGCGTTTGAAGAGCGCTCCGCACGCGAAGCCGATCTCGGCGGGATCGTTGAGTTCGTTGATCGATTCGACCGGGCCGTTTTCGATCGAATCGAGCATGTCTTTCCAGGGACGCACGGGGGAATCCTCCTTTGTGTGAGCGATTTCTTGATTGATACGATTGAGAACGCGTTGGAATGAAAGGTGGAAACAAACCTCCTCGACGAGTTCGAAGCGAGAATCGGGCCACGAGTGGGCGAGGCTTTGCATGCGTCGCGCCGAGTTGTACACGGCGCGATCGGGAACGAGAGCGCGGCGGTGGAGCGCCGCTTCGAGCAGGCTCCAAAGGTACGATCCGCCGTAGGCGCGCGCGAGGAGGTAGGGGATCGATTCGTAACATTTTCCGAGATAAGCTTGTTGCTTCTCGGATGTTTTGGGGCTGAGATCGAGAAGCAAGCCGATCGCGTTCTTCGACTCGTCGTCGCCGATATGCCGCAACGTTCTCATCACGCTGGGAACGACGTCTTGAATGTAAGCGCGGAGATGGATATCACCTTTGCCGATATCTCCCGAAAAATAGACGAGGGTGAGACGATAATCGTCGTGGGGATCTTCGGGCAAGACGAGGTCGAACCCCGTGACCGACTTCATATGGCGATCGGCCATTGTCGGATCGGAGTCGGATTTACCGATCATGTTTTGTACGCCGATGACGAAATCGGACAGGTCGTCGGTCGGAACGGAATCGTCTTTGAGGGGCAAGAGGAAACCCGAGCCGTAAATCGTCGGGAGGTCGGAGATTTTCCGTCGTTGCGCCTCGTTTTTGGCGATTCGATCGTCGACGGGGGAGAAAATTTCATGAATGACGAGATGACTGACGCGTTCGGTGAGGCGATTGAAAATCGACGCTCCGAGCGTGAGGGCTTTGTACGATTCGGCCGAGAGCGCGACGCTTTCGATCATCATCGATTCTTCGCCGCCGAGAGGCAACGGGCACGTCCAGGTGGGCAAAGCCCAGGCCCACGCTTTGCAATAGGGGGCGTAAACCTCGCCGGCGGCGCCGGTGAACGCGCACTTTCCGGTCTTTACGCCGATTTCTTTTCCCTCCTCGATTTTCGTGTTCCAGTAACCTTCGAGAATTTTTGGGAAATCGGGGATGATTTCGGAATCGTCGTCGCAAATTCCAATATTTACATTTGAATGAGATCGTTCTTTGTGGTAGAATGAATCGGGTCCGCATCGCGCCAGAACGAGGACGCCGAGGAACTTTTTTAATTCCACGAGGTTGGATTCGGCGAGCGATCGATGAACCGCGGACGCGACTCGATCGAGCATCGATTCGGAGAGAGCGAGTCCGATCGTTCGTTCGAGCCGCCCGGAGAGAAATTTTTTGACCGCGGCGGCCGAATCGACGAATCCTTCGGTTTTGTCGTCGCCGCGGAAATGCGCGTCGTAAATCGGATAAGCGGCGAGATAGCGTCCCTGGGGATGGATCGGATTTCCTCCCGAGGGCAAAACGAAGGGGATTCCGACGGCTTTTTTGTCGTCGACCTTGAAATCCTCTTTGCCGTCGGATTCCTCAATCTCACCGAATTGTTGATGCGTTAAAACCGAAGGCGATTGAGAATCGTCGGCGGGGATATCGACGACGACGACGTTGCGGTAGAAGTTTTTGACGCGATCGTCGTCGACCCCCGAGATGAGCTTGAGGATTTTATGAGGTTCAAGCTCTCCGGAATCGAGGAGTGCGCGACCGAGGCGGATCAGGTCTTCAATCAGCATGAGGATCTCCCTGGATTTGAGCGAGGGGGGACGCTTTCGACCGTGCCGAAGCCGCGCGACACCGATTTGCCGACGCCGGCGTGATCGGGTATGTGAAAGTTAACGCGCATCACGCCGACGAATCCGATCATCGGAACGCCCTTGAAGCGAGTTTGGATCTCCTGGAGTTCGCGACAATCGGCGACGATACGCGCTTGCACGTGATGTTGAAAACCTTTGGCGAAGGAAAGGCAGTTGCCGACGAGCGCGCGTTCGAGCAGTTCGCGTCGCGCCGAGGGATCGGACGTGCGGTCGTATTTGGCGTGATTCTCCTGATTCAGCCCGAGCCAGGGGGTTCTGAAACGGTACGTGAGCGGTTGATCGGATTCGCCGATGAAGGCTTGTCTGCGCGATAATTTGGATTCGACGATCGTCAGCTCCTCGTCGCCGATTTTGGTTTGATCGACCTCGGTCCAGATGCGCGCGACGAGTTCGGCGCCCTCGTTGAAACCGATCAAACGGGCCTCGCGGTCGATCACTTTGAATTGCACCTTGGGGTATTCGTAGCGGAATCGGCCGTCGGATTCGTGATGGTGGAGCATGATTTCGTCGATGAATTCTCTGCCGAAGAAGCCGCGGAGGTGGGTCGCCTCTCCCTGGCCGAGCGATCGCCTGAAGATCAAAGCCGCCTCGACGACGTCGACCGAGGTGTGGTTGTGAAGACTCTTTTCATGATTCATATTAGAGATCTCAACAATAAGGATTCAAAAAAATCTCAACGATTAAATCACCACGGTGAGAACTTCGTCGAGCGCCATTTTTTTGTCGAAGCCGAGGCCGACGATGCGGACTTTGGAGAAGTCGTCGCGGCACATCGGGAAGACGTAAACCGAGTCGGTATCGGGGTCGAGGATTTCGACGCTGAATTGGATCACCTCCTCGACGCGGTTGGGGGGAATCTCGCCGAGAAACACGCTTTTTTGCACGCGGCGGAGGCCGAAATCGAGACACCGATCGGCGACCTTGAGGCGCGCCTTATCTTCGGAAATGTCATAAATCACCCAGGTGAGCATTGAATTCACTCCTCGGAGGTTTCGTCGAGCGTGGTTTCTTGATCCATAACGGGATCGGATTGGGTTGATGCGGCGGAGTCGGCGGAGGAAGAATCGGCCCAGATCGTTCGCGTTTCCACGATGCGCGGCAGGTCGGATCGGCCGAGCAGGCGGTTCGCGAGCGAGTGAGCCTCGAACGCGATCGTATCGCGGACCTTGATCTTGCGGAATTTGCCGGGTTTCGCCTGAACGGGATATGGAACGGTCTGTTCAAGCCGCTCTTGATAATAAGGTAAAAACGCGGCTCGACCTTCTTTGCTGAGGGCGACGCCCCCCGGAACGGGCTCGAAAAACTCGGCCTTCACGCGTCTGCCCGTGAACAAGAGCGTGGTCGCGCGGTCGGCGAGAATTCGGAACGGTTCAATCATATCATAAACAAGAGACGGTTTATTATAATTATCGGTGTGGAGGAAGCCGAGGAAGGGGTCGAGGCCCGCGTTGACGCAGGCGCGGTCGACGATCGAGTAGAGGACGCCGTAGGCGTAGTTGAGCATGGCGTTGTAACCGTCGAGCGCGGGTCTGCGGCTTCGTCCCTGGAAGCGGAACGCTTCGGGGACGATTTGGCCGAGGAGGTTGAAATAGGCTCGTCCGGCTGAACCTTCGAGCCCGAGGAGGGTTCCTCGACGTTCGTCGAGGGTTCCTTCGAGTCGATCGACCGAATTCAGGGCGGATGCGATTGTATCGATCGCCGATTGGAAGAGATCGTTTTGGGCGGGTCTGCGGGTTTTCAATTCGTCGAGGAATTCGGTCTGAGCGCGGAGTTTGGCGGCGATCCAATCGCGAGCGACGGCGAGCCCCTCGGCGTTTTCGGCGATTTCGAGTTGGCGTCGGCGGATCGCGGCGGTCGATCCCATTCGCGGCGGCCAAATGCGAGCGACGGGGTCGCCGGTTTTTTCGAGGAAGACGATATCGATCTGATGAGCGACGGCGAGGAGGACGGCGTCGGACGACAGATGGACCGCGGTGGTGACGAGGATCGAGCGAACCTTGTGCGCCGAGACCGCGAAGCGATTCGTCCCCGCGCGGACGACGAACCGTTCCCCCTTGCGTTTCAGGCTCGCCCCGAAGGTGTTGATCACAAGTTGCATGGCGCGCTTTCATGACGGAACGGAAGCCGACAAGACGGACTGATCAAGTCGGCGTATCGATCACGTATCGAAGCGAAGGCGATTGTTGCAAAGGTACGTCGCGAACGAGCGCGAGGAGAATTCGACCCGAATCGATCTCAACATAACGGTGACGATTCGTCCAGTCAATGGGCGTAGGGAATGATGCGTGGGTGAATTTGGTTGCATCGGAACGGATGAATCTCGCCCTTATCGTCTGGTTTTGGCGAACGATGAAGATTCGATGAAGATCGAAAACGATTCGAAAATTCCGTGCATAACTTTCCGGGTCGGCGTGATTCTTGATAGAGGCGCGGAAAACGGCGCCGAATCGGATCCGCCGGCGCTTCAAGGGGGCCGGCTAGAATCCCGGATGATGTGAACAATCGCGGGTGAATTTACTTTGATCTTTTCATATTTAAATCTAATAAGTTCGAGCTAAGACGCGAGAACAATAACGGAATCCACTAATAAGTTGACTTACGAATAAACACTTTATTTTTTTCAACTTTATGGGCGCGCTTCGGACGCTCGAGGTTGTCGCTTGATCACAATCTTTTGCTTGAAACACCCGGGGACCGTGTGGCCCCCGGGCGGGTCCGTCGATTACCTGGAACGATTCCTGGTCAGGAACGACCGAATCAGCCCCGCGATCTCGACGGCGTGGTCGGCGAGCGCGAAGTGACCCGTGTCAAGCAGATGGATTTCCGCATCCGGAACGTCTCTCAGAAACGGCTTCGCCCCGGCCGACGTGAAGAATGGATCGTTCTTTCCCCAGGCGACGAGTGTCGGCGGCCGGTGCGTCCGCAGATATCGCTGCCATGTCGGGTACAATGGTAGATTCGTCTTGTAGTCGCGGAAAAGGGCGAGCTGGACCTGGTCGGCGCCAGGGCGGTCGAGGAAATACTGGTCGTAGATCCAATTTTCGGGCCCGATCTCCGACGGCCGCCGGACGCCTTGGAGGTATTGGAACCGAGTGGTCGCGACCGCGAACAACGCACGAACAGAAGCCTCGGTCTCCTGGTTCGGAGTGGTCATGTAGTCGATCAAGGGGGCGAGGCTCTCACCGAGCCCTTCGGTATATGCGTTTCCGTTTTGGATCACGAGCCCTTCCACGCGATCGGGATGAGCCGTCGCGAGCCGGAAGCCGACGGGCGCTCCGTAATCTTGCATATAGAGCGTGTATCGAGAAAGACCGATCGCTTCCGTCCAACGGGTAATGATCTTCGCAAATTGATCAAAAGTATATGAGAATTCGGCGAGATCGGGCATGCCGCTCAAACCGAAACCTGGATAATCCGGAGCGACGACATGGAATTGATCGGCCAACTCGGGGATGAGATCGCGGTACATGTGTGAAGACGACGGAAATCCATGGAGCAGAAGGAGACTCGGGGCGCCGAGCGGGCCGGCCTCTCGATAGAAAATCTCGACTCCTTCGACCTCGATCGTCTTGCCGACGACGGCGACCTCGCCGGTCGCTTGCGGCGCCACCGTCCTGAAGAATTGGATGGTGTCGGCGAGCATTTCGAACCGAGTCGCCTTGCCGTTCCTGATCGTCCAGGCGTGGGAGAACCTGGCTTCGAAAGGTCGGCCGGTGTCGCGGTGCTTGCCGGCATAGCGACCGAGAACGACGACTTCGGCGCCGCCGTCGATCAAGCGATCGGGCGAGACCGTCAGATCGCTCCAGGTGGAGATGAACGGTCCAAAAACGTGCTCGAGAATCTTCGATTTTCCATGATAGACGCCCCCGGGATGGCCGGGAAACGGCGGCTCAACCCAGGTGAGATCGTCGGAGAAAACCTCAGTGGCCAGGGCGAAATCGCCCCGGCGAACTTGTTCGTAGAAACATTCGACCGTTCTGGTATTGCTGTTCATCAATGCATTCCTTTCTAAAATAGAAGCGGTTTCTTACAACGACTTGTTCTGTCCGCCGTCGACGTCGATGACGAGCCCATGAAGCCAGCGAGATTCGGGGCGGCAGAGGAATTCCACGACGTTGGCCACGTCGGAAGGCTCGCCCAGTCGAGCGATTCGCAATCGAGAGACGAGTAGGCCGAGATAATCGACATATTCGACTCCTTCTTGTTCGGCCTGTTTCCGCATCAACCGGTCCCTGCGCGAGGTACGGATCGTGCCCGGCTGGATGAGGTTGACCTGAACACCGTCGATGTAGCCCTGTTCGGCGACGCTTTTGGCGAGCGCCGCCTGACCCGCGTTGACGGCCGACACCAACGACAAATGACGCTCCGGGGTTCGCGCGGTCCCCCCTCCGATCATCACCAGACTGCCCGCCGACGCTTTCAGGAGCGGCCAGGCCGATTTGATCGCCCGAAGGTTGGCGAACATCTTCAGCCCGAATCCCTCGGGCCAGGACTCGTCGGGAAGTTCAAGGAACCCTCCCTGAGCGGCGGCTCCGGCGTTTGTCACGAGGATATCGAGCCCGCCAAAGTATCGACGGGCTCGCTCGACGACGTTCGACGCGGAATCGGCCATGAGAAGATCGGTGGCCGTCAGTTCCACGCGACCCGATAGATGTGAGAACTCGTCCCTGGCGGCTTCGAGTTCAGACAACGTCCTCGCGACGAGGAGGACGGACGCGCCTCCCTCCAAGAAGATCCGCGCGATTCCTTTTCCGATCCCCCGGCCCGATCCGGTGATCAACACGCGCTTATTTTTCCACATGTCTTGATTTTTCTTCACGGCTGATCTCTCCATCTCATGAAGTCCGAGATCAAAGCCGACGCGAGAAGTACGCGATCGGCAGCCCGACGAAGAGCGCATGGCCGATGACACCGTTGAGGACGAGAGAGACCGTGAGAGCCGGCGCGTCGACCGACGAGAACGGAAGGACGCCGAAGTTCATGAACACCCAAACCCACGCGCCGTAGATTAGACCCGCGGCGACCCATTGAGATCGAAGCAATCGGAGGTTCTTCGCGGCGAACGCGTAAACGCCCGCCGCCACAAATGCGATCAAGAAATGAAAGATCACCCCCAGGGTCGCCGAGCCCAAGCCCCCCTCGAACGCTTTTTTGCCGAGTGCGCCGCTCGCGATAAACTGGAGCACCTGAATCGGGTTGAGGCCGAGGATCGCGTAGAAAGCCACGACGCCGTTGAGGGCGTCGAGCACTCCGCTCGCCAATCCCCCGTAAGCCGCCGCCTTGATTAGCGGTCGAATCGCTTCGTTCGGGCTCGCGCCGACTTCAACCCGAGTCGACACGGATATATTCTGATCTGACATGACGAACACTCCTTTTTCCGAATCACATTCATCGATTGTTCACGTCGGCGCCTCGAAGGCGGCCGATTTCGCGTGTCCAATGCGATGGTGTACCGATTCAACGATCAACGAATTTTTAAAACTCTTGACCTTGCCGATCGACCCTGACGCCGCGGTCCAGGCGCCGAGAGCCCGGATCGCCGCGGCCGAGAAACCCGAGCGATCGCGAGCGCCCGAGGATCGCCGGACGTTTTCGATCGTGGATCGACGGCGAAATTCATCCGCGATCGCTAAATTGTAATGATGATCATAATTTGATGATAATGCCGACGAATCGCCCGCGAAAACATCCGAGATTGGACGACGGCTTTGTTTCGGCGCGTTTACTTCGCGGACTTTTCGGCGAGCAGCGAATCGATCAGTTTGCGAACGATCTCCTCGCCTTTCTGATCTTTGTAGTTGAGTTCCCCTTCCCAGCCGTAACGAACGACGCCCTGGCGATCGACGACGTAGACGGTCGGCCAGACCCGATTCTTCCACGCCTCCCAGATCTTCGTCTCGTTATCGACGGCGATCGGGAACTTCAACTTGTGCTTTTCCGCCTGTTTTTTGATCCGGGCGACATCGTGCTCGGAGGCGGTCTCGGGGGTATGGACGCCGATGATCACCACGTCCTTGCCGGCGTAGCGTTCTTGCCAGGCGCGATAATGTTCGTAGTTGTTCATGCAGTTATAGCAGCCGTTCGTCCAGAAATGGACGACGACGACCTTTCCCCTCAGCCCTTTGAATGTGAGAGGTTTGGAATTGATCCAGCGAGTCACCCCGTCGAACTCGGGAGCGTTCTTGACACGCAAAGGGCGATTGTCGTCGACGGCCGATGCGCCGACGCCGAGAAAACAAACGAGCGCCGGAGCGAGAAAATGGATCGATCGAAATGTCATGTCGCTACTCCTTATCAAAGATGAAGTTCTGGATTGTTCACGCGTCAAGAATAACGGGCCCGAGGCATCGCGCCTGGCAACTCAGGATCATCCGGCTTTTCCGATCGGAGAAGTCGAGAGCGTCTTCAACCTCCATGACGACCCTGCCGGAAAGCAGCTTCACCTTGCACTCGCCGCAGACGCCCGAACGGCAATCGTATGGGAGATTGACTTTCAGCTCTTCCGAGGCTTCGAGGATCGTCTGCGCGGAATCCATCGGCTTCGATTTGCCCGACCTGGCGAACGTGACCGAAGCCTCTCCGTCGACCTCGTCGAATTCCAACGGATCTTTCTCTTCTCGTTCATGTGTCGTGAATCCATTGGTTTCAACCGGTTTCGGACGAACAAACGATTCGAGGTGGATCTGATTTTCGGGCACGCCCAAGCTTTTGAGAATCGCGACGGTCGAATCCATCATTTCCACCGGACCACATAGATGGACGCGTCGTTCGGCGATTTTGTCGACGACTCGACACAGGAGTTCCGAGGAGATCCGTCCTCGCTCCCCTCGCCAATCCGAATCTTGGGTTCTGCTGAGGGTTACCGTCGCTCGAAAGTTCGGGTGTCGTCGTTGGAGGTAATCCAATTCGTCGTGAAAAATGATGTCGATTCGCTCCTTGACCGCGAAAATCAGGTCGATCGGGCCGGCCCAGCCGATGTCTGTCAGATGGCGGATCTTGGACATCATCGGAGTGATACCGACACCTCCGGCGATCAGGACGATGGAGTGGTCCTCGGACCCTGTGAAGGTGAATCGGCCCGCGGGGGCTTTGACGTCGATCAGCCCCCCTTCGACGACCGTATCGTGCAGGTGACGCGACGAGACGCCCATCGGCTCTCGCTTGACGGTGATCTCGCAGTAGGCCTGTCGCGACGGCGACGAGGCGATCGTGTAGGAACGGTTCACACGCTTGCCGTCGACCTGGATCGACAAATTGAGATACTGCCCGGGCAAGAAATCGAAGGGCAAGCGTGTGGAATCCACCGATACGAGGCGGAACGTCCGGACATCGGGCGTCTCCTGGAAGATCCGGGCGACTCGCAACGCGCCCGACCATCGCTTCGCTCTCGAATCGGACGCGGTCGCGGTCGCGACCGTGGGAGGACTTAGCTGGATTTGACGATACGCCGAGCGGAGTCGCAGATAGTGCGCGGCGAGACGGTAGCCGAGAAGGAGACCGACCACGATCGCGAATGCGACGGGCCGCGTTATGTCCGCCTTGACGAGCATGTAAAAATGAAGGACGGCGGCGATTGCAATTATATATGTTGCCCTATGGATCATCTTCCAGCGGGCGCCGCCGATTCTCCGGATCATCCGATCGGTCGAGGTGACGGCGAGGGGAACCATCAGCCCGAGAGCGAGAATCCCGACCATCAAGTATTTACGCTTGAAGATCTCGGAAAGTGTATCTCCGACTTTCGCGCCGCGGTCGAACCCGAAGAAGATCAGGAAATGAGCGGACGCGTAATAGAACGCGCAGAGCCCCAAAAGCCGACGGAATTGGCTCAGCCCGCTCCGGCGTGAGATCTTTACAATCGGAGTGACCAGGAGCGTCAGACAAAGAAAGATCAGCGAGAGGATGCCGGTCGTACGGATCGCGAAATTGACCGGATTCGCTCCGAGCCGTCCCTGAAAGGCGTCCCAGGCGAGGATGATCGCGGGCACTGCGCAGTTCAGCGCCACCGTGAATTTGGCGAATCGGCTTACTTTCATCGTCGAGCGACCCTCAGAAGTTGACTCGCAAATCCATGCCTGTATAAAGATGGGCCACCTGCGAGGCGTATCCGTTGAACATCAACGTCGGCCGGCGTCCCGATTCACCAATGCGTTGCTCGGTCGCCTGACTCCATCTCGGATGATCGACCCGGGGGTTGACGTTCGAGTAAAAGCCGTACTCGCCTGGAGCGCTCAGGTTCCAGGTCGTCGGGGGACGCATCGAAACCAGGCTGATCTTCACGATCGACTTGATCCCCTTGAATCCGTACTTCCACGGAACGACGAGCCGGAGCGGGGCGCCGTTTTGCCCTGGCAGCTCCCGACCATAAAGGCCGACGGCGAGGAGGGTCAGCGGATGCATGGCCTCGTCGATCCTCAACCCTTCCACATATGGCCAATCGAGCACATGTGATTTCTGTCCAGGCATCCGCGAGGGATCGAATAGCGTCTCGAAGGCGACATATTCGGCGCCTCCCATCGGCTCGGCGCGTTCGATTAGCTTGGCGAGCGGAAAGCCCGACCAGGGGATGACCATCGACCATCCCTCGACACAACGCATTCGATACACCCGCTCTTCCAGCGGGAAGGCTTTGATCAAATCGTCGATATCAAAGACTTTGGGCTTGTGCACGAGTCCTTCGACGGAAACTTGCCAGGGCTTCACCACGAAACCGGTCGCCGCGGCCGCCACTCCCTCTTTGTCCGTCGTGAATTCATAAAAGTTGTTGTACGCGCTAACACTACTTAGAGGAGTCATGGGCTCGTCGACCGAGAAGCCGGTCTCGAGGCCGCTCCCTCCCTTGGTCGTTTTCTTCAACCCTTCGAGGACGGCGGTCTCGACCTTGGCGGAACCCGTTCGATTGAGTCGACGGTACAACGCGCCGGTCGTCACCAGGCTCGCGGCCGCGAGCCCGGCGTTGATAAAATTGCGTCGGTTGAGATACGCCAAGAGGGGCGTGATCTCGCTCGAAGGGATCGGATCAACGGGATTCTTCACCAGGAACTCTCCCTTCGGTTCTGGTCGATCAAGAATGAAAGATTTCTCAGGGACGCGGCACTGATAATCAAATGAATTTATCAGCAGATCAGCTGATGTAATTCAATTCAGGACGATTGATGAAATCGTGGGGAGCTTCGAGCCTCCCCACTTCTCAACGACCCGATCTCAATGATCGTGGTCACTTAGGCATGGATTCCATCTTGCCCTTCTCCATCATCCCGCCGTCCATCTTGCCCTTCTCCATGGAACCGCCGTCCATCTTGCCCTTCTCCATCATCCCGCCGTCCATCTTGTCTTTCTCCATCGACCCGCCTTCCATCTTGCCCTTCTCCATGGAACCGCCGTCCATCTTGCCTTTCTCCATGGCGCCCCCCGTCTCGCCTTTCGGCGGCGTCGAAGGCTCGCTGGAATCGCATCCAACGGCGAGGAAACCCATGGCGCAGAGCATCGACGCAAACATCTTTGACCGTAACATATTTCAACTCTCTTTCGTTTTGCGAGGCGCGTACAGACTCTGGTCAGACGCGAGACGCGTCTGATGAATCCAAGTCGGGTTGTTTCAAATCTCACGAAACTGGTTGATTCAAAGATCAGTTGTGAGACTGGTTAATCTGGTCTCCGGAGACGGGAATCAGTCTCCCGAGCAAACTACGGACGCATTCTTCGAATCTGTTGATATCTTCGAAAGATCGAGCGATCAGCATGGCTCCTTCGAGCGAGGAAATCAGCAACCTCGCCTCGTCCTTCGCACTTCTCGAGAGGGTGAACGCGCCCGATTCCATTCCGGCTTCCAAGACTCGCGTCAGCCACGCCTCGTGATCTTCAAAGGATCGGCGGAGTTCATCGACAATCATCTGATCGAGGGTCGAAAAATCGGCTGCGAGCATGCCGCATAAGCACATTCGATTTCCAACCTCGAGGGTGCTCTTGAAGACGTAAACGTATCGAGCCAATTTCCTCCTGGGGTCGTGTTCCTCGGCGTCAATCGCAGCCAAGGCGGCTCCGACATGTTCTCGGTGCTGGGCGACGAGCGCACGACCAAGTTCCGCTTTCGTCGGAAAATAGTAGTGAATGCTCGCCGTCTTGATCCCGACTCGTTCGGCGACGTCTCGAAAGCTGAAAGCGTTGAACCCCCGCGTTTGAACGAATTCTTGAGCGACTTTGAGCACCAAATCACGAGTCTCGATCTTGCTCATGGAATTATCCTACCTGCCAACAGGAAGACTGTCAATACCTACCTACCGCAAAGTAGAAACAATGCGATCCGCTCGGCAAAATGGGTTCAGGAACCTGGAATTCCGAACCCAATCACTATGATCAGGTCGACAACCACGACTCGGCGCTAGAACTGCGAATCAACACCAAGATCTCCTGTGAATCATGAGCCGATTGATCGACGCGATTTCGGCGGTCGCGCGGGTTTGGCAGCCAAATTTGAGTGGGAACATACCGGTTCAACGGTAAATGCCAAATGCCAAACTCACCTGAATGCCAAAGAGTCTTTCACCGAGATCGGCTCGATGCTTGATCTTCGCAGTTCTCCCAATTTCTCATTTTAATGAAGAATCGACGAAGATCGAAAATCCGTCGAAAATTCCGTGCATAACTTTCCGGGTCGGCGTGTTTTATAGATAGAGACGGGGAATGCGGGTCCGAATCGATCGAACTGTGGGTTCTCGATTCCTAACCGATCGAAGGGCCGTTCGGTTTTTTGGGACTTCTAAAATGCGAGTTGGAAGGTCGCTCTCGCTGTGCAAGGTTGAACGAACCGACGCCGAAGGTTCAATTCTTGCAATCGGGAAAGTTCGCGTCGCTATCCCAATTTGAATCCGTATGCACTGAAATAAGAAGATTTGATGAATCTTGGAAAATTTCCTAGAATTGTGTGGATAAAACCCCCGTTGCGGCGTCTATATTATGGAGGGACGAAGCGCGCTCTTAAAAAGCTCGCGAAATGAAAGAAATCGCTCGACTTGGCTCTGTATTTGTCATTTTACTCCTAAAGCGCCCCTGTTATGCAAGCTTAGAATTCTGCGTAGAATAGGCAAGATCTAAAAGAAGTGAGGCCTGCGCAAATTATGTCTCTTTCAATTCGCGCCGACTGTTTCATCCGGCGATTCGGTCCTTCGTCCACTTTGAAATCGCTGTTGACATTTTGTCAGAGATGTATTATCGTAGATTTTGTATATCCCCCCAACCACTTCGGTGATTGGGTAGCAGGGTCGCCCGCGATGACGGCCCTTGCTTTTTATTGGTCATTGAAAACGATCGTTAATATTTACGTAGACGTGTTCAATCTGTACTATGGATGCTTGTTTGGGAATCCTTTTTATAAGATTTCTGCTATTATCGGGAATGAAGATTTGATGAATCTTGGAAAATTTTCGGGAATTGTGTGAATAAAACCCCCGTTGCGGCGTCTATATTGTAAAGGGATTAAGCGCGCTCTTAAAAAGCTCGCGAAATGAAGGAAATCGCTCGACTTGGCTCTGTATTTGTCATTTTACTCCTAAAGCGCCCCTGTTATGCAAAAGATGATTTCCCCAATAACGCGGCCCGGGCCGCGGTTGCTCGCATGCCGGATCGATCGCGTCGAACTTAAACGTGATCGATCACGGCCACGTCGATATCGTTACAAATTGCCCAAAGATCCCAAGGGGTCGATTGGCTTCGCTCGGCGATATTTGCGGGCGCTGATGAGTCGACCTCCAAAGCGGGTTGAGATTGGAAGAATTCGGTTAGAAATAAGAAGGCGATCGGTCGAAGCGGCGTCGTTCTCGCGATATTCACAATGTGATTTCGGGCCTGAACGATTTTCAGACGGTGAGCCGAGGTCGATTGAGATTCGAAGCGCATTTTTAGTCGGGTCGATTGAACAGCGCCGATTCTGGAGAAGTCGAGTCGAGCGAACGATAGCGCCGGGGTCGGCGTGTCGCTTTCTCGCCCGGTGAATTGAGCCGACATGCGTCGTCTGCTAAGATATGGAAACCTCATCCTTGAAAGGTATGGCACGTGGGCGAATCGACAGGCAAGCGGCGTTCGACCGGGAGTTCGATCATGGCGATCACCGACAAATCAAAAGGGGCGGACGCTCCCCCGCCCGATTTGCTGGCGGTGATTCGCAATTCGGGGGTTCTCACCGATCGTCAACTCGAAGATATCCGCGGCAAGATGTTGAAGGGGAATTATCCGTTCGATTCGCTCGAACTCGCCGAGAAGTTGGTTCGCGAGAAGATTTTGACGAGTTATCAGGCGAATCGGCTGCTCAGGAACAAGCCTCACGGGCTCGCGGTCGGTCGTTATGTCATTCTCGATCGAATCGGATCGGGATCGATGGGGAGGGTTTATAAGGCGAGCCATCGATTGATGGGTCGCGTGGTGGCGATCAAGATCGTCGCGCCCGAGATCGCCGGGAACGCTCGGATCGTCGCGCGGTTTCAAAGGGAGATGAAGCTTGTCGGTCGGCTTGATCATCCCAACGTGGTTCGAGCTTACGACGCCGATCAGCTTGGCCAGATTTTATTTATCGTGATGGAATACGTCGACGGCGAGAGTTTGACGCAGAAGCTGCGGGCCGAGGGTCCGCTCGATCCCGCCGACGTGGTGAATTATATCGCGCAGGCTGCGCGGGGGCTTGCGCACGCTCATGAGATGGGGATTGTCCATCGCGATATCAAGCCCTCGAATTTACTGATCGGTAAGAATCAGGTGGTGAAGCTGCTCGATTTGGGTTTAAGCGTGTTGATGGAGGCGGATCAGCATTCGACTTTTGAGACGGCGGACGGGATCGCGGTGGGGACGGTCGATTATATGTCGCCCGAGCAGGCGTGCGGCAAGGAGGTCGACGGGAGGAGCGATTTATATAGTTTGGGATGTGCGATGTATCACCTGATCTCGGGGAGGTTGCCGTTTCAGGGGGATTCGCCGATCGAGCGGTTGGGCAAACGGATCGCGGGTCTACCGACGCCGATACGACAGGTTCGGCCCGATATTCCATCGAACGTGGTGAAGGTTTTGGATAAGTTGTTGGCGACGAGCCGGCGCGATCGTTATCAAACGGCGCGCGAGGTCGCGGAGACGCTCGAGGCGTTGCTGGAAAAGAAGCCGAGCCGATCGATCGGCGAGACGTTTGAAGACGAAATACCGAGCGATGAATATGTGGAAGGAACGAGCGAATACGCGCAACAGCTCGACGTCGAAGATCGACCTCGACCGGCCGGGGTCGCGAAACCGAAATGGAACGGGAAGATCGCGGCGCTTATCGAGCGAGCTCCCTGGAGTGCGGTCGCGGCGGTCGCGGGGGCGATCGGAGTCGCCTTCGCGGCGGGGGTGTTCGTCGGAAAAATGTTCTTTTAATCAAATTCGTTATTCAATTACCAGTGATTTTGAATTTTATGAGCGATCGAAGTTTTTTAAGATTATTGAAGCATCGGGCGCGGGATCGGGTCGCGGCGGCGCTGCGCGGCTCGCCTTCGTTTCGGGGCAAGGTCGCCGCGGCGAACGTGTTGCGGTCGTTGTTTCGGTTTGATCACCGGGAATCGGCGGTCGAGGTGTTGGTTCGCATGAAGGACGGTCGAACGGTCCGGATTGATCCGCGAGGACCGACCGAATCGCACGTGTATTGGACCGGGGCGTATAACGACGCGTTTTTCGAGGAGCTCGCTCGATTTCCTCGTGCCGGGGGGGTCGTATTGGATGTCGGAGCGCATGTCGGATTTTTCGCGATATCGATCGGGGCTCGGCTTCGAGAGCATGGGGGTGTCGTGTATGCTTTCGAGCCTCTCGAAGGCAATTTCGATCGTCTTATTGAGCATATCGCATTGAACGATCTGGGATCGACGATCAAGCCGATTCGGCTGGCGTTGGGTTCGGATTCCGGGGAGGTTGCGCTTTCGAAGTGCGAGGATCATCCAGGGTCGACGGGGAACGCATTTGTGTTGGGTAGGGGGGTCGCGGGGGTCGAAACGTGCACGGCGAGGTCGGCGCGGCTCGACGACGTCGCTATCGAGTTCGGAATCGACTCGTGCGATTTGATCAAGGTCGATATCGAAGGCTGCGAGTTCGATTTTCTGCGGGGAGGCCGCGAATTCATTCAAAGACATAAGCCCTTAATCTATTTAGAACTCAATTACTTTTGGATCAAAGCGTTCGGGTGGTCGCTCGCGGAATTAAACGAATATGCGAGGTCGATCGGTTACGGGGTGTATCGACGGGTGAAGGGATCCTGGATCGCGACGGATCGCGAGGGGACAAAAGTTGAGAATGCGTTGATGGTTCCGATCGGCGGCGAGGTTGAATCGCGGGCGCGCGGGATGTTTCGGTTCGGCTGAGTCGATTCGGGGTTGTCGGGGGAATGCGAGGTAAAGTGTTCGGCTTGGGCGAGGCGCTGGTTGCTCGCGGGTTGGGGTTGGAATAAGAATAGTGGGAACGAACGAGGCTTACATAAGGGGTTTGAGCGTGATGGCTGAAGGCGAGGCGAATGCGGAGGGAGGAGCGGCGGTATCGGGGGAGGCGCGCGGCGTTCGGCCTTCGGGAGCGGGTCGAATCACGGCGTCGCTGGTACCCGAGCGCGGCATGCATTTCCTTCATTTGTATTTTCAGATTGATCGAAGCGAGTCGGCGAAGCTGAGCGTGGAGGATCGCGAGCGGGGCTCGGCGGAGTTGATCGCGGCGCTCGAACGACCGGCGGCGGATTCGGCTTCTTTTCCCGAGCAATTTCAATGTTTTTTGGTTCCGGGTCATAAGGCCGATTTCGGCGTGATCATGGCGAGCGCGGACGTTCATTCGCTGATGCGGATTCAGCGGCGGATCCAGTCGGGCGGTTTGGGGAGGGCGATCAAACTCGCGTATTCGTTTTATTCGATCACAGAGATATCGGAATACGTTCCCGATGTTGAGGAATATGCGCGGATCTTGCGGGAGCGCGAGCGGCTTGATCCCGCGAGCGCGGCGTACGACGCGAAGGTGAAGGCGTATGAGGCGCGGCTTGAGCCGATGAATCGTCAGCGTCTTTATCCCGAGTTTCCCGATTGGCCCTGCGTCTGTTTTTATCCGATGAGCAAGACGCGTCTTGAGGGGCAGAACTGGTTCATGCTGACGCATCGCGAGCGCGCCGAGCTGATGCACGAGCACGGGAAATCGGGGATGAAGTTCGCGGGGCGTGTGACGCAGGTGATCACGGCGTCGACGGGTCTTGACGACTGGGAGTGGGGGGTGACGTTGTGGGGTAAGAACCCGAGTTACATCAAGGACATCGTTTATACGATGCGGTTCGACGAGGCGTCGGCGAAGTACGCGATGTTCGGTCCGTTTTATATGGGCTACATCGCGTCGCCGGCCGAAGTCGTGAAGGGTTTATCGCTTTAGGCGATCGTCGAGCCGGCGGGGGAATCGTCGGGAATTCGTATCCAAAACGATATTTTGCGAGTGAAGATGATCACCGCGGTGATTGATCAAGCTTTTACGACATAAAGTACGATTCGGTCGCGGGCGGATCGTGGAGGGGAGAGGGATTGATGTGGACGTGTAAGAAGTGCGGAGCGAAAGTGGATTCGACGTTCGAGGTGTGCTGGTCGTGCGGGACGACCGTCGACGGGGTTGAGGATCCGAATTTCGTCCCGGCGGATAAGGCTTCGCCGATTGAGGAGCCTTCGGTGATTCCGTCGCTGCTGGTCGCGGACACTCACACCGAGGGGTCGGCGGGCGAGGCCGGGCGTGTGCATTTAACCGAATGTTACCGGGCGCTCGATTTGATGCAGGCGCGGTTCATCGCCGATCAACTAACGGCGGCCGGGATTCCGGCGGTCGCCGACACGCACGATTTGCACGAGGAACTGGGGACGCTCGAGGGGGGCCCGCGGGTCTACGTTCGCGGCGAGGATCTCGCCGCGGCGCGGGATTGGCTGGCGGCTTACGAACGAAAAACCGCCGAGCATATTCACGAATGAATCAGTTCGGCGGTTGTCAATTTTGAATTTTAAGTTATGTAACACTGAACGAAAAAGAAAATGGCGATGAACGCTCCGTTCAAGGGGCGTTCATTATATACGCTTTATTATCCGACGCGGCGACGACGAGTCGCTTGCCGTCGGGGCTCCATGAAACTCCGTAGGCCATGGTGTTGGGGGCGACTTTTTGGCGGAGGATTTCTTTCGCCTGATCGACGTCCCAGACGAGCAGGTTGCCGCCGTAGCCGATCGACGCGAGTTTTTTGCCGTCGGGGCTGAAGGAGAGCGAGTAGACGTCGTCGGGATGACCGTCGAGTTTTTTGAGCTCTTTGGCGTCGGCGACGTTCCAGAGTCTGATTGTTTTATCAACCGATCCTGATGCGAGCATGGCGCCGTCGGGGCGAAACGCGACACAGTAGATCGCGGCGCCGTGTCCCTGAGCCTTACGCAGTTCTTTGCCGTCGGCGGGGTTCCAGAATTTCACGAGCTTGTCGTCTCCCGCCGACGCGAGCACGTCTCCTTTGGGGGAATACGCGACGGCGTACACGACGTTTTCATGTGCTTTTTCAATCACTCTAAGCTGAGCCGCCTTTTCGACGTCCCAGACGCGGATCGACTTATCGGCCGCGCCCGTGGCGGCCTGTTTGCCGTCGGGCGCCCAAGCGACCGAGTAGATCTGCGCGCCGTGGCCGGCGAGGTTTTTGGGGGCGTCGGCGGCCTGGGAGGTCGGCCAGATTCGGATCGACTTATCTTCCGATCCGGTGACGATCGACGAATCGGCCAAAACCGCGACGGCGTGGACCGCTCCGCCCAAGCCTCCGAGGGTTTTCATCTCGACTTTGGTGGGATCGGGCGCCGAGAGGTCGAACGTTTTGGCTACGGGCTCGGCGAGGCCGATCGCGGTCGTCTTGTTATCGGCGCCGATCGCGATCGACTCGATCGCCGACGACTGCGGCGGATAATTGACGACGTTTTTCCCGTCGGAGACGTTCCATACTTTGATTGTTTTATCATTCGAACCCGAGACGATTTTTTGACCGTCGCGGGTGATCGCGACGGCACGAACCTGATCGGCGTGTCCCGCGAGCGTTCGCACTTCTTTGCCTGTGTTCACATCAAAAACCTTGAGGGTTTTATCGGCCGAGGCGGAGACGATTTGCGAACCGCCTGGAACGACGGCGAGCGCGAGGATCGGCGCCTGGTGGCCCGCGAAGATCCGGACCGCGGCGGGGGTCCAAACCCTCGCCTTGTTGTCGCCCCCCGCGGACGCGATCGAATTGTTGTCGGCCAAAACCGCGACGCCTCGAATCGACGCCGCGTGCGCCGATTGCGCCTGCAGTTCACGGCCGAGCGCCGCGTCCCAGGTCCTCACGCTGTCGTCGTCGGAACCCGACGCGATCCGGCTTCCATCGGGAGAGATCGAAACCGCGACGACCGAGCCCTGATGGCCCGCGAGCGTCGCGACGTTTTTGCCGTCGGCGATCGTCCAGGTTTTGATCGTTTTATCGTCGGATCCGGTGACGAGCTTTTGACCGTCGCGAGAGACGTCGAGCGAAACGACGGCCGCGGCGTGGCCGTTGAAATCGCGGATCGGCTTGCCTTCGGTTACGTTCCAGAGCTTCGCGGTCTTATCGGCGGAAGCCGAAACGAGTTGATTCATATCGCTAACGAGATATTTAATTGCGTTGATTCTACCGGCGTGTCCCGAAAGCGATTTGATCGCTTTCGCGTCGGCGATATTATAAATATGGATTTGATTATCATCCGTGGAGACGGCGATTTGCGCAGCGTCGGGGCGAAGCGCGATCGCGACGATCGGAGCCGGGGCGCGGTCGACGCGTTTGATCTCGGCGCCGTCGGCCACGTTCCAGATGCGAACCGACATATCTGTGGAAGCCGATGCGATTTGGGCGGCGTCGGCTTTCCACGCGAGGGCGACGACGGGACCGGAGTGGCCGCGGATTTCTTTAATAAGAGCGCCGTCGGCGGCGTTCCAGATTCGGATCGTCTTATCGCCGCCGGCGGTGGCGAGTTTGGCGCCGTCCTGCGAGGCCGCGAACGCGCGGATTTCTCCTTTGGCGTCGATCGCCCTGGGGTCGGCGACGGGGAGTTTCCAGAGTCTCGCGAGGCCGTCGGCGCCGGCCGAGACGACGCGTTGATTGTCGGGGAGGTAAGCGAGCGCGAGAACCGAATCGGCCGGGGTTTCGATCGAGCCCTGGGGTTGTCCGTCGTTCGCGTTCCAGAACCAAACGGTTTTGGCTTTGTCGCCGGCGGCGATCTGCGCGCCGTCGCCGCGCCAGGCGACCGAGGCGAGATCGGCCGACGCTCCGGCGAGATCGCGCAAAGACGAATTTGTAGAAACATCAAAGAGTTTGACGATTCGTCCCGAAACCGCGGCGAGTTTTTTACCGTCGGGGCCGGGAGCGAAGGCGACGACTCCCGCGGGGGCGCCGGTGAGATCGCGGGAGGACGAAGCCGAGGGAACGGTCCAAATCTTCGCGGTTTTATCGAGGCTTCCCGAAAGGATGCGTTTGCCGTCGGGGGCGACGGCGACCGAGAGGACCAATCCCGTATGGCCCGAGAATGTTTTGATTTCTTTGCGCGTCGACGAATCCCAAAGTTTGACGGTGCTGTCGAACGCGCCTGTGACGATCGCCTTGCCGTCGGGGGTCCAGGCGACCGAGTAGACGGGATCGGAGTGACCTTCGAGCGTCCCCTCAACCTTGCCCGCCTGGCGCGCCTGGGCGATTTGGGTCGAAAAGGCGATCACGACGAGGATCGCGCCGAAGCCGCTCGATCGTGCATAAAAAGCGTTAAGCATGTGGATCTCCCGAACGATCAGGGTGTGAAAGCGAGACGACCGAATCCAGCGAAACCGCGGCGATGTCGATCGGGTCGATATCGTGCGAGGTCGATTCGCCTTCGTCGCTCCCGAACCTCCGGGGAAGCGGAGCGGCTTGAACCTCATCGGGCGATTCGTCCGAGAACGAGACGTCCCTGCCGCGATCCCTCGCCGCACGACCGGCTCGCGACGGGGCGAGGCGAGCGGGGGGATGAAATTCGGTGGGTTCGGTAATTTGGCGGGTTGAGCGAAGCCCGAGGACGTCGATCCAACCGGCACAATCCGACGATAGACTGTCGAGCGGTGCTTCGCAACGGTATGGTCGTTCTGAGCGGGAGGAAAAGACCGATTGATCCTCTCGGACCGCGGAAATCGCGGTTTTCATTAAGATCGGATCGCCGATGGTGATCGAGAATGACGGCGAAAACGAAATGAGGGAATCGTCACACGCCCGACGACGCTTCTGGAACGCGGTTGAGTGTTGGATCAAGCGAGCGATGTTGAAAAAAAACAACTTGGGATTGCGGTGGAACGACGTGAAGCGAACGTGAACTAGACTGTCTTTTAAAACCGGCTTGAGAGGTTCGTGTGAATGAGGAATGAAAGCGAGATGTCGATGAAAGAAGGGAATATCGAGCGGGGCTTTTTTGAATACATGGCGACTTTTCGGTTACAAACCGATCGATTAGGCGTACACGCAACAGCACACATGAATGAATTTGGCGCGGTTTGGTTCATGCATTAGCTGATCGATTCGTGCGATATATGGCGGTTATCCGGCTTATTCCGTTTCGATTCAGGTGATTTGAGAAGCGCGTGCGAAGGATGACAGGAATCGACCCCGAGGGATAACTTCTGTTTTTTCCAAAAATACCATTGAGATCGAGGATGAAGGTTGATTACGATACTAACGTCCTGAAACGTCAGCGATGATTGAGTGGAGGTGATGCGGTTCCTTGGGTTCCTGAAGACTCACCCTCAGGCATCTTTTTGAGGACCGTTTCGACTCGGTGGCTGGGTAAAATACAGAATCTCGGGCGTTTCGGGTTTTTCAGTTAGTTTCGGAACAACGAACACCCTGGGAGTTCCGCACATGAAAGTTTCTAGAATTGCTCTTTTTCTCGCGATTGGATTGGCCTCCGCCGCTTTCGCGACGGTCGGCCGAGCCGAGCCGATTTCGACTCTTTACAGCACCGGCGCCGGACTGGCTCTCGGCACCTCCGACCCGAATTGGAAGGTCACGTATTCCACCACGGGGACCGGCGGTTTTGGCGGGAGTGGAACCGTGAACGCGATCGTCGTGGCGCCGGTTATTGATTTAGGCGGCCACAGTTGGGTCAATCCTCCTTCGGGATCGCAATGGATCACCGCGTTCGGGAATAGCAAGGGCCAAGCCGAAAACCCCGTCTTGAATGGGACGTTCAATTACACGACGACTTTCACGCTCGCCGCTGGAGTCGTCGACCAAGCTATGATCACCGGCAAGGTGAGTTCCGACGACCAAATCACCGCGGTTTATTTGAACGGAAAACTGATCAGCAACGCGATTACCCCAACTCCGACTCCCGATCAAGGATATACCAAGTTGTATCCGCTGTCGATCACCTCGGGGTTCCAAGCGGGCACGAACACCTTGACGTTCGATACGCTCAATACTCATTATGGAACCGAGGGGTTTGTCGCTAGCTTGCAAGGGACCGTTCCCGAGCCCGCTTCGCTCGCATTGTTGGGAATCGGTTCGCTTGGTGCGGTTCGCCTTGTCCGTCGCAGCCGTAAAGCGGTGACCGCATAACCGACCTTGGCGTTCAACGAATTTTAAACCGACCCCGCGATTCGTTCAATCGCGGGGTTTTTGTTCCTCTTGTATGATATTCAAAAGTTGGTTGTTCGCTACATCTCTAATGGTTTGTGTGTTCCCCGAAGGCCAACGGATCGTTAATTCATCGACCTGTTTCGCGTTTCCCAATCCAAAGTGAAGCTTGCGATCATTCGAACTGATGTAACTTCCGCCGCCGTCAAGAGTGCGAATTTGGGTTTTACCTCCGGCT
Source organism: Planctomycetota bacterium (assembly GCA_021791715.1). Classification (GTDB taxonomy): domain Bacteria; phylum Planctomycetota; class Planctomycetia; order Isosphaerales; family Isosphaeraceae; genus JAKBCQ01. The sequence goes on along the minus strand of JAJYWB010000003.1, from coordinate 15,260 downwards.
CGAATCGTGACCCGAGCGCCGATCGCATCGCGATTCTTGCCCGAACCTCGCAGATCGACGACAAGATATCGACCTTTAGTTTCGGTCTCATTCCACAATACGACGCTCGGCTCGTGATGGTGGACGATGACGACATCAAGGTCGCCGTCGCCGTCGAGATCTCCCGTCGCCAACCCTCTGCCGATGTGCCTCGTTTGAAAATACTCGCCCGCGGTGGAATTGTTAATCAGGAATCGACCCGAGCCGTTGTTGCGAAATATAATCGCAGGACTTTCATAAGTGTATGTCTTATCCCGTTCAGGTCTGATATGGCCCGTCGTGCCGATCAAATCGACGGCGCCGTCGTGGTCGAAATCGGCGAACGCGGTTCCCCAGCCCGTGAAGGGCCTTGTTTCTGCGGCGAGCCCCGCTTCTTTCGTTTGATCTTGAAAGAAAATGCTTCCTTTCCCGGCGTCGATCCTTCTCCAGAGCGTATCGTGTTCGTCCCAAAAGTGAGTCACCAAGATATCGGGGAGCAAATCATCATTTGTATCACCATATGCGATTCCCATGTTGGCCTCGGACATTCCCTCGGCGTTGAGAGCGACTCCCGAAAGGCTTCCGAGTTCCTCGAACGTTCCATCGCCTTTATTGCGCCAAAGCGCGTTCGCCTCGGCGTCGTTAGCAACGAATATGTCCATATAACCATCTTCGTCGAAATCGGTCGCGAGGACTCCCATTCCTCGACCTTTCCCGGCGACGCCCGCTTTCGCGGTGACGTCGACGAATCGACCCGAGCCGTCATTCTGAAAAAGCGTATCGGGCTGACCGTCGAACCTCGAAGGCGCTCCGTAAATCGGTTCTTGAGTGACTCGATCTTTATCATAAGGCGCCAGGGAAGGATCGAAGTCGAAATAATTAGCGACGAAGAGATCGAGATCGCCGTCGTTGTCGTAATCAAAAAACGCGGCGCCCAGGCTCCAGAGCCCGACCGCGACCCCGGCTTTTTGAGTTACATCTTGAAACGTTCCATTTCCTTGATTACGCCAAAGCGTGTTTCCGCCGTAGCGTGTGACATAAACATCGGGAAATCCGTCGCCGTCGTAATCGGCGACCGTCACGCCTTGTCCGTAACCCTTCGACGTCAACCCGGCCGCGGCGGAGACGTCGGTGAAAACGCGATTCCCGTCATTACGGAGCAGCACGTCGGCGGGAGGATTTTTCGCCGAACCGACCGGCAAAGGAACTCCCTGAGCGAAGAACAGATCGAGATCGCCGTCGCCGTCGTAATCGAGCATTCCCACGCCCCCTCCCGTCGTCTCAATCGGCAGCTTTTTGCCGGCCTCGCCTCGCACGTAAGTAAACGGCAATTGTCGAGCCTTGAAAACGATCGAGGACGAAGCGGCGGCGCGGGCTCGGTCAAACGGAATCGAGCCGTTCGGGATCGGCCGAGCGGGCGCCCCTCCAATCGCGACATACGCGATCATCCCGCCGATCACAACCAAAACCACCACGATTCCCGCGACGACTCGATAAGATAATCTTAAGTACATGAATAATAACTCATTAATACGATTGAGACGCGAGGCCCACGACGCTCGGTCGCCGCGACCGATAGCGGCGGCTTGGCGCCTCGGCGTGTCGCGAGGCGAGTTTTTCGCTCGAACGTCCGCACGAGCCGGCGTCGTCGACCCAAGAACACGGGTCGCCACGCGGCCGAACGTGTTCTAGTCCTTTCGACGATACCGATATTATGACGTCCCCGCCGCATCGCGGCGCGATCGGTTCCGAATCGTTCCATTCGCACAAACGGAGAAGCTATCGGTTCCGATTCATTCAATTCACATTATACGAAGCCGCGATCGCACACAAGCCGAAGAACAATTTAGAACATTATATGATTATGCTTAGATTTATGCATTTTCACATTCGATTAATAAAACCGGGGCGGACCGGCTTTGATCCGCCCCGCGCATCGCCGTATCGATCTCGATCACGGATTCAGGTTCACCGAGTACTGCGTGCTGTCGGTCGCAAGCAGCGTGCTTCCCGAGTAATACCGCACCTGGGTGAGAGTCATGCTGGTGACGAGGTTCGATTCCCAGCTCGCGCCGGAATTTTTAATCGAAGTCGCCGGCGAATAGCCCGCGAACGAAGTCACCGACGTCGGAAAACTGACGGGGGAGAGCCCGTAAGTTTGCCCAAATTGACCGAACGATTGCGACGAGCCGTTCAATACCAGATATGTGACGGAACCCGATCCCAATGTCATCCGCTGGGTCCACGTGATCGTCTCGTTGTTGTTTTGAAGCTGACTCGTCCCCTGGGTCGCGTAACCCGCGAGATTCGCCCCCGACCAAACCTGCGTTTGCATCCCCCCCGCGATAAAATCGGGGTATTCACGATAATTCAGGTCGAACGCGACGAACGGAGTCGAATTATCGCTCACCGGACTCATCGAAGTCGTAATCTGAGGACCGACGCCGTCGGTATCGTAACTCGACACCACGACCGACCAATCCTCCTCGATCCGATTCGCCGTCGCGGCCGCGACCGCGAGCGACGTTTGAGCCGCGGCGTGCGTCGATTGAAACATCGCCGCGGTAATCAAAAAGATGAACATCCGAAACAAACCGATACGCATGGAAGCTCCCTCCGCTTAGTGAGAAAGGTAGACGTGAACATAACCGCCCGCCGACCACGTGGTTTGAGGGCCTCCCCGAATGATATTCGGGTCCCGAGTGAGCGCGGGTTGAACGATGACGTACTTGGGATTTCCTTGAAAATTCACCGCGACGATTCGCACGACCGCGAACTGATTGACCGTGTAGGTCGCGTTGTTGCCGTTGCCGCTCGTCGACGTGTAAATCGGAATCACGCGCGGCTGCCCGATAATACTCTCGAGCGCCCCCTTGATCCCGGCGCTGATCCCGGGATTCCCCGAAAAGGTGTAAGTTCCAGTCGTCGAATCAAGCTGAATCGACGACGATAAATTAATCCCGTTCTCAATCTGATTGACAAGCGTCGCCGTACTGTTGTTCGACGTGTTCACTTTAATCGTACCCCAGTTTCCCGGATCGTTGTTCGAGACGGGATAGAGCACCGATTCGTAAACGCCGTCGGGCCCCGAAGTCACCGTGCCCTGCGAGGCGTTGTATGTGTACTGATCGGTCGTTTCATTCTCGATCATCAACTGATACGTGTTGGTATCAAGGACGATCGGCAGCAGGCTCGCGTTTTGGGTGGCCGAGGGGCTGAAACCCAACACTTGATCATTCACAACTGTACCAATGCTTTGCGCCGTGATCGACGACCCGTGAAAGCCGAGGATCCTGCTGAAAAAGCCGGGTACGACCCCGCCGTGCTGCGCGTTGCGCGAAACGTTCACCATCACCGAATTGTATTGCCCCATAAACCCGGGCGGAGGATACCACGTGTTCGTCGCCGGGTTCACGTAACCGACGACGATATCGCCTCCGGGCGAATTCGCCGCGTTGGGCAGGAAAACGGGTTGTTGATTAAGGATATTATTATCCTGAGCGTACGTTTGAGCCGAATTCGCGGCCTGGCTCATCAGCCCTCCCCAGCCGTTGAACGTCGTGCTCAAAGTCGCCTCGTTCGCGAGCGTGTTCGCTCCCGCGAGCGCGCCCGCATCGGCCGCGGCGCCCAATTGCGCCTCCGCCGTCGCGACGACCGCGAAATCGACGCCGACCGACATCATTCCCGCGACGACGGGTAAAAGCGCGACGAAGAGAATCATGCTCACCCCCCGCGCTTTTCTCGATAAATGGAAACGTCTCATGTCATTCTCCACGCGTATTTGCGCTGATCTTCTAAAGATATGTTTGATCCGCATTCCGTTTCTAGGGGTTTTCCGAGCTCATCGTCGCCGAGGCCGAGATCGTCGTTCCCCCGAGGAACAGCGGCGTCGGCAGCCAGCTCACGCTCGAATACGGGACGCTCAGCGAAACGGTGACCGCCGATCCGTTCGAGATCGTCTGCCAGTTCGACGGGGTCGGATTGACCGTCCCCACCGAAATCCCCGATCCCGCCAAAACCTGATCGACCGCGTTTTGTACAGTCGTCTGGGTACTTCCGTAAATGATCGCGACTCGGCATCCTTCGCGGGCCGCGGTCGTCAGCAACTGCGCAACCATTCCCAATCGCGCCGACTCAATAAGTCCCAATATCAGCAAAATAAACAGCGGCGCCACGAAGGCCAATTCGACGACCGCGCCTCCGCGCCGTTCGTCCCGATTCCGCCGATCGACAACACGCATAAAGCACTCCTTCGAACCCGCCGCGAACGCCGACGAGCGTTCTCCATCGTCCGTTTCGCTTCGAAATATCGCGAAACATCGACGCAAACCGTTCCCAAGCGATCGACCGCGATCGAGAGAAAATCACGATGATCACGATCGCCGGCGATCCTCAATAAAACCCTAGTTCTCAGCCGCCGAAGGTCGCGAAATCCCACTTTTCGAAAGCTTTTATGTTTCCAGAAGTCGTCAAAACGATGCGTGAGGCGATCGAGCGTGTCGCTTTCCTTGCGCGTCGACGATGTTCGACGCTGTTCGACGAGAAGCGAACCGCGACGATCCGTTCGACCGACGCGGCGACGAATTCCCGTCGCCGCGATCGAATCGCGCGGCGACAAATTTTTATACTCATACTTATTTATGATTAATAATCAATTTCCGCGAAACGTCGCGTCGCGACGACGAATACGACGATCGCGAAAAGCGACGAGCTGAACGCCGACAATATTGGATGATAACCTCCGATATCCATCATATTCTCGTACGAAGATGGAATCGCGAATTCGCGGGCGGCGCCGATCGTTTGCTCAAGCCAAATCGCGAGATCGGCGGGTTTGGGAAGAAGCCAATAAATCGCCTCGACGAACCCGACGAATCCCGTCGGAATCGACGCCTCTTTGGGAGCGACCGCGTAGACTTCGTGCATCACAAATCTTCCATAATTAACTAGCGTACATATAACCCAAAACGCTATCGACCCGAAAATCGCCGCCGAAGCGTTCCGCGTCCAAACCGCGAGCAGCGCCGAGATCGCGAAAACCACGCCGAATTCGAGGACGAAAAGGGGCGCGGCCCAAAGATACGCCGAATTCCAGATCCCGGTTCTCAAACCGAGAGCGATCCACGTGCCGCCGACGAACGCGATCGCCTCGACGGAGACAAATATAAGAATCCCCACGCATTTACCGATCAGAAGCGTCGTGCGCGAAAGCGGTTTCGCCAGCAGAATCGACACCGAGCTCGGACGAAGGAAATCGGGTAAAAAGCCCCCCGTCCAGACGATCGCCAGTAAAACCCCGATCGATCCCGCGCCCCACTTCGCCAGCGCCGATTCAAGAAATAAAACTTCCTCCTCGGCGTCGCGAAACAGCGGCAAAGTAATCGCACCAAAACCTAAAGATACGTGTCCCGGTTTGGGATTCGGACCCGAAAGCGGCTTGCCGTCGCCGCCGAAAAGCTCGGTCTCCCCCTTGGGAGTCGTCGCTCCCTTTCCCTCGATTCGAGCGCTCGCGCAGAGCGCGACGCAAACGAATATCGCCGCGGTCGTCGCCATGAACAACCGCGACGCGATCGATTGACGAAACGTATCAGCAACTAAATGTCTGATTGTTATACCCGCGTACATCGTTAGTACGTTAACTCCTTGGAGTAGATCTCGAGCAGCCGATTCTCGAAAGCGTCGCCGTGATTCACGAAATCGGCGATCGGTCCGATCGCCGCGATTTTCCCCTCGATCAGCACCGCGATCCGATCGCAAAGAGCCTCGACGTCGCCGAGCTGATGCGAAATCAGCAGCACCGTTTTTCCTCGCGATCGAAAATCGACGATGATTTCCCGCAACAGCTTTCGACCCGGGAGATCGAGCCCCTCTCCGGGCTCGTCGAGGACGAGGAGATCGGGTTCGTTGATCAACGCCTGCGCCAGGTTCAAGCGAGCGATCATACCTTTACTAAAACACGCGATCGGATCGAGCGAGCGATCGGCGAGCCCGACGCGTTCCAACAAAGCGGGGATCCTCGCGGCGATCGCGATCGCCGACGCCCCCGACAAAGCTCCATAATACTCAAGCGTCGATTCGGCGGTGAGATAACGAGGAAAAGACTGATTTTCATGTACATATCCGACTCGCGCGAGCGTCGATCGTTCGGATATCGGCGCCCCCAATCGATCGATCTCGCCCGAGGTCGGTCGGCACAAGGTTAGGAGGATTTTGGCGAGAGTCGTCTTGCCCGCTCGATTCGGACCGAGCAGACCGAAAACCTCGCCGCGATGAATATCAAATGAGACTCGATCGAGCGCGCGATTCGAGATCGTTCGCGCTCGCGCGATTCGTGCGAGCGACGATCGACTTCGTCGATTGAAGACGCTCGCGAACGAGAAATCGGCGACGATACCGCGGCGTTTCGTCGGAAATTCCTTAACGACCTCGCGAAACGAGGCCGCTTTGGGAACGAACGCCGCGGGGATTTCGGCCCGTCGCGGCCGGGAGATTTCAAGGATTGGCATACGCGTTGGGGTTCATCAAAGTAACCGTGATTCCGTCGTCCATGAACGTACTAAACGCCTGTTGAAGCTTGGCTTGTCGTTGAGCGAGCGTGCCGATGCACCATTTGAATCCGTTGGTGGGGTCGGTCGACGAACTCGGAAAGATCGTTCCGCCGACCTGTGCGATTGTTTGCACAATTTGAACCGAGTATTGCTGGATCGACGTGTTCGCGGTCGGCTCGAAGACGACTCCGAAAGCGACCGTCTGGATCGTCACGGGTTTGCTCGGAGTCGAATAGCCGGGATGGCCGAGATCGGTGTATCCCGATGGCGTCGGCGGATTCCCCGGCGTGCCGTCGGCGTTGTTGCAGATCGGGATAACCGAGTTCACCAGATCGTTCATACTGAAGCCCGCTCCGTTGAGCGTTTGACCCGGTAAGATGTTGTAATACGACTGGTTCGGCCCGTTGTTGGTGAACCAGAGGGGCGGAATACTGTCCTGATTCGCCATGCCGTCGGTTTCGAACATAATCATTCGTTGCGATCCGATCCGGCCCAGCCCGCCGACGTTTTGGCTTCGGACGACGCTCGAACTTGAGAACTGGTTGTAAGCGAGGAGGAATCCGTATTGCGTCGCGGTGTTGGCGCAGAAATCGCCGTACGCTCGGGGCGTTTGAACGCCGTTCGAATCCCAGGGGCGAACGTCGGAGCCGTTGTTGTTTCCCGGACCGCTGTTGGGAGGATACCACAATCCATTGATCATAGATTGATAATCAGTTCCCAGATTCGCCTGCGCGTAATTGAACATACCGATGTTCGGAGGGTCGTTGTTGTATTGGGGCCTGCTGAAAAGAATCATCGAAACCATGTCGTTCGGATGATTGATCTGGATATCTTGAAGAGCTCCCGAGATCCCCAGCTTGGCGGGATACATCGAGATATCATGTACCGTTCCCGGGTTGAGCCCCGTATCGGCGATGTATTGGATCATCGTGATCGGGCCGAACCAGAAGCGATTGCGCGGGCGAAGCGGGTTGTCGGTCGGATTCATATACGATCCGTTCGTCGGCGGAGCGCTGATTTGCACCGTCCCCCACTGATAATCGGGTCCGTAGCTGCACGCGGGCGAACCCGGAGTGATCGTCGAGCCGAACGGCGATTTCCAGATTCCGAGCGCGAAATCGATATATTCTTTCCAAAATCGTTGATCGGCGTTCGAGATCTGGCTGTTCGCGTTGCTGTAAGTATACGCCGAGGAGGGAACGTCGCCCGGAATCGCGGTGTAATACGTGATCAATCCCGCCCGCAGTTGCTTGGGAAAGATCGGATTGCCGTTTTGTGCCGTCGCCGCGCTGTTGATCGTTTTAATCCACGAGAGGATCGCTTTGTAGTTGACCTGATAATTCCCCTGGGTCGGAGAATTCCATTGACCGCTTGAATTCCAAAACATCGTGTTGTCGGGCTGGGTGATCGCCGAACCGTCGCTGTTCAGAAAATAAAGCGATCTCCAATCGTTGTTTGGATCGGGAGGCCACATGAAGAACGTCGCGCCCCAATAGCCCGGGCCGATCGTGTAGCCGTTAAACGCGTAACCCGACGACGCGTTATTGATCGCTTGATTCGCGGCTTGATATCCATAATACGACCCCGTCGGTTGACCTTTTTTGTTTAAAATCGGATTGCCGAAATTCACGCCCGAATCGTTCGTAATATCTTGAACGGTTTGCGCGTAACCGCCGCTGCTTTTCACGTAATAATTATCGCCGAGGGGGGTCGTCATATATTGCGTGATGTTCGAGGCGCTCGGCTGGGGGCTGAACGCGTAGACCGTCGGTTGGCCTCGGTTCATCTGATAATAATCGTTCACGAGCGGAGGGACGCCGAGGACGGATTGCGTAATGTTACACATTCCGACCCGCGGATCTGTGCTCGTCTGAATCAAATTCGCGGCGGTCGTATCCGAGTAATGGCCGAACTGCGGCACGGTGGCGTCGCCGCTGTTGGGGGTGTTGATCATGTTCCCCAAATATGTTTCGCAATTCCAAAAATCGCTCTCGTTGTTCATCGACCCCGAATAATCGAGGACGATCGAGACGTCGCGCGGGCGATGCGCCGCGGTCGCGTTCGCGGCGAGATTGAACGTTTGATATCCGAAGATCTTCGAAAACGCCGTGTTGGGAGCGTGCGTGACGGTCGCCTGCGAAAGGTTATACGTCGTCGGATTCGTCGTCGTCCAATGAAACGTTTGATCGTTCATGTTGTAATAGAACGACCCGTTTGTAATGGAGACGTCGCCCGATTGGAACGACCCGCCGATAATCTGCGCCTGCGTGACGGCGCTCGTTCCGTTCGCGACGGCGCCCGAGGTGTTCGGGTTCGATCCGCCGGTGAGAGTCCGAGCCGCTGTGAGCGCCGCGGCGTCGGCGGCGTTCTGGCATTGATTCTTGGCTATCGCCATCATCCCCAGATCGATCGCGAGACCGGTGAATCCGCAAATCACCGCGATCGCGACGGCTGTCATCGGCATGATACTGCCGCGATCGTCGCGACCGAATCCAACGCATCCGCTTATCATCATAGGAATTATTCTCCTTAACTCGAACGAATCAAAAACTCGTCGCACCTAACGAACCGCATCGAATTAACCGCATGTAACGATATAATCTTTCGTTGATCGTCAGCCCGATTCGGCCTCCATGATCGACGTGATCTGGATCGGCACCGACTGCGGCAGCACGATGCTGAGAGGATTGATCTCGTAAAGCGGCAGCATCGAGGTGAACGTACCGCTCACTCGCACCGCGACCTCGTCGGTGAAAGCCTGCGCCGTCGTCCACGATTGCGTTTGATCGGCGGGATTCGACGGATTGTACTTATAAACGCTGATTGTTTGATTCTGAATCGAGAATCCCGCCATCGAATTTTGAACAATCGTTTGAATCTGTGCCGTGGTGATGTTCGTTCCGACGCTGAACGCCGCGACCCGAGCTCCCTCCCGCGCCGCGTTCGTGATCAATTGAAGCATCATCACGAGCCGACCGTATTCGACGATTCCGAACAGGAACGAGAGAAACATCGGCAAGATGAACGCCATCTCGACGACGATTCCACCCCCTCGGCGACGACGGCTCGTTCTCGTTCGTTGTTGAACGATTTTCATGGCGTTTCTCCGATTTTATCATTAACGTATCAAAATGTTTATTGATAACTCGGCGTGGGTGGAGCGGGGTACGTTTGATCGCGGAGCGAATACCAAACCCCGGTTCCCGTGACGATCGTGCTCGGACTGATCAACGGTTTGAACACGGTGACATCCCACCTTACGTCGCTGAACGGGATGCTCGCAGTGACCTGGATCTGATCGAGCTGGTTCGCCTGCGACGGGTCGGTTCCAGGGCTCGTAAGATTTTGAATCGTGATCGTCAATTTCGCGGGATTAATAACGATATTTGGGTTATTTTGGTTGATGTAATTGGCGACGACCTGAGCGACCTGAGCGGAAGTCGCCTGTCCCGCGGCGGCGATTCGCCCCCCCTCGCGAGCCGCGTTGGCGAGTACCTGCTGGAGTTCGAGAATACGCCCCAGCTCCCATATTCCCAATAAAAGCGGCATCAGGATGAATGAGACGACGACCGCGAATTCGACGACGACGATCGCCCCTCGACGTTCCTTTGCTTTCTGTATTCGCGATACGATCATCGCAGATATCCCTTACGATTGAATCGGATTCGACGATCCGCTTGTTCGCGATCATCGCGGTCCAATCGATGAATTTCTTGTTAGTTTATGTTTGTTCGCGGTAAAGCCTCGAGGAGAGACCTTGTAGACCCCGCGATTATGATAAACCTAGTACATGAACGACGACGACGAATCGCCACCCGTATGGTGTTTCGCGGAATCAACGCGGTCATGGATGGAATGTTAAACAATGATCGATCTCGGTCGCGACCACGCCGGCGATTGAATTCGCAATCGATTCCGTGCGGGCGAAGCGCCGATCGAGCCGTCGTTTCATATTAGTACTTATTCCTACAAGACGGGCTCGCACCGCGGTTCGCCCGCTCGTATGATCAACCTTCCGACCGATCATCACGATCTTCACCCGACTTGACGTGGCTCGTTCGAGCGAGATATCGTTCGAGACGGTGTGCGACCGATCCGCCGCGTCGGTCGACGCGATCGACACGCGCTCGAACCGCTTCTTCCGTAAGATCAAGGTGATCCGAATCATGAGCCGAGACGACACGTTAGAACGTATCTTGAATTGTGGGATTGTCGCGGTCGTCAGGGCCGATTCGGGTGAGAAACTGGCGCATGTCGTCAAGGCGCTCGCCGAGGGGGGAGTGACCGCGGCCGAGATTACTTTCACCGTTCCCGACGCGATCGAGGTGATCCGCCGGGTTCGCGCCGAGGTCGGCGATTCGGTCGTGTTGGGCGCTGGAACGGTCCTCGACCCCGAAACCGCGAGGCAGGCGATTCTCGCGGGCGCCGAATACATCGTCGCTCCGTCGCTCAATCTCGATGTCGTCAGGCTCTGTCGGCGTTATTCCAAACCCGTGATGCCCGGAGCGATGACACCGACCGAGATCGTCACCGCGTGGGAGGCCGGCGCCGATATCGTGAAGGTTTTCCCCGCGCATGTCGTCGGCGGGGCCGATTATCTTCGAGCGATCAAGGCGCCGTTGCCGCAAATTCGACTGATGCCGACGGGGGGTGTCGACCTGACGACCGCGGCCGATTTTCTTAAAGCGGGAGCGTGCTGTCTCGGCGTCGGCGGGTCGCTCGTCGAAGCCAAAGCCGTCGCCGCGTGTGATTTCGATCGTATTCGAGATCTCGCCGCACGCTATGTTGGAATCGTTCAGAAACACCGCGGCGAGCGATCCTAACATGTTCCGCGGAGCGTTCCGCCTGATCCGGCTCGCCTTCGCGGCGCTTACGATCCTCCCCGTCGGCGGTCGAGAAGCCGAAGCCTCGTCCGAAGAGATCGCCGCCTCGCGAATCGCCTTCTCCGTCGTCGGATTGATTCTTGGACTAATTTATCAATATGTTTATTTGCTCTCGTTCCGATTTGCGCACTCGTCGTTCGCGGCGGCTTGTTTCACGGTTTTGGCGGGAGTGATCGCGACGGGGGGATTGCATCTCGACGGCGCCGCCGACTCGGCCGACGGCTTGTTTCTCGCGGGCGATCGCGATCGTCGCCTCGCCGCGATGCGCGATCCACATATCGGAAGCTACGGCGTTATTGCACTTATCATGATATTATTGATTAAATCGGCGTTGCTCACGGCGATCCGTTCTACGAACGTTGCGCGGGCGCTGATTCTCGGCGGTTTGATCTCGCGTACTTTGATCATCTTCGCCGCGGGTTTCGGTCGATACGCCCGACGCGACGGGACTGGGAAACTTTTGATCGACGCTTCGAATGATCGCGACGCGGGATTCGCAGTCACATTGGTTTTGATCGCGGCTTCGCTGATCGGTCGTGGGGAAGGTCTCATCGCGGCGGCGTGCGCTCTGGCGATCGCTTATGGAATCGTCCGATTCGCTCGCAAAAAGATCGGCGGAATCACCGGAGATGTCTTGGGAGCGGTCGTCGAACTTACCGAAACGGCGGTTTATGCGGCTTACGCGTTTCAATCTCCCCAGGGCGATTCTTGGTGAAAATGCGTTCAGAAAAGGCTTGGATCGCGGACGATCGACCGCTAACGGCCGGCGTTTTCTTCGCGCCTTGAAACCGTTGCAATGGGAACAACCCGCGGATTCGGTTCAAGCGGACTCTTGTGATCCGTCGATAACCAAGGCTGGCGAGGGGCGCCTCGTCTCTCGGTCTATTTTTCCGCGTGAGCCCGATCACGATGAGAAAGCCGAATCGATGGGAGAAACGATCCTCGTTTTAGGCGGGTCGAGGTCTGGTAAGAGCGATCTCGCGGCGCGACTCGCCGCGGAGAAGCCGCCGGTGTCGTTCGTCGCCACCGCGATCGTCGACCCGAACGACGAGGAGATGGTGGAACGCGTGCGGAGACATCGGGTCGATCGGCCCGACGATTGGAAAACGATCGAGGGATCGGTCGACCTGGAACCGATCATCCGAAACGAAACGGGCCGATTCGGCTCGATCCTGATCGATTGCGTCACGCTTTGGCTGGGGAATCTGATGCTTGGGATCGACGATCAAAACCCGAGAACCGACGGCGAGATCGTCGCTTTGGTCGACCGAGCGGTCGCGGCGGCGAGCGAATCGACCGAGCGAGTCGTTTGGGTTTCGAACGAGGTCGGCTGGGGAGTCGTCCCCGAAAATCGCCTGGCTCGTCGGTTCGCCGACCTGCAAGGGACCGTTAATCGTAGGATCGCCGCGGCGAGCGATCGCGTGATCTTATGCGTGGCGGGATTGTCGATCGATCTCAAGCCGTAAACATACGAGGTTTTCAAAACGTCGTTCGTTTTATGATCTAATCATATTAGTGGAGAAGCCGAATGGCGGTCGAAACGCCGAAGGAACGCGGAGGGAGCGCGGCAGCGGGGAAGCCCCCGATCGCCGCGGTTCTGTGCGCGCTTTCGGCGATCTGGATCGCGACGGTTTCGAGTCGGGCGCAGACCGAAGACGCTCGGTATCGAGGCGACGGGGGAACGCGAACGCAGGCGGGCCGGCGCGACGACGGATCGCCGAGGAACGACGCGCGATCGCACGCCGAGGTCGCTTCGGCGCCGCTCGTTTATTATTCCAAGCCGTCGTTTCGGATCAAATTCAACGCCGACCCGCGCGAAATGACTCATCTCCGCGAGGTCCAGCTTTGGGCTTCGACCGACCAGGGAGAAACGTGGGGCGAAGGTCCCGTCGATCGCGCCGGCGGCGATCGCAATTACTTCATCTTCAAAGCCCCGCGCGACGGCGAATACTGGTTCTCGGTCCGCTCGGTCGACGACGAGGGACGAATTTTCCCCGGCAAGAATGAATATGTTGAACCTCGAATGAAAGTCGTCGTCGACACGACCCCGCCTTCGCTTTTGCTTGAACCGCGCGGTCGGCGCGGAAGCATGGCGACCGTCCGCTGGGAGGCGCGCGACGAGCATCTAAAATTAAAAACATTAATGATCGAGTATCATGTTGAGGGGGTTCGCGAATGGCGGCGGGTTCCGGTTCGCCGACCGACGCCGATCGGCGAGGCGACGTGGGACGCGGGGACCGCCGAGCCGATCCGGGCTCGCGCGAGCGTCGCCGACGAGGCCGGCAACGTTCAGGAGGTCGAAATCGCGCTTCCCGACGGCGCTGCGACCGATACGGCGCCGGTGCAGCCGACGGGCGAATCGACCGAGGCCGATCCTCCTCCGCCAATCCGGCCGGCCGATTCGGCGCCGGCTTCTACCGATCGCGACCGCGCCGAACACTCCGCTCAAAGAGCCAAACCGCCGCGAGAACGTCGGAGGGTTGAATCCGAGAGCGAAGACTCCTCGAAAATCGACGATTCCGAATACCAACAGAATTCGCAAGTGAAAGCGCATAATGACGATCGGGCGTCGCGCGGAGCGCCGAATTTACGGGTATCGTCGCCGCGATTCGATCTGAAGTACGATGTCGACGACGCCGGTCCGAACGGTCCCGCCGTCGTCGAGCTTTGGGTGACTCGCGACGGCGGTCGGAGTTGGAGCCGGCTTGATGAAGATCCCGATCACGTCTCGCCTTACGACGTCAATCTGGGGGGTGAGGGGACGTTCGGTCTCACGCTCGTGGCGCAATCGGCGAACGGGCTCGGCGATCCTCCCCCCGCGCCCGGCGATCGTCCTCAAATCTGGGTCGAGGTCGATTCGACCCCGCCGACGGTGACTCTCGATCCGCCTCGAGTCGTCACCGACGGGCAAACGTCTAAAGTGATCATCACATGGAAGGCCGAGGATCAGCATCTCGGTCCCGGATCGGTGCTGTTGGCTTACAAACCCGATCAGCCCGAGGCGAAATGGCGATTGATCACGCGCGAGCGTATCGACAACACGGGTCGATATGTTTGGAACGTTCCGGCGAAGGCGCCCGATCGGTTTCAGATTCGAATTGATGTTTATGATATGATGGATAATCGAGGAACCGACGACACGAGCCGAATCGGCGCGGTGGTTTTGGATCGCGCCCGGCCGCGGGGGCGAATCATCGGGCTCGATCCCGCGGGCCGCGATCGGCCGAGAAGATAAAGCCCTTATATCATTAATCAAGAGCGCGTACAGTTTTTGTCACCGATTATCAATTTTGGGTCCGAGAACCTGATTTGGGAGGGCGAACCTCCTGGTGAGCCGTTATATTATTAATCGAGTGCGCAAACCGGGTTTTGTCACCGATTATCAATTTTGGGTCCGAGAACCGTTTTGGGGACCGCGTAACAATTTTGGGAATGCGAACCTGATTTGGGAGGGCGAACTGAATTTGGGAGGGCGAACCTCCTGGTGAGCCGTTATATTATTAATCGAGAGCGCAAACCGGTTTTGTCGCCGATTATCAATTTTGGGTCCGAGAACCGTTTTGGGGACCGCGTAACAATTTTGGGAATGCGAACCTGATTTGGGAGGGCGAACTGAATTTGGGAGGGCGAATCTCCTGGTGAGCCGTTATATTATTAATCGAGAGCGCAAACCGGTTTTGTCGCCGATTATCAATTTTGGGTCCGAGAACCGTTTTTGGGGCCGCGTAACAATTATGGAAGGGTGAACCGAATTTGGGAGGGCGAACTGAATTTGGGAGAGCGAACCTCCTGGTGAGCCGTTATATTATTA
>JAJYWB010000122.1 GCA_021791715.1 Planctomycetota bacterium | reverse complement strand
ATTTCACGGTTCCGATTTGAATAGAATGATCGGTCATCAAAATCCAATCGTCGGCTTTCTCTTTGGGCCGATTCAGTTCCCAGAACCCCAATCGGAGAAGCCAATTGCGTCCGGTCGAAAAGTCTGGATTAAAGCGTCAGGTTTTCATTGAGAAAAGTTTGGCGAAAAAACATCTTAGTGATAGTACACTCATACTTTATAATGTTTCGAGCAGTTATTATACGGGAACAAAACCGCCTTTGGTTTCGTTCGGTCACAATCGAGACGGTAAAAAGGATCACCCTCAAATCGTTTACGGGCTGATCTGCAACGATGAAGGATGTCCGATCTCGATCGAGGTCTTCGAGGGAAAAACGGCGGATTCCAAGACCTTGGGACCTCAAATCGAAAAAATTCGCGAACGATTCGGGATCAAACGCATCGTGATCGTCGCCGATCGAGGGTTGATTACGACCAATTCGATCGAGCAACTGAGGAAGACGGACCCGAATCTCGAATGGATCGGCGCGTTAAGATCTCAATCGATCAAAAAGCTTATGAAGCAGGGAGAAATCCAACCGTCTTTATTTGATGAGAAGGATTTGCCCGAGATCGAATCGGAGGATTATCCGGGGAACGCTTGATCGCATGCCGAAACCCTCATTTGTCCGACCAACGAGCGAAGACTCGCAAGTCGTTATTGTCGTCGATCTAAAAATATTTAAATATAATTGTTGATCGAACTATGAAACGTACGAACCCGCTTCGAGGCGGAAATCAGATCTCTTTAGAGCTCGGAATGGTCGTTAACAATAACAATGTCGACAAACATTTAAAACATGAAATTAATAATAATTTATTCACTTATGAGCGATACCTCGAGAAGATCGAGGAGGAGGCTAGGCTCGACGGAATCTACGTCATTCGAACTTCGATCAAATCCGAAGAGATGAAGTCCGATCAAGTCGTCGGCGCTTACAAACGACTATCCCAGGTTGAGAAGGCCTTCCGAAGCCTCAAGACGATCGATCTGAAAGTGAGGCCTATTTTTCATTGGACGGACGATCGAATTCGCGCACACGTCTTTTTGTGTATGCTTGCTTATTACGTCGAATGGCACATGATCCGGAAGCTTGCTCCGATTCTGTTCGACGATCATTGTCGAGCGGAAGCGGAGGAGTCGAGGGAATCGATCGTGCGACCGGCGCCGCGATCGGACGAGGCGAAGGCCAAGGAAAAGACGAAACGAACTGAGGACGGTGCTCCCGTTCACAGTTTTCGAACGCTACTTCAGGATCTTGGTACATTGGCGATGAACAAAATACGAATCAATGCAAACGATTCATCCCTATTAACAATGAACACTGTCGCCACGGATTTGCAGAAGAAGGTTTTTGATCTTTTGGGTGTGACCCCGTAGCCTGAAAGGCCCTAACGTTTTTATCATAACATAAGTACCACGCTGTATTTATGTTTTTTGTACTCCGCAAAGTTCGGACTAAAGGGGGTTCTACGATACCTGGGATGCGCAGGCAACACAATTGTTAACTTGGGTTCTATGCGACGATCAGGAAATTTGAAGACGATCAAATCTTGGGTGTCTGGGTTTTGGAGAGGTCTGATTCTGGGTGTCCGGCTCCTCGGGTTTTGGAGAGGTCAGATTCTGGGTGTCTGGCTCCTCGGGTGTCTGGCTCCTCGGTTGGGTGTCTGGCTCCTCGGTTGGAAATTTGAAGTCGGTCAAATCCTGGATGTCTGCGTTCATGGGCGCGATTCCTTGCCCTTAAACATTGTTAACTTGGGTTCTATGCGACGATTAGGAAATTTGAAGACGATCAAATCTTGGGTGTCTGGGTTTTGGAATGTGAGTGTCTGGGTTTTGGAGAGGTCAGATTCTGGGTGTCTGGCTCCTCGGTTGGGCTCCTCGGTTGGAAATTTGAAGTCGGTCAAATCCTGGATGTCTGCGTTCATGGGCGATTCCTTACCCTTAAATATTGTTAACTTGGGTTCTATGCGACGATTAGGAAATTTGAAGACGATCAAATCTTGGGTGTCTGGATTTTGCTTTCTGGATTTTGCTGTACGGGTGTCTGGCTCCTCGGGTGCGACTGCGTTCAAGGGCGTCTGCGTTCCGAGGTCGGTCAATTCCTAGGTGTCTAGGTCCTGGGACTTCTGGGTCCTGGGACTCTGGGTTCTGGGACTGGATGTCTGGGTTCTGGGGCGTTCACGGCGCGCCTGCGACGATCACCAAACCACCGAAACAGGTTTTCCGGCGAAGACGACTTCGCGGGTCTCGGTCGAGGGAACCACGCGGGCGCGGAAGACTCGATTGTGCGGAGGACGAAGCCGAGAACCCTCGGCGAGAGCGAAGCTCAGCTCGCGACCGGCGTCGTTCCAACGCATGCGAATCCCCGTCCAATCCCCCGTTTGATAGCCGAACGTCTTCCCGTCGTCTTCATACAACAGAAATTCGCCGTCGGCGCCGGGATAAATCGCAAGCGTCAACGGCTCGTCGATCGGTTCGTCCACATATTGCTTGACGGGACCGAGCGGCACAATCGATCCCGAACTTATATATATAGGTATTATTGTAAGATCAACCTTCACGTCGATCTCGCGCCCTCCTTCAAACCGCTCGTCGGTCCAAAAATCGTACCAACCGCCGCGGGGCAAATACACGCGTCGAGAAACCGCCCCCTTCTCGGTCACGGGCGCGACCAAAACGCTCGGACCCCAAAGGAATTCGTCGCCTCGCGCGACCGCGACCGAATCGTCGGGATAGCGCAACCAAAGAGCTCGAATGATCGGAATCCCCGTTTTACAACATTCATGCACAATACTATATAAATACAGCAGCATGCGATAGCGAAGTTCGAGAAACTTGCGACAAATCGGCTCGACCTCGGCGTTTCTCAGTTCGGAGGGATCGGGATTCGCCGCGTCGCCGTTCGGCCGAATCTCGTCGGGACCGAGCTCCCCCGTGTTCCAGCCCCACGGCAACCGCAACTTCCACGTCCTGCCGTGCGACCGAAACGACGGACAAAACGCGCTGAATTGGAACCAGCGTACATATAATTCTCCCGTTAGCTCCTTGGTGGGAATAAAACCTCCCGTGTCTGTCCCCCAATACGGGATTCCCGAAAGCGACGTGTTGATCGCGATCGGCACGTGCGTTTTCAGCGTCTCCCACGTCGAATGGACGTCCCCCGACCAAAGAAACGGCGCATACCGCGCCATCCCGGGGGCGCCGTTGCGATGAAGCGCAAACGGACGAACGTCGGGACGATCGAGCCTCGACCCTTCCCAATACATGCGAATCCGAGCGAGCCTCGACGCGACGTCGAGCGGATCCCCCTCGTCGGGCCACCAGCCGTCGAATCCCGCGGCGAGCGCGGGACGATGCTCGTTCCAGTAACTCGCAACCTCCTCGTCGCGCGGATGAGCCGCGTCGAATCGATCGGCGACCGTCCCCCGCAACGTTTTCGATCGGATCACGATATGCGGAACGACATGAAAATGAAGCGCGTGGAGTCGGTCGATCATGGCGTTCGGATCGGGAAATACCGACTTATTAAACATAAACGAACCGTGTCCCGTATTCCAGCCCGACGGACAAAAGCCCGTTCCCAGATAAATCAACGCGTCGCACGGGAGTTTTTTTTCGCGGAACGCCCGCGCGATCCCAAGGATCTCGTCGCGGTCGGCGAGCGTCCGATGCGATTGTTGATATCCGAGCGACCACAACGGAGGAAGCTCAGGAAAACCGGTGATCGTCGCGTATTCCTCGAGGATCCTCGTCGGATCGGCGGACGCGACGACGAACACGTCGATCGGCAAAGCCGAGGCCGCGTCTTGCGGAGAAAATCGACCCGACTCGCGCGTGAGATCAAAGGTTCCTAAAGGTTGATGAATAAACATCCCCCAGCCTTTTGTGCCGATCAGCCACGGGATCGGCACGCGACCGCCGTGCGTTCGCAACCGATACCCCCCCTGCCCGCTTCGCATCCGATCGATCGACCCGCGACGATCGAACTGCGCCCCTCCTTCGCCCAAACCCAAAATCGGACCGTCGCCGAGGTCGAAATCGACCGCGGCGGATTCGGAATCGATCGTCAGTCGTTGAACCGTTCGACCCGTCGCGTCGTCGACTCGAATCGTCAGCGGATTCGCCGATATGTATACACGAGAATCGCCCGACGCGATCGTCACGGGGTCGCCGAGCCTTGTAACACGAGCGACGGGTCCGCGACGATCGCTCTCGACGAGCGCGCCGAAGTTCGTAACCTCGCCCGCCGAGCCGTTTTCGACCGGAACGATCGAGATCCTCGTCGTCGATCGACCGACGGGCTCGATCGCGATCGAAACGTCGCGCCCCGCGACTCGAATCGCTCGAGGCTCCGCGCCTAACTCGACCGCCGCCGAAACGGGGCGAATCCCGCGAAATCCCGCTCCAATTGTCGTACCGACGATCCCCGCTCGCTTAAAAAGATCCCTGCGTGAAAGCGACATATTACTTCTCGCTTTATCAATCTTGGATGTTTTTATTGGTTGAAATCGTGCGCCCGCGCCGTTCAACGGATTCTGGTTCGACGATCAACGCGGTTCGGCGATTAAACTCCCCTTGGGAGTCTCGACCCCCGCCGGCGGAGCGAGAAAAACCTTCCGGACCCGCGCCTCGGTCCGATCCTCGTAATGAAAGATCCCGAACAACGCGGGCTCGGCGGGATCGATCGCGGTCTCGTAAATCAATCGATCGTTAAGCGTTAACGTGATCTTACCTTCATAAATCGTTATTTTCATACGATTCCACGCTTTATCTTTGACGGGAAGAGGCGCCGCGCCGCGGCGATCGCCTTCGACCGCGACGGCGTCGTCGGCTTTGATCCCTCGCGTTTCGTAGCCGCGATCGGTGATCGTGTGAACCTTAACCCCCTCGCGTTCGATCAAAAACGCTCGGCCGCCGAACGCGGGGCTCGAACCGATCCTGGCCGCGTCGTCTCGATAAAACTCGTACTCGATCGTCGATCCGTCGCGAATCGGGCGATTGTAAACGAAAACCGCCTCGACGTCCGAACCCCGATTCTCGATCTCGTCGGATCGAGATTGCATGATCCCCTCATACATGATTCGGCGATTGTTCGCGTCGTCGTCGTCGTATTTTTTCGGCCCCTTGCCGAAAATCTCGCCGCCGCGTTTGAACCAAGCTTTCGCCGACCGCGCGCCGAAATAATCGCGCCTCCACGCGGCGAGCGAAGATCCAGCGGAAAGGTCGATTCTCGTCTCGGCCGCTCCCCCTTTGATCCTCATCCCTCGAATCGAACCTCGACCGAGCGCCTCTTGATATAAACAAATCCAGGGATCTCGGTTCGCGCCGATCGGCTCGTCGTGAATCTTCCGACCGCCGACCGAGATCGTCGTCGTATTCCCCTTCACCGCGATCGAAAACGAGACCCAACCCGAAGGCGAATCGTCTAACGGAGGTTTGATATCGATCTTCCTTGAAGTCGAACCGATCGCTCCGATCTCGAGCTTCTTGTCGTCGGAAATCGCGATCGCCGTACCGCCGATCACCACGCGAATCTGATCCGTTCCAAGACGATTAACCTCATAATCCAATTGATAATCTCCGCCGATCGGCGTTTGATAAATTAGATAATCTTTTGATCGACCGGGAGCGTGCGCGATCACTCCGTCCTTGAGCGTCCAGCAAGCGCGGGGAAGCGCCGCGGCGTGATCGCCGTAAGATTCGATCGAATAAGCCGTCCAGCCCGGAATCGAAACGACGGATTCTTCGACCGGCGAGGCTTTGGGATCGGCGATCAATCGCTCCAATCGACTCGATAGATCGGCGATTCGAATCGCCCAAAAATCGGGATCGTGAAATTCGACCTTCGCGGTTTGGAGCCGCTTGTTTCGAGATATAAGCACATCGGCGAACGCCTTCGCCTCGGGTCGAAGCTCGGGGGCGTCGAGAGAACCCCACAAAACCAAAAGCTCGGGGTCGAATTCGTAAGCGGGGGTGAGATCGGGTAACGTTCGCGATTTTTCGGCGAGCGACGCGAGCGCTTTCCGAGCCTCGTCGAATCGGCGTCTTCGGGCGTCGACGAGAGCGAGGATCGCGTACTTGCCGCGATCGATTTCGGCCGATCGATCGGGAATCGCCTCGATCTTCGCCGCGAGTTCGTCGAGCTTCTTCAACCGGTCGGCGATCGCGATCAACGCGAGAGGGGGCGAATCGAGCACGATCCGCCGCGAAGCCCCCTCGGTACGGAACGAACCCGCGGTTCGAAACGCGTAACGCGCCTCCCCCGCGAGCGTCCAATCCGCCAAAAACGCATAAGCGGCTTCGTCGTTCATCGACTTCGCCGCGGCGACGATCTTGGACGCGTCAAGGCGGAAATAACGGTCGCCGACGATCGCCGAACGCGTCTTCGCCGAGGGAATCGACCGCTCGGCGATCTCGGAAAGCTCGAACAAATTCGCGAGCTTATCGGCGGGAAGATCCTCGGGCCGATCGCCCGAAAGCTCGACTTTCCGCAGCCGAACCGACGAGCGATTCTTTTCATGAAAGAACCCGAACGTCCGATCCTCATCATATTCAAGCGTTCGCTCATAAATTAATTCGCTGTTAAGTCTGAGCGAAACCGCGTCGGCCTTGTCGATCGCGAGTTCGACCGAATTCCAGCCGCCGATTTTGAGGGGGAACCGCTTCGGCCCGCGGCGATTCGGCGCCTCGGCGAGTCGGTCTTTGCCGGCGCCGGCCCAATCCGTTCCGCGATACACGCGCTCCCAATGGAGCTTGAGATCGTCTCCCAATAAAAAGACGAGCGAGCCGAGCGCGGGATGAACCTGGTATTCGCTGGTATCATAATAAAATTCGTAATGGATCTTTTCGCCGCCGCGCAACGGACGGCGGTATTGAATGAAGCTCGGGTACGAATCAAGATGTTCTCGCACGGGATCGGTTCGATTCGCCTTGATCTCCCCGTCGTCGACACGCCAAGCGGGATTATCGCGCGATCCCTGCATCTCATTTTCATATCTGTTACCATATATTAAATTCGGCGCGCCGCGGAGCTTGGATTTCGGCGATTTGACGGGTTTGTTCCGCGCCTCGATCGCCGCGGCGCGTTCTTTTTTCGTAAGTCCGCGGAAAGCCGGGAACGAATCGTCGTAAAGCGAATTCCAGCCGTCGAATCGATCGTCGGCGAAAAGATCGACCGTGCGCGGAATCGTCGGTTTTCCTTCGATTCGGGCGTTTCGCCACGCCACCGAATTCGACCGCGCGACAAGCGCGAGCCAGGGGAAATTCGCGCTCGGAGTTTCATCCTCATGAAATAATCGACCGTTGATCAAGCATCGTACTTTCCCCTCCCTGGATTCGATCGTGATCGCGTCGAATCGATTCGCGGCGAGCGAAGGAGACTGCGAATGATCGATCCGTTCGCCCGATCGGCCGACGGTTTCCACATGAGGATCGGAATAATCATCAGGTATCAATACATAATCGATTCCTCCGAACGAGATCGCGCCGTCTCCCTCGGCGGGTTTCTCGCCGAGAAAAGCGTCGACTTTGAAGGTGAAATCGCCCGCGAGCGGATAAGCGAAATCGAGCCGGTTCAATTTTCCCCCCGGCGAATGCGCGACGATCCCCTCGGCGTAAACCCAATCGGGAACGCCGAAAGCAAGCGACTTCGCCGCGGCGGGTCGATCGCGATCCCCCCTCCCCTCGCCGACGCTCCAAAACCGCAGGCCGGGATCGTTCCCGATGAAACGCGCCTTCGGGTCGAGCCGACCGAGCGCCGCGGCGGCTTCGTCCTCGGCGAGCAGATCACGGTGCGTTTGCGAATCCATCCTCCCCGAGTGCTCGGCGATCGCGTCGGCGGCCTTCAATCCGATCGCGCGCACTCCGGCGTCGGTCGAAAATAAACAACCCCGAGCGATCAAATAATCCAAATTATCCACGACTTTAATCGGTCGACCGCCGTAAGGCGAGGTCGGTTCGCTCGGCGGCGGAACCTTGCGGCGGATCTCGTCGAGCCGATCCTCGAGGGTTTTGACGATCGATCGCTCGCGACCGAGCGCCAAACGCGTGAGGATATAAAGCGTCGATCCGTTCTCGAGTTTCCCCTCGGCGGCGGCCGCGGCGGATCGATCGAGCTCGTCGAGCTTACCCGCCCGACGCGCGGCTTCGATCAAGAGATTCGCGGTCGAAACGATCTCCGAACCGACGTCGAACCGATCCGATCGACGTCGAAATTCGAGCGGAACGCGATCGCGGCGAACGCTCCCCGCGAGAATCCGCACCGATTTCCTTTTCTCGGTCGGCAAAGTCCAATCGCGCAAAATCGCGTACCGTTCGTCGGCCGATTTCGCGCCGATCGCCGAATCCAGGAGATTTAAAGAACTCAGTAGGTTCATGTCCTGATATTGATCGTCTTTAATAGGAGGAAGATCGGCGAGTTCGCCGAGAAATTCCAACCCCTCGGCGATTCTTCCCGCCTCGAAACAGACGCTCGCGGCCTGATCGAGGTGTTGCTTCCGCCACATCAGCCCGCCGGCGAAATTACGCGAAGTCGCGCGATCGAGATCGGCGATCATATCGCGCAATTGTTTCACCGCGTCGTCGGGTCGGCCGAGCGTGAAATAACGCTTAGAAACGCTTACGTGCGTATTCGTTAAAGTCGGGCTCGCTCCGTTGGTCGCGTCGAACCGTTTGGAGGCGACGCCGAGGATCGCCGCGACTCGAAGCGAAACCGCGGGATCGGGGTCGTCGAGTAAGGGAGCGAGCGCCCGCCACGCCTTCTCGGCGGTTTCCTCGAGCGTGTCCTTTTTGAGCCTCGCGTCGAAATCGTCGAGAGCCTTCATCAGCCTGGGACGATCCTCCGAGGCGCGCTCGATCTGAACGCGAAGCGAAGCCGCCTCGACCTCCGAAAGAGGCGATTTCGACCGCTCGTCGACTCTCGCGCGCAAATCGTCGAGCTTGCCGGCTCGCTTCGCCCAGCCCGCCAAGATCGACCCGACCCCCGTCGGCCTCAAAAGAACGCTCATCCTTAAAGGACGATCATACGTGAAGATTTCGCTCGGTCGACCCGGCGGAAGCACGACTTCGACGAGCGTTTCGTAAACCTTCTCCGCCGGAACGCCTTTCCGATCCCAGATCCGCTGAAGATCGTCGATCGCCTGTTGAGCCGCGATCGCTCCTTGAATCATATAGGGATTATCACCCATATTCATTCGATTTCCCATGACTCGGGCGTCGTTCATCGCGGCGAGATTCTGGAGCGGAGGGCCTCCTTTCAACGCGTCGCGCACCGCCTGGATCGAGAGTTCGGTCAGATCCCCCTCGGCGGTGAACTCGGCGTATTCCATCGCCTTCTGGAATCGCTCGAGCGTGACCGCGGTCGAATTCGACGGCAAAACCGACGATCCTTTTCGTCGAGCCGCCGAGGGCGAGGCGACTTTCATCATCACCTGCCGCCTGACGCGCCTGATCGTTCGCGTCGATCGCGATCGCCCCGCGTTCGATCGATCGCCGCGTGATCGAATCAAAACCGTCGAATTCTTAACCGAGGATAACCCGGGCGACGCGGACCGGCTGAGATTATTCTTGTCTTTTGTTTCTTTAGAATCGTTTGTATCCGAATTCTTGGATTTCTTTTTCGAATCCGTCGCCGGGGCCGAAGGAGCGTTTGGAGTCGGCGCCGAAGGGGAGTTCGGCGTAGGCGTGGAAACGGGCTTCGCCGACGATTGAGATTGAGTTTGAGCCCGAGATTGATTTGGAATTTGATTTTGATTTTGATTTTGATTTTGAGCGGCGCCCGGTTTCTTATTCTCATTCACTTTGGTTTCGGGAGGCTTGGGAAGAATGATCGCGAGCATCTCGCCGAAGCGTTTTTCGGCGGTCTTACGATCGTGATGCGCGAGCGCGTCGGCGCCCCATTCGCGCAGCATCGCGAGAGAGAAATTCGTATCGAGCAGTCTTCGAGCGGCTTCAAGAGCGCGGGACGCGAAAACGTCTCCCTGAGATCGATACGCATCGATTTTCCAGCACGCGCGAGCGACCAGCCAGAGGGGCGTTTGTCGAGCGGCGTCGGCGCGTCGGCGCGCGTTCGCCCGTTCTTTACCCGAAAGCGTTTCAAGAGGATTTTGATCGACGATCTTGGATAGCGATTTGAGTTCGCGTGAGATCGCGGCGGGTTCGCCCTCGGCGAGCGCCGCGAGCGCCGCGACGATTCGAACCGAAAGGTCGTCGGCGTGATCATGTTCGAGTTTGGCGATATCTTCTTTGAGCGGAGCGGGAAGCCCCGATCGCCCCGCGGCGGATTCGATCGCGACCGCGATCACGCTCGTCACCTCACAAACGTCGAGCTCGGGAGGATAAACGAACAGAGCGAAATCGAGAACCGATCGCGGATTCTTTTCCGTATTCCCGTCGCCTCCGCTTTTTTTCTTGGAGGTTTTCGCGGCGGGCCTTAAAAGCTCGCGCACTCCTTCGATGAACTCGTCTCCTTTGAGGAGTTCGAGCGTCTTTTTAACCCCCTCGCGAGCCGCCGCGGCGAACTGATCCCTCGTCATACCGTAATTCACCTCGGGCGAGAGCGTTTCGAGCGCGGAAAACATCGCGTTGTAAATGCGGATCGCGTCGATCGGATATCCAAGATCGACGAGTTCATCCGCCGCGAATTGATCATTTTGAATTTGGAGGTACTTTCCATACTGAGCGTTATACGCGTCGTACAAATCTTGATTAGCGAATTCGATTAACTTCGCCCGCGCCGCGGGTTTGTCGCCGATTTTTTTCAACGCCCTGATGTAGGATCGGAGGGGTCCGTTGACCGGATCGTTCGCAAGCCCCGTGCCGTTTTTGATCACGCGTTCATACAGCCGTACCGCGAGATCGGCGCAACGATCGTCGTCTTCGATCTCCTGCGCGATCGACCAATACGCCGGCGCCCGGCCGTAATCCCGGTCGTCTTGCGGTTTGGTTAGAACGTCTTCGATCATTTTGATCCCTTGATCGGGCTCGTCGGAGCGGATCGCGATCAACCCCGCGAGCGCTTTGCCGCCGAGCCATTCGGGATGTTTTTCGACCGCGGAGTCGATCTTCGCTTTCAGCTCGCCGAATCGATCCTGCGTCGCGGCGCCCTCAAGCAATTGCGAAATATCGGATTGTATACGACCGTTACCCATATACATACGAATTGATCCGACGCCGCGCCACGGTTCCACGTGCTTTCGATCGGCGGGCGGCAAGGCGTTCTCGATCGCGAGGTCGAGCATCTCGGGAACGCTCATCAGGTTGAAATCGCCGAAATTGATCGGTATGTTGAAGCGAAAATCGGGCGCGGCTTTCATGACCTTGCGAAGAATCGCCACGCCCCGGTCGCGATACTTCGTATCGACGAGAACCTGTTGCAACAAATTCGAAACCTCCCACGGATTGATCGACGAGAGGTCCAAGCGTTCTATCATATCAATGTATTTATCGTATTGATCCGCCGAC
Organism: Planctomycetota bacterium; assembly: GCA_021791715.1. GTDB lineage: Bacteria > Planctomycetota > Planctomycetia > Isosphaerales > Isosphaeraceae > JAKBCQ01. Next base: position 3,183 of record JAJYWB010000122.1, on the reverse strand, counting down.
CGATAAGCGTTTTGAATTTGCCACATATGTCTTGAAAGCAGTTCGGGTTCTTTTTTGATCGCGACTTCGTACTGCTCGATCGCAGCGGAGTTTTCGCCGTCGTTCGTCAGTTGATCCGCGGCCTGAAAGCGGATCTCGGCGTCGTCGGGCCTAAGCGCGATGATTTTCTTAAGCGCTTCGATATGTTTTTTACGATCCCCCGCGGCGAGTTGGTAATCGGCGAGTTCGCGCCACAGCGCGATCGAATCGGGCGCCTTGACGAGTTCCTCCTCGATTCGCGCGATCGTCTCTTTAAGCTTGCCCGTCCTCGATAAAACCTGTAGCGCGATCTCCCTCACCTGTTCATCGGGCGAGTACATATTCGGATTCTGTCGACGCCCGGTCGTCTTGCCCAGGATCTGTCGCGCCGTCTGGATCGCGGCGTCGGGTTTGTTTTGTCGCTCAAATTGCAACATCAGGTCGCGAAGCGTTTCCATGCGATTCCCCGCGCGGCGGCGAACCCGCGCGAGTACGGTTTCGGCGAGCTCGTGCATTCCGAGCTGATGCATCTGCGCCGCGAGAGTCATCTGCGTTTCGGTGTCGAGCCGAAGGCCGAAAAGCCGCTCCGAAGCGACCCGGGCGCGGTCGACGTTCCCCGCCAGGACCGCGAGCCGAAGCGCCGTGAGTTCGCGCTTTTGCATCGTTTTGGCGTCGAGCGGATCGACCGAATCGATCAGCTCGAGCGCCTCGTCGGTTTCGCCGAGCAACAACTTAAGCCCGCCGAACGCGAGTTTGAGCTCGACGTCGGTCGGAACGAGTTCGACCGCCTTGGCGAACGCGTCCGAGGCCTCGTCTTTATCGCCGTTCCACCAAAATAGATACGCTTGCGCCAAAAGCGCGTACACGCGATCGATATCGTCGCGCGATTGTTTATATCGTTCTTTAAAGTGATCGATCAGATCGCCGACGATATCGTCGCGCTGAAAAAGCTCAAACGCCTGTCGCGCGATCAGGATCGCGCCGTAATCGAAATAAGGCCCGGGTTCGGGAAACTCGATCGAACTGTAACGCTGATTTCCGCCCGTGCGAATGAAATAGAGCGCTCGGTTTCCCCCCCACGGATTGCCGAAGCCGGGACTCCGCGGTCGCCCCGCCGAACGATCGAATCCGCGTCGCGCCGATTCCAAAAAACGATCGAGGAGCCTCACGACGTCGCGGTGCGCCTTCTCGTCGGCGCGACGATCCATCAGCTCGCACATCGAAGCGACCGGAGACGAAGCCGCGTTCACCCCGTACGCGGGAATATAATTCATCGGTCTTCCTGCAAGCATTCGCTCATATTTATCGAACAAGTTAATGAACGTATCGACGTCGCCGCGTGTCGCGGCGAGCGCCGCGGCGCCCGCGACGTCGTCGAGCGAATCCGCCGATTCGACCGCGTCTTTAAAAAACGCGTCGGCGCGATCGGCGCGGCCGCCCCGCTTGAGCTCGGTCGCGACGTTCGTCAAGATGATCGAGTCGACCCATTCGGGTTTAAGCCGTTTCAGCGTCTGAAAGCTCGATAAAACACGATCGAGATCCGCGGGAGGAAGCGGCGGGGTCGGGTCGGCTTTTTTTCCGTTCGCCTGAGCGGCGTTCGACCGGTTCGAATTCGCCGAAAGCCGGTTCGCCAGACTCTTCAAATACGTCCATTGCGCCGCGGGATCCGCGGGCGCCGCCGCGACGAGATCGCGCGCCGCCTCGAAAGTCGCCGCGCCGTCCTGATGAATCGCTTCTAAATAATACCAATCGCGTTGCGCACGTATATCATTGGGATGCGTTTCTTTAAACTCCCTCATTCTTTTGAGAAAATCGCTCAAAACGCCCGTCGACCTCGCCAGCGATTCGAGCCGCGCGAGCGCCCCCATCCGCGCCGCGCCGAAATCTTGCGGACTCCACGCGAAATTGCGCAAGCCGTAATTGACGCGATTCTCGAGCCCGGTGGCGAGCCGGATGCTCGAAATCTCCGACTCGCGTCGTTGAATCGGAAACTTGTCGAACTTGCGCGACGAAGCCGAGATCCCCGCGGGACGAGCCTTGTTCATCCGCTTGCGAGCCATGACGATCGTCCCCTCGTCGTCGTCGTTCGCGGTCAAATCGAGCAGGGCGCGAAAGCGACGGATCGCTTCGTCGCGCTTGCCGAGTTCGGCGAGCGCCGTCCCCTCGCGGTAAAGCGCCTCCCAATCCCTTGGATTCTTCCGCAACAACCGCTCGGTGATCGGCAAAACGGGCTCGGCCTTGCGATTCGCGAGCAACTGATCGATCGCCTGCAAAATACGCCCCTCGTCGTGCTCGTCCGCGGCCTGCTTGCTCCAGATCGCCTCGGCCTCGGCGTATTCTCCCGCGCGCACATAATCATTCACCAACTTATTGAGTCCTTCGTCCGAAGGTGCGATCTCGATCGCCTGTTTCTGGTATTTCGCCGCGGTCGCGTAATCCCCCTCCGACTCCGATAAAGCCGCGAGCCGCTCGAGAATTTTCGAATCGCGCGCGTTCCCCGAAACGAGCGATTCGAGCGTCCGTCGCGCCGCGCCGAAATCCCCCGAGGTCGCGTAAGCCTGCGCCGTTAAAATCGCGCTCTCGCGCTTCGTCTCGGCGTCGCTCCCGCGCCGCTCCAATCGCGCGATCAACCTATCCAATTGATTCTCAAGCAAATACAACTCGGTCAATCGCGTAATCGTCGAAGCCTTGGCGTCGAGATCGGCCGCCTTGTCGAACGCCCGCCAAAACAACTCGATCGCCTCGTCGGTACGAAATTGTCCCGCGAGCGTCTCGGCGAGCGTGAGCAGCGTTTTCGTATCGTTCGGATTCACCCGCGCCGCTCTTCGCAACGTCTCGAGCCCCTCGTCGGGCTCTCCTAATTGAAAACATAAACTTGAGTAAAATTCATAATTCTCCGAATTCCCCGGCGCGGCCGCGAGCAACTCCCTCCCCGCCTTGAGCGCGAGCGCGCGATTCCCCAACCGAGCTTCAAGTTTCGCAATGTTCATAAGATACTCGGTTCGCGACCGCCGATCGATCTCGGAAAGCCTCCGGTTGGCGTCGACCGCCGATTTGAGATCCCCCGAAGTCTCGTACAACCGAGCCGCGGTCGCCCACGCCAAAACCGACCGCGGGTCGAGCTCGGTCGCGCGCCTCGCCTCGATCGTCGCAGCGGGGATGTCG
>JAJYWB010000038.1 GCA_021791715.1 Planctomycetota bacterium | reverse complement strand
GAATAAACGGCCTCTTCGACTGAATTTAAGAAAAATGGCTCACCAGGAGGTTCGCCCTCCCAAATAGACACAATTCGGCGTGATTTGAGGGCGAATCCGAAATTGGGAGGGCGAACCTCCCGGTGAGCCGGATTATGTTTTTTTGCGATCATTGACCGAAAAATTCGGCCTCCGATCAATCTTCAACGTCGATCGGGCAATCGGGTAGCGACGATAGGAACATGCGGCCGTATGGTTTTGTGAGCACGCGAGGATCGAGGATCACGACGATTCCGGTGTCGCTTTTGGAACGGATGAGCCTGCCGAAGCCTTGTTTCAGTTTGATGACAGCCTCGGGAACTTGATATTCCATAAAGGGATTGCCTCCTCGTTTGCGAATCGCCTCGACCCGCGCCTCGACCAACGGACGGTCGGGAACCGTGAACGGAAGCCTTGTGATGATCACGTTCGATAACGCGTCGCCGGGAACGTCGACCCCTTGCCAAAAACTGTCGACGCCGAAAATCACGCTCCCCTTGTGGGATCGAAACATCTCCATCATTTTACTCGCGGGAGCGCCGTCGGTTTGCGCGATCAGGCGAATCCCTCGCTTCTGGAACCAGCTTAAAAGCTCGCGCGAAGCCTCGGCGAGCATTTGATTCGACGTGAAAAGGACGAACGCGCGTCCGTCGGTTCTTTCGATATATCGAGGGATCGATTGAATCACGGCTTTTTTGAATTCGGCGGGTCGATCGGAGGGATCGGGTATCGACCTTTGAACGATGATTCGCGCTTGTTTGCGATAATTGAACGGGCTTCCCAGACGGAACGCGCCTCCCGTTTTCAGTCCCACGCGGTCGCGCGGAAATTGAAAGCTCGGCGGCGACCCGACGCTCAGAGTCGCCGAAGTAAGGACGCACGTGGGAACGTTTTTGAACAAAAGATGATGGAGCGTCGTTCCGACGTCGATCGGCGACGAGACGAGCGAGACGCGTCGCCGCGAGCCCTCGGAAATCTCGATCCAATGAACGTCGTCTTTCTGTTGATGCGTAAGCCAGTGATCAAGCGTGTCGGCGAATTCGCGGCACCGCGCCGCGGCGGCGTCGAGTTCGATCTTTTCCTCGGGTTTCGCGATCGTCTCGGCGCTCCGTTCGATCGACGAACCCAGAACTTTTAATTCCTCTCCGAGCGTGTTCTCGATCGGCGGGGGCGTGCGCAATCGCCCGTTGGAAGCGCCCTCGCTCGCTTGCCACTCGGCGACGTGATCGAAAAAAAGCCGCGCCGCGAATCGCGCACGCGAGGTCAGCTCTTTCGCCACGTCCATTTTATGATACGTCAAAATCCCTTTGCCGCTTCGATCGTTATACAAGCGATTGAGCGTGAATTCAATTTGAGTGTTCGAGAGACGCACGCCGAGATGTTCACCCGCGACGGCTTCGAGCGTATGCGCCTCGTCGAAAATGACGACGTCGTACTTGGGCAACAACGCCTTGCCCGACGATCGAAACGCCAGATCGCTCATGAAGAGCGCATGATTGACGATCAAGAGATTCGCCGAACTGATACGCTTTCGCGCCTTGTAATAAAAGCAGTCGTTGTATGTGGAACATTTGCGTCCCAGGCAGTTCGAGTGATCGCTTTGAACCGCGTCCCAGAGCGTCATCGACGGTTTGAAATCAAGATCGGAGCGGGTGCCGTCGTTCGTCCTGCTCGCCCACATCCGGATCTCGGCGAGTTGATCGAGGTCGTCGATCGATTGAAAAGTCGACATCGATCGACCGACCGCGACGTCGAGCCGGCGCTTGCTTAAATAATTCGCTCTTCCCTTAACAAGAACCGCCGAGAATTCGAACGGGGTGACGGCGCGGAGGAACGGGATGTCTTTGTTGAGGAGTTGTTCCTGAAGGCCGATCGTGTGCGTCGAGACGACGACTTTCTTTTTGTCCTCGACCGCGGCGATGATCGCGGGAACGAGATAAGCGAAGCTTTTACCGACCCCGGTCCCCGCTTCAATAATCAAATGTTGGCCCGAATCGATCGCATGCGCGACGCGCGACGCCATTTCGAGTTGTTCGGGCCTCGGTTCGTAGCCTTGCAGTCGGCGCGCGACGGCGCCTTCGGGACCGAGCACCGAGAGCGGGTCGATTTTCGCCATCAAACTCCTTCGCGACGGATCGAACCGTCGCACGATCGCCGCGGCGAAACGTCACCGCGGAGCGATCGATCCTTCAACCGGGCTCGACGCGGTCGCGTAGAGCTTCTTGGGAATGCGTCCCGCGCGCGCCGCCAAAAAACCCGCCTCGACCGCGAGCCCCATCGCGCGTGCCATTCGCCGGGGATCGCCCGCCGAGGCGATCCCCGTGTTCAACAGCACGCCGTCGCAACCGAGTTCCATCGCGATCGAAACGTCGCTGGGAACGCCCACCCCCGCGTCGACGATCACGGGATATAAAGGATCGTTTTCTTTTAGATCTTCAAGAATAATACGGATGTTGTTGGGATTGAGAACTCCCTGGCCGCTGCCGATCGGGCTTCCCGCGGGCATCACGCACGCCGCTCCGGCCTCTTTCAGCCTCCTCGCCATGATCGGATCGTCGCTCGTGTAACACAGCACCTGAAACCCCTCGGCGACGAGAATTTTCGTCGCCTCGAGCGTCGCGGGAGGGTCGGGCAAAAGCGTTTTACGGTCCGCCAGAACCTCAAGCTTCACCCAATCGGCGCCTCGATTGTTCAGACCGAGCAAAATCTCGCGACCCAGCCGCGCCGTGCGTAAAGCGTCTTCCGCGGTGAAACACCCCGCGGTGTTGGGCAAAATCGTATACCGATCGAGATCGAGAAAATCGAGCAAATTGCGACCGTCGCGATCAATCAAACGCTCGCGACGCACCGCGACCGTCACGACCTCGGTCCCCGAAAGCTCAAGACAATCTCGCATCAAATCGTATGTCGAATATTTGCCGGTGCCGACAAAGAGTCGATTCCGAAACGCGTGCGAGCCGATTTGAAGCGGCTCGATCGCCGAGGGGGTTGAAACCGCCGACGAACCGCCGCCGACAAGCGTGACGACCTCGACCGTATCGCCGTCGGCGAGCCTTGTTTCAGCGTGCCTGCCCCGCGGCACAAGCTCGCGATTCACCTCGACCGCGACGTGCTCGGGCTTGAGACCGAGTTCGCGGATCAGGTTGTAAACCGTTACGTTCGCCGCCGTTTCCAGCCGCTCGCCGTTCAAGATGATCGTCAACGCAATGATCCCGCCCGAACCGTCGATTTCCGACAATATAATGATCGCCCGTCGATCCGCTCATCGTAGGGAACCGCGGCGGCGAGGTCAAGCGGCTCTCACGATATGATAAACAATGATCAATGGTCAAAATATAATTATTCTTATGTAATGTGAATCATTCGACGAAGGGGATCGGCTTCACCTTTTTGTCGCGATATTCGCCTTGGAATTCGGTGATTTCGATCGATCGACCCGCGGCGATATTGTGAAAGACCTGCGTCGTTCGGCTCGTCGGCCAGTGGATTTCGAGCGTCGCGATTTGATCGGCCGAGCCGACTCCGATCGTTTGCTCAAGCGGGTTCGCGCCGAAGCTGCTCCCCGTCGAAACGTGCCGATAAACCGTGAGCGGATTCTCCCCCGCGGTCACGAGCTTGATCCGTGCTCCGAACGCCGATCGGTTCGTCTTCACCCCGACGAGTTTGACCGTCAAAGAGCGATTCGTTCGATTCGGATTTTGAAACAGCATATTGTGATATTTATCGCCGTCGATCGCTCCGCCCGATTCGATCAGTACGTCGACGTCGCCGTCGCGGTCCCAATCGCCGCATGCGACCCCGTGTCCTTTTTGAAGATGACCCGTCCGCGACGTTCCGGTGATCTCGGCGAAGCGATTTCCCTGAACGTTTTTGAACATCCGATTGGGAACGAGGACGTCGACGCTCGGCGCGCCCGTACCGAGGTAAAAATCAAGATATCCGTCGTTGTCGAAATCGCCGAAATTGCATCCCATCGTCGCGAACGTGCGATCGAGCCCCGCCTTCGCGGTGACGTTTTGGAACCGTTTTCCCCCCTCATTGTGGTAAAGACGGTTGGTTTCGGTGCGGCTCGGCGTACCGTTTAGGCCGTCGACGATTTGATTGAGTTCGCGTTCATAAGATGTGGCGAAGAGATCGAGACGGCCGTCGTTGTCGTAATCCCACGCCCAGCAGGCGAATCCGTGCCGCGGGCCGTCGATTCCCATCGCTCGCGTAACGTCGACGAACGATCCGTCGCGGTTGTTTTTAAAAAGAACCCCGGTTCGCTTCATGTCGTTGACGAAGAGATCGGGATAATCGTCGTCGTCGAAATCGATCCATGTGGCGCCTTTGATGCATGACGAATCGTCGCACGAGACCCCGGCTTCGAAAGCGACCTCGTCGAAACTAAGACCCCGATTGTTGTGATACAGCCGGCTCGGCTGGTTTTCGCAGCCGACGAAAAGGTCGACGAAGCCGTCGTTGTCGTAATCGCCCCAGCACGCGGCCTGAGCGTTGACGGGATCGAGCAGGCCGACGCGTTCGGTTACGTCGACGAACGTGCCGTCTCCCGCGTTTCGGAGCAAGCTCGGCCGCACGGGGTAGGGGAGCCAGGCGCCTCTTGGGATAAAGATATCGAGATTGCCGTCGTTATCGTAATCGGCCTGAAAGCATGCGAGCCCGCCGAATTGATCGGCGAGCCCCGCCGAATCGGTCCGATCTTCGAACCTGCCGTCGCCGCGATTGTGGAAATAAAGCATGTGTTCGACCGGGCTAAAGCTTGTCATCACGATATCGAGCAGTCCGTCGCCGTCGAAATCGTCGAGGATCGCCCCGCCCCCCTGATTGGTGCGATCGATTCCAAGCTTGTCGGAGACGTCGCGAAAAACGCCTAAGTCGAATTCGGACTTCTGAAAGCGATCGAGTGCGATCAGGTATTTCGGGTCGACTTTGGCCGGATATTCGCCGAGAGTCATGTGCGCCAGGTTGAGCAACCAGCGGACGTCGACGTCTTGTGGAAAACGCTCGAGATACTTGGAGAAGTGTTGAATCGCCAGCCGAGAGCCGCGCGTTTTGGTATGAATCGCCGACGGGGCGATCGGAATGATGCACGAGCTTTCGCCTCGGCACATAATACAGTTTTCATTTTCGCCGATTCGAAGCGCGCAAACTCCCTGAAAATATTCGATCGTGTACAGCAACTTTCGATTCAACTCGGGGATCGAGTCGAGCAGAGCGCGAAGCCGATCGAGCGTTTTGTAGGCGTTTTCGGGATCTCCGTTCGCCTGCTGGAGCATCGCCTTGCTCATCAGGAGTTCGGCCTGACGTTCACCGTCGTGAGCCGAGGCGATATCGCTATCGACGCGATCGATCAGGCGAGAGCCGGCTCCGCGCCAATGCGCGGCGAGTTCGGAGAGCGTAACCGAGGGCCTCCAGGGCTCGATTTTATCAAGGATCGTCGAAAAGCCCCCGAGATCGAAATTGCGTTTGGGTTCGAAGTCGGATATGCGGGCGCCGACTTCGAAATCGCCTTCGGTCGGCTCGGGCGCCGACGATCGCCTCCCGTGAATCGAACCGACGAACATCGCGCCCAACGTCGCGAACGCGAAAATCGCGATCAGGAACGAAACAATTCGGAGATTACGCGACGACGCGACCGTCATGGGGAATCCTCCTCGAACGCATTTCGGGCGCCGCGTGGATCGACCGCGTCGATCGGCGAGCTTTACTCCGAATTCGTTCGTGTATTATTTCTTTAGGAGAATGGGAAATCAAGGGGCGGACGATGACGGAACGGAGAATATTCGTATGAATTGAAGAGGATACGGCGTGAAGAATTCGGTGAGAGTCGCCTGAAACTCCATGAATCGCCCTCTCGATCCTGGCGAGACGTTCGTCAAAAGCTTCCGGCGACGGCGGAAGATCTTATCGCCTTTACCCTGATAAGATCTCACCCGTCATGGATGATTCATCCCCATCGCGGCGAAGATCCGATGCCGAAGACCGAGATATTCCGACGAGTCGAGGTCGCGAGGCCTTGGGGCGTCGACCTCGACGACCGTCGCCACCCGCGCCGGCCGACGATTCATCACGATGATCCGATCCGCGAGCTGGAGCGCCTCGTCGATATCGTGCGTGACGAAAAGGATCGTCTTCCGCTCGACTTCCCAAATTCGGATCAGATCGGCGCGCATCTTGTACCGCGTAAAATAATCAAGCGCGCCGAACGGCTCGTCCATATAAAGAATCTCGGGGTTCGCAGCCAACGCCCGCGCGATCTCGACCCGCTGCCGCATTCCCCCCGAAAGCTCTCTCGGATACGACGATTCGAATCCCGTTAATCCCACCATGTCGATGTAATGTTGGATGATCGAATCGCGCTCGGAGCGTTGAAGTTCTCCGAGACCGAATCCGACGTTGTCGCGCACCGTCAGCCAGGGAAATACTCCCCCTTCTTGAAAGATAAAAATCCGTTTGGGATCGGGACCGACGACGCGACGCCCCTCGACGAGAACCTCGCCACGTGTCGCCTCCAAAAACCCCGCGATCGTGTTCAGTAGCGTCGTTTTGCCGCATCCCGATGGGCCGACGATGCACGCGAATTCGCCCCGCGCCGTCTCCATGTCGACCCCTTCCAGAACGTCGATCGTCGTCCCCTTACGCCGACCAGGATAAGACGACCATAAACCGCGAACGACGATCGCGGGAACGCTCGCAACCGAATCCTCGGGGCGATCAATCTCATTATTCATGCATATATTTTGTTGGTTCACGGTTTTGATCCAGCGATAATATCGATCGTCATCGGTGCGATGAACCCCAGCGGATTTGCTCGAACCGTTCGAGTCTGCTGATGAGAAGATCGAGCCCGAGCCCGATCAATCCGATGACGATCATTCCCGCGACCACGAGATCGTATCGTTTCCCAGCGTTGCGTGCGTCGATAATTAAATAACCGAGTCCTGAATTGACCGCGATCATCTCGGCGGCGACGACGACGAGCCACGCGACCCCGAGCGCGATCCGAATCCCGGTGATGATCTGCGGCGCGGCCGCGGGGAGGATCACCTTGCGAAAGAGCGCGAGACGACTGAGACCAAAATTGCGGGCCGCTCTGATATAAACCGTTTGAATGTTCCGCACCGCCGCGGCCGCCGAGACCGTGATCGGGAACACCCCGGCGAGGAAGATCAAAAAAATCGGCGCGGCGTCCGAGACGCCGAACCAGAGGATCGCGAGCGGAATCCACGCGATCGGCGAGATCGGTCGCAAAAGTTGAATCAGCGGATTGAACGCCTGGTACGCGGGACGAAACCAACCGAGGAAAAGCCCGAACGGTACGCCGACCAGTACCGAAAGCGCGAAACCCCAGGTCACTCGAAAAAGAGACGCGACGATATATTTAGCGAGCAAACCCTTGCGAATTAGTTCAATAATTCCCTTGACGACGAGCGCCGGACCGGGCAAAAGATCGTTGTCGGAGAAAGTAACCGCGAGCTCCCACACGCCGATCGACGCCGCGGCGACCAGGAGCGGAAGCGTGAACGAAGGCGCCGGAACAGAGAACGACCGTCGAACACGATCGGGCTTTATGATATTTCGATGATTCTCGGCGTTATCGGTCGTCGCGATCGGAACGAGGCTCACGGCGGACCCTCCCATTCGTAAGGTTTGATCGCCGATTCATCCTGGACGAACGACGGATCGGCGTAATCCTGAAACCGCGCGGTCCCTTTCAGGACGCCGGCCTCGCGGCCCAGAGCCTCGATCTCCTCAAAATCGCGGCGAACCACGGCGAGATTCGTATACTTGACCCGATCGGGGGGCTTACTTAAAACGAATTTCAATAATTCGGGATTTTGATGATAATAGAGATTTCCGGCGAACTCGGCCGCGGTCATCCGGTGTTTGGGCGATTGATCGAGCCATTTGCCGCTTTTGGCGATCCCGTCGACGAGTTTCTGGACGTCGCCGCGGCGGGTTTTGATCACGCGATCGGGAACCGCGAGCACGCACGAGATGAACCCCGGCCAAACGTCTTTGGTTAAGAAAATCACTCTCCCGTAGCCGTCCATCTCGGTCTGAGCCATGAACGGCTCTCCCGAGATCACCGCGTCGACCGCTCGGGTGAAGAGAGCCGCGGCCATATCGGGCGCGGGAAGCTCGACGATATCGCAATCTTTTATATTCATCCCCCTGTCTTTCATCACTTTATATAAGATAAGCAACTGATTGGAAAACCGATTGGGGACGGCGATTTTCTTGCCGCGAAGATCTTCGATCTTAAAGATATTGGAATCTTTACGAGCCATGAGCGCCGTCCCGTCGCGATGGCCGAGATAAACGATCTTAAGCGGAACTCCCTGTTCGCGAAGCGCGATCGCCATCGGCGCGAGGATGAAAGACGCATCGAGATCGCCCGACAGAAACGTTTCCTTAAGCTCGGGCCAACCGCTGAAGCGAACGGGTTCGAAGAGCCCGTCTCCCTTCGTCCGTTCGTTGATGAAGTTCGTCACCGGACACGTGAGATGGCAAGTCACGGGGATGTAGCCGACGCGAAACCGCTCGACGATCGCGCGTTCGGCGGACGCGGCGCGATCGAAAGTTCCCAGATTGAGCTTGGCGTGCAGCAGGGTGATCGCGACGATCCAGCCGATCGATCCCGCGATCACGACGCGTTGCATTGTCATAAAACGATTCATTGATATTCCATAACCCGAGACGCCGATCATTTGGCGCCGGCCTGGGGAAAAACGCCTTGTCGCGGCGGCTTGACGACGGCTCGACGTTGCATCGGTACGCGTTCAAGCAAAGAAGCCGCGGTCGTCGAGGGCGCCGCGTACATGAAAGCGGACGCACATACGATCAAAGTCCGAAACGTGCGGCCCGGCCTCATCGATCGTCGACTCTCTCGATCTCGCGTCGCCGGCTCTCGCGATCGACCGCCGAGACGCGTCTCGCGCCCCGACGGCCTCGCGAGCCGTTCCGTTCACCGTAATTCAGACATGAACAAAAATTACTTGTTCATGATCTTCTTTTGATTTGCGAGGATCTCGCGTTGGTTCGAGACGACCTCGCGGAGCTCGAGCAGAATCCGTTCCTGATTCGCCTGGATCGTCTCCTGGTTCGACTGGATCGTCGCCTGATTGGCGACAGCCTTCTCGAGCTTCGACTGGTTAGCCAGGATCGACTCCTGATTCGCCTCGATCGTCGCCTGGTTCGCCACGACCTTGTCGAGCCGCGTCTGGTTCGCCTGGATCGTCTCCTGGTTCGTCAGGATCGCCGCCTGATTCGCGGCGATCTTATCGAGTTTGGCTTGATTCTTTTGAATCGTCTCCTGAGCCTCGCGAATCAAATGTTGATTTGCAAGAATATGTTCCTGGTTCTTAACAACTTCGTCGACGGCGACCGTCATAGTTGTCGCTCCGAAATAAAATGAGAACGGGGAAAAATCGATCGAACCGATATTCGATCGGTCGATCAATCGCGGCCGACTCCCAGCGAATCGGCGACGCGGTTGATGTAATTGAACCAGGCGGCGATGAGCGTGATCTGGAGGATCGCGCGGTCGTCGAAGCCGACCGATCGCAGCCGCGCGTGATCCTCGGGAGATACGCGGGTCGCGTCTTTCGTCAACTTAACCACATAATCAATCATAACGCGATCTTGCTCCGTAATCGGCGCCGTCGCCGGGTCCTCTCTTAACGCCCGAACGAGTTCGTCGTCCAGGGTGACGCGACGCAGAAACTCCGCGTGCGATTCAATTCAGTACTTGCACCGATTCGTCACCGAAACCATCGTCGCGATCATCTCGTGCTGACGACGCTCGAGCGGCAGATCGGGCGCCATCAACGTGCCGAACGTCGAAAACGCATGATAAAGCGTTTGCGGCAACAAGCTGTGCGAAGCGACGATCCCCGGCAGCCCCTCGTCGAGAGCCTGAACGGGAGCGGCGTATTCCTTGGGGTAATACGACCGTTGATCGGCGAGAGCCTTCGCCAATTTCTCGTCCCCCTCGGGAGACACCGTTTTGATCCAGGCCATATTCGTAACTCCTTGAATGTGGAATCGAAGAAAATCGATCGTCACGCCGTCGTTCCCGGTTCAACCGCGATCGCGGTTCGAGAACGTCGGAACATAAGATAATAAGCCGGAATCCCCGCCGCGACGACTCCGAGACCGATCGACCCCCGAACCGGGTCGTCGAGCAGCAACATCGGAAAAAGCGCCGCGAGGGGCGCGAGAAAAACGATCGGAGTCGCGGGATAACCGGGAATCCTCGTTCCCGCCGCGCCGTCGCGATTCGGCTTGACGACGTACACCCCCGCGACGATCAAACCCAAAAAGACAAGCATCGGTACAATAAAGTACGCTAGTATCTGATCAAAGGAACCCGAGACGACGAGAATCGAGGCCGCGATCGCCTGAATCCCCCCCGCGACGAACGGTGCTCCCGTTTTGGGATGAACGCGCCCCGCGGTCGCGAAGAAAAGCCCGTCCCGCGCCATCGCCACATAGACGCGAGGCGCGGTCGTCATCATCGCCGCCAAACTCCCCAGAACCGATGCGACGACGATCAGCGAAAACACCACCCCCCCCGATCGACCGAACAACGCCTCCCCCGCCTGCGCCGCGAAGTTCTTATCGCTCGTCACGTTGGCAATCGAAACAAGATATAAAAAAACAGTGCTAATCGTGATATAAACTATAGTAATGATCGAGACCCCCGCGACGAGAGCCCTCGGGACCGTTCGCTCGGGGTCGCGCGTTTCGCCCGTCAGTTTGCCGAGATCCCACCAGCCGCCGAACGAAAAGAAAGCCGCGATCAATCCGCCGACGAGCGCTCCCGCGAGCGGCGGAGAACCAGGACGACGCTCCGCGAACGGGACGAAATTCGACCAATCCCCAAGACCCAGCCCGAATCCCCAAACCGCCAAGAAAGCCAGAGCCCCGAGCTTGAGAATCGTCAGCGCTCGCACGAAGTTCACGCCGAATCGCGTTCCCATAAAATTCACAATCGAAAGTATGAAAATCACTCCAACCGCGACCGCTCGACGAGAAATTTGTGAAAGCGTGAAAATATAACTAATCTGGCTCGAAAAGCCCGACGCGAGAGCCGCGGCGACTCCCCCGTCGATTACCAAAAGCGACATCCAGCCGTAAAGGAACGCGGGGAGCGGTCCGTAGATTCGACGCAAGTAAACATACCCTCCCCCCGATTCGGGATATCGAGCCGCGAGCGATCCGAAACAGAGCGCTCCCGCGATCGCCGACGCTCCCGTCGCCAGCCAAACCGTCGCCAACAACGCCGGCGAGCCGAGCGACTTCGCCATTCCCGCCGGGGTGAGAAAAATCCCCACGCCGATCACCTCGCCGACGACGACCGCAGTCGCAGAGAAGAATCCGAGCCCCGATTTCGAGTCGGTACCGGGAACGATATCGTTCTCGTCCACACGTTTCGACACGCTCATCCCTCCGGCTCGAGTCGATCGTAATCGATCTCTTCGTTCGCGATCCTGTCGTCGGTCTCGCGACCAAAACCATAAGGATCGTCCATCTGTTTCAAAAACTCACAGATCAAATTTAAAGATCTCTGTTGATCGACGATGCGATCCTCGGACACCTCGAGCCGAGTCTCCCAACCGCCGATCCGACCGCCGATCAGCGTCGTCCGCCGTTCGATCGCGGCGATCCGCCGAGCCACGCTCGCGAGCGAAATCGCCGTCAGTCGAGCGATCTCTCTCGCGTCGACGCTCTCGGCCGCGGCGAGTCGTTCGAGACGGTCGGCGATCTCGACGGGATCCGTCCCGGGTTCGATTCTTCTCGGCTCGACGACGACCGGCTCGTTCAAATCCTCTCGCGTCGAAGTTGCGTTGTGGGAATCGCTCATTCGCATCCCGCCTTAGCCTTAATTTAATCCTGGAATGGTCGCGTTTTATCGGTCGAATCGCACGGCCGAGTCGTTATTTCACGGCTTGCGAACTTGGCGGATCCTGGAACACGTTTTCACGTTCCAGGGGCAATTGGAAACCGTCGGCGACGCGCGTCATGTAATGACATCGGCATCCCCACCAAAGAACGTCGAGAGCGCGTTCGAGGCCGAAGTGATCGATAAGCCGTCGCATGTCTTCATCGCCGATCTCCCCGGGCGTCTTCGCTTGTTTACGCGTAAATAGGAACGCGTAACGATCACGAGGCGTGAAACCCGACCAATCTCCCGATGCGAGGCGTTCGGTTCGTTCGTTAAGCGATTTCTCGTCGAGGCCCGCGACCGCGAGCAGCATTTCGCAGTGCCCCATTCAGTAAAAGCAATGGATCGTTCGCGTCACGATCCAAAACTGGCTTTCCTCGAACACGCGATCCTGCTTCGCCTCCTCGCCGAACGCCCGAGTGCACGCCGACCACGCGATCGCCAATTCGGGTTGATAACCCATGCAAACCAAACTCCATTGAATCCGACTCGGACTCTTCGGTTTCGGATACCCCTCGGGTAATACGCGCAACACGTCGTCCCATGTTGGTACACGAATGCGTCCCGCGTTCGATTTTTGCTTGTCAAGCTCGCCTCGAAGATCGCCGATCTTAAACCCCTTCCATTCGGGATCGTCGATCCGTTCGGGAACGAAGGGTAATGCCGCCCTTTCGGGTAAAACACGCCGAGGGACCGACGGTTTTTCGCCCCCTTTGGCGAACCGAACGTCGAGCGGAGCGAGCGGCCCCCCCGTCTCGACGGGGACATTGAGCGCGAGCAACAACCGATCCTGAAAATTCGAGTAGGCGAGCAGTAAAACCATCGCCGCCAACTTGGTTTCGCCATACGATTGTTTAAGATAAGCGACCTCGGCGTCGGTCACCGTATCGGCTTCAAGCGTCATTTTACGGGCGAATTCGAGCGCGGCTCGTTCTTCCGGCGTCGATCCAGGAAGATCGTCGGCCAAGCTTTTGATCTCGATCTCGGAGACCCCTGCGCGACGCAGATCGGACTCGGCATATGCTTTGGAATAAGCGCATTGATTCGCGTCGGCGGCGATCCAACGCATTTTGCCGCGGAGAACCGCGCCGAGCGAGCTGCGCGTTCGTTGCAACCGATCGAGTTCGAGCATCGCGGCGGTCGTTCGCGGCAGCGTGCGAGCCAGAGCGCGAGCCCAGTTCGGCAGGCTTCCGCCTCCTCCCGATTCAACCCGCGGCAAGCTTTTCCAAGCCTCGTCGTTATCGAGCAGCGGTACTCGAGCCCCGCCGCGATCGGTCGATTTCGATCCGACTTTGGCGGACGAATCGCCGTCGATCGGGAGAGTTACCGTAACATGTTCATCTTTTTGTGATGCTACGTTCTTCGCGGGAGGATCGGCCGACTTGTTTTGAAGCATTAGGATCAGCGAATGCTCAAGTTCGGCCGGTTTGAACCCGAACGGCCCTCGGCCGCTTTTGTACGCGATTTTGCCTTTGGAATCGATCAGGTAGAGCCGGCTCGGCATGCCGCTGTAGCGAGCGCCCACGACGTCTTGAATCGTATCGACGAGAACGGGAATGTCGAATCCGAGCGTCCGTACGCACGTGCGAGCGACTCCGACTCGTTCCTCGTAAGTGACGGGTTGATCGAGCGAAACGCCCACGCGATCGTTGCTCTCCATCCGCCAGCCGTCGTTGGGATGAGCCTCGCGGACGTAAACCATCAAGAAGGTCGCTCGATCTTTGTAACGTCTGAACAATTTTTCAACATTTCCCGCTTGTGAGCGGAACGGACCGCACGTGAAATTACCGAAGATCAGCACGACGGGCTTGTCGCCGATCGTTTGCGAGAGGGTGATTTCCCGCTTGCCGTCGACGGTTTTCAGCGTGAAATCGGGGGCGGATTCGTCGAGTTTCGGGCCCGACTGAAGCGATCCGATCTCTTGACGGAGCAAGCCCCGCACGAGCGTGAGCCTGGTCGGTCCCGAGTCGCTCGATCGCGATTCGGAGCGGCTCGGAGGGGGATCAATCGAACGCTGGAGATCGGCGAGCGAGAGGAATCCCGCGTCGCCCGAATCGGCTTTCTTAAAAAAAGCTTCGATCTCTTTATGAGTGACCCTGCCGTCGCCGTTCCGATCGAAGCGATAAAAGACGATCATCCCCGGAGAGGCCGCGAGAGCGTGCGGCGAGAAGTTGAAATCGACCTCGGTCAACTTGCGATCGCCGTCGCGATCGAGGCGTTGGAAGTCGGATTCGCCGCCGCCGAATTCGCTCAGCGAGATCGAACCGTCGTGATCGCGGTCGAACCGTTCGCGGGTCGATTTCCAATCAAAACGTGTTTGTGAAACGGCTTTTTTAAACCAACCGTCGTCGGGGCCGAGCCGGCTTCCCTGAAGGATGTCGACGAGCATCGCGACCCACTCGGGGTGGTTCGGCCAAACTCGTGCGAGGCGATCGGTCGCTCGTTCGTTCGAGATCGGAACGGGGGATTGAGCCGATTTCGAGCCCGAATCTTCCAGTTTTTTAACGGTTTTCGCGTCGTTCACCTCGGGTTCGCGATCGGCTTCGCCGGCGACCGCGACGAGCGCGGACGCGGCGAACACCGTCGACGCCAAGCATAACGCGAGCGGTCCTCTCACGCTCCACCGATCGTTTCGCGCAAGGATCGATTCATGCCGGCGAACTCTCATCGAAAAAGCTCCCGAAAGACGGTCACGGCGGGGTCCGTTCCCACGATGTAGCGCACTTTTTTGTGCACGGTTTTCGACGAAGTATCGGCGAGTGTTAAATCGACCGAAACCCAGAGGTTCGTTCCCTTCGGCGTCGCATCATCGAGCACTTTGTACTCGACGAGTTTCATGCCCTTGAGCCAATCGAGATCCTGGGCGGTGATCTTTCGGGGAGGGGATTGGAGTTGATCGGGCTTCTCGCCGTTCTTCCAAGCGTCGAGGACGATGCGGAGCGATTCCTGCGCGATCTTGGGATCGACCGGACCGCCGTGAGCCTCTCCCGAGCCGCATCCCGCGAACATCAAGATCGTCGCGGCCGCCATCGCGATGAAGAGAAACAAACCCGTCGCGCCGTCGAGAAACGAAACCGAAAACGTTTTGCTTGGAGCCATCATAGGAATCACCTCTCTCTTTATATGAGGTCATGATCTGTTAATTAATAATCCGATCCCGAGATCACCTCGGAGCCGTTTCGCGTGCCGAGCCCTCGCCACACGATGAGGTTGATCGATTTCTTGATAAAGCGGACCGAACCGTCGCCGAGCAGCAGGTTCACTCCGCCGGGATGACGACTGCTCGGAGGCATCGTCGAGCGATTGGGGATGAAAAACCCGCACGACAGGTCGTCCGGTGGGGATACGTGCTGAAAAATGTGCTGGCCCAACAACCACGGCATCCCCATGAATACGGGCGCCTGATTGGCGAGATTGTAGATATTGATCGCTCGGCATTGGATCAGCGCCTGATCGGGAGTCATCGGATTGGTGAATCCCATGAAGACGTCGGAAAGCGGGTGAACCTGGCTCATCGAAGCGTCGTCGAGCACGCGTTCGCTGAAAAATCCCGTGCTCGAAAGCCCGTCGATGATCGATGCGAACGTCGTGTTGCTGTCTTGATAGAACACGCCGTTCGGCGCCGGGAAGTTCGGCGGTTGGCCCATCGTCGTCAGGAAAGCGATCCCGCTCCCCATGTCTCCCATGTAATTCGTCGCTCCTCCCATCTGAGGCAACGTGTTCGGGAAATCCGAAGGACATAAAAAGGTGTTGATCGTCGTCATCAACACCGTCATGTTCGAGGGATCATAATAGACCATGTTGAAATTGAGCGCGTTCGCCGTCGGCGTCTGATCGAGATAAGGAAGGATCTGGCCCAGCACCGAATATTGGGAACCGGGGACGAAGAGATTCATCGAGGGAAGCATGTTGTACGAATCGTGATAATTATGCAGAGCCAGACCGAGCTGCTTGAGATTGTTCACGCACTGGACGCGGCGAGCCGCCTCCCGCGCCTGCTGAACCGCGGGCAACAATAAAGCGATCAAAACGCTGATGATCGCGATGACGACCAACAATTCGATCAGCGTGAAACCGCCTCGGCGTCGTGACATCGAAGTATCCTCCTCAAACGTGATTGTATGAATGCTCATCGCGACGGCTGATAACGCGCGGACTCTCGGCGCGAAACCGATCGCCGCCGCTTTCTCGCGTATGACCGATTAAGAGTAAACGTTTGATATTTTTGCTTGTCTTCGAGCGCGTTCCGCCGATCGATCGTCGCGCGAAGCGACGATCTAATCGTGAAATCCGCTCATGATCTTAGCGAGTTCGATTTCAGCACGATCGTCGTCGGTTTACGATTGTCAATCGTCGATTTCGCGTTTGCGTCAGGCGCGCATGCGGTTGCGATCCATAAGGATTAAAACCACGAGCGACCGAGCCGCGCGACGTTTCACGTCGGATGCGAAAACCCGAGCGATGCTCGACAATCCAGGCGAATCGCCTTGAAACGGCGACGCGCAAGTACGAAACCGGATCGATCGTTGCGATCGAACTGCGCGAAGAATGTGTCGATTAGCGAGGTCGAGGAGGATGGAAGATCGAATCGACGTAAGACGTGGGAATCAGACGGGGTGACGAGTGAGCGAGCGGTTCGTGAAACGAGCGACTCGCATCAATGATCGCATCAAGAAACGCCCATTGGTTAACGCGTTCGGGAATCGTGTGGATCGGCGCCCACGGAACCGCGGGGCTTCCCGAGCAGAGAGCCCCCGAGCACGGCGTGGGACGAGCGGGGCGATCGACCGGAGCGTCGTTCCTCGGCGTCGACTTCGGAACGCCGAAATTGACGAGTTCGAGCCGTCCCGAGATGTTCGAGTTTTGATCGTGATACGTGACGTATCGCGCACATTCGGCCTGAGCCGGCTTCGCGACGAACAAACCGCACGCCGACAACGCGGCGAGCGTCGTCAGCGATTGCAGAGTTCGATTGATACGAAGAGGTTCACGCACTTGACGCCCCGATGAAAAACTCACGAACAATGAACGCAAGAAGTCGAGACGAACTGACAGTCTTGGCTATCATATGACGGTCTCCGCCGTTTCGCAAGACCCCACCCCAAAAAAATCACGCCCGATCGCGAAGCCGATCACTTTTCATCGGATCGAATGGAAAGCGGAATCGGCTTGATATCGAGTGTCCGATAATTCTCGGCGAATTCTGTCACCTCAATGTATTGATTCGCCGCGATACCGTGGAAAACCTGTGTCGTCCCGCTTGTCGGCCAATGGATTTCAAGCGTCG
Organism: Planctomycetota bacterium; assembly: GCA_021791715.1. GTDB lineage: Bacteria > Planctomycetota > Planctomycetia > Isosphaerales > Isosphaeraceae > JAKBCQ01. The sequence goes on along the minus strand of JAJYWB010000038.1, from coordinate 40,911 downwards.
CCACGCGTTCAGCTTTCCCCAGACCGATCGATTGTTCAAGCGGGTTCGCTCCGAAGCTGCTCCCCGACGATACGTGCCGATGAACCGTCAGCGGCTTATCCCCCGCGGTCGTCGCCTTGATTCGCGCTCCGATCGCGGCGCGGTTCGTCTTCACTCCCTTAAGCCGCACCGTCAACCAACCGTTCCCCCGGCCGGGATTGTTGAACAAAATATTGTGATACTTATCTCCGTTGATCGCGCCTCCCGTTTCAATAAAGATATCGATGTCGCCGTCGCGATCCCAGTCGCCGCAAGCGACCCCGTGTCCTTTCTGGAGGTGCCCCGTTCCCGAGGATCCGGTGATCTCGGCGAAACGCACGCCGTCGACGTTCTTAAACATCCGATTGGGAACGAGGCTCGCAATGTTAGGATCGCCCGTTCCCAGATACATATCGAGAAAACCGTCGTTGTCGAAATCGCCGTAATTGCTCCCCATCGTCATAAAAACCATATCGAGACCCGCATTCTTAGTTTCATCTTCGAACTGCTTACCTCCGACGTTGTGATAAAGCTTATTCGATTCCAGTCCGTGCGGCAGCCCGATCAATCCTTTGACAACATCCTCGGTCGTGTGATCGTAACTTGTCGAGAATAGATCGAGCAAGCCGTCGTTATCGTAATCCCACGCCCAGCACGAAAACCCGTGCCTCGGCCCGTTCACTCCCATCGACGCGGTGACCTCGGTGAACGTACCGTCGCGATTGTTCCGAAACAATTCGGCCGACGATCCGTTCAGATGGTTGATGAATAAATCGGGGTAATCGTCGTTGTCATAATCGATCCATGTCGAGCCTTTCGTCCAGAACTCTTCGGTTCCGGTCAAACCCGCGCGGAACGAGACCTCCTCGAACGTCCCGTCGCCTCTATTATGGTACAAGCGATCGCGTTGCTTCTCGCAACCGATGAATACGTCGAGTTGGCCGTCGTTGTCGTAATCCGCCCACGAAGCCGTGTTGGAATTGACCGGATCGAGCAATCCCGCCCTCTCGGTGACGTCCGTAAACGTTCCGTCGCCGTTGTTCCGCAACAAACTCGGTCGGATCGGAGACTCGAGCCACGCCCCTCGAACAATAAAAATATCCATATGTCCATCGTTATTGTAATCGGTTTGAACGCATTGAAGGCCGCCGAACTGATCGGAGAGTTCCGATTTGTTGGTGACGTCCTGGAAAACGCCGTTTCCCTTATTGAGGTAGATCCTCAACAGCTCGGTGGGATCGTAGCACGAAACAGCGAGATCGAGCAGGCCGTCGTTGTTGAAATCTTCCATGATCGCGCCCCCCGCCTGATTGAATCGGTTCACTCCAACGAGGTGACCGACGTCTCGGAATTTACCGATATCAAACTCGGATTGTCTGTATCGATCGAGCGAGATGAGGAATCGAGGATCGACCTTTGCGGGATGCTCGCCCAGCGTCATGTGCGCCAGGTTGAGCAGCCATTTCACTTCGAGATCTTCTGGGAACGCGTCGAGATATTCCGTGAAATGACGAATCGCCGCGCGTGAACCGCGTGGAACGGTGTGGATCGCGGCGCGAGAGATCGGAAGGATGCACGAGCTCTCGCCTCGGCATGCTATACAATTGTCGTTTTCTCCCATGCGTAGAGCGGCGACTCCTTGAAAATAAATCACCGTGTAAAGCTTCTCACGCGCGATCTTTTTCTCTCGCTCGACCATCGTGCGCGTTTGCTCAAGAAGTTCGTACGATCGCTTCGGTTCGCCTTCGAATTGATACAGCATCGCCTTGGCGATGTTGCGCGAAATTTTCGCGTCGTCCGAAACGAAATCGGTGTTTCCCACCGTGTCGAGCACGTCGATCATGCGATATCCGACTTTCGTCCACCTTTCGGCGATCTCTCCGAGCGATGCGGAGGCGTCCCAAGGTAGCACGTTCGACGAAACCACCGAATATCCACTGAAATCCCAGCGTTGTCGCGGTTTGTAAATCAACGTCTTTCCGGCTCGTTCGACCGACCGAGTCGGTTCGACCGATCGCCGAACGTCGGCGTGAACGTCTCCATGCGGCTTTCGCAAACCACCCAGGTACGCCGAAGCGATCACGGCGATCGAAACGACGACCACCGTGAATTTCAAGATCGTAAGAACAATCTGCTGAATTGATGAGGTTTTCATACAGATATCTCCGTGAATGTGAGTCGACGAGCCGAAACAAAACGCGACCCGTTTCTTTGTCAAAAGTCCGATTTTGGTTTTCATCCGGCGCGCACTCTTTGCGCTTCGCCCCTTAAGAGCGCAAGCGAGCCCGAGTTCGACCCGGCGCGCGTCGAGTTCGGGGCGCACCGCGGAACGCGGAAAGGTGATCGTCTGTTAAGATCGATCGCCGATCCTTATCGCGGCCGAAACGGTCGACTCGCGTCTCACGACGAAATCACGAGATCGTTGAAAACGCCGATCACGCGAGCCGCGATGAAATCGGTTCGATCGCTTAAAGCGACGACGCCGGCGACGTCGCTTTATGCCGACGTCAATCATCATAAATACATTTACAACAAGATCATTTAATAATAACGCGGAGGGTGGAAGATCGAGCAGACGAGGAGGGAGGGTGAGAGAATCGCTTCACGATGAACCAGGACGAAGCCGCGGCGACCGATCACCGGCGTCATACTTTCAAGCAAAGCCCATTGGTTCACGCGTTCGGGGATCGTGTGGATCGGCGCCCACGGGACCGCGGGATTCCCCGAACACATCGTTCCCGAGCACGGTTTGGGACGCTCGACCGGAAGAGATATCGGAACGACGCGTTTCGGAGCTATTACTTCGACATCCAATAATTCGAGATCGCCGGAGAGATCGATCTTTTGATCGTGATATGACACATATCGAGAGCATTCGGCGCGAGCCCGCGACGAACCGCAGGCTCCGCACGCGAGCAACGCGGCGAGCGTTACGAGCGTCGTTCGAGTTCGATTCGTCGAAGTCTTTGAATGCACGCCGCGTTCCCGGAAAAGAGGCGCTCGGTCGATTAAGAGACGCGACTCATTAATTTTATCATAGTCGACGCGAAAGGCAAGTCATTATCACACAAAAAGATCTAAAACCTTTCTCGAAAACTGTAGACGTCTGAATCGCACTTGATCCTTCACTAACTCGTCGATGGGTAATCGAACATCGAAATCCGACCGTATATCCGCCGCCGTCGCAAAAAATCACGTTATTCATTTGTATAATTGTATATAGAGTCTTTAGAAATAGTCTTCTGATCATTCCTCGGCTCGCTATTGTCGAAATCGAGATCTTCGTTCGCGATCCTGTCGTCGAGACCCCGTCCGAATCCATACGGATCATCCATTTGCTTGAGCACCTCGCAGATCATCCGCAACGACGTTTCATGATCCGAGATTCGACTCGAAAGATTGCCGAGCCGATATTCCTCACGTCGCAATCGACCGTCGATCCGACTCAGGCGTCTGTCGATCGCCGCCAATCGGCGAATCAAGATCGACGTCGATCGCGCCGCGAGAATTGCTATCTCCTTCGCCTCGGCCGCCTCAGCCGCGGCGAGGCGATCGAGCCGAGTCGCCAAGTCGGCGAGCTCTCGTGCCGAATCGACCAGGTGCGAATTCGACCGATCCGACGCGACCCGAAGATCTTCTCCGACTTCTTCGTTCAATGAACCTCTCATGCGTTTGTCTCCCATAGTAATGGTTACATCGATCTTGACGAATCGAACGCAAGTCGCCTTCGGCTTACTTTTGATTCCGAGGTGGAATCGTTGCTTCCATAAAAGCGTTTTCACGCTCAAGTGGAAGTTCTAAAGCGTCCGCGTTTCGAGTCATGTAGTGGCACCAACTTGATTTCCAAACGACGTCAAGCGCTCGATCCTCGCCGAGATAATCAATGAGTGTTCGAATATCATGTTGATCGATTTCCCACGGCGTTTTCGCCTGTTTGCGAGTGAAAAAGAAAGCGGCGCGTTCACCGGGTGGAATTTTCGACCAGTCTCCGGAGGCGAGTATTCGGGTCCGTTCGTTCAGAGAATTTTCGTCAAGGCCCGCGACCGCGAGCGACATTTCGGAGTGACCCATTCAGTAGAAGCAGTGGATCGTACGGGTCATAATCCAAAAGAGGCTCCCCTCAAACACGCGATCCAATTTCGCCTCGTCTCCGAAAGCTTCCATACACGACGACCAGGCGAATGCCAATTCAGGCTGGTAGCCCATGCGGACCAAACCCAAATTTGTTCGGATTGGTTTTTTTGGTATCGGATAACCTGGCGGTACGGTTTTGAGGACCTCATCCCAGGAGGGTACGCGCACACGGCCGGGTTTGGATTTCTGTTTTTCCAAACTCCGATGAAGATCGTCAATCTTGACCGAATTCCATTCGGGATCGTCGATCCGTTCAGGAATCGGAGGTAACAATGGATTGGCGGGCGGAATCCGTCGAGCCACAATAAAGGGTTTTTTCCCCTTCACAAACCGAACGTCGAGCGGAGGAGGCGGTCCGCCCGGCTCGATCGGAACGTCGGTCGCCAAGAGGAGACGATCTTGAAAATTCGCATGTGCGACCAGCAAAACCATCGCCAAAAACTTCTTGTCTCCATATGCTGATATTAAGTATACGACATCGGCGTCGGCGACGGTATCGGTGTCGAGCGTCATTTTCCGCGCGAATTCGAGCGCGGCGCTTTCCTCGGGTGCGGAGGCGCCCGGCGGCAATCCCTCGAGCGCCTTGATTTCAGCGTCGTCGACCCCGGCGCGGCGGAGATCGGCTTCGGCGTACGCCTTCGCGTATTCGCAACGGTTCGCGATAGCCGCGACCAAACGCATTTTGCCGCTGAGAACGGGTCCGATCGAGCTCCCCATCCGATAAAGCCGATCGTTTTCAAGCATCGACGCGGTCGTTCTGGGCAGGCTTCGAGCGAACACGAGGGCCCAGTTCGGCAGCGTTTGACCACTACCATGCTCCGCGATCGGCAAGTAACTCCACGCCTCGGCGTTGCTGATCGATTTAAACCGTTGTCGTGAAATTCCGCCTTGAGTCGGTTTTGGGGGATCTCCATCGCCCGCGGCCGGCGCGATCGAGAGCCCGGCGGTGATGACGAGCACAACGGCCGTCATGGAACTTATGATTGGCGTCGTATTCATGGTTTATGTCCCTCTGAAAATTGAATCATGTTCATTTTCTCGATTCTTGGTCGAGGAGCGACATGACGAACATTCGCTCCATATCTCCTGGCTTGTATCAAAACGGAACATGACACACTATGTTTGCGTTCTTGAGTAAGCGGCCGCGAAAGTCGATATAGAACCGATTCTTGTCACTCTTCGTGTAAACGATTAAGCGTTATTTAACGCATCACTCGGCATCTGAGCTAATGACCTCGCGGAGGTTGCGCGTACCCAGAGCCATCCACGTGACGATGTTGATCGAACTCTTGACGAACCGGACCGACCCGTCGGCCATCAGCAAGTTAACTCCGCCGGGATGAAAGCTATCGGCCGTGCTCATGATTCGATTCGGAGGGAACATACACGACCGCGCGTTCGGCGGGGCTGAATGTTGGTAAGACGTGACAGGATGACCGCCCCAAATCCAAGGCGCTCCGATATTCGATTGCATCTGGAATTGAAGGTTCAAGTAATTGATTGCGCGGCATTGCTCATAAGCCTGAACAATCGTGATTGGGAAAGTCCCCGGCGCGAAGTGATCGGCGTTGTCGGTTGCGATCGCGTTCGAAAAATCTCCCGTCACATGCTCGCTGAAAAGCGCCGTGTTGCTCAGTCCGTCGCGGAATTGGGCGAACCGATACGATACGTCGGCGAAAAAAGCTCCATTGGGAGGAGGCATATTGTTGTTCAAACCACTCGGATCTTGAGCCGGTCCATAAGCCCAAACGAGGCTCGTTCCCTCGTTGGCTCGGTAATTGTTCCCCGCCCATCCAGCGGGTAAATAATCCCTCGAGTCCGACGGACATAGGAATGAAGCGATACTCGTCGCTGTTCCGGTCGTATTGGACGGATCGAACCAAGGTAAGTTGAAGTTCATCGCTCCGTAAAGCGCCGACTGATCGATATAGGGGAGAATCTGGGCCTGCGGAGAAAAGGAATAAGCCATCACCAACGACGGCGGTACACCGTTCATATACAGAGTACGACCGTAGGGTAGAGCCTTGTTTGAGTCGTGGTAATTCGTGAGCGCCAGGCCGATCTGCTTGAGATTGTTCACGCATTGGGCGCGGCGCGCGGCCTCGCGCGCCTGCTGAACCGCGGGCAACAACAACCCCACCAAAACGCCGATGATCGCGATGACGACCAGCAACTCGATCAAGGTGAAACCTCGTCGGAGAGTCGATGAATTCAGCATGATTCATGTCCTTTCTAATGATCAACTTAGAAAAAAAACAACCGAATGCTCGTTCAGTTCATGTCGGTCCGCGCGATCGTGATCGCCGGCGCCGTTGTGACCGAGTAGACGACCTGCTTCTTCGTCGCTTTCGATTTCGCGTCGTCGAGAGTCAGAACGACGACGAGGTTGGGGTTCGGACCCGTCGTCTTCTCGACACGATCGATCCGAAACTCGAAGAGTTTTTTCCCCGTGTTCCAATCTTGATCCGCGACATAGACCGGTGGTTTCAATCCGCGGAGGTCAGCGGGGGTTTTCCCTTCCTTCCACGCGTTGAGGGTCGAATCAAGCTTTGCCTTAGCCTGTTCAACGTCGCCTGATGAGAACGACCGAGGCGCCCTCGAGCCGCATCCCGCGATCGTCGACAAGGCGAACGCGACCGCCGTCATCACGACATATCGACCCGCGATCGTCGACAAAAAGTCTTCCTTCATCTTCATGCTTTTCTCCTATTTCTCTTAGTTTGACGCGTCACTCGGCGTCGGAACTGATAACCTCGCGCAGGTTGCGCGTACCCAGAGCCATCCACGTCACGATGTTGATCGAGTTCTTGACGAATCGGACCGAGCCGTCCCCCATCAGCAAATTGATTCCTCCAGGGTGATAGCTGTTCGGTATGACCATTTGTCTTCCGGGTGGAAACATGCACGAACGCGTATTTGGTGGAGCTGTATGGTTATACTCGGTCGTTCCCGAGGAACCGTAAATCCATGGAGCGCCGACGTTTGATTGACCTTGATATTGAAGATTCAAATAATTGATCGCGAGACATTGACTGTACGCCTGAGTGGGAGTGGTCGGGTGAGTTCCAGGCAAGAAGATATCACCGTTGTTGGTGGCGATCGCGTTCGAGAAATCCCCCGACACATGCTCACTGAATAGCGCCGTGTTGCTCAGACCGTCTCGGAATTGCGCGAACCGATACGATACGTCGGCGAAGAACGCGCCGTTGGGAGGAGGCATGTTGATATTGAATCCACTGGGATCATTCGCGCCATATCTATAAACTAAACTCGTTCCCTCATTGGAACAGTAATTGTTGGGCGCCCATCCGATTGGTATATATTCTCTGGGATCCGACGGACATAAAAATCCGGCCACGGTCGTCGACAGAACCGTCGTGTTGCTCGGATCCGCCCAGGGCAAGTTGAAGTTGATCGCATCATAAAGCACGGATTGATCGAGATACGGAAGAATCTGAGCGTGTGGAGAAAATGACATCATGTCGGGACTAAACGTCTGATTTGGGCTGAAATATTGTGATGAATTCATCATTACACGACCCACTGGAAGCGATTTCACAGAGTCGTGATAATTCGTGAGAGCCAGGCCGATCTGCTTGAGATTGTTCACGCACTGGGCGCGGCGCGCGGACTCGCGCGCCTGCTGAACCGCCGGCAACAACAATCCGACCAAAACGCCGATGATCGCGATGACGACCAGCAATTCAATCAATGTGAAACCGCGATTGAGACGTGTCATCGAAGGAACCTCCCTTGAATAAAGGATCTTAAAAAGATCGTTATCGGCCTCGACGAGCGAACGATTGAGCGTAGTTCCCGCCGCTGATTAAGATCAAACCCGCCGATTCGACAATGCCGACGGAAAAAGGCTCCTCCTTTCTAGACGACTTTGAGGGTGAACGCACGGAAAAAAACCGCCGTATATAGAACCAGCGAAAGTGCTTCCAACCGGCGAAACGATTCGTTAATTCGATCGATATCCGAAGATGTCATTTTGTGACTTTGCGAATACGGCTCGATGCGAAAATTGAGCCGATTCGCTCACAAATATTATCTTCCGCGATCTCATGCTCGAACGTTCGCCGACCGATCGGGTGATCGGCCGGCGGTTTCATCGCGACTTCGATTTATTTCGATTCAAGGCGAAGCCCCGCGGCCTCGGTGAGTCGATCAAAGAACGCGGCCTCTGTGATCAGGAAAATGATCTCGGCGGTCTTGCGATCGCCGAAGTGCTCGCGAACCCGCTCCACGTCGGCGTCGTCGACGAGTGCGGGATCCTCGGTGAGCTTGCTCGTTAAATGATGAACCGCGAGGATCTCGGGCGCCGATCGATCGCGATCGGTTCCCAAATCAAAAATCGCGTCGTCGTTTACTCCCGACGAGCGCAACTTTTTGAGAGCGTGGCCGAGCGCGTACCAGGAGCGATCACGGCGAGCCGCGATCCAGGCGATCTCGCCGCGGAGACGAGGCTCGATCGATCCCTTTGTTTCAGAAGCTCGGTGGATGTTGATCCGGGCGACCCCCGCCTTGGGAAATCGCGCCAACAAGCGAACATATTCAGGAAGCGGTTCGGCCGATTCCTCCTTCAAAACGTTCCGAGCCTCGGCTTCATCGAGCAACGTCAACCGGGGCGTGCGCTTACGACACGCGTCGATACGCGACTCGACCTCGGCGCGCGATTCAAGCGGGGGGCGGTCCGCGGGAGCGGCGCAGCACGTCGTCCCCGACCTATCGGTTTTCGCGGAACTCAACGGCGCGACAAGGCTCGACTTGTTTTGATATTTCGCCGCGGTCGGTTTGAGGTAAACGCGATGTTCCTCTTGCGGGATGCGCAACGCCCCGGTCCATCGGTTCATCGCGTTGAAGTTGCAATCGACCAGGAGCAGCTCGGCGATCTGAATATCGGAATAATATTTCTTCAATTCGGCGATATCTTGATCTCCAATCGCGTTCGGCCTGAGCGTGAGATCGCGGGTGAAGCGAAACGCGGCCTTCTCGGCGGGGGTGAACAACGTCCAATCGAAATCGAGCGCCGCGATCCGATCCTCGGCGAGCCCCGCGGCCTCAAGTTTGCTTTCTTGATGACCCATGCAATACACGCAGTTGTTGCAGCGCGAGACGATCCAGAAGTTCATCGTTTGAAACGGATAACCGAGCGACATCGCGGCGTCGGGCTCGCGGGTGAACCCTCCGCCGACGAATTCGGGGGGTAAATAATATTTGCGCATGCGACCGTTGTTGACGACGCCCCATTCTCCCTTGGCGTTCCGATCTTCCTCGGTGAGCGGCGGGAGGGGGAGTCTCGGTTTCACGCGTTTGGAATCGTCGAGCGTTTGCTTCATCGCGTCACGCGTGACGGGTACGGCGGGAGCGGGCCTGGAATCGTCGCCGGCGGATCGCGCGGCCGTCGACGCCGAGGCGATCGAAAGCAAAACGAGTGCGGCGGAAGTCGAACGTCTCATCGAAAAAATCTCCTCAAATGATTGACAGTGTTAAACATACAAGAGAACGCTTGATTAGATGTCGTCGGCGCGGGCGATCGTGATCGCGGGCGCCGTGGTGACCGTGTAGATCACCTGTTTCTTTTGCGGCTTACCCCTCGATTCGTCGAGCGTAAGCATGACGACGATATTGGGGGTCGGTCCCGTCGACCTTTCGACGCGATCGATTCGGAACTCGGCGAGTTTTTTCCCGGCGTTCCAATCGTGATCGGAAACGAAGATCGACGGTTTCAGACCGCGGAGATCGGCCGGGGTTTTGCCTTCTTTCCAGGCGTCGAGCGCCGCTCCGAGCTTCGTTTTGGCTTGTTCGACGTCTCCCGAGGAGAACGACTTGGGAGCGCTCGGTCCGCAGCCGGAAACCGCGAGCGCGACCGCGACCGCGACCGCCGCCGATAGAATCGAGAGCCGAGGGATCAAAATCGTCGAATCATTGCGCATTGTAACGTCTCCTTGAACGATCGTTCGTTCACTCCAAGTCGGAACTGATAACTTCACGAAGGTTGCGCGTTCCCAGAGCCATCCATGTGACGATGTTGATTGAACTTTTGACGAATCGGACCGATCCGTCCCCCATGACGACGTTGACGCCGGCGGGGTGATAGCTATTCGCGGTCGTTTGAATTCGAAGCGGCGGGAACATGCACGAACGAGCGTTCGGAGGCGCCGAATGGTAGTAGCTCGTCGTCGAATGGTAGGCGTAAATCCAAGGCGCTCCGACGTTCGACACGCCCTGATATTGGAGATTCAGGTAATTGATACCTCGGCATTGAGTGTACGCCTGGAGCGGCGTGGTCGGGTAAGTTCCAGGCTCGAACGTATCGGCGTTGTCGGTCGCGATCGCATTTGAAAAATCGCCGATGATATGCTCGCTGAAGAGGGTCGTGTTGCTTAATCCGTCGCGGAATTGCGCGAATCGATACGAGACGTCGGCGAAGAACGCGCCGTTGGGGGGAGGCATATTCACGTTAACGCTATTTGGATCTTGTTGAGGACCGTAGCCGAAAACGAGGCTCGTCCCTTCGTTGGCTCGGTAATTATTCCCCGCCCAACCGAGCGGCACTGATTCCCTCGAATCCGACGGGCAGAGAAATGCGGCCACACTCGTGGCAGCGCCAGTCGTGTTGGAAGGATCGGCCCAAGGCAAGTTGAAGTTGAGCGCCCCCCAAAGGTTCGCCTGATCGATAAAGGGAAGCATTTGGGCCTGCGGTGAGAAGGAATAAGCTACAGGCAAGGGAAAAGGAAGACCGTTCATATACAGCGTTCTGCCGTATGGCAATGACTTGTTCGTATCGTGATAATTTGAGAGCGCGAGGCCTATCTGCTTGAGATTGTTGACGCACTGGGCGCGGCGGGCGGCCTCGCGAGCCTGCTGAACCGCGGGCAACAATAAAGCGATCAAAACGCTGATGATCGCGATGACGACCAACAATTCGATCAGCGTGAAACCGCGTTTTCGTTGAGTCATCGAAGAAAACTCCTCGGGAAAAAGGCGTGAGAACGCCCGAATCGGTTCCAAAGCGCGCGGGGAGTCCGCGCGACCCGGGAATCGACCGATTCCAAGGCGTAATGAATGAAATAACTTACGAACAATCATGCGTTATTATCGCGTTCATTACGGACGAAGAACACAAAATGATCGGCGAATAACCGCGCGAGAGCGCAAGCGCCCGTCGAGCACGGAAAAACGGCGCCGTCAAGTCTTTTTCATCGCGTAAAAGAACGCTTCGACATCATCGCGCAAACGATCGCACGGGTCGGTCGAATCCGAATCCTTCAATCGGTTTGGGTCGCGATTCCGAACGCCGCGGATTGTTCAATTCGCCGGGAATTCGGCTCGTTTTCACGAGCTTTGGGCGCGGAGGATCGAACGCCTGGGGCGAGAGGGAATCGACGATCGTGACGACGCGAGGTCGGTTCGAGCGCGACGGTTGAAGAAGGGCGATCAGGACGATCGAGGGGGATGAAAGATCGAATCGACGAAAATTGAAGAGGAAAGGTGAAAATCCGAGCGATCAAGAGGCTCAATAATCGAGCGATCGGCCTTGATCAGTTCATCAAGGAAAGCCCATTGATTAACGCGTTCGGGGATCGTGTGGATCGGCGCCCACGGAACCGCGGGGTTTCCCGAGCAGAGAGCCCCCGAACACGGTTTGGGCGCCGCGGGGCGATCGTGCGGAACCGCGTTTCGCGGCGGCTTGCCGATTAAGCCGAAATCAAGCAATTCAAGCCGGCCCGATGTTTGAGAGTTTTGATCGCGATAGGCGACATAACGCGCGCATTCGGCTTGCGACCGCGACGACACGAAAAGACCGCAGAACGCCGCCACTAAGAGCGACGCCGTCGGCGATCGATACCGTTTGGCCGTCGTGAGAAAAAGCACGCGATACCTCAAACTCAAAAAGCGGCGAAGAGGAATCGACGCGTTCAAAGAACGAACCGACGTCGATTGCGGGTATATTAAACGACGCGATCGGATTGATCAAGCGGCCGGAGAATTTTTTTTTGAGATTTCGTTCCGGTCGGATCGTCGTCGCCGGCAGACCCGATGTTATAATCGACGTACGTGTCGAAATCTGAATCGTCGATCGATCGCTCGGCCGGGGTCCGACTCGGTCGAAGGATAACGGCATAAAATATACCAGTATAACGATAAAGGTAAATCATGACTCGTGATCCGTTTCTTGAAGCCGCGATCGCCGAGGCGAGGCTCGGGCTTGCCGAGGGGGGCGTGCCGATCGGATCGGTGCTCGTCGTCGACGGAGCGATTCGGGCGCGCGGTCATAATCGACGCGTTCAGCGCGGCAGCGCGATCCTCCACGCCGAGATGGACTGCCTTGAGAACGCGGGGAGGGTGAAGGCCGACGAATACCGTCGAAGCGTCCTTTACTCGACCCTCTCTCCCTGCGACATGTGTTCGGGAGCGATCCTGCTGTATAAAATCCCCCGCGTCGTCGTCGGCGAGAATCGGACGTTCCAGGGCCCCGAGGCGTACCTCCGCGACCGCGGCGTCGTCGTCGAGATCGTCGACGATATCGAATGCGTCGATCTGATGAAGCGCTTCATCGCCGAACGACCCGAACTCTGGAATGAAGATATTGGAGAATAATAGATCATTCGATATCGGCATATCTATTGAAATGTGTTGTGTTTACTATTGTTAAATTTATATAACATGTGTAATTTATTTTCAGTGGGTTCTCACAGAGATGATTCGATCGGGGAGCGAACCTCGGTTTGAGCCGCATCCGATTGGAAGGCGGCGCCGGTTCGGTAGGGCGATTCTCCCGGCGAGACGATTCCAAAATAATATAAATATTGAAGGAAAAATGGCGTTTCCGAGAGCGCGATCTCCCAAGATCCCAAATGCCATATAAAAACATGCCGGCTAACCAGGAGGTTCGCCCTTGCGTCCGCCGCGGCCGCCAAAGGCGTCGCCCACAAATTCTGGTGAAGAGGCGAAAGAATGGAATCGAATACGATCGGCGCCTTCAGACCGATTCTCGAACGAGTCGGTCGAAGGATCGTTGAGATGATAATCGATCCCGAGCCGCGAGTCGCCGAAACCTCGATCGAATCCGTCGACATATGATTTTATCCGCGTCGACGGAATGATTCACAAGGATCTTTGGAGATCGCTAGATAATTATTAGTTATTTATGTAATGATTAATCAAGTATTCAGTATAATTCGCTTATTAGACGAATCGCCCTCGAAACATCGTCGCGACGACGGGTCGATCCGAGTCGAAGAGGAGTTCGTGCGGATCGGAGGGATTTCGATCGGGAATCGCGACCGCGGCGATATCGGCCGATTTCCCCGGCGTTAAACTTCCCGTTTCGCGGTCGAGTCGAAACGCCCAGGCGCCGTTGAGCGTTCCCATGCGTAATAATGTTTCACACTCAAGCGATCGATCGATCCGACGCACGAAACGGAGCTCGTCCAAAACTCCCAGCGTCGCCGCCGAGGAAAGCCCGTCGGTCCCGATACACACCGCGCCGCCGAGTTCGAGAATTCGCCGATAAGGATGGGGAGCGTGACCGAACCGAGCGTGCGTTCGGGGACAATACGCGATCGAACGCCTGGGATCGTCGCGATCGGTTGGAATACTAAAAAGTGAAAAATCAGTCTTTTGTAGATATGTTCCGTGAGCGACGATCCAATCGACGCGATCGAGCCCTTCGGATTTCAAGTAATCCGAGGGTTTCGAGCCGATCGGCGCCCAGTTTTCATCCCACGCTCCGATCGATTCCAAAAAATCGCGCATTCTTCCCGATCGATCCCGCAACAGCTCGATCTCCTCGGGCGTTTCGGCGAGGTGCGTCGTCAGCGGTCGACCGCTCGCCGCGGCTTTTCGATAAATCCAGCCCGCGGTGCTGTAAGGAGCGTGCGGGCTGAACCCGAGCCGGCGATCGCCGCGCACGCCCGACGATCCCGAATCGTCGCCGCGTTCGGCTTCGAGGCGTTCGGCGATCTCCCAGGCGCGCCGCGTCGTCTCAACTCCACGTTCATGTTTTAATCCAAGCAACTCCGAATAGACGAAGCTTCTCACGGGCGCACAAGCCGTTATATTCGCACTTGCAAAATCGGTCGTCACGTCGCCGATCAGCGTCGTACCGAGGCGGATCGCCTGAGCGAGATTCGCCGCGATCGCCGCGGCGGACGACTCGGGGGTCGATCGCCGACGATGTTCGATCACCGATTGAAGCCAGCGGATCTCGTCGGTCTCGTCGCATGCGATTGGGGTTAATTCCAGATGCGTGTGCGCGTTGACGAATCCAGGAACGAGCGACGCGTCCGGAAAATCACGATCGACCGATCGACCGTCGCGGCGACCGATCGATTCAATAAGGCCGTTCGCGATCACGATCATCCCCCGTTCGATCGGCGCCCCCTCGACCGGAAAAATCCATCGCGCCGAAACCGTACGGATTTGATCGCTCATGACTACCCTCCTAACAAACAGATATGTTATCGAATTATTAATAATAAAAATCACGATGAATCCGAGGATTGGGATCGCGATCTCGCGGTCTCGGATTGCTTCGACTTCGCCGGCGCGGAACCGAGTCGATAAAGCCGCACGGGGTAGGGATAAGAGGGTTTCGATTTCATCAGTTCTTTGGCGCCGGCGAGGGTCGTCGAACGGACGCGATCGAGGTAGGGGCCGAACGTTTCCGGGTCGACGTGAGGAGGCGTTTCAAAGGAACCCCAAAGAACGTGAGTGACCCCGTACTGTCGGATCGCGCGGTCGAGTCGTTCGGCCTGCATCGCGACGCTGGGGTAAAACGAACGCGGCATCAGGATCGTCGGTCGATCGCTCGCGAGCCTCAGTTCCCAGGGGAACCAGGTCATCACGCGGGCTTCGCGGGGAACTTCGTCGGGGTGCGTTTTCATCCAATCCCCCGCTTCGCGGAGCGCGAGCCAATGCAATTGATACGGTTTTGTAAACCATGTGTAATCATATGACCAGGTAGGATCGGCCCACCATATCGCCGGGATCAAAATCGCCGATCGCTTCCACGCGCTCGGTGGAATCGAGTAAGCGCGCACGAAATCGATCAAGCCCGCCGCGGCGGTCGGGATCGCGACGACGAAGATCGGCAGATAATACCGACCGAGCTGTGTCACCTGGGTGATGTCGGCGACTCGAGCGAGGGTCGCCGCGGCGAAGACGAAAAAAAGCCAAACGACGAGCCGGTCGATCTCGCCGCCGTTTTGAATCCGCCCGGCGGAATTTGCGATTCCCTCGCGTCGTCCGCTCAATAATCTTCGCGCGATACCGTAAACGAGCGGAGCGCCGAGAATCATCGTTGAAACCGTGACGATTATAAAAAGCGATTTGATTTTGACGCGTATGATCGAGGGGGCGTTCGCCCGGGTGTAAAAATCGGCGGCTCGGGGGATTCCCTCTTGATAATGATGAATCGTCCACGAGAACGTGTATTGAAAGTATTGCGTGTACGTATAAAACGGTTTTCCGTAGCGGATCGCGGTCGCCCACGCCCAGGGGGCGACGACGACCGCGGCCGAGAATCCCCAAACGATCAGCCTTCCGGGCTTCGATTTGCCGAAGCGAACGAGCGCGTAAACGGCGAGCGCGGCGACGAGCGCGATCGCGGCGTCGCGCGCCAGGATCGCGCATCCCGCGGCGACGCCTCCCGCGATCGCGCATAACCAGGACGCGATTCCTTCGGTCGAATCGATCTCGGTTAAAAGCCACACCGCCGCGACGCACGCGAAAGCGACCAGGCTTTCGCGTAAACCTAATCCCGCATATAAAACATGAACAGGCATTATCGATAACATCGCTGTCGCGGCGAGCGCGACTTCCGTCGTATATCGTCTGCGCGCGAACCCGAATAAAAGCGGAAGAGTGAGCAAGCCGATCACGAAGCTCGTCCCTTTGGAAACCGCGACGGTCGCCTCGATCGATTCGCCCGGAACGACGTCCGTCAGGCGATAAGCCCCCGCGAGCACATAAGCGTATAACGGGGTCGCCCAGTCGTCGAGAATCCCCTGATTCGCGCGGATCTCGGGATAATCGATAAAGTAACTTTCCACATAATGCTTAACGGGGCCCTCGCCGCGATAAACCGATTCGGCGACTTCGAGATAATGGCAACTGTCTCCCGGAACGAGCGGAAGGTTTCCGCCGACGATCCAGACGACGGCTCGAATCGCATAACCGATCAAAAAGATCTTGAAAAGCGTCCGAGTGTTCCTCGATAAAAACGGCGAAACCGCCGCGGCGACGAAAGCCGACGAAGCGAATATCGGCAAGTGAACACGCACGAGCGCGATCTGGCTCGGCCGACGAATCGAAGCGAGCGTCGGGATCTCGTAAAACTGGTGCGCGATGAAATCGAACGCGGTCGCGACCGCGCCGAAGCGAACGTCGAGCCACGCCGTCGCGGCCGAGATCGCGAGAATCGCGGCGCAGCTCGCGATCGACCCTTTCAACCAAGACGGCATCGATCGTTCGTCCTTCAGTATATAACGATATTATTGAATAATGAAATTGATCGATCGTCACGGTTTTGATTTGAGCGCGGCCTCGCGGCGGGCGCGGAATTCGGCGCCCTGTTTCCACGCGGGATAGGCGTCGCCGTCGGCGACTCGCGATCCGACCTCGAGCAACAGCTCGAGATCGTCGACCGCTCCCGAAAGATCCCAGCCCGGTTTGATCTCATCGGTCGGTTTATGATAATCATTTTTGGTATATTCTTCACGTTTTTGAACGCCGAAATCGACCGGCCTGCCCGGATATATCGTTCCCGAATCGGTGTCGAGCGCGGGAACTCCGAGCTTGGCGAACTCGAAATGATCCGACCGATAAAAGAAGCCCTTCTCGGGCTCGGCGTCGGGTTTCACCACGCGGTTTTGCCGTTTCGCCGCATCGGCGAGGATATCGTCAAGATCCGACATCCCAAGGCCGACGTCGACGATGTCGGTCGTCTTCCCCCAAACATTAATTCCATCGATATTGATATTCGCGAGCGTTTTTTCAAGCGGATAGAGCGGATGTTCGGCGTAATATTTCGCGCCCAGTAGCCCTTTTTCCTCGGCGGTCACCGCGATGAAGAGGATCGATCGTCGCGGCGGCTTCGGCAGCGCCTTAAATCCCCTGGCGATCTCGAGGATCGAAGCGACCCCCGAAGCGTTGTCGACCGCTCCGTTAAAGATTTGATCGCCCGGGCGCGATTCGTCTTTGCCAAGGTGATCCCAATGCGCCGTGTAGACGACGAACTCGTTTTTGACCGCGGGATCGGCGCCTTCGACGAGCCCCAGGACGTTGAGCGAATCGATCGTTCTGAGCGTGTTTTTCGCGTGAAATTCGGCCTTGGCGGCGAGCGGAACGGGTTGGAAATCGCGTTTCGTCGCGGCTTTTTTGAGCGCGTCGAAATCTTGACCCGCGGCGGCTAGGAACGATCGCGCAGCGGGCTCGGTGATCCACGATTCGATCGAAACGCGATCGCGATTGCCGTCGGTTCGAGCGATGTCGAAATTCTCGCGTCCCCAGCTTCCCGATACGACCTCGAACGGATAACCAGCGGGGCCCGTCTCGTGAATAATGATCGCCGCCGCGGCGCCTTTTTCGGATGCGATTTCATACTTATATGTCCAGCGTCCGTAGTATGTCATCGCTTTACCTTTGAAGACCGCTGGATCGAGCTTCGAGGGATCGGCGGGATCGGGAACCGGGGGATCGTTCACGAGCATGACGATCGTTTTGCCTCGAACGTCGATCCCTTTGTAATCGTCCCAGCCGTATTCGGGAGCGACGACTCCGTAGCCGACGAAGACGATGTCGGAGGGCTCGACGCGGACCTCGGGGACGAAGCGACGCGAAACCGCGACCCAATCGGCCGGGAATTTGAGATCGATCCGTTTCCCGCCGACCGCGATCGACCCCTCGACCTTCGAAGAAAAACCGACGAGCGGAACCTTTTGAAAGTACGTTCCATCGGGATTTCCCGGCTTGAGCCCGAGTTCGCGAAATTGCTTTGAGATATATTCAACCGATCGCGTTTCGCCGATCGTTCCCGGTCCTCGGCCTTCGAACTCGTCCGAGGAAAGCGTTTTGATGTGAGCGAGGAGTCCCGCGGCTGTCATGCGTTCGAACGCGGGTTTTAGGTCGACCCCGGGTCGATCGGCGGCTTGGACCGCGGTCGTTCCGAACAAGAAAATGCAAAGTGAAAGATACATAATGCGATTCATGCGAGGTCGATCTCCCAAACGTCGCGGGGTTGAAATCCGTGCGGTCATCTTAATCGACCGAATCGGATCGAGCGACGGCCTTACGAAAAAAGGCTTCGCGGCGGCGAAGATCGCCTAGAAACTCGAAGCGACCTGAAAAGGACGTTCCTCGGCGACGATCGTTCCTCTCGGCGAAGATCGTCGCTCTCGGTTGAGGTGTCGCGGAGCGTGATCGCGTGATCAAGGCCGAATTCAAGAGCGTTGTCTTTGGGCTTTGGGGCGGGTATGCTTTTCGTTCCTCTCCGATGTTTTTCGCCCAAGCCGAGCCGGAGCGACGACGACGATGATGAAGCGATTAGCCGCCATGACGGTGTTTTTGGGAGCCTTGCCGTCCATGAATTACGCGACCTCGGGCGAAAGCCGCGAAACCGCCCCTAACGCCCCGTTCAAGTATCCCGCGGCGCCCAAGGCGAACGTCGTCGACGAGTATCACGGCGAACGCGTGGCCGATCCGTTTCGACCGCTCGAAGAGCTCGATTCGACCGCGACGCGAGAATGGATCGAGGCTGAAAATAAGCTCACCTACTCGTATCTCGAAGCGATTCCGGCGCGGAAGGTTTTCAAGGATCGGCTCACCAAGCTTTGGAATTACGAAAAATTCGGCGTTCCTCAAAAGGAGGGTTCGCGCTACTTTTTCACGAGAAACATCGGGCTTCAGAACCAGAGCGTGTTGTATACGACCGAATCGCTCGCGGCCGAGCCGAGGGAATTGCTCGATCCGAATTCGCTGTCGAAAGACGGAACGGTTGCGCTCGCGGGGACTTCGATCTCCGACGACGGTAAACTGATCGCGTACGGGCTCGCCGAGGCGGGTTCGGATTGGAACGAGTGGCGGGTTCGCGACGTGGCGACGGGGCGCGACCTGGCGGATCGGCTTAAATGGATCAAGTTTTCGGGCGCGGCGTGGACGAAAGACGGAAAAGGGTTTTATTACAGTCGATTTCCCGAGCCCGCCGCGGGCGCCGATTTAAAAGAAGCGAATTATTTTCAAAAGCTTTATTATCATCGCGTCGGCGATTCTCAGGATCGAGACGAACTCGTTTACGAACGTCCCGATCAGAAGAAATGGCAATTCCACGCGACGGTGAGCGACGACGGAACGTGGTTGATCGTGACGATCTCGCAGGGAACCGACGATAAATACAAAATTCTGGTGCGCGATTTAACCGACCCCGCGGCGAAGCTCGTCGAACTCGTGGGGCATTTTGATTACGATTACACGTTTTTAGATAACGACGGTCCGATCCTTTGGTTTCGGACGAATTTGAACGCGCCGAGGGGCAGGGTGATCGCGATCGATTCGCGCGATCCCGCCCCCGAACGGTTCAAAGAGATCATTCCTCAAACCGACGATACGCTTGATAAAGTGAGCGTCGTCGGCGATCGATTTATCGCGGTTTATCTGAAAGACGCGCACTCGGTCGTGAAGATTCATCGGCTCGACGGAGGTTTGGAGAAGGAGCTTCCCTTGCCGGGGCTCGGGACCGCGTCGGGCTTCGGCGGCAAGCGAAAAGACGCCGAAACGTTTTACGCTTTGAACTCGTTCACCGCGCCGACGACGATTTATCGATATGATTTCACGAGCGGCGCGAGCGAGATCTTCCGTCGTCCCAGGGTCGATTTCGATCCCTCGCGGTATGAGACGAGGCAGGTTTTTTACAAGAGCAAAGATGGAACGCGGATCCCGCTTTTTCTCAGTTATAAAAAGGGGCTTGAACGAACGGGCGAGAATCCGACATATCTTTACGGCTACGGCGGATTCAACATTCCGATCACGCCGACGTTCAGCCCGTCGAATCTCGCCTGGATGGAGCAGGGGGGGTTGTTCGCGGTCGCGAATATGCGAGGCGGAGGCGAATACGGCGAGGAATGGCATCAGGCGGGAACGAAGCTTAAGAAACAGAATGTGTTTGATGATTTTATCGCGGCGGCCGAATACCTGATCGCCGAGAAGTACACGAGCACCCCCAGGCTCGCGATCGGCGGACGATCGAACGGCGGGCTTTTGATCGGCGCCTGCATGACGCAACGTCCCGACCTCTTCGGCGTCGCGTTACCGGGAGTGGGCGTTCTGGATATGTTGCGGTTCCATAAGTTCACAATCGGGTGGGCGTGGATCGACGATTACGGGTCGTCGGACGACGCCGAGCAATTCCGGGCGTTGTACGCGTATTCGCCGCTTCATCGCGTGAAACCGGGAACTCGTTATCCCGCGACTTTGATCACGACGGGGGATCACGACGACCGCGTTTTCCCGGCGCACAGCTTCAAGTTCGCCGCGGCGCTGCAGGAGGCGCAGGCGGGCACCGAACCGATCCTGATTCGCATCGAAACCAGAGCGGGACACGGCGCGGGCAAGCCGACCTCGAAAGTTATCGACGAATATGTGGATCAATGGGCGTTCGTCGCCGATCGATTCGGCATGAAAGTTCATTGATTTAAGAGAGCAAAGCGTCGATCGGCGTCGCCGTGACGAGGCGCCGATCGGAGTTATTCATAAAACGCACGCGAATATTGTGAGTGGAAATATTCGCACACGCTTAAAATAGTTTCGTCGCCGCCTCGCGCGCCGATCCACTGAACCGAGAGCGGAAGGCCGTCGTCGTTAAGAGCGACGGGGAACGAGATTGTGGGAACCCCGAGAAAGCTCCAGGGGGATTGAAACCGGGGGTCTCCCGTCGTCGACCGATCGGGCGCGGCGCCGGTCGTCGCGGGAACGAGCCACGCGTCGAAGCCGCGGAACTCGTTTTCAATGAGTGATTTCATCTTGTTCTGATATTCTTTGGCGTTTTGATACTGTTCGGCCGAGGCGCTTAAACCCGCTTCGATCAGCGAAGCGATCTTCGGCTCGAACGAATCGCGCTCCTCGCGGAAACGATCGCGATGAAAGTTCGCGGCCTCGACCGACATCACGATTCGGTGCCTGGCGAGGATCTCGTCGAAGTCGATCGGGTCGGCGAACTCGACGATCTCCACGCGTCGAGGGCCGACGTCGATCATCCGTTTGACGAACAAATCGACCGCGGCCGCGGCTTCGGGCTCGTCGACGCGATCGAAAAAGCCGCGCGGCCTTCCCAAGCGTAAAGGACGGATCGAATCGCTCGATTGATCAAGCGTTTGTTTACCAGTATTGTTGATCTCATGATAGATCAGGGATTGATCGGCCGAGGTCGGGGTGATGAAGCCGGGATGATCGAGCGAGGGGGCGAGCGGAACGAATCCTCGGGCGTCGATCGTCGCGTAACTCGGTTTGAATCCGACGGCGCCGCAGAAAGACGCGGGCCTGACGATCGATCCTCCCGTTTGCGAGCCGATCGCCGCGAGGCACATTCCTGTCGCGACCGCGGCGGCGGAGCCGCTCGACGACCCGCCGGGCGTTCTTGAGGGATCGCGCGGGTTGAGGGTGACGGGGGGATCGAACGCGGCGAATTGCGTCGTCACGGTCTTTCCCACAACGATCGCTCCGAGTTCGCGGAGTTTGCGAACGAGGGGAGCGTCTTCCCGCGCTATTTTGGAACGCCAGGGGGGATAACCCGCGGCGGTCGGCAGCCCTTCGAGGTCGACGATGTCTTTGACGCCGATCGGGATACCGTGGAGCGCTCCGCGATATCGGCCCGACGCGAATTCGGCGTCGAGTTCGCGCGCTCGGTTCAAAGCTCCTTCGCGATCGATCGAAATCCAAGCGTGTACTTGATCCTCGTATCGATCGATTCGATCGAGGCACGCTCGCAGAATCTCGACGGCGCTTCGTTTTCGCTCGCGAAAATCGGCGGCTGCTTTTATCGGCGAATCGTCATGTATTTTCTTGAACGAAAGCATTGGGCCGGGGACTCATTTTTTCGTAGGGGACGACCACTTTGATCATGAACAGGAAGTGCGCCAGCGTACCCGCCATGACGAGGAAGTGAAAGAGGTCGTGAGCTCCGAACACTCCGGGCAGGATCACGGGCCATTTTAGCAGGTTCACGAAGGCGCCGACGCTGTAAAAGACGCCTCCCGCGACGAGCCAGCCGAGCGATCGAGCCGGCAGAACGCGGGAAAGTTCGAACAAACAGAGGATCGCGCCCCATCCCATTACAAGATATAAAACCGTGTTGACGATCGGGTCGAGTTCGCCGTGAATGATTAAAAGCGTGCATCCGGTCGCGGCGAAGATCCAGGGAACGTCGAGCAGGATCCTTCGCCACCGGCCCTGGACGAGCGTCGTCGCGATCGGCGTGTAACTTCCCGCGATAAAAATATAAATTCCTCCGTGATCGATGAGATTGAGATCCTCGATCTCGTTTTTGGAGAGTCTGAGACCGTGATATAAAGCACTCGACATATAACAGAAAGAAAGGCTCGCCGCGAAGATCATCAGTCCGACGCGTTTGTTCCAATCGTCTCGACTGAGCTTCCACAACCAGATCGCGCCCGGGATCGAAAGGAGCAGCCAGGCGGCGTGGCTCCACGCGCTGACGGGCTCTCTCGCGTATAGGAGGTTCATGTTTTTATCCTCCGTCTTCGTCGATCGCTTCTCGGGGCGGAAAATTCCAAATGGCGAGCGAACTCGCGGATTCACGTTGTTTCGGCGAGGAGCGTTTCGTTCCCAAACGGTCGATCGAACCCGCTCGGGCGCGTTCGGAGGGCGTTTGCGCGTGTAAGGCGCGGAGGCTTCGGCGGGGTGATTCTTCCCGGCTCCGGTTTGCCGATTCACGCTCTCTCGCTAATCTTAGTACGTTCTTCTTTCACAAATCGGCCATTCGCGGCGCGTTTGGACGTTGAAAATAACGCGTTGTGTCCGGATTCGAGAACGATATTCGTTGTTTTCCAATCACGCGGAAGATCCGAGCGATTCGATCCAATAGGATTCGAGAGCAAACCGCGTTCCAATAGACCTAGAACCTGAAAAGTTAAACGGAATCATTCATCGTCGATCATTCGCTATAATTCAGAGGCGATGAAAACCCCGCCTTCGAGACTTAATTCGTAATCGGGAATTCGTGTATCGGCGACGAGCCCGACGGTTTATTTGAAGGATGCGAGCATGCCTATAATTCAGTATTACTCGGGCGGAAGGCTTCGATGTCTTAAAATGAGTTCTCGGAGGGTTTTAAGAGAAGAGCGTTCGAGAAGCTCCAAGTCGGTATCGACATTGTCGAAGGCCTTCGCTTCAACGACGATTACGCCTTTCGATCGTCGATCCGCCGGACCGATCGATTTCTCTTTATACGGCGCCGACGGACACTCGACGCTCGTTTCGATTTTAGAGGCTGACGATTCCGCGGTGATTCCGACCGCATCAATAATTGTCGAAGGAGCGAGCAAGGGTAAATTGAAAAAGATAAGATCACGATATGGTTTGAAAATTATTAATGAAGGTTTATGTGGGAAGGTTCTTCTCGCCGTACCCGAGATCGGTGATGAAGGAGTGAAACGGGCGTCCATGATCTCCAAGGAAGCTTTCGAGAGCGGCGATGTCGATGCCGCGCTTCCAAATTTCGTCCGGATCTTCAAGCGAATCCGGCTGTCGGACGCGGGGGTTACGCGATCCAAATTTGGGATTAAACCGTTATGGAATCACATGAATGAGGGAAATCCTGGAATTCCGGGCGCCGACGTGGCGGCGAGAGCCGCCTGGTTGATCTCAAAAGGAAGAAGCGAGGTAAGAGTCGCGATACTTGACGAGGGGGTCGATACAGATCACCCTGCGCTCAAACCGACGGTCGTCGCCGAAAAGGATTTTGTCGACGGGAATCGTACTTCAATTCCGAATGGGAATGACGCCCATGGTACGGCGTGTGCGGGCGTTATTTTCAGCAGGGATGAGGCCGTCCCGGGTCTTGCTTCGCTCTGCAGCCTCGTTGCAATCCGCATCGCCAAAGGCGACGTTGCGGACGCATGGATATTCGACGATTTCAAAACTTCGGACGCGATTGATTGGGCCTGGTCACATGGTGAAGCGGACGTCCTCTCGAACTCATGGGGAGGAGGCCCGATGGTTGATAGTATCAGTCGAGCGTTCGAGCGTGCTCGAATTCGAGGCCGCAAAGGCAAAGGGTGCGTCGTCGTTGTCGCCGCCGGGAACAATGACGGTGGAATTCAATTCCCCTCTTCACTTCCAAACGTCATGGCCGTGGGGGCTTCCAACCCATGGGACGAACGAAAATCAAAGTCGCCGATTTCAAAGGATAACGAAACCTCATGGGGAAGTTGTTACGGCAAGGGATTGAGTTTGGTCGCGCCCGGAGTTAGTATCGCAACTACGGATATACACGGAGCGGCGGGATACGGCGCCGACGACTTTATCACAAGCTTCAACGGAACGTCGTCCGCGACGCCACATGTCGCGGCGGCGGCGTTAATCATCTCGCTTGTTCCTGACATTCGCGAGGAACTTGTGCGTCAAATTCTTGTCGAGTCGGCCGATAATTTATCGAATAACTGTAAATGGGACAAATTCGTCGGCTGGGGAAGATTGAACATTTTCGCAGCTCTTCGCTTGGCTTTAAGGAAATAAGTTATGACCAAGTCGCCCGTCTCCTCGGATCGATACTACTACGCGGGTGGAAAGCGGATTGAACTAAGTCCAGCCGACGACTTATGCGCCGTGAGCGATCCGGAAAAGGCGGGTTTTGAACCTCTTGCCACAGAAATCGGCCGTTCGCTAGGCGGAGGTCTACGATTGTTGTCAAAAGGCGAGCTCGCGGTCCAAAAATTCACGAATCCATCGATCTGTAAATACCCGGTTTTTCGCTCTCACGGTGCGATCTTGGTGGCGCTTCCAGAGGTGCGGATTGAAGAGAGTCGAGTGTCAAAATGGGAGAAATTAAACAATTGGCTTGATAAACATCGAGATGATGTGACGATTCTCAGCCGCGACGACGATCGCCTGGTATTGAGTCCCGTCTCCGGTTCGGGCGCCGACGCTCTGACAATCGCCAACGATTTAACGGAGGAGATCGGTCCCGAGATGGCCCAGGCTCGCTTCATCCGTGTCACTCCGCGGCCGAATTAGCATGAAGACCGGTCGATTGGATTTAAACTATTAACTATATTTGGATGGTTTTAAGATATTTTCGATTAGGGTCGTCCAATTTGATTCAACTTTTCCACGCATTCGAGATCCGATCTCGGCCGATTTCGCCGAATCGCGTCGATCCGCGTTTGATCTTTCTCGATCAGTTACCGATCAAAGGTGCGACGACGCCGAACGGGCTCGATAAGACTTCTCATTCCCCGTTTCGCGCCGCGATTCTCGCGACCGATCCGCGGGCCTCGTCTCGAGAGCCTCGTCTCCCTTGACCGCGATCGCCGCCGGCCTCATGATCAAGACGCATCAAGACAAGACGACACAAGATAAGACAAGACGCGAAGGCGACCCCATGACATCCCGAGGAGCGCACATGATTAAGAACCATTTGAACGATTTTGCGAGACGAAGATCCCTATTAATGATATGCTTGTTTATGATCGCGATATTTGTTTCGATCAAAACGATTCGCGCCGACGAGAGATTGGCGGGGATCGCGTGCCGATCGGTTCATCTAAACTTTCCCGCGCCCGAGGGAAAAGCGTATTACAACGAGGTCACGGTCGAGAAATCCGCCCCGGGAACGTATTTCTGCGTCTGCGGCTTCCGTCAGGGATATTTCGGAATTCAGGAGCTCGACCGAGGTAAAAAGGTTGTCATCTTTTCGGTTTGGGATCCCGGCGAACAGGACGACCCGAACACGGTCGACCCCAAGAATCGCGTTAAGCTCGTCGCGAAAGGGGATAACGTTCGCATCGGTCGGTTTGGTAACGAGGGGACGGGAGGACAATCGTTCCTCGATCTCGATTGGAAGCCGGGTTCGACTTATCGATTCCTGGTGCGCGCCAAAATCGACGGCGATCGAACCGTTTTCTCGGCGTATGTCGCGGGACCCGACGCCGAATCGTGGACCCTCGTCGCGTCGTTCTCAACCCTCGCGGGAGGCAAGCTTCTAAGCGGGTATTATTCATTCATTGAAGATTTTAAACGAAATAAAATCTCGGCGACGATCGAGAGACGAGCGTCTTTCGGCGAGGGCTGGGTTTTCACCAAAGAAGACCGATGGCTCGCGCTCGGCAAAGCCAAATTCACGGGCGACGGCAACCCTTCGATGAACGTCGACGCGGGAAAAAACGGCGGTCGCTATTTCCTCGCCACGGGAGGCGAGGTTAAAAATATCAACACGCCGCTCAATCACTTGATCGAGATACATCCCGATTCCAAACCGATCGCCGAACTTCCCGAACGCATCCCGGCATTTCCCGAGCGTTGATCGCGACGAGATCGCTCGAACGTCCCGATCGCATCCTCGAATTACCCGAGCGTTGATCGCCCAAAGATCTCTCGAACGTCCCGATCGCATCCTCGAATTACCCGAGCGTCGATCGCCGCGAGATCGCTCGAACGATCGACGCTCCGGAACAACATACAATCGATCATCATTCTTGATGATAAAATCAGATGCGGTTCAACTTCATTTCGCCCGCGATCGCAACTCCTCCTGCGCGGCGCGGTCGCCGAGAAACGCGAGCAGGTCGGCGAGTTCGGCGAAAGACAAATGCCCGACGACTCCGACGGGCATCAGGCTTTCCTTCGAGATCGTTTTTTCTTCGACGTCTCCCGCGGCGATCCGTATCTCTTTGCCCGCGGCGTCTTTAAGCGTGACTCCGTCGGGTTTGTCCGAGAGCAACAGCCCCGTCACCACTCGGCCGTCTTTGCTCGCCACTTTGTAGGTTGCGTAACCCTCTTTGATCTCACGTGAAGGTTCAAGAATCGATTCCACTCGTTTATCAAACGAAAGCGTTTGCCAGCCTCTTGTGAGATCGGGACCGATCGATCCCCCCACGCCTTCAAGCCGGTGGCATGTCGCGCATCCTCCTTTTTTGGCGTCGAGGAAGATCTCGCGACCGCGAGCGGCGTTTCCGTGTCGCGTCACGAATTCACGAAGCCGCTTGGCCTCCTCGCCTTGCGGCGCAGCGAGGAGCCGATCTTTCAGCAGCTTTTGCATCTCGCGTTCGATCTCGGGGTTGGAGTAGCGGCGCGAGGCTTCGATTACGCGGGAGAGATCGGACGACGGGAGCTTTCCCGCGTTATAAGCCCGCGCGACTTCGAGCGCGGTCGCTTCGTTCCCGCCCAAAATCGCGATCGCGCGGCCGCGCAATTCGTCGTCCGAATCGCCCAGAACCGAACGCGCCGCGGCGACCGCGCGGCTCGAATCCAACTGAGAAAGCGCAATTAAGATCTCAGTCTTAAATCGCGAGTCTTTCTGTTTGGTGAAAATATCAGCGAGCTTGGGAGCGATACCTTTCGTCTTGAGCCTGCCGAGCGATTCGACCGCGAGGCGACGTTCGTCGATCCCGGCGGAATCGTTTTCGGCGATCGCGGCGATCGCTCGCTCGATCGGCTCGGTTCCGATCATTCCCGCGACGCGGAGCGCCTCCAATCGTGTCGACGCGTGCTTATCCGAAAGCAATTTGGGAAGGATCGCGCGGTACGCCGGGAACGCCTTGGCGCCGAGCGCCGCGAGAACCCGCATCGCCTCGATTTTGGGTTCGGCGGAATCGATCTCGGTCCGTTCGAGCCATTCGGCGAGCGCGCCCGCGTTGACCTCGGGGGCGAGTTCTCGAAGCACGCGGAAGAGGGCGACGCGATCGCCCGCGGCGAGGGGATCGGGAGTCGTCGCGAGCTTCATCACCGCGGCCGAAGCCGACCCTTTCCTCCAGCCTTCAAGAGCGAATAACGCCGCCTCGCCGCGCGATTTCGACCCGTCGACGACGATCCATTTTACCGTCGCGTCCAATCCGAGCGGACCGATCGTTTCGAGCCCGCGGGTCGCGGCGTCGCGGAGCCACGCGTCGGCGTGCGACGACCGCTCGCCGAGATCGAGCAGCCGTTCGGCGATCGCGCCGGCTCGTTTTTCGGCGGCATCGATATCTTTGGAATTCTTTAAAAGAACCGACGCGGCTCGTCCCGCGGCGAGCGCCCAGGCGCGTTCGACGCGCGGGTCCGATTCCGATTTCTCGTCGAATCCAAGAGTCGCGTCGATCCAATCGCCCGGTTCGGTTCGCCGCGAGGCGCCTTCGAACGCGATCCGCCTGATCGACGCGTCGGGATCGTTCGTCCACGATTTCCAGTGAGAACCGATCCGATCGGGCGCCTGAAAGATCAACAGCTCGACCGCGTGCCGCCGCGCCGTGATCGGCTTCGATCGATCGACCGAGACCGCGGCGAGCGGACTTGCGTCTTTGATCCCGCGGCGAATCAGCTCGAGCGAAGCGGTTCGGCGGATCGCGAAATCGTTCGATTCCAAAGCCGTGATCAGATCCGAATCGGGCTTTTTCACAAGTTCAATCATACGATCGCGCGGGAATGTTTTGATCGCCGGTTCGCGGTCGGTTCCTCCCCAAGTGAGGCGATAAATCCGACCCTTCTCGCCGTTACCCCAAAGCCTTCCCGCTCCTCCCGAATCGGTCCTCCAATCCGAGACGTAAAGCGCGCCGTCGGGCCCGACCTCGGCGTCGTTGGGACGGTAAAGCGGATCGTCGGACGCGAGGAGCTCGAACTCCTCGGCGACCGCGTAAGTCGCTCCCGAATGCTTAATTTTATAAGCGCGGGTTGATTTTCGGAATACGTCGGGGTAGACGAGTAAATTTTGATATTCTTTGGGGAACGCCGCCGAGTTGAGGACGTTCAGCCCCGCGGGAGCTCCGCGACCCGTTTCGGCGAGCAGGCCGAGGCGGCCCGGCCGGCCGCCGTTCCATGTCGCTCGTTCAAAGTCGGGGGCGCAACAGCGAGCGCCTTCGCGCAGTCTCCAGCCGTAATCCCCTTTTTCGACGACGTGCAACAACCGGCATCCCGTGAAACCGGGAGAGCCTTCGTTGTCGTTATCGGTATGAAAGATCTGGAATTCGTCGTCGAAAGAAACGTTGCCCCAGGGATTTCGCATGCCGAACGCGACGTTCTCCATTTTTGAACCGTCGGGCTCGCACCGAAAGACGCCCCCCGATCGAAGCACGACGGCCTCGCTTCCGTCGGAACCTCGCGCGTGAGCGTCGCTGTCCCCCGTCGTCAGATAAAGATAACCGTCAAATCCCATCATGATACCGGATACGCGATGATGCGAGTTGTCGTTGCCGAAACCCGTCGCGATCGACTCGCGGGTTTCGAACTTGCCGTCGCCGTCGCGGTCTTGAAACCGGACGACGTCGTGATTGAGAGTGACATAAGTCCAGCCGTTCCAGAAGAGGATTCCCGCGGGAAGTTCGAGCCGATCCATATAGATCTGTGAATCGTCGAACCGACCGTCGCCGTCGCGATCGGTGAGGACGCGGATGCGATCGTTCGGTCCGTCTCCCGGGGTCCACTCGCAAACGTAAAGCCGCGCGTCGGGTCCGAACGTCATCGTGACGGGGTTGATCACGAGCGGCTCGGAAGCCGCGATCTCCACCTTGATTCCGGCGGGCCGACGGTAAGTCGACGGATCGGCGGGGTCCGCGGCGAACGCGGCCAAGGAACCAAAAGTTAAAAGTAGAAAAACGTGAGCGATTCGGTAAGATTTCATGGCCGGATTCGTCTCGGGGAGGTCGCTCGGCGATCTCGCACGAGATCGGTTCCGAGTCGGCGGGGCGGGATTCATCGACCCGCATTGTCGACGAAATCGCCGCGAATCTCAAGAGATTCCCCGTCTCGCCGATGAGACGCCCTCGAACCGACCGTCGCGGTTCGATCGCCGACGTTCGTTCATTGATCGCGACAACAAAATCATCACTTAGCAATACCTTTTGTAAAAATCATATAATGATTATAATTATATTATTATGGTAAGTTAGTGATTCGTCGCGGTCGAAACGACCGACGTGTTTTCGCGCATCTTGGGGCGATCGACGATCGGTCATGAAAATCGCGGCGCGAGACGAGCCGTCCTTAAATTTCCCTTATCAACGCGCGTTCGGCGTCGCGGCCGCGGCGACGTTCGATTAGCATGAACCGGATCGATCGATCGATCCCGGATCGTACCCCGATATTACGCTCACAAGTGATACATATATGCTTAAGAAACTGTTTTTGTCGCTCGTCGCGCCTTCGCTGGTGGCGTTTTTGGGTTGCGGAGGGGTTCATTTGGCCGCCGTCGAGGGGGGAGACGAGGCGAAGGACGGCGAGGAGCACGAGGAGAAGGTCGAGGGGAAGGTTACGGTTCGCGCCGAGGCGGCGAAGCTCGGTCCGATGATCGAGGTCGTTCAGGGGCTCGGAAAATGCGAGGCGATTCCCGATCGGCTCGCGACTTTAACCCCCGCGGTCGAGGGGCATGTCGAGAAGCTGCTCGCCAAACCGGGGGATCGCGTCAAGGCGGGACAGGCGGTCGTACATTTGGCCGAGGCGATCGCCCGCGCCGATCTCGCCGAGAAAACGGCGACTCGCGACGGTTTGAAGGCGTCGCTGAAATTGCTCGAATCGAAACCTCGCGCCGAGGAAAGGCGCGTGAACGAATTGGCGATCGAACAGGCGAAACTCGGCGTCGAGAAGGCGCAGCGGATCGTCGATCGGTTGACGCCCCTCTTTCGCAACCACGAGGTTTCCGATCAGCAAATGTTCGAGGCGAAGCAGGCGGTCGAACAGGCCAAAATCGCGGTCAAAACCGCCGAATCTCAGCTCAACGTGATGATGATCGGACCGAGGCCCGAGGCGATCGCCGAGGCGCAGGGCAAAATTCAAACCGCCGACGCCGCGGTCTTATTTTCACAAACGCATCTGGAATATCACACGATCCGTTCGCCGATCGACGGCGTGCTCGATTCGCTGACGTGTCATCCCGGCCAAACGATCGCGATCGGCGCCCAGATCGGCGAGGTCGTCGACGCCTCGCTCGTTTACGCCGCGGTTTGGCTTCCCGGACGATCGGCCGAACGCGTGCGGCCGGGTCAAAAAGCGACGATCAAATCGGCGGGAGCGCCTTCCTGGTCGGATCGATCGGCCGAAACCGAAGATCTCGAACTCACGGGGGTCGTCGAATCGATCGGCAAGGTCGCCGACCCGCAAACGGGCAACATTCCCATTCGCGTCCTTGTTGAAAATCCCAAAGAGGTTCTCACGCTCGGAGAGATGGTAGCGGTCGAAATTATTGTGAAAGAAACGCCTGATCAAATCTTGATTCCGTTCGCGGCGGTGCTCGATCAGGGGGAAGGCCCCGTCGTTCATGTGATTCGCGAAGGCAAATCGAAACCGCTTCATCCCAAGCCGGGAGCGAGCCACGACGGTTGGATTCAGGTTTCGGGAACCGACTTGAAACCGGGCGAGTTTGTGATAACCGACGGCGGTTATAACCTTCCCGAGGGGACGACGATCACGATCGCTTCGGTGAAAGAAGGCGAGGACGAAGACGACAAGAAGGAAGACGCGAAGAAAGCCGACGATCACGAGAAATCGGACGCGAAGAAAGACGACGACGATCACGACAAAGCCGAACCGAACAAGAACGAGTCGGCGGGGAAAAACGTCGTGAAAAAAGAAGAAGAACATAACGACGTGAACGATTCAAAATCCGAGAGGAAATCGGGGGATAAGGGGGCTATTGAAGCGAAAGGCGCGGCGGGGAAGGGGGGCGAGCGATGAGCGAATTCGATCGCGACCTTGACCGCGGTTCCAAACGGAAGCGCGAGGGGATCAATCTGGTTCGATGGGCGCGGCCTTATTTCGGCCTGATTCTCCTTTCGACGGTTTTATTGACGGCGCTCGGCGTTTTTTCGATGTTCGCGATGCCGAGCGGGATTTATCCCGAGGTCGCTTTTCCCCGGATCGTCGTGATCGCGCAAACGCCGGGGATGGCGGTGAAAGACGTGGAAGTCGCGGTGACTCGGCCGATCGAGGAGGCGGTGAGCATCGTCTTGGGAGTGATTCGCGTTCAGTCGAAATCGCTTCGGGGCGCGTCCGAGATCAACATCGATTTCTCACCCGATACCGATATGATCCAGGCGCTCAATGATATTCGCGCGCGGATGGCGGAGGTGGGTTCGCAGTTGCCCGCGGGGACTTCGACGATCACCGAGCGGCAAACGCCTTCGGTTTTTCCGATCATTTCGTTCGTCGTCAACGGCGGCCGCGATCCGTCGGCG
Source organism: Planctomycetota bacterium (assembly GCA_021791715.1). Classification (GTDB taxonomy): domain Bacteria; phylum Planctomycetota; class Planctomycetia; order Isosphaerales; family Isosphaeraceae; genus JAKBCQ01. Next base: position 8,380 of record JAJYWB010000038.1, on the reverse strand, counting down.
CTCTACGATTACGCGTATTTTGATTTGAGGCCGAGGATCAGCCGGATCCCCGACGTTTCGTACGTGACGGTTCAGGGGGGCGATATCCGCGAGATCGTGGTCGAGATCGACCCTCGAACGCTCGCCTCGGCGGGTTTATCGATCGCCGACGTCGCCGATCGTCTGACGAAGGAGCATCGGCTCAAAGCGGTGGGTCGGCTCGATCGCGAATCGCTTCAATATCAAGTACTTACGAACACGCTCGCGAGCGAGCCGAGCGAGCTTGAAGAGCGGGTGATCGCGACCAAAAACGGCCAGGAGATACGCATTCGCGATCTCGGTCGGGTGATCGTCACGCATCAGGATCGGACGACGGCGATCCGATCGAACGGCAAAGACGCGGTCGCGCTCACCGTCTTCAGGCGTCTCGGCGGGAACGCGCTCGCGGTCTCGCGCGAGCTCGAAAAGGTTTTGGCCGAGGCTCGAGCGTCGGCGCCGCGGGGCGTGCGCATCGTACCGGTGTATGATCAAGGGGATCTCGTTAAAACCGCGGTCGCCAACGTTCGCGATTCGATCCTGATCGGCGGGCTTTTCAGCGTGCTGATCCTGCTGATCTTCCTTAAAAGCTTAAGGGTGACGATCATCGCTTCGCTGTCGATTCCGTTGAGCTTAATTATTAGTTTCGTGTTCTTGTATCTTATTGGCGATACGCTTAATTTGATGTCGCTCGGCGGTCTCGCGGTCGCGATCGGTTTGATCATCGACGACACGGTGGTGGTGGTTGAGAACATCGCGCGGCATCTTTCGGAGGGGGAGACGGGGGATCGCGCGATCGACCGCGCCGGCAAGGAGATCACGGGGGCGGTCGTCGGGTCGACTTTGACGACGATTCTCGTGTTCGTTCCGCTCGCGTTTGTAAGGGGAGTTATCGGTCAGTTTTTCCAATCGCTCAGCCTGGCGCTTTCGGTCTCGCTCGTCGTTTCGATGATCGTCAGTTTGACGATCGTTCCTCTGCTCGCGGCGCGGTTCGTGGGGAAGCGGCCGATGCCGGCGACGGGGCCGATTTACAATCGACTCGCCGATGGATATGAAGGATTGTTGCGATTTGGATTACGTTGGCCGACGATCGCGCTCTTGCTGGCGCTCGCCGCGGTGATTCCCGGCTATTTCCTGTTCAATCATCTGGAACAGGGATTCATGCCCGATATGGACGAAGGCGCGTTCGTGCTCGATTACGAGATGCCCGTGGGAACCTCGCTGGCGCAGACGGATAAGGTTTTGCGTCGCGTCGAGAAGATCTTATCCAAAACCGACGACGTTTCGGGCTACATCCGTCGGACGGGCGCCGAGCTCGGTTTTTTCGCGACCGAATCGTACACGGGCGATATTTTGGTGAGTCTCAAGCCTCCCGGAAAGAGGCGCAAGCTCGCCGAGATTTTCGAGTCGTTACGGAAGGAGTTGGCCGAGAACGTTCCCGAGCTTGAAACCGAGCTCGTTCCGCTGGTGCAGGATCAACTCAACGATTTGGCGGGGGTCGAGAGCGTCGTCGAGGTGAAGGTTTTCGGGCCCGATCACGCCAAACTGCGCGAATTGGCCGAAAAAGTCGGCGAGGTCGCCGAGAAGCACGTTAAAGGGATCGCCGACGTGAACACGCACGTATTACTCGGTAATCCCGATATCGTGATTCATCCCGATAGTGTTCAGACGGCGCGGGTCGGGCTGACGGTTTTGGACATCGAGAACCAGATCAACGCGGCTCTTTACGGCCAGGTGGTGAGCACGATTCCCGAGCAGGATCGGATGACGAACATCCGCGTTCGATATTCGGATCGCGTCCGGTTTGATCGCGAGCACCTGGCCGATTTGCCGATCAGCATCCCTGGGGCGAACGCGGGGGGGGTGAACTTCGTTCCCCTCTCGCAGTTGGCGCGAATCGAACTGGTGCGGAGCCCGAACGAACTGACGCGAGAGAATCAGCAACCGTTTATCAACGTGACCGCCGAGCTCGAGGGGCGCGATCTCGGTGCGGTCAACGCCGATCTCGAGCGCGAGCTCAAAAAACTCGAATTTCCGACGGGTTACCGCTGGGAATTGGCGGGGAATTATCAATCGAAACGCGAGGCGTTCGTCAGTTTATCGGTTGTTTTGGTTGTTTCAGCGTTTCTTGTGTTTCTTTTGTTGGGATTTCAATTTCGCAGTTTAACGCTGCCGCTGCTGATCTTTCTAACGCAACCGATCTCGCTCGCGAGTTCGCTTTTCGCGCTTTGGATTACGGGAACCGCCTTGAACGTTTCGTCGTTCATGGGGGCGATCTTGCTGATCGGGCTCGACGTGAAGAACGGGATCATTCTGATCGAATACATCGGTCAGTTGCGCGAACGCGGAGTTCCGCTCCACGAGGCGCTCGTCCGAGCCGGTCGTACGCGATTCCGGCCGATCCTGATGACGAGTCTGACCGCGATCTTCGGCCTCGTTCCGCTCGCTTTCGGTCAGGGACCCGGCGCCCAGATGCAACAGCCGCTCGCGATCGCGGTTATCGGCGGCTTAATTATGAATATGCTCATTACACGATTGTTGATTCCGGTCGGTTACCTTCTCTTGATGAAGAAATCGACTTCGACCGATAATTCAGCGACGAAAGAGAAACTGCCGTCGTTGGATTTGGAGTCGTCGCTTGCGTAACCATCGATTTCGGCCGTCGGTTTTGATCGCGTTCAGCGTCATTGTGTTTTTTTCGTATTCGTCGACGATCGCGGGGGCGCAAACGTTCCGGCGCGATACGGAAGATCAAACCAATCGTCGCGATACGGAAGCTCAAACGTTTCGGCGCGGGGTCGTCGTCGCACGCGAGGCGAACGCCGCGGACGCGGGGCGCGACGCCTTGAGAGCGGGAGGAAACGCGATCGACGCGGCGATCGCGACGGCTCTCGCGATGGCCGTGACTCATCCCGAGGCGGGCAATATCGGCGGCGGAGGGTTTATCGTCGCCTACATCGCAAAAAGTAAACAAGTTATTACATACGATTTTCGCGAGACCGCGCCGCTCGCGTCGACCGAGCGGATGTATCTCGACGCGAACGATCGGCCGCTGCCGCATCACCGCGCGGGACCGCGCGCCGCGGGCGTACCTGGAACGTTGCGCGGGCTCGAACTGGCGCATCGCGAGTACGGAAGTTTACCTTGGCGCAAGCTCGTCGAGCCCGCGATTCGCTCGGCTCGAGAAGGTTTCGCGATCACCGATCATGTCGCGAAAACGCTGAACCGCGAACTCGCGGCCAAGACGCCCGTCGATCGTACTCAGATGAACAAGTTGGCCGATTTTCCGGCGAGCGTATCGGCCTTTTCCAAACGCGATCGATCCCCCTGGAAAGCCGGCGACTCGCTCGTTCAGCCCGAACTCGCGGCGACGCTCGAACGGATCGCCGATCGGGGCGCCGACGACTTTTACGCCGGTGAGACGGCTCGGCTGATCGTTCGCTATATGGAGGAGGGGGGCGGGTTGATCACGCGTCAAGACCTCGCCTCGTATCGCGCCAAACGACGAGAACCGATTCACACGACCTTTAAAGGTTTTGATATTTATGGGATCGGTCCGTCGGCGTCGGGGGGGATCACGATCGCGTTAATGCTCAATATCCTTGAGCGATATGATTTGAAGGCCGACGGTCCCCGGTCGATCCGCACGCTTCACCGCGTGACCGAGGCGATGCGTCGAGGGTTTCTGACGCGGGCGCTTTATCTCGGCGATCCCGACTTTGAATCGATTGATGTAAACAAACTGATTTCAAAAGAATACGCGAACGAGATGGCGAAGTCGATCGACGACGGTCGAGCGACTCCGAGCGCGAATCTCGCTCCGTTTCGTGTGATTTTGGCGGAGGGGGAGCACACGACGCATCTTTCGACGATCGACGCCGCGGGGAACGCGGTCGCTCTCACGTACACGCTTGAGGATTCGTTCGGTTCCAGGGCGGTCGTGCCGGGCGCCGGGTTTTTGCTCAACAATGAGATGGGGGATTTCAATTTAATCCCGGGGCGAACCGATACCGCGGGGCGGATCGGCACGAAGCCGAACGTGATCGCCCCCGGCAAGCGGATGTTGAGTTCACAATCGCCGACGATCGTCTTGAAAGACGGTCGTGTTCACGTCGTCACGGGTTCGCCCGGGGGACGGACGATTCCGAATACGACGTTATGGGTTCTTTTAAACCTGCTCGAATTTGATCTTGATCCCGCCGCCGCGGTCGCGGCGCCTCGGACGCATCACGCTTGGTTTCCGGACATTATTCAGGTTGAGCGGGCTTTGTTTCACGACGACGTGGTTAAGCCGCTCGAGCGGTTGGGGCATCGCGTGAAGGCGGTCGATATCCAGGGGGATGCTCATACGATCGTTGTCGACGAGCGTACGGGGGTTCGACGTGGCGTACCCGATCCACGTCATGAAACCGCGAAGGCCGCGGGCGATTGAGGGTCTTTGGGGTGAAAAATTGAGGTTTTGGACCTCGTCGGGGATCTTTTTTGGTCAAAAACCCAAAAAATCGTGGAAATTAGTGGGGATGCGCCGACAAAACCCCGATTTTTTCTGTATATTTCTGTCATTCAAGACGATCTCGAACGTTGTCGGCTTCGAATGGATTCCTCAGCGCGGAGGGTTCGAGGCTCACGGGCGAGAACAAAGCGACAAGGAAAAGGAGTTGTTAGGATGAGCAAGAAACCAGCCGCGAAGATGGACGCCGCCCCCGAGAAGTCGACCGTCAAGGGTCCGACGAAGGCCGAGATCTTCAGCGAGATCGCGACCAAAACGGGTCTCGCCAAAAAGGACGTCGCCGCGGTCTTCGAGTCGCTGACCGAGACGATCACCAAGAATCTGAGCAAAAAAGGCCCAGGGATGTTCGTCGTTCCCGGCCTTTTGAAGATTCGCGTGGTGAACAAGCCCGCGACCAAGGCGAAGCAGGGGATCAATCCCTTCACCAAAGAACCGATGACGATCAAAGCCAAGCCCGCTCGACGGAGCGTTAAGGTCGTGGCGCTCAAACACCTGAAAGACGCCGTCGCCAAATGAACCCGAGGCGACGCGGATCGATCGGGTAGCTTCGGCACACCGAGACGCCGGCCTTCAATCGGAGGGATCGCAACCCTCCTAACGAAGTCCGGCGTCTCTATCTCTTCACGTTCTTGTGTGTTGGTCGGCGGATTCTTGATCGAGAACTCGCCGATAAGTTATTTGGAACCCGCCGAATCGTCGATCACGATGTTTTCCGGAATCACGGGTTTGAGCTTGCGCCACGCCTCGGCGACCCGCTTCCAATTTTCAACCTCGCACAGCTTCGCGAGTTCTTCGAGCTTTTCCGCCACCAGCTTTTCGTCGACCGGGGTCTGTTTAAGAAGCTTGGCGTATTCCTGAAAAACGTCGGGGATCTTGCCGTAAGCGTCTTGAAGCTCCTTCTTCCGTGCGAAATGCTCCTGCGATTCTTCCTTAAGGCCCAAACGTTGCGCCGTCATCGCCAAACGATAATGAAATTCGGCGAGCCCCGGCTTGATCTCGAGCACCTTGCGATACAGTTCGGCGGCCTCCGTGAGCTTTCCTTGATTCTCCAAAACGATCCCGCGGTATCCCAGGATGACGGGATCTTTTTCCGCCCCGGGAGGGATCTTGGCGATCTCGGCCGCCAGCAATTCGCGATCGCCCCGGTCTTTGATGATCGTCAACCAATCACGCCAAACGCCGATATCTTTAGGCCAACGACTTAAGCAAACTTTGATTTGCTTATCCGCCTCGGCCTCGCGTCCCGCGATCAATCGTTCGGCCATCGCGAGCGCGCGGCGCGAATCGACGTCGTCGGGATCGGCCTTGATCCACTTGCGTAATTCGACCGCTCGTCCCTCGGGAGAGATCCGCTCGAGCTCGAGCCTCATCCGCATCGCCAGGATTCCCGAATGCTCGTTCTGGTCGGCCTGATCGTACGCGTCCCAGATGATCGCGCGTGCGTCATCGAGTCGATCCTCGATCGCGTATAACTTGATCAGCTCTTGATGAGCCACATAAAGCGTGCGGGAGGGGGTCGGATGCAAGCGATCGACCTTCACGCACGCTTTAAACGCCGCCTCGGCCTCGCGGGGAAGGTTCGCGAGCATGTACGATTGCCCCTCAATGCATTGATCCTCGCGCTTCGTCGGCCACCAGATCGGCACGCGATGCAGCTCCCGGGCGCTCTTTAAATATTCTTCATATAACGTATAAAGCCGCGCCAAATCTCGCCGCGCGCCGCCGTCGTTGGGTGATCGATCGAGCATCTGCTTAAGCGCTTGGAACAGGACGGTGTTCGGCAGGTCGCGCTTCACCGCCTCGACCCCCTGTCGTTTCTTCCGCTCCTCGACGATCGCGTATTCCTTGCGATATTGAGCGTCGATCATCTGCATGGGCGCCAAAGGCTTTCGCTCTTCGATACGTCGATTAAAAAGTACGCCGTTGTAAGCGAGCAGAGCGATCCCCGCGGCCAAGATCAAAAAATCGATCAGTCGAACCGCGACCCGAAAACCCCGGCTCCGGGCGCGCGATTCCCCCTCGATCGAAATCGGTTCCGATATATCCTGTTGTGTCGTCGTCATCAAATAATCACTCTCAGAGAATTAAGGAATAAGCGATCGTATGTCGTCGGGGGATTTCAGCCGAAACACCGCGGCCGCGCCGGGGTCGGCGACGATCACCGCTCCCGACGAATCGCGCGTCATGCCGACGGGCCGAACGAGCGGAGCTCCCTTGAACCACGCTTTGGTTTCGCCGCGGGCGGATACCTTCCAGATCGTCGCGGAGTAGCCGTCGCTCACCAGATAGCCTTCGCGATCGGGCGCCGCCACGACCGCGTGGGGGAACGAAAACGGTCGACCCCGAACGATCGGTTCCACCTTGCCGTCGCCGTGAACCCGAACCAACTGATCGGGCCCCGCCGATACGACGACCAAGCCGTCGCCTTCGATCATCAAACCCCGCGGCGCGCGAACCCGCGCCAGGATCTCGGGCTTTCCCCCGGATGTGGACATGCGATAAATTGTTGATAAACGCATGTCCGCGATATACAGCGTGTCGTTCTCGCCGACCGCCAATCCCATCGGGATCTCGAACGCTCCGTTTGAAAGCGGAATCGGCGGCTCACCCGGCTTGAGCCGGTAAACCTCGCAGGTCGCGGTATCGGCCACGAAAAGATTCCCCTTGGAGTCGACCGCGATCGCCCGCGGCGAAGCGAGCGGGCTGCGATTCAGCTTGCCTCCCGCGAAAGCCAGTTCGAGCGGCTTCCCCTCGCTCAACTTGACGATCCCGGGTATCCGCGTGTCGGCGATCCACATCCCCGATTCGGGAGATCCCGCGACCGAGCAGGGCGCCACGAGGCGAACCGAAACGGCGTCGGTCGAACCTCCCGCGCCTAACGAAAGCCCGATCGAACCCGCCGCGACGATCGCCGTCGTAACCCGGTAATACATACGTATGTAAAATCCCGTAAATCGCATTAAATACCGATCTTATGAAAAGTTTCGCTCGCTCGAATTCGGATGTCGAGGCTCATCGGTTATCTGAAATCTCCCTTTGCGTCGATTTTGGTTGGATTACGCCGGTATCAAATCTCGACGACCGGACGCATTCATAGACCGTCTGTTTGGGAGGGCGTCTGTTTGGGAGGGCGTCTGTTTGGGAGGGCGAACCTCCCGGTGAGCCGCATATCATACGGATCCTCTCGCAATACGAATAAAATTCTCCTGATAAAGACATTTTCGAATATGGCTCACCAGGAGGTTCGCCCTCCCATATTGAGTATTCACCGTGTCGATTAGGTAATCGCCGTGTGGCATTCGGTTTCGCCCTCCCATATTGAGTATTCACCGTGTCGATTTGGTAATCGCCGTGTGGCATTCGGTTTCGCCCTCTGAATTTTTTTGGGAGGGCGTCTGTTTGGGAGGGCGTCTGTTTGGGAGGGCGAACCTCCCGGTGAGCCTCTTATCATAGGATCCTCTCGCAATACGAATAAAGTTCTCCTGATAAAAACACATAAGGAAACGGCTCACCAGGAGGTTCGCCCTCGCATATTGAGTATTCACCGTGTCGATTAGGTAATCGCCGTGTGGCATTCGGTTTCGCCCTCGCATATTGAGTATTCACCGTGTCGATTAGGTAATCGCCGTGTGGCATTCGGTTTCGCCCTCTGAATTTTTTTGGGAGGGCGTCTGTTTGGGATGGCGTCTGTTTGGGAGGGCGAACCTCCCGGTGAGCCGCTTACCATAGGACCCTTCCGCAATACGATTAACGTTCTCCTGATTAAAACACATAACGAAATGGCTCACCAGGAGGTTCGCCCTCCCATATTGAGTATTCACCGTGTCGATCAGGTAATCGCCGTGTGGCATTCGG
>JAJYWB010000121.1 GCA_021791715.1 Planctomycetota bacterium | reverse complement strand
GCTCCACGAGTCGGCCTCCTTGCCTTTTGGTTTGTTTCGGTCAAAAACAATATGCCAAAATTCAGGCGAGGATGCCGACATCATTTTCTTACTTTTTGGTCCCCAAAAGTGCGAAACTCGAACTAAGTATCGAACCATGCTCCGTTTCCACATCCCGCTCGTCGAACCGTACGTGCGCTATGAATGCATACGGCTCTCGGACAGAACTCGCTCGACCTCGGGAGGCGAAGAAAAAGCGCCCGCTTCGGTCGAGTCATGCCTCCGCCGTGTCTTAACCCATGATTGACTTATCAGGCTCACGCCAATCTCCAGGCTCTCCACGATATTGGTCATACGGCTCTGAACCAAGGTCCCTTCCCTCCGCCGACATTACTCGGCTTCGATGGTACTATCGACCTCTCCGATTTCCGGACCGACCTGGTCCGTCGTCTGTCCCTCGCGGGAGTCGGGTTGAGTTCACGAGATTGCCGATGACGCTAGCGGACGAAAGATCGCGCTCATATAATCTTGGACATCGACTTTGAAAGGTAGCGATAGCATGAAAAAAATCTCAAGATGAAATTGACGGGATGAAAGCCGCACTCGACGGTTTTCAATGGGGAACGTTGGATAACTTTCGTTTACTTGTCGATGAATTAGAGATGCGTGGATCGCGGGTTCAAGGTAGAGACCGCGACTGGGATGAAAAATATAGAGAACGATGGGAATCGATGGAGGAGGTTTATGCGGCGATGGCGGATCGAGGCGTGTCGACTCCCGACGAGATTTTTGAAAGAGTGATCACATCAGCATTTGTGAATCTTAGATTGATGCTGGGAAGGGTCGAATGACCCCGGCGCCCAGGCGGCTGGAAATCGCCATTCAACCCGGCTACCCAAGAATCTCCCCGAAACCGATACCGGCGCGGCGCTGAAAAATGCAATCGATCAAGAACCCGGGACTGGTTTTGCAATGATTCGCAGTCGGAATCGGCTTGATTCCATTTTTTGGAGATGGAACGAAGTGTCGCTTGAGTGCGGCAAAGGCAAGGTTGAGCAAGGCGTCCAACGTTTCAGAAACATTTTTAGAGAATCCGCGGAACATGCCGAGAGAAACGCCGCGAAAAAGGGTCTTGAAAACGGGGCCCAAAACGCGGATCATTAAGTTACAAGGGGTGTACTCACTGGTAGCCTTCGAGTTTTTCTCTCATATAATTGCATGGTAAGAAGATACAATTCATTCGGGTAATAGACGATGGTGTCGCCCCGCAGATGGATTCGACATTACTGTTCCAGGGACGCCGTAGGATGAGTACCGGACCGACGCTTGAGGAAATGAAAGCTCGTCTTAGAAAGGAAATCGATCGCTTCGGCGCCGCGATGCCCGAACGTGTGGGACTTGTTTGGGATGGCTATCTCGCCGCTCTCGTTGAATGGGGTTTGATAACCGTTAATGAACATGCGGAATTGTCGGAAATGCCGCCGGATATTCATGACAATCCGGTTATATCTATTTTCCTGGGACGAGCATGAGACGATCGGCGTTAGTTTTGTAAGCGCTCGGGATTTTCAGTCGACGGTCGAGGAAGTCGCCCCTTAACATAAACGCCCCAAAACATAGACGCCCGGAAAACGACCGGCGCCCTAACTCCGACATGAAATCATGTAAATTCTGGATTAGTATAAGGTTAGATCTTAGATCCGCTTCGCGCTCGCAAGATTCGGTCGTCTCGGGAGTTCTCGTTCGTCGTATTATTTGCGAATAACGAATCAACGATAAAATAAAATGACGTGGTGATATAAAAAACAAGTAGTTCAATCACAAGTTATTCATAATATTGAAAGAATCGCGTAGCTGATCGATATCGTTCAGCCAATCTCGATTCTCTATCTTGGCGTTTTCACCCCGCATGGCGATCGACTCTGATCGCCCCCTTGGATCGAAGGCTGCGCCGTCGAAGGCGGATTCCCGGAAATCGGCCGACCGGCCGGCGCGGACCTCGTCGTGATGCGACGCCCGAAAACGGGCTTCCAATTGATTCCCTCCGGAACGCGGTCGCACGAGTCGATTCTATCTTGCCGGTCGAGGAGAATAATCAACCTAAACCCATTTTAATCAAGGGCTTAGGTGAACGAATCGAGGCTTGCGCTGAGCGGTCAAATTCTGGGTGTCTGGAAATTGAGGCGAATCGAGGCTTGCGCTGAGCGGTCAAATTCTGGGTGTCTGGAAATTGAGGTGTCTGGAAATTGAGGCGGGGCGCCTGGAAATTGAGGCGCCTTCCAAACAACCTCTCATTCATCTGTAATAGGAACGGCTGCGACGATCAGAAATCCCCCGCTCGCCTTGACCCGCGACGCAAGGCGACGCGAGAATGAAATCTCCCGCAAACCGGGTCGGGTTCGTTCCGCCGCTTTGACTAACGAGGTTCTCGCCGTGTCTAGGTCTTCGTCTCCCGCATCGACCCCCGATCGCGCCTCGAACGCTTCCAGCACGCTCGCCCGCGATCCCGATCACCTGGGCCGATTCGGCAAGTTCGGCGGTCGGTTCGTTCCCGAAACGCTCATGGACGCGCTCCAGGGGCTTACCGAGGCTTACGCCGAGGCCCGCCGCGACCCCGCGTTCCACGCCGAACTCGACGATTACCTCAAGAATTACGTCGGCAGGCCGTCGCCGATCTATTACGCGCGCAGGCTCACCGAACTCGCCGAGGGCGCCTCGATCTACCTCAAACGCGAGGATCTCAACCATACGGGCGCTCATAAAATCAATAACGCACTTGGTCAAGCGTTATTGGCGATACGCATGGGCAAGCGTCGAATCATCGCCGAGACGGGAGCGGGGCAACACGGAGTGGCGACCGCCACGGCGTGCGCGTTGTTCGGCCTTGAATGCGTGATTTACATGGGCGAGGAGGATATCCGCAGGCAGAAGCTTAACGTGTTCAACATGAGGACGATGGGGGCGACCGTCGTCCCGGTCGCGACGGGGTCGAAAACGTTGCGAGACGCGACCAACGAGGCGATGCGCGATTGGATGGGTTCGTCGAAATCGACGCATTACATCATCGGCAGCGTCGTCGGTCCTCATCCGTTTCCGCTGATCGTCCGCGATTTTCAGGCGGTGATCGGTCGCGAGGCGCGTGAACAGATGCTTGAAAGAACGGGTCGACTCCCCGACGCGGTCGTCGCGTGCGTGGGGGGAGGGTCGAACTCGGCGGGGATGTTTTATGCGTTTATCGACGACCGCGACGTCGAACTGATCGGCGCCGAGGCCGGCGGCGAAGGCGACGTTCCCGGCAGGCACGCTTCAAGCCTCACCCGAGGCGTCCCGGGTGTGCTTCACGGCAGCTTCAGCTACGTGCTCCAGGACGACGACGGCCAAACGCTCGACGTCCATTCGATCTCCGCGGGGCTCGATTACCCGGGAGTCGGCCCCGAGCACAGTTACTGGAAAGACGAGGGACGCGTTCGCTACGAAAGCGTGACCGACGCGCAGGCGCTCGCCGCCTACGACACGACGGCTCGCCGCGAGGGGATCCTCCCCGCGCTCGAATCGAGCCACGCGATCGGTCAGGGGCTGATCGAAGCCGCCAAACTCGCTCGTGATAAAAATCTCGTTATCTGCTTATCGGGTCGAGGCGATAAAGACGCTTACGAGGTCGCGCGTCTTCGAGGCGAAACGATCTGATCGCGTTAAAACGGCGATTTCGATCGATCAACGATCGAAATCTCAGAGAATGTTCAACCAACGTAATTGAGTTTAACGACATTTATGAATCGAATCGACGCGCTATTTCAACGGTTACGATCCGAGGGCGCGCGTGCGCTGATGCCGTTTTTGACCGCGGGCGATCCCGACCTCGCGACGACGGCTTCGTTGATCGACGAGATCACGACGCGCGGCGCACATCTTGTGGAGATCGGCGTTCCCTATTCCGATCCGATCGCCGACGGTCCCGTGATCGCCGAGAGTTACACCAGGGCGCTCAAGCGAGGGATCAAACTTGAGGCGATTTTTGATACGGTCCGGTCGCTTCGAGCCGAGCGGATCGGCTCGGCGCTCACCGCGGCGCCGCTCGTCACGATGGTTTCCTACGCGATCGCATTGAGGCGCGGCGTGGAGTCTTATCTCGATCTCGCCGCGGCTTCGGGGATCGACGGATTGATCGTTCCCGATTTACCTTTTGAAGAGGCCGAGGGGTTGTTAAAACAGGCGTCGAAAAGGGATTTGAAGCTCATTCAATTGGTGACGCCGACGACCCCGCGCGACCGAGCCGTGAGGATCGCGGCGACTTCTACGGGATTCGTCTATTACGTTTCGGTGGCTGGTTTGACGGGTGAGCGCGCGGCTTTGCCCGCCGAGCTCGCCGAAAACGTTTCTTGGCTGCGTACACAAACACATTTACCGATTTGTATCGGTTTTGGAATCGCGGGCGCCGATCAGATACGCGCGCTCGCTCCCGTCGCCGACGGTTTGATCGTCGGCAGCGCGGTGGTGCGTCGAATCGCCGCGGCGGGATCCAAAGGCAAAGCCGAACTCGTTCGCGAGATCGGCGATTTCGTCGCCGAGCTGGCCGCCGCGCTCGAACAATCTCGACTTTCATTGAACGAGTGACGCGCGATTGAACCGGAATCGATGGCGAATCGCCTTGCGGGATCGCGAACCGCCGTGAGAGCCCAATTGATATCATAATTCAAGAATAACGCCGGCTCGGACGTCGCTTCAAAAGCATGAAAACATGCCATGACGTGATGATCAATCACAAAAACGCCCGCTCCGACGGCGTGTCGCCCGAGCGGGACCGCGCGCCGATATCGGAATTGATCACCAAAAAAACGGCTCGGACGGCGTCGCTTCATCGCAAAGACATCAGCATACATAAATTCAATGAAGTCGATCGCCGAATCGTGATTCGACTTCGCGCCCGCCCCCATCCGCCTTTTTGACGTTGACGGAGCACGCCGATTCGCGGAAGAATTCGACGGTCGAATTCCCTTGGGAGCGTCGGATCGATTTCATGAAGGCGTGTTTGTCGGATGTAATGATCGGCCGTGATCGGCGTTCGGAGGAGCGCCGATGACCGTCGTTGAACCGTCCCCTTCGCCGATCGTGCTCGATTCAATCGCCGAGGTTCGCGAGGCGTCCAGGCGAGCTCGCGCCGCGGGTCAAACGATCGGCCTCGTCCCGACGATGGGGGCGCTCCACGAAGGGCACGCTCGGTTGATCGACGCGTGCCGAGCGCGGTGCGATCACGTCGTCGTATCGATTTATGTCAATCCCACACAGTTCGGTCCCGGCGAGGATCTCGACCGTTATCCGCGAACGCTCGAAGCCGATCTCGCGATCTGCCGCGAACGAGGGGTCGATGTCGTCTTCGCGCCCAAGGATCGCGAGATGTATCCTCAGGGAACGATTGCGACCAAAATCGAGGTCGGCGCCGCTGGAACGATTCTCGAAGGGGCGATTCGCCCCGGGCATTTTCAAGGCGTCGCGACCGTCGTGCTCAAACTATTCGGAATCGTCGTCCCCGACCGCGCATACTTCGGCAGAAAGGACTTTCAGCAGCAATTAATCATTCGCAAGATGGTTGATGATTTGAACGTTCCCGTTTTGATCGAAGTCGTGCCGACGGTGCGCGAGCGCGACGGCCTGGCGCTTTCGAGCCGGAACCGCTTCCTCGACCCCGAAGATCGAGAAGCCGCGACCGTGTTGTTTTGGGCGCTCGAACGCGCCAAAAGCGTCGTCAAGCGAGGCGAGCGGAACGCCGAGCGGGTCGCCGAGGTTTTGGCCGAAACGATCGAAGCCGAATCCCGCGCAACGCTCGATTACGCGGTCGTCGTCGACGCCGAAACGCTCGAAACGAAACCGACGATCGTCGACCCCGCGCGTTCCGCGGCGCTCGTCGCCGCGCGGTTCGGCGCGGTCCGATTGATCGACAACACGCTCCTCGCTTAATCGAGTTCGTCGGCCCCTTTATGAATCATCAAGCACGGAAATCTTGAAATCTTACAAGTTATTTTGTTATCGGAACGATATCGATGAAACAGGTATTTTTTACTTTACCCGTGGGCGGCGGACTGAAGATTTACGGTTACGGCGTGATGCTCGCGATCGCTTTTTTCGCCGCGGGGGGTTTGGCTTCGTGGCGAGCGCGGCGCGAGAAGCTCGATCCGCTTTTGCTCGAGGATCTGGCGTTCTGGATGATTCTCGGCGGGTTGATCGGAGCGCGCGCGATCTTCGTTTGGGAATACTGGAGGGCCAAGCCCTGGTCGTTCTGGTCGATCTTCAAGATCTGGGAGGGGGGGATCGTCTTCTATGGGAGCGTTCTCGGCGGCCTCGCCACGTTCCTGCTGTATCGTCTCGTGCGGCCGTTCCCCGTTCGTCCCGTGCTCGACGTGATCGCTCCTTCGCTCGCTCTCGGGATCGCGATCGGCAGGATCGGATGTTTTTTAAACGGATGCTGTTACGGCGATCGGTGCGACCTCGCTTGGGGAGTCTCGTTTCCCAAGGGATCGTTGCCGTATCACGATCAGCTCGATAACGGTTTGATTGATTCGACCCGCGCCTGGTCGCTCCCCGTACATCCCACACAGGTCTATTCGGCGATCGACGGTTTCCTTTTGCTCGGCCTGTTATCGGCGTTTTTTCCGCATCGAAGACGAGACGGCGAGGTGATGGCGCTGTTGATGGTCGCTTATCCCGTTTCACGATTTTTAATCGAAAGGCTGCGCAACGACGAGGGAGTTTTCGCATTCGGTATGACGATCTCTCAAAATATCAGTGTCTTTTTGTTGATTGCGGGGTTGATCAATTGGTTCGTGCTTTCGTATTGGCCCAAGGAGCGTTACGCCGATAAGGCCGCGGCGGTCGAATCGACATGAACCTTGCGCGAATTCGCACAAAGGTCTTGGAATTTCACTCTCCGGGACGGAAGATAAGTTGGGGACGGAGTGATCGCGAAGGCTCGAATCGCGCGACATGATCGTGAACGTTTCGGTCGAATCGCTCGGATGAAAATCAGACACACATAGGCCGGGAGTCGTCGGTCGCGAGGGTTGAAATGAATCGATTATCGGCAAGGTTGATCGCGATTGGGATGACCGCGTGCGGGCTCGTTTGCGCGGCGGCGTTCGCCGACGGCGACGCCGCGTCGGCGTTGATCGCGAAACTGGGCGCGGCGAAATACGCCGATCGCGAGGCCGCGGCCAAAGAACTCGAGAAACTCGGCCCCGTCGCGCTCCCCGCGCTCAAAAAATACCTCGACGCCCCCGATCCCGAAATCCGAAGCCGCGCCGCGACGATTCTGGCCAAAATTGAAACCAACGAACTCGCCAAGCCCACGCTTTATCAGCTCGACTTTCACGATCGGCCGATCGCATCGGTCGTCGACGAACTCAATCGTCGCGGACCGATCAAACTGATGCTCTTTCCGGTCGAACTCGATCAGTGGAAGACGAAACGGATCACGCTCGTCGCGCCCGCCCCCGTCCCGTTCTGGAAAGCGATCGACGAACTTTGCGCCGCGGCGGGCTTGCAGGCGAACACCGGCTCGATGGGGATCTCTCAAGATCAAGAACCGCTGATTCAACTGATTCCGGGAGCGAATCAGATATCGCCCGCGTGCTACCACGGCCCGACCCGCGTTCGGCTAACAAGCGTGCACCGCCATCAAGATTATCAAATCGGGGTTTCCAAACGAGGAATCGAGAAAACGCAGGCGAGCGATCAATTTTACGCGATCGTCGAGATCGCCGCCGAGCCGAGATTACGGATGTCGCGCGGCGGCGAGCCGTCGATTCTCGAGGCGATCGACGACAAAGGTCGATCGCTCGTTCCCGACCGAGCGGGAGCGAACGTCGCGCGGCCGGCGATGATGATGCAAAACATGATGATGCAAACTAGCATGATGCGCCCGGGGGCGATCAGTTTCGGCCCCGGTCAGCAAGCGTATCAGACGGCGCTCGCGTATCCGGAGGGGGGGGCGCGATCGATCAAAACTCTTAAGGGGACGATTCCGATCATCATCGCGGCTCGGCGGAGCGATCCCGTTCTCATCGATCTCAAAGAGTCGATCGGCAAGAAAATCACGATCGAATCGGTAATCGTCACGATCCACGAGGTTCAAACGCTCGACGATAAAAAGACGACGATCGACGTTTCGTTCGAGGCGACCGGAGAACCGCAAGACGATATCGACGCGGCGCCGGGCTCGCTTAACGGATTCTTAATTCAAGACTTGCAAAATCAACTCGAGATCGACGATCAAAACGGCAAACCGCTCCGCTGGCATATTCAATCGACCAATTTTATAAACAACTCGGCAAGAATGACGATCGTGATCGATCCTCGCATGAACATGATGTTCAACGCGGGTATCCCTAACGCCGTCGCGCCCGGTCCGCTCGGCGGTTTGATCCTGAAGAAGAACGCGGTCAAACTCATTCCTCCGAAGGCCGAGGCTCAACAACCCAAGGGCGAGGGCCAAGCCAAAGCCGAGGCCGCCGCCGAGGCGAACGCTCCGCCGCAATCGCGAACCGCTACGAAAATCCGCTTCTTCAAAACCGCTCGGGTGAAACTCGAAGTCCCGTTCGAATTCCACGATATCCCCACGCCGTGATCGAAGCTTGGTAATCCGCTACGACCTTCGGATCTTGGGCAAGATTAGCCCGGCGCGTCGTTTATAAGCTTCGTACCGCTCGCCGTAAAAGCCGACAAGATCGCGCTCTTCATATCGGAGAGCGATCAGAACATAAGCGGTCATCAGGGCGGCGAAGAGAAGGCGACCGAGCGTCATCGTCGGCGCCGCCCAAAACGCCAAGAGAAAACCGAGCATGATCGGATGGCGAATTCGTCGATACAAACCGGGAGTTTTAAACTCGACGGGCGTATACTTTCTCCCCTTCGCGTATTGGTAAACTTGCCTGAGCCCGAAGAGATCGAAGTGATCGATCATAAAAGTCGTTGATAAAACGATGAACCATCCCGCACAAAAGATCCCCCACGACGTCGCGATTCCGATCGCATTCGTCGTCTTCCAGATCACGACGGGAATCGCCCGCCATAACCCGAACAGAATAGCGAGTAAAATACTGCTAATTAAAACATAAGTGCTGCGCTCGATCGGCGCGGGGATGATCCTCGTCAAACGCCTTTTGAACGAAGTTCGAGCCGTCACGCTGTGATGAACCGCGAAAAGAGCCAAAAGAATCGCGTCGACGACCAACGAAACAAGAGTCGAACCTCCCGCCCCCGAATCGATCGTCTTCGGCGCCGAAAGATCGCCGACGAAGCCGATCATGTATAAAAACACGGCCAAAAAAACGAGATAACACGCGACCCCGTAACTCAACACAAAAAATTTTCTCATTAATTTATCTCTGGGTTATATTGTTTATTCGTATATTAAATTTTGACGCGACGAAAGACGCCGTGGAAAAAGGCTTGCCGCTTGCCCCACGGGGTCGTATGAGTCGCTCGGGTTTCTTTGACGAGCGTAAATCCAGGACCGAGCTCGGAGGATAACGACTCGGCGTTATAACCGACGACGTCGAGGTCGCTGCACCTCCTCGGGCCGTCGTCGGCGAACGTCGCGACGATCAGACTTCCCCCTTCGGGGATCGATCGGGAAGCCAATTCGACATATTTCCTCCGATCGGTCGCGTCGATCAAAAAGTGGAACACGGCGCGATCGTGCCAAACATCGAACACGCCGATCTCCGCCGTCTCGGTCACATCGGCGACGATCCAATCAACCCGCGCGGCGAGGCTTCCCAATCGCGTTTTCGCCTTATTCATCGCGGTTTCGGAAATGTCGAGGACGGCGATCTTCTCGAACCCAAGGTCGACGAGTCGATCGACCAAAACCGACGCCCCGCCGCCGATATCGATGATCCGACACGCCGACGATTGGGCGACCTCGGTGATGAGATCAAGCGACATCCGCGGCTCATCCTCATACCAACTAACCTCCGTCTCCCCTTTTTGCGAGTAAACCGAATCCCAATGTTTTTTCCGATCCATTCCTCTTGTCCTCTCGACTCAGATTCGCTCCGATCACACGACCGTTTAAGATTCAAACGGATCGATTCAGGGCGAACTCTTGCAGTATTCCATTATTCAATGGAATAATCAAGAATGTCGTGGAGTCGGCGGCGGACGGTGTAACCGTCGTACTTAAGGGAGACGTGTCAATCGATGAAAAGCGATGAGAAGCGCGAGTTTAAAGATCGGCTGTTCGATCAGTTCGAGCGCATCGGTCAGGGTTTGGCGAGCGCGCGTCGGCTCGAACTCTTGGACGTGTTGGCACAGGGCGAGTGGAGCGTCGAATCGCTCGCTCGCGAAACGTCGATGTCGGTTTCGAATACTTCAAGACATCTTCAGATTCTACGCGACGCCGAGATGGCGACCGCGAGACGCGAAGGTGTGACGATTTATTACAAAATCGCCGATGAACATGTCTTTCACGTCTGGCAAGCGTTGCGCAAGCTCGCGGAGGCGCGGCTCGTCGAGATCGAGCGGATCGTCGGTCGCTTTCTCGTCGATCGCAAGGCATTCGAACCCGTCGGCCTGGTCGAGCTTCGCGATCGGCTCAATACGAATGGAGTCGTCGTACTCGACGTCCGATCCGAGTTGGAATACCGCTTCGGCCATATCGCGGGAGCGCGCTCCATTCCCGTGACCGAGCTCGAGAAGCGACTCGGCGAAATCCCCAAGGATAAAGAAATCGTCGCCTATTGTCGGGGTCCATATTGTGTTTTCGCCGACCAGGCGATATCGATCCTCATCGCTCAAGGTTACCACGCGAGCCGTCTCGAACTGGGATTTCCCGATTGGCAGGCGCTCGGATTCCCGGTCGAAAGGATCGAGGGCCGATGACCCCCGAAATCGACGCCGAAACCTTGATGAAATGGATCGGCCAAAACGTTCACGCGACGATCCTCGATATCCGTACGCCGATCGATCGGGATCGAGGATTCATACCGGGAAGTATTCATTTAAACGTAAATGCTGCGTTGGAAAACCAAGAACTCCACGCGATCGCAATCGCAAACAGAAATGTCGACGATCGCATCGTGACCGTTTGCGAATCTAGAGCATTAAGCCACGCCGCCGCGGAAAAGCTTCGATCGCTCGGTTTTGACGCGTACTCGCTCAGAGGGGGGATGGACGCCTGGACGCGAGTCGGCGGGAGTCTTGAACAACGAGTACAAACATCATGGCCTCCTTTCCTCGTTCTGATGGTCGTCAACGCTTTTGTGGGATCGATGGTGGGCATGGAGCGAACGCTGCTTCCGCTCATCGCCGAACGTGATTTTGGGCTGATATCCCGATCGGTTATTCTTACCTTTATCATCAGTTTTGGAATCGTTAAGGCCGTGACGAATCTGTTCGCGGGATATCTCGCGGACCGATTCGGCAGGCGCGCCGTCTTGATCGCCGGATGGTTGATCGGAGCGCCCGTCCCTCTTTTGATCATGGCGGCGCCCGACTGGAGTTGGGTCGTCTTCGCCAACGTGTTGTTGGGGTTGAACCAGGGACTCTGCTGGTCGATGACGGTCGTCATGATGATCGACATCGTCGGTCCCCGCCGCCGCGGATTGGCGATGGGATTGAACGAGTTCGCGGGATACGCCGCCCTCTCGGCGACAGCCCTCCTCACAGGCTACCTCGCGACGGCTTACGGCCTTCGTCCCTGGCCGTTCTTGACGGGGGTGATCTGTGTGATTCTCGGCCTTACGTTTTCGCTTTTTCTCGTCGCCGAAACGGATCCGACCGTCGCATCCAAGAAAAACAGCGATCGGAAAGCCTTGAACGATATCGCGCGCAGTAGCGACATTTCCCCGAAAAGCGGCGATCGTCGAAGATCATCTGATTCGTTTATGAGCATATTATTTCAGACGACTTGGCGCGACCGGGATATGTTCGCGGCGTGCCAGGCGGGTATGGCCACTCGCTTGAACGACGGGATCGCCTGGGGTCTTTTGCCGCTTCTTTTTTCGTCGTCGGGATTATCGATTCAACATGTCGCTCTCTTAGTCGCGATTTATCCGGGAGTTTGGGGGCTTGGCCAGCTTGTAACGGGGGTGTTGAGCGATCTTCGAGGACGAAAAGGCTTGATCGTCGCGGGAATGACGACTCAGGCTTTGGGCATGGCGGCTTTCGCGGTCGGCAAGAGCCTGTCTTTCTGGATCGCGGGCTCGGTGTTCTTGGGACTGGGCGCCGCCGCCGTTTATCCCACCCTGATCGCCGCGGTTTCTGATAAGGCGAATCCCAGAAGAAGAGCTTCGATCGTCGGAGTTTATCGCCTTTGGAGAGATAGCGGATACGCTCTCGGAGCGGTGCTTTCGGGCCTGCTCGCCGACGCCTTCAACGTCAGAATCGCAATCGCCTCCGCCGCCTGCGTCACGATCTTATCGGGTTTTATCACGGCGATATCGATGAAGGAAACGCTCGGCTCTGTCTCGACTGATCCGCCGAACGCGGATTGATCGTTTCGTGATCCATCCGACTTATTATGGAATGCACGATTTCTTAAGCATAAGTTCATTTATCTTTAAAGCGTGAGCACCAAATTATCTTTATGGACGAGTTCGGCGTAGGGGGCGGCGCCGAGCGCGATTCGCGCCTCTTCGGCGCGAAGGCCCTGGATTTTTGCGGCGTCGGTCGAATCGTAATTCGTCAGGCCGCGAGCGAATTCGATTCCGTCGCGATCGCGCACGCCGACGACGTCGCC
Source organism: Planctomycetota bacterium (assembly GCA_021791715.1). Lineage (GTDB taxonomy): Bacteria > Planctomycetota > Planctomycetia > Isosphaerales > Isosphaeraceae > JAKBCQ01. The sequence goes on along the minus strand of JAJYWB010000121.1, from coordinate 2,010 downwards.
TTTGCCGAAACGTCCCGAAACCTCGACGACGCCGATCGCGAGCAAGCTTTTCTTGCCTTGAACGAGCGCGTCGCGCGCTCCCGAATCGACGACATAATATCCTCTGGGCCGAGCCGTTAATCCGATCCAACGATGCCGAGCCCCGTGCGAACGGCCTTGAGCCAAAAAGAGGGTTCCCACGCGTTCGCCCGTGAGAATGCGCGTGAGGGTATCGGGTTCGCGGCCCGATGCGACGATCACGGAACCTCCCGCGCGTGTGACAAGCCGAGCCGCGAGGAGCTTGCTTTGCATCCCTCCCGTCCCGAGTTTGCTGCGGCTAGAACCCGCCGCTCCGAGGGTTGATTCGTCGATTTTGGGAACGAGCGGGACGACCTCGGCCGAGGGGTCGATCGCCGGATCGGCCGAATAAAGCCCGTCGATCACGCTGAGGATCACGAGCAACGGCGATTCGAGCAAGTTCGCCACCATCGCCGCGAGCCGATCGTTATCGCCGAATTTGATCTCCGCGACACTGATCGTATCGTTTTCGTTGATGACCGGGATCGCGTTCCATTCAAACAGGGCGCGGAGCGTGTTTCGCGTGTTGAGATAGCGCGAGCGATCGTCGAAATCATCATGTGTTAACAAAAGTTGGCCCGCGTGTTTGCCGAGCCTTCGGAACGATTCGTTGTAGGCGCGCATGAGGTACGATTGACCGATCGCCGCGGCGGCCTGAAGTTGCGGGAGGTTATCGGGGCGTCCCGCGAGGCTGAGTTCGCCGATCGCGGCGCCGACCGCGCCCGAGCTGACGAGCGCGACACGCTTTCCTCGATCCATGAGCGCGCCGATCTGGTCGACGAGTCGGTCGATTCGGTCGAGATCGAGCGACCCCTCGGGACGCGTGAGCACCCCCGTGCCGACCTTCACCACCCAGACGTCGGACGAGAGCGCAACCTCTTCGCGTACAAGGTCGCGCTCGCCTGGAATACGTTCGGTTTCGACGGTCAAGATCGGTCGAATCTCCCCAAAAACTGGAATCGCAACGCGGTCGTTCGGGCTCGCACGGCGCCGACCGTGTAATTTACGCGTTCGGGGCTTTTCGGTCGACGGGAAAATCCGATCCCATCGCTTGGAATTCGCGTCGAGCTGCGAAAAATACCGGCGAGGCGCCGACGAGGTTTTCTTGATAAACAAATGATCTAATATATTTAATAATAATATTTATGTTTTATTTGTGCTATTATCGCGAATTCGGCGGCTATCCGGAAGGAAAACCGCCTATTCGGCGGGATTCGAGGGCGAAGCCGAAATTGGGAGGGCGAACCTCCTGGTGAGCCGAATTATTATGTTTACGATTTTTGACGGCCCGGAACGGCCTCGTCTCAGGTTTCCTAGGAGGGCGAACTCGAAATCGCGTGGGCGAACACGAAATTGGGAGGGCGAACACGAAATTGGGAGGGCGAACCTCCTGGTGAGCCGCATCATTCATTGTGTTTGCGATTATTGATCAAAAACAACCTCTTCGCCGGATTATCCGAAAAGAGGCTCACCGGGAGGTTCGCCCTCCCAAACAGAATATTCCGAGATCTAGATTTGTTAACATGCGTTAATTATTTGATTATACGCACCAATACCGGATCTTCGGCGGGATTCGAGGGCGAAGCCGAAATTGGGAGGGCGAACCTCCTGGTGAGCCGCATTATTATGTTTGCGATTATTGACCTAAAAAACAACCTCTTCGCCGGATTTTCCGATAAGAGGCTCACCGGGAGGTTCGCCCTCCCAAACAAAATATTTAGTACATACAATTGTTAACGTAAATTGTTTTCTTGGTTAATGCGCGCCGACACCGGATCTTCGGCGGGATTTGAGTGCGAAGCCGAAATTGGGAGGGCGAACCTCCTGGTGAGCCGCATTATTATGTTTGCGATTATTGACCTAAAAAACAACCTCTTCGCCGGATTTTCCGAAAAGAGGCTCACCGGGAGGTTCGCCCTCCCAAACAGAATATTCCGAGATCTAGATTTGTTA
>JAJYWB010000037.1 GCA_021791715.1 Planctomycetota bacterium | reverse complement strand
GGCGAACCTCCCGGTGAGCCGCTTTGGTAAGTTTTATGATTCTCGACGGCGAAAACCAGCGTGTCGCACGGGTTTATGAATATCGACTCACCAGGAGGTTCGCCCTCCCAAACGGGGATAACTTTTTTGTATGTATGCGAATGCTTATGATTTATCTGGTGTGATATCGCCGAAACTCGAGGATTCGAGGAGATATCGCCGTAAAACATTATCCGGATGGACTCTAAGTTCGGATTGAAGCAATCGAGGTGACAGATTGACTTGAAAACCAATTCCAGGGTTTTCCGCATGGAGTCGCTAAGTGTCGATCCGGAAAGGAATCGGCGATTTCGGCGGGATTCTCCGCGGCGTCGAAAATTGGGAGGGCGAACCTCCCGGTGAGCCGCTTTGGTAAGTTTTATGATTCTCGACGGCGAAAACCAGCGTGTCGCACGGGTTTATGAATATCGACTCACCAGGAGGTTCGCCCTCCCAAACGGGGATAACTTTTTGTATGTATGCGAATGCTTATGATTTATCTGGTGTGATATCGCCGAAACTCGAGGATTCGAGGAGATATCGCCGTAAAACATTATCCGGATGGACTCTAAGTTCGGATTGAATCGGACCGCGATCGCTCGGATCAAGGCGTGAAAGGCGTCCCGTCCGGGGCGCGGAGTTCGCCCCAAAGCGGGGCCGAAAGCACGATCGAGCGAACGGATCGAATGAGGTCGTCTGAAGCACAACATGATCACAAACGACGCACGTCGAGCCCGCCCCCCAAAAAGGCGATTTACCTTCAAGCCCTTCGCGCCGCCGACGAATCATCAGCCGCGGCGCGACGCTGAAACTTTCTCCCAAATAACAAACATGCACCATACATAATTGAATAAATTTCAATCTGAAGAGCGATCGCGTTCAATCTTCGACGGGCTAATTCAGGGTAAATCTTGGGAAGGGAACTCGCATCCTCATGGACATGAAATCGTCGATTACACATATAATACAAAACCGAAGTCTTTGAGGCGGAGCGGAGGTTCCTCGCGCGTCGCTTGAAGAAACGACTCCGCGTCTGGTATGTTGCATTTATCGGGAGATCGCCGATCGGCCGGAATTCAGCCGAAGGATTCGGACGGAAGCGAGAACAATCCGTGAACGCTCACGCGGTGATCGCTTCGTCCTGGAGGTCCGCCATGTCGAGATCGAGCGTCCTACAACTTGGAATCGCTTTCTTAATCGTGTTTTCATTCTTCGGCGCAAACGCCGACGAGAAGAAAACCGCCAAAAACGCGAACCAAACCAAGTCGAATTCTCAGCCCCGGCCGATGCTCCCGCGTGAACTCTTTGAAAAGCTCGACGCGAACCGCGATAACACGATCACCAAAAACGAAGTCCCTCCCGAGGCGATGTCGGCGTTCGAAACCTTGCTGAAATACGGCGACGCCAACCACGACGGCAAGCTCGAAGCGATCGAATTCCGCGAACTCCTTCTCAAACATCGCGAACATATTCAAGACATCCAAAAAGATAACATCGCTAAAAGAAAAGCGACCGGCGATTCCAAACCGGACCCGCGCAAGACCGCGGCGAAGAGCGAGGCGACGCGAACCGAGCCCAAGAAAGATGCGCCGACGACCGAGCAAATCATGGTCGATCGCTTCCTGGCGATGGATAAAGACGGCGACGGCGAAATCGGCCTGAGCGAATTCCACGGGCCCGAAACGCTCTTCGTCAAAATCGACGAAGATCAAGACGGTTTTATCAGTCGCGAGGAGTTCTTGGCGTTTGAGCCCACCCCCGCCGAGGCCGAGTTTCTTAAGACGCCGGCCGAGAAGAACGCGGGCCGACCCGCCCCCAAACCCGCGGCGAACCCTCCCAAACCCGCCGAATCGAAACCGACCGGCACGAAATCGGCCGATCCAAAATCGACCGGCGCGAAGCCGAAACCCGAATCGGCCGAACCCGCGATCGCCGCCAAAGCCGCCGGAACTCCCGGTCCTCGCTTCCGCGCCATGGATCAAAATGGCGACGGAAAACTGACCCGAGAAGAGTTCACCGGCAAGCCCGCGCGGTTCAAACGACTCGATCTCGACGGCGACGGTTTCGTCACCTGGAAAGAATTTCGCGAGGTCAACGCCGCGGCGATCAAAAAACAACAAAACTTTTAGACAATTCGAAGTCAATAGTTTTATAAATTCCTTGAATTTTTGATTTGGAGACTCGGGGATCTGGCGTCGGGCGAAGGGCGCCGGGTACAATCGAACCATCTTCCGTTCGTGATCTTATCAACCCTTTTGGGGCGCCACGGCGATGCGCTGCGCGACCGCACTTTCGACGCTGAACGACTCGACCGGGGCGATTACCGACGTCGTCGAGCGTGTGAAGCTTGGGCTGGAAGCCGCGCGGGTCGATTTGGCGATCGGCTTTTGCTCGCCGCACCACGCGTCGGCGTTGCGAGTTTTGGCGGATCGGACGCTCACCGAGGGGCTCGCCAAGAGGTTTTTGGGGTGCACCGCGGAGTCGGTCGTGGGGGAGGATCGCGAGATTGAAAACGGTCCCGCGCTGGTTTTATGGGCGATCGAACTCGCCGATGTCGATCTCACGCCGATCCGCCTGACGGGCTCGGGTGCCGACGGGCTCGAACGGCTCAAGCACGCCCCGGTCGTTAACTCATGTGTGCTGCTGACGGGGGATCCGTTCACCTTCGCCGCGGACTCGTTTTTGAACGAGCTCAATCAACACGCTCCAGGATTGCGGGTGATCGGCGGGATGGCGAGCGGCGGTCGCCAGGCGGGTCGCAATCGGATCGTGCTCGACGGCGCCGAACATCGCGACGGCGCCGCGGCGATCGTCCTCACCGGGCCGTTGCGGATTCGTTCGATCGTCAGCCAGGGATGCAGGCCGATCGGCAAAACGTTTCTTATTACTCGATGCGAAGAGAACGTAATCCGCGAACTCGGCAGGCGACCGGCGCTCGAGGTTCTGCAAGAGCTGTTTGAAGAGCTCGATTCCGACGATCAAGATCGCGCACGCCGCGGGCTTCATATCGGTCGGGTGATCAATGAATATCAAGAATCATTCCAGCGCGGTGATTTTTTGATTCGAAACGTTCTCGGCGCCGACGACGCGGGGGGAATCGCGATCTCGGACGCGCTCCGCGTCGGCCAAACCGTTCAATTTCACGTGCGAGACGCCGAAACCGCCGACGAAGACCTGCGCGGCATGCTGGCGCCTCGAGGGCGATCGAAGCCGCGCGGACGGATCGCCGGAGGAATTCTGTTCACGTGCAACGGCCGCGGCTCTCGTTTGTTCGACGAACCCGATCACGACGTAAGCGTGATGCGAGAAATCCTTGGTGAAATCCCGATCGCGGGTTTCTTCGCGATGGGGGAGATCGGCCCCGTCGGCGGCAAAAATTTCCTCCACGGTTTCACCGCGAGCGCCGCGCTCTTCGAGGAACCCGCCGAATCCTCGATCAACCGGCCGAACGCTTGAATAAAAAGTTATGTTTGTGTATTTTTGATTGAGATTCGGATCCGACCGGACGATTCGCCGATTGAATAGACATCGAACTAAAACATAACGGCGCCGGCGATTCGTTCCTTCACCAACCCGACGCGTGCGAGGATTTCTTATATCTATTTAATATTCATTTTATCACATAAAAACACTTGCTTGATCTTCATTCTTATGTTCAGAATCAACATCTTGTTGTTCAAAACGATCCCGAACGGAACGAAGCCGGCATCGCTCACGTCCCGTTCGGTCGATCGGCGTCTTTATCACGCGTTAGAAATCATCTTGGTTGATCACCTCGCCGCCGTTTCTCGTGAATAACGCTCGGAGCACCTCGAGCCTGATCGTCGATTTCAAAAGGCGGACCGAGCCGTCGGCGAAGACGACGGGCGACCCCTCGACGTGATGATTCATATAATCCATCGGCGAGAATTCGTGATCGATCTCCCAATCGTCGGGCTTGGTCCAGACGACGGCTTTATCGTCGGGAACGTCGACGACGAAAATCGTGTTCGACGTCCCGTCGGTGATCGTCTTGATCGAAATCGCCTCGGCGCCCGGGAAAATCGTCCTTTCGCCGCGCGGGACGACATAAGTCGTTTTACCGCTCGCGGCGAGCTTGGAGGTTGAAGCGGGGCACGCGTAAACCGCGGGCATTTTGGCGATCAACGCCTTGTTGTGCGGGCCGTCCCACGGCTCGTCCTGGTTGAACTCTTTATAAAGCGCCTTCTGATCGAGATAGGGAAGGATCCAAACGCGCCAGCTCAATAAAGGTTTGCCGGCGTTATCATGTGAAAACGCGGGAGGGAACGTATCGTTCGCGGAGTGGAAGTTGTGCAGCGCCAAGCCGATCATCCTAAGGTTATTCACGCATTGCGATCGCGCCGACGCGGCACGCGCCGAACGGATCGGAGTGGAGACGAGCGAACGAGCGCGTTCGAGCTCGACCGTGATCGCGATCGAATTCCCCTCGATTTTGGGCTCGATCGCAGCCAGATCCTTGATCATCGCGGCGATCGGCGGTTGATTTTGAGTGATTTTATCTAGATATTGAAATGCATTCTTGCCGATCGCGACGAAGCGGTTCGCCGATTCGGCGTCGCGCGCTCTTACGACAACATGAATGAGAGGCTTGGGCGCCGCGACGAGCGCGAGCGAAGCCCATTGGATACCCTGAGTGATCGATTCGATCGATCCGCCGCCGAGCTCTTTGGGAAATCTCGGAACCATTTCGTCAAGCACTCTCCGCTGAAGCGGGCTCGGAGCGATCGCGATCGAGAAGGGAGATTCTCGCGCCTCGGCGAGAGCGGCGAAAAGCTCGGGACGATCGGCGGGCTTGAGCGATCGGATCCGTTCAATCCCCTCGTTCGACCCCGCGACGACGCGATCTTGGACGATCGCGCAAACGGGTAATTCGAATGGAGACGTCCCGACGTTTTTATTTCCTCCGCAAAGCAACGCTCCGATCGCCTTGAGGTCGGCGCCCGCGGCGGGGATCGCGACGACGACGGGAGGGCCAGGGAGATCGGCGGGCTCGACCAGAATGAACACATCTTTGACGCCGAGTTGTTTGAGCGCCTTGATTCGAGCGTCGACCGCGGCTGTCGAATCCTTGACGCGATCGTCGGGAACGATATCGCCGAAAATCGAACCCGTGAGCGGGCCGATCTCGAGCCGAGAGAGATCGAGACGGACGACCGCGATCGTCTCGTCGCCGACGAACGGGGCGATCTCGCTCCGCGCCGAGTCGTCGGCGTGCGACGGTGAAATCGCCGAGAGGAAGAACGCGATCGCGAGGAAAACGGAGAATTTCATATGCATGCTCCTAATCAATAGAGGAATTGAGAATTATGTCGCTTCCAGTTATTTAACGAGTTTGAGCTCGTAACGGATTCGGAACGCGGGATGATCGGGACCGCCTGGAATGAGAGGCGCCGAGAGAGTCGCCGAATCGCCGTGCTTTTCGTAGACGAAGGATTTACCCGTCGCGACGTCGATCGGAGCGGGGGAATCGATCATCGCTTCAAGAGTTTCGGGAAGAGTTCCGCGGTGAGCCGATGCGTACATCCGGATCGCCTCAACGCACTCAATCGCGTCGAGCCGGCGATCGGTCCGAACCTCCGCGATCCGCACCGATTTGAGAGCCGGGACAAGCAAAGCGAACATCGCGAGGAGCGGATCGCTTCCCGGTCCCTTCGCCTGAATTTTCTCCATCGCCTTGTCGATTCGGCTTTCGGCCTGGGGATAAGGAATGCTAATCCACTTATATACATCGTCACGTACCTGATTGTATTTTCCCAATGAGTGGATCGCGACGACCTGAACCGCGGGCGTCGCTTCGATCTCGGCGGGGGATTTCCCCTGAGCGATCAACGCTCGTTTGGCTTCGGGATATCCCTTCATAACGAGCGCCGAGAACGCCAATTTCGTCATGAAAGCGTTGACCGACGCATTCGATCCGCCGGCGCCGAAGGGGGAGTGTCCGGAAATCGTCGTCAGTTTTGTGTACAGTTCGTCGCTGAAGCCGCGTGCGCGTTCGACGCTCCACGGGCCCGAGTGGAGATCGTTGAGGCTCGGAAGCTCGCGTTCGAGGAGCGTCCGCTCGCCGTCGACGGCGTGCGAGAGATCGACGAACGGTCGTGGACGAGCGGCGAGCGCCCAATAAAGGCTGGGAACGCCGGGGTTTTGGATCAACTCTTCCAACGGTTGAAAGAATATGTTGGCGATTGCGATTCCGACAAGCGCCTGAATGATCGTCGGGCCTTCGGCGACGTGCCGAGCGATCGATCCTTGAACCTGAATCCAATGGAGCGCAAGGTCGGTCTTTTGATCAAAGACCGCGAGCCGAATTTTGACGTTGACGAGACGCGCGAGCGATCGCATCTCCTGGATCTCGGGCAACAGCAGCATGATCCCTTCTTTGCGGAGATCGAACTCCCAATCGCACGCCTGTCGAATCGCCCCCAGCTCGACCTCGTGCAATGTCGTCTCATAGGGTTGCAAGAGCCTGCGCGCCTCGTCGGGGTGGAATTCGGCGACGGGACATGAACTCAACCGCGCGATCGCCATTTCGGGCGATTCGGGCGGAGTTTGCGCCGCGGGAGGATGCGCGTTCACAGGCTGATTTTTTGAAGCGATCTGTTCCGCAACGCGTTTTTGCATCAGCATCAGAATCGCGCGATGATAAAAGAGCGCCGCGTTGCCTGGAACAAGTTCGCGGCGCTCGGGAACGAGGCGATACTTGAGCGCGGGGTTCGGCTCGGACGCGGGCCGAATCAAGATCACCGTCGGCGGAGGATTGGACTTGGCGTTCGGTTGAACCTTCGCTTTGGCGGTCGCCTGCGCGTGCGCCGCCGAGGCTAAGGCGAACGCGATCAAGGCGCCGCCGATCATAACATTCAATTTCATAAAGATTCTCCTGGATCTAGAAGTCGTGATAACTCATGACGAAGCAATTCCGCCGACGTTTGAGTCTTGACCGAAGGCGCCGGCGTGCTCGAAGCGACGGTCGAGACCGCGAGCGAGGGAGACGCGGGCAAGGCGTCGACTCCGAACGTCGTCACCTGCCGCCGCAACCGCTCGTATTCGCTCTCGCCGAGCCACGAGGGGGCGTTCTGAAGCGAATTGAGAGGGCTTCGCGGCGTGCCGAGGATCGTGAATCCGCCGTCGCGATCGCGCGATTCGACTTTCACCGCGGCCGAGTTCGCCTCCGTTCGGTCGATCGAGGGAGAATCGCCTTGCCGCGGCGAAATCGGCTCGATTTTCGGCGATTCGATGACGATTGCGTTTTTGTTTACATGCATATGATATTCATAATAGATGACGATCGCCTCGCCGATCGCGATCAAGGCGAGCGATGCGGCGATCGCGGGCCACGCGATATCTCGGCGTCGACTCTCGCGTGCGCCCGCCGAGATTTTACCGGCGTGAAACATCAGCGAATCGCGGTCGAGCCGGCTCGCCGCGGGTGCGAGCGAGCCGAGAGCGGCTTCCAATTCGTTCAATTCGTTTTCGGGTCGGGATCGTTCTTGAGGCATGATACCCCCAATCGTTCTCTTATCAGTTTGAGGCCCGATTGATACGACCGATGAGCCGTGCTCGCCGAACGTTTGGTAAGCTCGCCGATCTGTTCAAATGTCAATCCGCCCCAGATGTGCGCGACGATCGTCTCGCGAAGGTCGGCGGGAAGCGTTTCAAGAACCTGTTCGACGGTTTCGGGGTCGATCTCGAACGTCGAATCGGTTCGCGGATTTTTTTCGAACAAGCCGCGTTTGATCGAACCCGCGGTCGATTCGTGGCGTCGCCTGCGACGGGCCGCGGTCGCGGCGTTGATCGCGCCGTTGCGTACGGCGCGGAAAAGCCACGCGGCGCAATCGCGGGGACGTTCGTCAAGGGTTACGAGCTTGACGAACGCCTCCTGGACGACGTCCTCGGGAGCGTCGCACCATTGACGCGCGTAAAGTTCGAGCGCGGCGGCGTGGCGATCGATCAACGTTGCGAGCGTTTGAGGGTCCATACGACGGTCGATCTTCTCACACTCGTCGACGAACGACTTTTGGGTTCACGGTTGCGACGACATGTTGATGACAACGGCCGACCCGCTTCATCCCAAAAAAAATGATAAGCGGGCGGTTTTTCACGGCGATTTTGATCGCGCGATCATACCGAGCGTGATCGAGCTTGGGAGCGCGATCGATCGTTGCGATGCGACCGAATTCACGGCCTCATGATCGATTCACGCGCCCCAATCGCGTGCGTAGCGGAAATCGCGATCGATCGTCCGCCGCGAAAGCTTGGCGATGATCGGTAATTTTCTTTTATAATGACTTGTTTGTACCATCTTGGAGATCCGCGAAACGAACGCGGGATCGAACCCCTCGGCGATCAGCTCGTCGGTTCGAGCGCGATGATCGACCATACGAACAAGCAAGCGATCGACTTCGTCGTAGGTGAATCCGAGTTCGGTCTCGTCGGTCTGGCCGGCCCAAAGATCGGCGGTCGGTTGTTTGGCGATGATAACGCCTGGGATTCCCATATGTTCCGATAATGCGCGAACCTGGGTTTTATAAAGATCGCCGATCGGGTTGAGCGCCGAAGCCATATCGCCGAAGATCGTCCCGTAGCCGAGAAGGAGTTCGGTTTTGTTGCTCGTGCCGACGACGAGCGCGTTCCGCGCCGCGGATTGATCGTAAAGGATCGTCATCCGTTCACGCGCCATTTTGTTGGCGCGACGCAGCCGCGAAGCGTCGGGGAAGCGTTCGAAGTAGGTGTCGATCTGGGGGGTGATCGGAACGATCAGCGTTTGGATCCCCGATTCACGCGCGACGAGTTCGGCGTGCTCGTTCGTTTCGCGCGAAGAAGTTGCGTAGGGCATCATCACGCCGAGAACGTTTTCGGGCCCGAGAGCACGCGCCGCGAGATACGCCGAGAGGGACGAATCGATCCCCCCCGAAAGCCCCAGCACCGCCCGCGTGAATCCGACGCGAGTCGTTTCGTTCCGCAAAAAACCGATAAGGATTCGCTCAACCAGTTGCGCATTGATTTCAAGCGGATCGACGATCGAGCGACCTTTTAACGATTCATACATGGCGATCTTCCTTTAAAAGTCGATCGCGGGCGCGGGAGAGTTCGGCGATCGTGAGATCGATTCGTTCGTCGCGGGCGAGGGGGGCGAGGATCCGTTGCCGGCGCGCGTCGCGAGGGTCGACCGTCGCGATCACGACCTCGGCCGAGCCTTCGGAAGCCTCGGCGACGATCGTCCCAGTCGCGTCGATCACCCGGCTCCCTCCCCAAAAATAAACGCCGTCCTCGTAACCCGTCCGGTTGACGAAAACGACCGCGACTCCCAAAAACTGAGCAAGTGTTTGTGTGAGCATATCCCAACTTAGCTTGCTGCCGAGTTCGGCGCCCTCGACTCCTCGGCCGGGCGAATTGGCGACGACGATGAGCGCGTCGACGCGATCGGCCATGAGGATGAGCCCGCACGAGAGGTGCCACGCGTCTTCGCAGATGAGCAGGCCGATTCTGCCGAAACGCGTGTCGAAGCCGCGTACGCGATCTCCCGCGGCGAAATAGCGTTGTTCGTCGAACATACCGTAAGTGGGTAGGTACGCCTTGCGATGAACCGCGACGATCGAACCCCGATCGGCGAACGCCGCGGAATTGTAAAACCGGTGATCGGTCGATTCCTCAACGAAGCCGAAGACGATCGCGGTCTCGGCCGACGCCGCGACGATCGCCCCGGTTTTCGCTCCGCCGGCGGGCTCTGAAACGTCGACGACATGATCGCGGAGATAATAACCAGTGAGCGAAAGTTCGGGAAAAACGACGAGATCGGCGTTTTGACTTCGAGCGATCTCGATTTGTTCAAGATGCAATTTGACGTTCGCGTTGAGGTCGCCGAGTTTGGGTTCGATCTGCGCGAGCGCGACGCGAAACGGCGGACGAACGACGGATCGAGGAGTCGCGGGCTCGGTCGGCGGCATCAAAACGCCTCGCGCGGCTGCGCCGCGTCGCGATACAGACCCGACGCGCAAGCGTGGGTCGGTTCCAAGATTTTTGACGGGTTGATCTCAGTCACGATGCGAAACATAAACAATCCGCTTGCGCGTTCGGTCGGTATGATCTCGTCAAGAACCGCGTCGAACGCGCTCGGTATGCTCATCTTACGCGACGTCTCTTTAATGTAGCCGCTCGGACGCCCGGCGGGTATCGCGAATCGGCGACCGAGAAGCGTTTCCAAACTTCGCGATCGCCGAAGGGGCACGCTCAAGCGTTCGTTTAGGGGTCGACATGGAGCGTCGTCGTGATCTCGACCGGGGGCTCGCCGGGAAGATCGGTGACGATCTTGAACGACCGTTTCAGGTCGCCCCGAAGCTTTCCTTGCGAGGGATCGTATTCCACCGACAACTGATGCATCCGCACGGGCTGTTCGTTCGCCCCGGTTACACTAAAACCTTCTCCCACGCCTTCGATCGCGACGATTTTAAAGGGCTTGTTCGCTCGCACAAGCACCTTGCCGCGCGGCTTCGTTCCCGGCTTCGCGGCTCCAAGAGCGAGCAGGCTCGGAGTCGCCGTGACGTCGCCGATCACCTGCGCAGTCACCCGCACGGGGATTCTCGGGCTCGCGGGATCGCTCGTCGTGATCACGATCTCGGTGTCGATAATACCCGTCGAAGCCTCGGGCTTGATTCCGACCGTCAGCGTGTAGCCGACCCCCGATTCGCTCCGCGCCGTTTCCACGAGCTTGGCCGTGAGAACACGACTCGACGACGCCATGCGTACGAGCTTCCAATCGATCGAACCAAGATGCTCAATTGTTAATGTTTGTTGAATCGGCTTACCTTTAATCACCGTGCCGAAGTGGATTCCGCCGGGGTTTAGGACGGTATCGCTCTGGATTTCGGACGAGACGTTGAACCTGACCTCGGCCTCTCGACCGCTCGCGGTGACGAGCGTGACGAAGAGCGTCGTCGCCTTATGGCCGACGAAATTGCGGGTATCCATTTGCGCGGTGACGATCGCCTGGCCGGCGGGAGGAACGACCGACATGTTCGCTTGGCCGCTTGTACACCCGCACGAAGCGTGAACGTCGATGATCGACACAGCCTCGGCGAGGCGGTTGTTGAGGACGAACGGGTGACGCACGATCGCGCCGCGGGGGACCGCGCCGAAATCGTGGCCGTGTTCGTCGAACAGCGAATCGGCCCACCGCGCCGCAAAGGCCGACGATCCCGAACCCGCCAGAACAATCAGAGCCGAGAAGAACGATACGATTCGGTCGTAACGCACGGAATCCTCCCGCATGTGCCGAGAACGGTCTAAGACGGTCGACGCGTCATTCGCGCATCCTTGCCTAATTCTTATCGACACGACCGTCATGGGCGCTTCAGAATCCTCGCCGATCACGGCTTAAGCGATTCCGAAGCGCCCTCCCGAAAAACGGCCGTAACCCGCTGTAAATCATTGGGTTACGAAACAATCTCGGCGCGTTCCGAGCGAATCAATTCCGAACCTTCGCGGGATCGAGCTTGATCTCTCCGACATCGGTCGCTTTATCGGCCTCGACCATGACCGACATGCCGCGGGTTCCTCCCGTCGTCGCGTAACCGACCTTGCTTTGCCAAACGACAAGCTTTTGCTCGCCCACGGGAACCCCCGTGATTTCAAACGAACCGTCGGCCGCGGTGACCGCAAAGAACGGATGATCGAACACCATCAGATACGATTCCATCCAGGGATGGATATCGCACTTGACGGGGATCGGCCTTTTCTCGGGCATAAACTTCGTTTCAAGCTCGCGCATCGGCGGAATCAGGGTGTTGATCGCGGCTTGACCAAATGGATATGTGTGCACATTATGACCGACGGGATCGCTTGATTTGAGGAGCACTTTTTGGCTCGTGTGCAGCGCCGTGGCGAACGGCACGAATTCGCACTTCACCTGATCGATCACGACTTGCGGGTTTTTGGCGAGGAGAGCTTTTTCGGCCTCGGGATTCGATCCCTTGGGCTGGAAAAGGTAGGCGAAAGCGTAGCCGATACCTTTTGATTTGGGATCGACGATCAGCGCTTTGGACGTCAGGTCTTCGGTTTTACAAACATCGTCTTTGATGTCGGGTTGTCCCTTTTTGACGAGGATTTTGGTTTCGGGAATGTCCGATCCGCCCCAGACGAGTCGACCTTTGATCGAACCGAAGGCCGCGGCGGCTTCGGCGTTTAGCGCGATCGCGGCGCGCGGGGTAGGGGGGACGGCCGCGGCGACCGCGGGCCTGGTGAGCCTCGACGCGGCGAACGCCGCGACCGACAGGCCGCAAGCCGCGGCGATCGTCAAGCCGGTGGAGGGAGATAATTTCATGTTGGAACGACCTCGGTGCGTTGTTTCGGGTTGGATCGACCTCCTCGGCGGCCTAAAGCCGAGCGATCGGGCGAGGCATGTATTATAACAACATCACGGCGAAGGGGAACGGTATCGAGAGAAAGAGCGAGTTGAGATTTTTGGATGAACCGCCGGAGATTCGCGCTTCCTGAATCAACATTTCAGGGCCGGCGATCTTCCGGGAGGGCAAACCGCGGTTTTAGCTGTTTTTATATTTTTATTATTTTACGAAAAAAGACGGCTCGGTCGACGCCTCGCCCTCCCGAAATCAACAGTTCAGGGCCGGTGATCTTCCGGAAGGGCGAACCGCCGTGTGAGCTATTTTTACATTATTATTATCTTACGAAAAAAAACGGCTCGGTCGGCGCCTCGCCCTCCCGAAATCAACAGTTCAGGGCCGGCGATCTTCCGGGAGGGCGAACCGCGGTGTGAGCCCTTTTTATCGAATACATTTTAAATAAACGCCGGCTCGGTCGTCGATACGATTCGACCGGAACGTCGGGCGATCCGAAACATAATAAAAAATGCGGGGACGTTTTTCATAAAACGCCCCCGCATACCTTAGCCGATCCGGCCGAATCGCTTATTGCTCGGTCGCGAGCTTCGACGATTCGATCTTATATTCTTGCGTCGTCTCGCCGTCGGCCTTGACGTTCACCGCGTCGCCCGAGGCCGAGGTGAGGAAGCCTCCCTTTTGAAGCGCCTCGTGCCAAACGACGACCTTTTGCGTGCCCGCAGGAACGTTCTTGATCTCAAAATTCCCCTTGGCGTCGGTCACCGCGAAGTACGGGTTGTCGAGAACCATCCAGTGAGCGCTCATCCAAGGATGAATATCACAAACAACCTTGCAAGGCGAGCGTTCGGCGGTCGAGGGGGAGTAATCGATCGATTGGTTGGCGGCGATCAGCTTGTTATACGCTCCGTTGGCTCGCATCTTGGCGTCGATGTTATGGCCGACGGGATCGCTCGATTTGAGGACGAGCTTCGCCCCCTTCATCACGCACAAAACGTGGGGGTCGAAAACGCACCCTTTTTGATCGAACTCGATCGCGGCGGTCGAGGCCGCTTTTTTGGCGTCGTCATGAACCGCGGTGGGCTTGGGAATATAAACAAGAGCGAATCGAACCCCCTTCGTCTCGGGATCGACGACCGCGAACTGCGATTTGATCTCGTTCTTACCGCAAACGTCGCCGTCGCGATATTGTTCCTTCGTCGCCCCCTTGGGAACAAGCACTTTCATCGTAGGAGGACTGCTGTCGAACACGACGCGTCCCTTGAGAGTGCCCCAACCCTCGGACTTGACCGGGGCGGCCTCGGCGGCCGGCTTGGCGTCGGTCGCGGCGGTTTCGGTTTTCTTCTCGGTCGAAGTCGCCGCGGCGCCTCCTCCGCCTCCTCCGCCCGCGGTGTTGGCCTCGCCGGGCGCCGGGGTTACAACGGCGTCGTCGACCCCCTCTCCCTTGCCGCCGCAACCCGAAACCGAAACAAAAAAGAGACCCGCGAGACTCAAACTCATCGCGGCAGACTTACAAAAACGTGTCAATATCATAAAACTTCAATCCTCTCGGCGCGACGCGCCAATGTCCGCTCATCCCGGGTCACGCCTGGGCGGTTCCCGGTTTGAATCTTAACGGGCGGCGGATTTCGCCGCCCGTTCGCACGAAGAACTAGGTTTCAAAAACGAATTCACAAACGACCCGTGTCGGGAATCGTCAGCGGCCGCCTCCGGCGGGCTTGGTGTCGGCGGGTTTGGCGTCGGCGGGAGCGACGGGCGATTTCACGCCCGCCTGAACCGTCAATTGCCGTTCGACCGCGTCGACGTAATTGAGCAGCGTATCGCGAACCGCCTCGACCTGACCGAACCGGTTATTTTCGAGCGGCTTGGGAACGCCGGGGGGCGGCGGACCTTGCGGCGAGATGTTTTGCGGCATCGCGGTGTAAGGTACGAGCCGAGCCGGGTTGCCCAGCCACTTGGTGAGATACTCGGGTCGGAACCGTGCGCCCACGTGCTTCAACTCGGGGCCGACGATCACTCCCGCGCCCCCCGTCGGCTTGTACTGGCCGATCGCATGGCACTGAACGCAAGCCCCCTTGGTGATCAACTGCCAACCCCCCGACAAATAATCGGGATAAGTCGATTCTTTGGCGGCGAGATATATTTTCTCACGCTGGGGAACGACTTGATACGGGAACTCGACGCCGTCGACCGCTGCGAAGTAATTTGCGAGGTCGCGGGTTTCCACTTGATCGTGTGCGAAGTGGAATCGCGGCATACGAAGTATTGTCGACGGTCGAATCATCGACGGCTCTTTGAGGAACGACGATAGCCACGGAGTTTGAACTTTTCGTCCCTCACGAATCAGCGGCGGCGGAAGCGTATTCCATACCGATGCGAAGTCGGCGCCCTTCTCCGCCTGCGCGTAAGCCTGAAGCCAAGCGAAATTGCCGCCGTCGGGCGGAGTATAGTTGACTTTCGTCGTATCGATCGCGAGTTGATCGCCGATATTGAACGTGTAACCGCGAATCGTCACGGGCTCCCATAATTGGATCGTGACTTCGTTTTCGAACACCGATACGGGCATGCCCGAGATCGTGATCGGCTTCGAAGCGTCGTCGGGCGTGAGCACGGGAGGCTTGTCGGGATCGAACTTGAGATCGGGATACAGCGAATGATAATCCTTGTTACGGCTAAGTCCGGCTCCGTTAAAGGAAATTTGGACGTTGGAATCAAATTGCGTGAGCGCGTCCTTCACCTTCGTACCAGCGGCGATCGTGTACGAGGGCATCTTCAGGACGTGACAACCTTTGCAATTGTAACGATTGATCAATCGTGATCCGCGATCGAGCGCGTGTTTAACTTCGCCGTAGAACGGTAAATTCTGTTTGGCGATTTTTTCTCCGGTGAGACCGAGGACGAAAGTCATCACCTCTTCGATCGCGACCGGGTCGTCGGCCCAGGAAAACTGGGGCATGCGGAGCCGCTCGTCCCAGGTTTTGAGCTCGGCGTTCGTCTTCTTATAGTCGTAGCTGCGGGGACGATGAAGCTTCTGGAAGATGAAGCCCGCTCGCGTGTGCTCCTCGATCTGCTCCTGATAGTAAAGATCGGTACCATCGCGGCGCGCCTGGTCGTCGACCGGCTGATCCTCGAGATATTCAAGGATGTGGGCATAATCAAGTTTTGCAGGGCTCTTCGATCCCCATCCGCTCAGCGAAGTGCCGATCGGTTTGGCGGTCTCGAATCCCGCGATGTTGTGACAGCCGAAGCAACCGAGCCGACTGATCGTCTTCTCGCCAAGATACATCAGCTTTTCATTCTGAGACATATCCTTGACGACTTGCGCAACCTGGCTGAGCGGCGTGCCCGATTTGCTCTTATAAAGAGAAATCAGCTCGTCGATCGCTTGTTTGACCTCGGGCGAATCGACCGGGGGAACTACGACGGGCTTGGCCCATTCGGCCTTGACCGTCAAAATCCACGAGGCGATGTCGGCCGATTCCTCAAGCGAAAGCTGTAGATTCGGCATCAGCGTGGTCGGATGGTACGAATCGGGATTATGAATCCAGTTCGTCAGCCACTTATATCCTTGATCATGCGATCCGAACTTGTCGGAGATGTTCGACAAATTAGGACCGTGATCCGCCTTGGCGTATTCTTGAGCCGCCGCGGGGAACGACGAGGGGGGATAAT
Source organism: Planctomycetota bacterium (assembly GCA_021791715.1). Lineage (GTDB taxonomy): Bacteria > Planctomycetota > Planctomycetia > Isosphaerales > Isosphaeraceae > JAKBCQ01. The sequence goes on along the minus strand of JAJYWB010000037.1, from coordinate 43,742 downwards.
CTTTATGCGCATGGCACGCGAGACATCCCTTCTGGAAGAAGAGCGTTTTCCCCTTGACGGGATCTCCTTTCGCGGGCGGTTCGACAAATCCCTTGGGTGGAGTGCTCTTGGCGTACAAATAATGAGCGATCGCGTGGATCTCGGCGTCGTTCTTGGGTTGATCGCTCGGAGCGTCGTTGTTCGTCACCCCGTAAAATCGCGGCATTCGCGTATCGGGACGGAACGCGTGCGGATTCTTGATCCATTTCACCGTCCATTCCGGCGATGCTTTTGAACCGATATGTTCAAGGTTGGGTCCAACCTTGGCGAGATCGGTGAGATCGGGTCCGACCGTCCCTTGACCGCCGATCGCGTGACATCCCGTGCAGCCGAACTTGACGATGCGATTATAACCCGCCTGCAGTTTGTCGGCGTCGGGAATATCGGCGACTTCGTAATGACACTTCAAGCAGCTCGATTGCATGAACCGCTTGGGAAGCATCGGATAATCCCACATGTGGATCTTTTGGAACTGATACGTCTCGTCCCATTCATGCTCTTGCTTGAGATCGTTGGGTTCATGCGATGCGAAAGTGAAATCGGTTCCCGATCCTTGTCCGCCGTGGCAAATCGTACAACCAAAGAAGTTGATCGGGTGCGGACCGTTGGCGTCAAGGTAAAGTCCGACCGTACTAGGTTTCCCCGTCGCAGGATCGATTCGTTGAAAACCATCCGCAAGGTGAGGGTGCGTCTTGAAGACCGTCGGAAGAGGCTTTTTCTCGGCGTCGAGCTCGTAATTGGGACGATCGATCGCCATGTGGCACGTCTGGCATCGATCATAACGGGGAACTTCTTTGAAGTTATAATTGATCGTCAATTCCGGGAGGAAGATTTGCTTGATCTTCTCGGGAGGGGCGGCGAGGTCGATCAGCGGCAGGCTGCGGATCCACGCGGCGATGCCGTTGGCGTTCTCCTCCTTTTGTTTCAGAACGCGACCGATCCGTTCGCTTTCGTGGAAGATCGCGTCGCGCTTCTTTTCAAGGTCGGCGAGATGACCTTTTAGGTCTTCCATCTCGGCCAGCGCCTTGACTCGATCGGCTTCGATCTTTTGTTTTTGTTTGGTGAACGCGATCAGCTTCGCCTCGGCGGGTTCGAGCGTGTTCTTGAGATATTCGTGCGCCTGATGTTCCTTATATTCGTCGATCATCTCGTCGTAATAACTACGCAAGCTGTCGAGTTCGGCCTTCTGGAACTTGTAGCTCGTATCGGCCGCGGTGTAATCGGCCTCGATCTTGTCGAGCTTGGCCTGCTGATCTTTGATTTTACGAGCGTTCTTTCGCTCGGTTTTCTTGGCCTCGGCGATCGCGTGATCGATCTCCTCAAGGTCTTTCTTGTTCTTCGCGAGTTCGCGGTCGCGTTCGTCTTTCTCGTTCGCCTTGAGCTTGTTTTGCTCGATGCGATAAAAATCGCGCTGAACGACCTTCCACGACCGGAAATGATCGTCGAGGATCATCCAAACCGTGACGAGCGTCATCACGATCGAACTGATCGCGAAAACGATATGTGTATTTGACAAACTGCGGTATGTTTCGTCTTTGGCCGGCATATGTCTCTCTCGTGGTCATAGATCGTCGCGGCGTCGCGTTCGTCGCTTCGCCGCGTCGAGGTTTTCCCCACGCCTCCCCGGTCGATTAGATGTTGAAGAAAAATTCAGGGATCGCCACCAGATACTTCAGGTTGATCGTCCAGCGCAGCACCATCTTGATCGGGAGCGACGCCATGAAAAGGAGTAAGAACGCCATCACAAGATAACGCGTCATACCCCCCTTTTCGATGATCTTCTTGAAGAACAACCGACCCATCAGCGGCGGAAGTACCATGAAATACGCGAGCGAAATCAAAAGCCCGGGCGCCTCGCGCAACAAGATCATGTCGGGCTTCTTCCGTCCCAGCATCTGAATCCAGAAGATCTCCGAGAGATTCACGTTGTTGAGCGGATTGACCCGGTGAAGATCCCAGTATTCGTAAGGCCCGAAGAAGTTCCAGTTCGGACCGCGGAGGAACGTTCCCAGGATGATCAACATCACCCAAAGAACGAGGAACCCGTATTGGAACGTGATATAAGCGAACTTACGCTGAACGTAAGTGTAATACCCGTTGCCTTGTTTATTCGTGTCGATGTAGGGGATCGCCATCAGCCCGACGATGATCAGGCTGGGAAGAACGACGCCCGCCATCCACGGATCAAAATAAACGAGCATCTCCTGCAACCCGAGGAAGTACCAGGGCGCCTTCGACGGATTGGGCGCCGAGGTGGAACTCGCGGGTTGTTCGAGCGGCGCCTTGAGCAAAATCGCCCACGCGATCAACACCACCGTTTGCACCACCATCGCGATCAGCTCGGTGTATACAAGATCGGGCCACGTGAGCACTTTATCGGGTTCAAGCTCTTCAAGATTGGGCAACCCGCGAGCCATCCGTTCGTCGTTGATCACGGCGCGACGGAGCGAAATCCAGGTGAAATAGCCGACGAGGATCAGCATGCCGACGATCGGCACGTTATCGGGCTTGGTGACGATCTCGCGGAAGTCGAAATCGGTCATGCTCAAGCCGAAAAAGAGCAGAAACGCGTTGACGATTCCCCACGCGACAATACCGTTGGCTAGGAACCGACGAAACGCGATCATCGCCGCGAAACCGAGCGTCGCGCCGATGAAGAACGTCGTCGGCCCCGCGATCGTGTCGATCGCGTTGCGAATGAACTGAGGCAACGCGAACTGGCCTTCAAGTATGCATACCATTCCCATCATTTGGAAAATCATCGTGCAAGTCGCCCAGATCACGGTCCAAAGCGTGCGGTTCATCGGCCCGCCGATGCCGACCGCGGGAACGTGATCGTCGAGCGAAGGCGTTTTCGTTCCGCCGTTCCCATTTTTGGATTCGGCGAAGTGCGAAGCCTCGGCCGCCGCGGTGAGCGCCACGATCACATTGCCCAGAGCGAAGAGGAAGTACGAGCCGAGAATCGCACCCGGAATGAAGTGCTTGCCGAGAATCAAAGCCGCCGCGATCGTGTAAAGGATCGCCAGCGACCAGCCCAGCCACGATGGAAACTTGCGCGTTTTCGGGGCGAGTCCCGCGGTCGAGCCCCCCTCCGAAACCATTTCCATGAAGCCGACGTATGCCGTCGCCCCCGCGTTCAAAAGCGCGGCGAGCAGGTAATACCAGCCGAGCCCGTGCATCACGTTTGGAGTTAAATCTTGATTCATCGAGGTCGAATTCCCCTGGGTCTCGTCGCCGGGATCGATTCGCCGCGTTCCCGACCCATACCGATATCTTGCCGCTTAAGACGCCTAAAACGATTGATCGCCGCACATCTCGATCGACGCGAAGCTACCGCCCCGCGCCGATCGACGCGATTCGACTTCACATCGGTCCGCTGATGTTGCCGTCCTTGCGAACGCGCCAGAAGTGAATCATGATCAACAAACCCGCGGCGAGCGGAATCGCCACGCAATGAAGTACATAAAAGCGATTGAGCGTCATTTCACCTACGCTCCGACCGCCGAGGAGGGCGAACTTCGCGTCCGATCCCGAAGTGATCAATTTGACGCCGTTCAAAATAATCTGCTGCGAACCGGGGCCCTCGACGCCGACGCCGGGGGTCGCACGCGCCATGTTCGAGCCGACCGTGATCGCCCAGATCGCCAACTGATCCCAAGGCAACAGATAACCCGTGAACGAGAGGAGCAGCGTGAGCACGAGGAGAATCACGCCGATCGTCCAGTTAAACTCGCGCGGCGGTTTGTAACTTCCCGTTAAAAACACGCGATACATGTGCAACCATACCGAGATCACCATCGCGTGCGCGCCCCACCGATGCAGCTCGCGCAGAATCCCCAGCGTCGTGACGTCGCGCAACGCCAAAATATCGTTATATGCATGTTCCAGCGTGGGCCGATAATAGAACATCAGCAGCACGCCCGTGACGACTTCGACCATGAAGAGGAAGAACGTCGTCCCCCCCATACACCACGTGTAGGAGAGAGCGATTCCCTGTTTCCGAACGCTCACCGGGTGGAGGTGCAAAAAGAAGTTGGTGAGCATAACGACCAATCGGTTGCGACGGTCGCGGGGCATCGGATGGCGAAAGACGCTCTTCCAGAGCTGCGTCTCGTAGACCTTGTCGAGTATAGCCATGATTTCTCGGGTGTTCCTGGCCGGCTGGGATGATAAATAAACAGATAAAAATCAACGTCGAGCCCGTCGTCGCGGTTAAACCGCGGCGACGAAGCTATCGGGATCTTGCCACTGTTGCTGTTCTTCCTTGAACGTCTGGCTTTTATCGACGACGAGCTGTCCGTCGTCGCCGACGGCGATTTTGAATCGTTCGAGCGGCCGGGGGGCGGGACCTTCGAAGTTGATTCCGGAGATGTAAAACCCGCTGCCGTGGCACGGGCATTTGAACTTCTGCTCGCCGTTGAGCCAGTTGGGGGGGCAGCCGAGGTGCGTGCAAACCGATTGTAAAGCGTAAATAATATCTTCACCCGAGTACGCTTTCGATCGAACGATCCAGAAACCCCAGTCGGTTTTCCACCGTTCGTTCACCTCTTCGGGCTCGAACTGGGTGGGAGGGCCGATTTTGACGGTTTGCGGCGGCTCGGTGATGACGTTGGGGAAGAGGAACCGGAGGGTCATGAGAGTCATCGCGCCCATTCCGGCGGTGAACATCCCCCATCCCGCGGCGATCCAGGGGAATTCGGCGAGGAAATCACGCCTCGGTTGTCGTCCCGCGAGGACGGCTTCTTTGGACGGTTTGGGAGGAACCGATTTGGATTCGGCCTTTTTGGCGGCGTGTCCTTTATCGGCGGGCTCGGCCTTCTTCGCCGGAGCGTTTTTCGCCGCCGCGGCGCGTCGAGCCGCTTCGGCGAGGTCTTTGGGATCGCTCATCTTTTCGAGAGGAGGAAGCTCTCGCGCCGCGGTCGGAGCGGTTTTGGCCGCGGGCGCCGCGGCTTTCGCTCCGGGAGCGGCTTTGGCCGCGGCGGGCGCCGAACCCCCGGCGGCTTTCGCCGCGGCGAGCTTCTCTTTGAGCGTCAGAGGTCGGCCGATCGAAGGAGCGGGAGGCGGAACCGAAGGCGCCGCAGCCCCCTCGGAAACCGCTTCGGCCGAAGCCTCGGTGGAAACCCCTCCGGTCGCCGCGGGCGCTCCCGCTCCGCCGCGCGCCGCGGCGAGCTTCTCTTTGAGCGTCATCGGTCGACCCAACGAGGGAGCGGCTTGAGGAACCGCCGCGGGTCGCTCGGTTGAAGCCGCGGCTTGTTCTTCGGCCGCCGCGGGCTCGGCCGCGGGCTTCGCGGGCCCCGCGTTTCGCGCCGCCGCCAGGATGTCTTTCACGCTTGGTCGTTCCGCCATCGCGTCGCCCCAGCCTTTCGGACGATCGACTCGATTCTCGCGTCGAAAGTCCTTGAATCCATGTATACTTGTGTCGTAATCCGACAACGACTCATGTTGGAATCAAGGCAGGGACGGCCGCGCTCGACCCGCTCCCTGGCCTCGCATCATTTCGCTCAAAAACGCGTTCGTGATCGTTACGATAACTCTCGGATCGAGGGTCGGCAAGAAGGTCGTTCCGCCGAATTTCGTCGATCGTTCCCTCGCAACGAAGACCGCGAACACGCCGCTGATTGGGGGGGAAATAAGGATGATCGAATGTAATGCAAAGATCGCGCCGTCACAAGCGGGTCGTCCGTTCCAGCCGATTTCAGCGATTTTCCGCCGAATTTCCGATCGCTGAATTCTCGTAATCGGGAAAACGACCGCGACCCATTCCCGGTATCAGGAATCAAGCGTCAAAATGGACCCGCGTCGTTCCACACCGCCGCCAAACAAAGTCGATCCGCGCGACGATCGCCGACCAAGACGCGCCGAACGGCGATTCGATCGACGACCCGTCGTCGCCGAATCGATTATAATGAAAACTTAAATGAACATTAGGCTATATACATAACTAAGAGTGAATATTTTCCGAGCGGATCGCGGTTCGATCGACGCGCGTCGAATGCGATTCCTCGTCGGGTTCGGCTCGGCTCAAGATTCGTCGACCGTCGCGAAACGGACGGAACCAAACGCCGTCGGCGTTCATCGAGCGAAGCTCTTGATCGAGGACGGGACGACGGCTACCCTCGTTCGCCGGGTTGACGAATCGAAGTCCGTGTAAAACATCGGGAGGTAAACGCATGCCGAATTTAACGATTGATGGTGAGAAAACGGTCGCGGTCGAGCCGGGAACGAAGCTCGTCTTGGCGATCGAAGACGCCGGAATCGACCTGCTTCATCGGTGCGGAGGCAACGCGCGATGCACGACTTGTCGCGTCGAAATCGTCGACGGCGACCCGGGACCGATGAACGACGCCGAGAAGGCTCGATTGGAACGCGAGACCGGTCTCTCACCGACGATTCGGCTTTCGTGTCAGATTCGAGTCGAGGGAGATTTGTCGGTTCGCGTGCTGAACCGATCTTCGACCTCGGGAACTCCCGCCGGACCGAGGCCGATGGATTGAGTTCGGTCGTTCCCGGGGTCGATCGATCGCGATTCGGATTTTCATCCGACCGATTCGTTGCATTTTTTGCAGCGCGGCGAGTGACGACGGACCCGGCCGCCGCATCGCTTGCAACGACTGAATTTCCCCTGATGAAATTTACGTTTTCGCGGTCGAATCGACATATAAACCTCTTTTCTTGTGTGTCGAGGGACGACGAGACGCGCCCTCTCGGCGCGGTCGAAGGACCGATCTTAACGCCCCGGGGAGCGATCCGCCGGCCCAACCGGGGCGATATTTTGGATTCGCGTCGCGCGGCCTCGACGATCGACGATCGCGGGCGAAAGGCGTGGAAAATGGAGTGTATGGGGAGGTTTGTCGTCCGCCACGACTCAATTTCGAATGATTTCGATAGATAATACGCCCAAAACCGATCGGTCGGGAAGGCAAGCGAAGTGAGTGTTGTCTAACCGATCGAACGCAGTAGAATGACACCAGGATGATTCCGGAATTCGACGCGCAACCAAGGATCGGCCGACAACATGAATGCGTGGAAGAATAAGAGAATCCAGCGACGCGAACGACACGGCGGTCCCGGCCGGTCCAATTTGGTGATTAACGTCGAGCATCTTGAATCCAGGCTTTTACTCTCATCGATTCCGGCGGGGATGTTAACGGCGTTCGGAGCGAGTTCGAGCGGTACGGAATCGCCGATTGAACCTCCTCCTCCGCTTTTTCGCGTCGGCGCGCCGGTTCCTCAAGGTTGGATGGCCGATCGGCCTTGGGGTGGGTCGACGTTGTCAAATTCGGCGGTAAGTTCTAACTTTGAAGGCGCCGGACGAAACGAATCGGCGGCCGCCGGGGTTCAAATACTCGATTGGCCCGCGGTTGATATGACATCGGCGATCAACCAATCGATACCCCCTCCCAATTTCGGCGACCCGCCTTCGTTCACGCCGCCGACGCCCATTCCAACGACGAATGATCAATTCTCACCCGCGGCGACTGTGAGCGACGCGCCGAGCGTCGACCTGCAGGCCGCGGATCCGCTTCCGGACGCCGCGGCGATGACCGTCGGGGATTCGGTTTCGGGGTCTCGACCGTACAACATCTACCGAGTTCCGATCGATCCCGGCACGGTCGCCGTGCGAATCATGCTGAAATCGATGGCGTTTACAAACGGCGACGGCGCGCAGATGGCGTTGATGGATCCGACCGGTAAAGTGATCGGCGAATGGCGCGATCACGTCGGGGGCGATCCGCTCGACGTCACGTTTGTCTCGACGGTGAATCAATTACCGCCCGTCGTGTATATCGGTGTATGGACGACTTCGACCGCGGTTCCACAAGCCTCGGGAACATCGACGAATCCGGGAGGGGTGGGATCGGATTATTATTTATTGTCGGTCGATAAGCAAATCGCGTCGAACTCCGCGGCGCTCCCGTCGGGACAACTCGCGACGAGCGTCATACCGCCGATCGGGCCGACGACGAGCCTAAATCCCCAAAGTTCTGGAACGTCGTCGAGTTCGGATTCACAACCTTTGGGAGGATGGAAGCAACCGCCGCAGGCTTTATCGTCGGCGCCTTCGTCGTTCTCGGAACAAAGCGGGGTGACGTTCGGTCAAGGGGGCGGGACGGGAGGATCGGCGACGGGACCGCTTCCTCAGTTTTTCGCCGGCCCCGAGGCGGGCATTTTGGGGGTCGAGAATTCGATCCGCGACCTGAATCTTGAAACGATCGCGCAAGGGCTCGTCGAGGCCGAGGCGTTCGATCCCGCGAATGCGCCGTTCACCGCTCCCTTGGTTCAAAACACAAGCGGCTATTTGATCGATGAAACCGGCGAGGGAACGACACCGGTTCGATCGACCTCCGCCTCGGCGACTTCGCGATCGACGCTCGGTTTCGCGGGATCGCCCGTGCCGATCGAGGCCGAGGGATTCAACTCCAATAAATTTGATCATGCTTTAGCATCTTTATCCTATCATTTGATGGAATTGGATCGGATCGCGTTATTGAACGCGTCGATCGCGGCGGGGGGCGATCCCGATGGTCGAAGCGGCGGCGCCGAGCGGGTTGAACGAGGCGACGACGGGGGGTCGACGGCCGCGGTTTTAATCGATATCGAGGGGGTGGAAGGGGTTGCGAAGCTGAGGAAGCGCGCCGTGCCCAAGGCGGTCGGAATCGCGACGGTTCTCGGCGTACTGCTGTACATGCCCGATCTGGCGCTGAAACAGCGCGGGCGGTCGCGCGAGATCGCTTCGCGGAAGAAACTCGGTCGCGATCCGAAATCATGATTCGCCTCGGCTCGAACTCGCCCGACGTCGATCTCGTATCGAACTCATTTCTTACAAGTATTTCTATCTATTCTGTTATATCGAAGGGGCGCGGCTGAACGATCGGCGGGAGGGTGTTGTCGTGAACGAGCGTCGCCTTTTCGCCGACGAAATAGGTGTGATCTTCGGCGACGTCGAGGTTGTACACGGGAATCTCCTCGCCTCTTTGGATCGCGACGACCGTGGCGATTCCGTCGAGCGTGCGCAGCGCGTCGCCCGGTTCAAGCTCGCGGGCCTGCGCCCAACCCTTCCCCGCTCGCCAAAACCGATGATATCCGATCGTCGCCAGAACCTCGCGATTCGATAAGGTGATTCTCATAATCTTATACGGCGGATTATGATGAATAATCGTCACCGGCATAAATCGAAGCGTTCCGTCGGCGGGGTTCATCGAAAGGATCCGATCGCCGACCTCGATCTTCTCGATCGGAGCGACCCCCTCCATCGTTTGGATCCGCGTACCCGCGGCGAAACAGCAAGTGATCTCGGGAGGCGGTAATTGGGGCAACGCGTCGGCGATCGTGATCTTGGGAGCGGGTTGATAGCGATATCCAATTTTATCATAATACCATATTTGGATTGCGTCTTCATCTTCTTTAACGTCGGGAGCGCCGAGCGCTCCGATGAGAACCGTGAGCACGCGTTGATCGAGCGAGCGTGTTTTGGCGTTGGCTTGCTCGATGTCGTTGATATCGGCGACGAGTCGTTGGCGAGCGATCTGGGCTTTCAGGTTCGCCGCGGCGAGCATCTGCGCGGTTCGTTGTTCGAGATAGGCGATGTCTTGAAGCGGGGATCGCATCAAAAAAGTGCTGGTTCGATCATTCCACAATTGGTTGAGATCGTTGCTGGTGGCGACGACGGGCATACCGTTGCCGTCGTAGCCGATATAACCCTGAAAGGTCGCCCCCAGGCGAAACGGGGGAGGGGCGTCGTAGGTGCGAGCGAGATGGAATCGGGGGGTGTCGACGATCAACCCTCCCGTCGATCCCGGACCGTTCACGGGTTCAAACACATAATGCATCGGCGTATGAAACAGATCGACGAGAAACTTGCCGAATTCACGCGGCTCGCGCTTCGAGAGCGCGTCGATCGCGAGCGAACGAATCGCGTCGTCGTCGGTCGAGATCGCGATCTTGGCGAGCGAGGTCGTCGCCGATTGATCGCGGATTTGGCTTAATAATTGAACACGAACGCGTTGAATCGATTGAATCTGATCGGAGAACACTTTATTGATCGAAGGCACGGCGCGGGGATCGATCACCTCGGCGAGAAGCCGCTCGGCCTCGGCGCGACGCCGTTTGTCGCCGAGCTGGATCGACAATTTGCGGAGGACCGGTTCCCAATAACGATCGGCCTTGAACTGAACGCGTTCGTCCTCCTTGGCGGCCTCGATCTGATCCTTCGTCATCCATCGATTATTATGCCTAACATATCCGAGCCTTTTCCATGACGTTTCGCGGCCGGGATCGAGGTGAATCGCGTTGGTGAAATGCGCGAGCGCCTCGAGTTTCAGGCCGTTCTTCTCGCACCAGCCGCCGAGCTTCACATGTTCGGGAGCGAGCTTGTGGTCGCATCGGATGCGATACGCCCGGGCCTCGATTTCGAGGCCGTCTTCGATCATCGCACGAATCTTCTTCCGTTCGAGGGCCGCCGACCGCGCAAGTCGATCGCGTCCGCGGCGATATTCAACGAGCTTCTCGGCGAAATCCCGATCCAACATGATCTCGGTTCGAGCCCGATCGATCGGAATCCACTTATCTCCAACCTTAACGTGCTTTAGTAATCCATGCGCCCTCGTATTTGAAGGATCTTTACTTAAGGCGATCGTTAAGTGCTTGATCTTTTCGACGCCGAGCCCGCGGCGTTCGCACCAGAGCGCGAGATTCACCTGTGATTCGGCGTCGCGATCGACCGTCGCCGCTTTTTTCTTGTATTCGATCCGCGCCTTCTCAAAATCGGCGCCGCTCGCTACGGGCGCGTCGGCGACGACGATCGACGCGGCGACAAAAATCATAGATATCATCATCATTAACGCTCTGGATAAATTTGACGGTAATCGTCATCGCCGCGGTTCGATTTTGGAGCCGGTGAATCCGCGGTTTTCGCCGCTGGGCTTCGCGTCGAGGCCCCCCGTTCGATCGCGTCGAAGGGGACGATTCGCGACGAGTCGGGGAACGAATTATCATGCACGAGAACGTCGTTCTCGCCGACGAAGAACGTGTGATGATCGGCGACGTCGAGATTGTAAACCGGAACGACGGGACCCGGTTCGACTTTCGTAACCGTCATCACGCCGTCGAGTACGCGGGTGTGATCTCCGACCTTCAAGTCGTTCGCCTGCGTCCAGCCGATCCCTGGACGCCAGAATCGATGATAGCCGATCGTCGTGATCGTCTCGCGGTCGTCGAGCGTCAGCTTGATCGTCTCGCTCGGCGGGTCGTGATGAACGAGCAAAATCGGCTTGAAATCGAGAGCCCCAGTCGACACGTTTTGGCTCAACACGTCGTCGCCGACATCAAGGGATTCAATCGCCTTCTTACCGTTCGTCGTATGAACAAGCGTCCCGGCGGCGAAACAATCCGACGTGCTCATCAAATGAATGGCGGGCAAATACGTGAAATCGGGCGCGGACAACATCGGATCGGCGAGCTGGGAAATCAGAATCGGACGCGGCGGCGTATAACGATATCCAAGTTTATCATAGTACCAGGTATGCCACGCCGTTTCATCGCCGCCGAGATCCTTGGGGGCTCGCGCCGCGTCCTGAAGCACGGCGATGACGCGAGAGTTCATCAAGCCGACCCGCGCGTTCGCCGTTTCAATCGAACGGATATCGTTCATGAGCAGTTGTTGCGCGAAGACCGCTTTCACGTCCGCGATCGCGATCAATCGCGCCGTACGAGCCTCGATATCCTGAAGGATCGGCTCGTCGAACCGAGTCATTCCTTGCGTCGGGATATCGGCGATATATTTGAGTTCGTTGTAATGAGCGGCGATCGGCATGCCGTTGATGTCGTAGCCCACATAGCCGCGGAAACCCGGGTCGATCGTGAACGGAGGGGGTGCGGTGTATACACGTTCAATACGATACCTCGGCGTGTCGACGACCAATCCTCCCGTCGATCCCGGGCCCATCACGGGACGGTATTCATATGTGGCGGGCGTTCGAATCATATCGATCAACGGACCCGCGTAAGTATGTATCGGACGGCTTGCGAGCGCACGAATCGCCGCGGCGCGCACTCCCTCGTCGTCGTTCCCTATCGCCTCGGAAGAGAGCGCCCGAACCGCCTCGGGCCCCTCGATATGACTCAACATCCGAATCGCCAGCAGTCGTACAGCGGGGCGTTGTTCCGAAAACACCTTGAGGATCGAGGGGACCGCGCGGGGATCGGTCACCTGGTCGAGAAGCCGATCGGCTTCGTTCCGCAGTCGCTTATCTCCAAGCTGATTCCACCATTTTCTCAGCGCCTGCTCCCAGTGATGATCGGCCTGTATTTGCTTAAGTTTATCTTCTTTAGACGCCTCGATTTGTTCATGCGTCATCCACCGGCCGTCGTGCTTGATATAACCGAGACGCTTCCACGCGAGGTCGCGCGAAGGATCGAGCGTCTTCGCCGTCGTGTAATGCGCCGTCGCGATCTTGTTCAATCCGTTCTCGGCGCACCAATCTCCCAGTTGAATATGTTTCGGCGCAAGCTTTCGATCGATATGTACCCGAAGCGAAGCCGCCTCGTAAAATCTCCCCGCCTCCTCGAGCGATCGAACGCGCGCTCGATCCGAAGCGACCGAAGCCGTCGTCTCGTCGCGCAGCGAGTGATATTCGGCGAGCTTCTTCGCGAGCGTTTGATCGGCCCTCATCCGCTCCGCGGCCGTGTCCGGATTGAGCCATTCCTTCTGAAATACCTGACCGATAAGACCGCGCGCCGTCTCGTTGGAAGGATCGTAATGCACCGCGAGAACCAGATGCTTCACGCGCTCGGCCTTCAGTCCGCGAGTCTCGCACCAAAGCGCAAGCAAAACATGCTGCGAAGCGTCGCGGCCCGCCGCCGACGCCTTATCTTTATATTCTCGCTTAATATCTTCAGCATCGGCCTGCTTCGGCTTGGAATCGACGCCAGCTTGGCCGATCAGCGCCAGGCTCAAACAAAGAATCGAAATCATGACGGAGCCCCCCTCGATTTGGGATCCGACCGATATAACCGCTATGATGATGATGGAGTCCGTCGCGAGCCGGGGGGGAAACGAATCGCAAACGTTCTTCGGCCCGCGTTGGTTCCGACCCGACGATCATTGTCGACCGTATCGTTGGAACCGTCAACCTGATTCTCGTCGTGAACTCGCCTCGGATCGATCGAATGAACTTATCCAAGCGACTTCAAATCTCGGGAAATTCTCGGATTTCGATAAACCCAGGTGAAATCCACGACGCCGAAACACCCGTCGCGGGCGTTCATTCGTGAGCGCCTTGCGAGAGAAAATCGCGGCTTCGGATTTTATTCGACGGCGAAGGGCGGAGGGTTCGATAAAAGCCGAAAAATCGCCGGAGGAAAATCAAACCGAAGCGGGCGCCGGAAAATGCCCCGACGAAGTTAAGAGGTTCGAAGTCGAATCCCCCACGCTCGTTATCGAAGCCGGCTGTTTCGCTTTCGACTTCATTTCGTGTTGATCAATCGCCGACGCTCGACGATCGCGGCTCGACTCTTCGACCGATTCGATCCGCGTTTGTAAATTGCGTCGAATCGGCTTACGAATCGAAGCCGCGACGAGTTCGTCCGCGGTCTTCGAGGAAGCGACGAGTTCGCCTATTGATTCACAGGCTGCGACGAGTTCGCCCCCCGACCCGGACGATGCGACAAGTTCAAGATCGGCGCCGACCGTCGCGAGTTCGGGTTCGAGGAACTCGACCGGAATGCGGCGCGGTCCGTAACGCGCGAGAAATTCGGTAATCTTATCGCGATATGCAACCGGATCGACCTCGCGACAGCGATTGTGCTTCGCCTTGGCGACAAGCCAAAATTCCTTCGGCGTACCCGCGTGATCGAACAACCCGCGCGCGATGTCGATCGGCACGTAAGCGTCTTTTTCACCGTGAATCATCAGCCAGGGTCGAGGCGACAACCGCGCCGCGGCGCGTTCGACGTCGGGGAACCGACAACCGCGGCGAAACTGAGAATACATCCGTCCCGACCAGCCCAGCATCCGCAACACCCACGGGGGAACGATTCGCCATGTCGTATGGCTGTATATCTGAGCCCATTTGTAAATGTAAGACATCACCATGCTTCGGGTGGGGAAAGATCCGTCGGTGAGAACCCCCCACACGCCCGGTTCGTCGGCCGCGGCGACGAGCGCGGCGCACCCTCCCTTGCTGATTCCGAACAGCCCGACCCCCGCGGGATCGGCGTCGGGACGCGATTTGAGATAAGCGATCGCCCCTTCCAGATCCATCACCTCGCGGTCGCTCACCCATTGCAGCGGCTTGTAGCCGGGTTCGGTCGCGCTCGCTCCCTGATTGCGGAAGTCGAAGGCGAACACGTCGAATCCAAGGTCGCGGACGAAATCGGCGTACGGCCCGGCGCTCCAACGATTACCGAGATATTCATGACAAAATACGACGACTCCCGTTCGCGGACCGACGCGCGACCGGAAATAAGAACCCTCGAGCTCGATCCCGTCGGTCGAGCGGAACCGCACGGTCTCGCCCGACGGATCCGCGGGAGCGCGAAGCGGCATCAGGAGAGGAGATTCCTCGAAGATCCTGCCGATAATCGGAGCGTAGCGGATCACCGCGTACGCCAAAAAGACGAACGCCGCGACCGGAGCCGCGAGCACCGATATGATCACCAATGCGTAGATCATGGTTGCTTTCTCGAGTCGATCATCGCTGTCTGATGTCGTCTTCGTGTGGTCGTCGATCGATTCGTCGCGGAGTCGATCCCGGGCTTCGGCGTGCGTTCGGCTCCCTCGGGACGAACGTCGTCGCCGGCGAAGCGAGGATCCTCATTCGACGAGGCGTCGCACGCCTCGCCGATCGGTTCGTGATTCTCAAGCGTCGTGTCGAAGATAGTTTAACCTCGCCCGCGGCGAAAGAAAGCGGCTCACGATTCAAATCGTCGAATGATGAGCGCGATATTCTGGCCGCCGAATCCGAAGCTGTTCGTCAAAGTGACGTCGATCGCGGTTTCTCGCGCTCGATGCGGAATATAATCGAGATCGCAATCGGGATCGGGGTTGTCCAAGTTGATCGTCGGCGGCGCCACGCCGTCGCGAATCGCCAACAAACAAACGATCGCCTCAACACTCCCCGCCGCCGCGATCAAATGTCCCATCATGCTCTTCGTGCTCGAGATCGGAATCCGATACGCTTCCTCTCCCAAAGCGCGCTTGATCGCCAACGTTTCGATCGAATCGTTAACCGCGGTACTCGTTCCATGCGCGTTAATATAATCAATCTCTTCGGGGTTGATCGAGGCGTCGGCGAGAGCCTCGCGCATGCAGGCGATCGCTCCCCGACCTTCGTCATGGCTGTCGGTGATCCGAAACGCGTCGGCGGTCGATCCATACCCCACGATCTCGCCGTGTATCGGCGCGCCGCGAGCCCGCGCGTGACCCAATTCTTCCAAAATCAGCATCCCCGCGCCTTCGCCGAGAATAAACCCGTCGCGATCGCGATCGAACGGCCGACTCGCTCGCGGCGGATCGTCGTTCCGCGTCGAAAGCGCCGTCAGCAGATTGAACCCCGTCACGCCGAACGGGTGAATCATGCTGTGCGTCCCGCCGGAAAGCATCACGTCGGCGTCGCCGCGGCGGATGATCTCGACCGCCTCGCCGATCGCCTGCGAACTCGCGGCGCAAGCCGTCAGGCAATTCGCGTTCGGACCACGAGCGCCGAACAATCCCGCGAGATGCCCCGAAGGCGTTCCCGGCTCCTGCTCGGCCTCGTTCATCGGATGAAGCTCTTTAAGACCAAATCGCGTGAAAACTTTTGTATCCGTTTTCCCTTCGCGATAACTCCGATGCACCAACCCCACGAACCTCGGAAAATCCTGCTGCCCCTCCCCCGATCCCAGATACACGCCGAAACGAGAACGGTCGAGCCCGGGATCGTCGAGCACTCCCGATCGATCGACCGCCATCCGCGCCGCCGCAAGCGCGAACCGCGTGTTACGACTCGCCTCGCGCCAGGGCTCGGCGTCGTCGCCGAGATAACTATCCAGATCGAATCCGCGAACCTCGGCCGCGATCCGCGTCGGGAACGTCTCGGCGTCGAACAGCGAGATCCGCCCCACGCCGCTACGCCCCTCGCAAAGCGCTTTCCACGACGACTCGAGATCGAGCCCGACAGGAGTCACCATCCCCATCCCGGTGACCACGACGCGACGACGCATTAGGATATGATCATCGGTATTAAACCGACGCCTCCGTTGCCCGGACGACGATCGCGGCCGCCTGGCCGAAACGCGTCAAATTCGTGTTCACGAAAGTCGGCGCCGAAGCCTTCCGCGGCCCGTCGTTCACGACGTCGAGTGCGCACGCGGGATCGGGTTCTTCGCAGTTGATCGTCGGCGGAATCAATCCCCGATTCGCTCCCAACAAACTGCCGATCAACTCGACCGCTCCGCATCCCGAATAAATATTGCCGAAATATCCCTTGAGAGCCGTCACCGGAATCTTCATCGCGCCGAAAACGCGGCCGATCGCTCGAGCCTCGGCGAGATCCGCGATCACCGTCCCCGCTCCATGCGCGTTGACATGACCAACCTCAGATGCGACAAGCCCCGCGTCTTTGATCGCCGAACGAATCGCGATCTCGGTCCCCGCCCCTTCGGGATCGAGCCCCCCTCGCCGCGAAGCGTCGCAACCCGACCCGAATCCCAACACCTCGCCGTAAATCCGCGCACCGCGTCCGATCGCGTGATCGCGCTCTTCAAGAATCAGAATCCCCGCGCCTTCGCCGGGTACGCCGCCGTCGCGCGTCCGATCGAACGGCCGGCACGATGTGGAGGGGTCGTCGCGACGCCGCGCCATTTGCTCGAACAACCCCATCCGAACCAAACTTAACGGATGAATCTTGGAATCGGCGCCGCCGGTGATCATCACGTCGGCTCGCCCCCGCGCGATTATCCGCGCCGCCTCGCCGATCGCCAAATTCGACGCCGCCTCGGCCTCGGTGATCGTGTTCGAAGGACCTTGACAATCAATTAAAATCGAAATATGACACGCCAACATGTTCGGTAAATATTTAAGGAGCCAAATTGGCGTCATATGCGAAATCGACTCACGTCCCCACTTGTGAAAGTCGAAACGCCCCTCGGAATCGGTCGCGATCTCGATCGCCTGGGCGAGTTCGTCGAGCTCCGAGGAGATCAAGCCGGCGCCGAGGTCGACCCCGATCCGAGTCGGGTCGACTCCCCCCTCCTCCAAACCCGCGTCGCGGATCGCCATCAAGGCGGCGCCGACCGCGAGTTGGATGTCGCGAGCCATGTATTTCAGGCTTTTAACGAGCGGCTTTTTGATCTTGGGAAGCGCGTACGCGGTCGGGTTGAAATCGCCGACTTCGGCGACCGCGTCCGAAGGCAAACCCTCGACGGGAAACGCGCGAATCGTATCGACGCCCCCCCGCCTTGCGGCGAGCGCGTCCCAATACGCGTCGAGGCCGACTCCGATTGGACTCGCCACGCCCAGTCCGGTTATCACCACGCGGCGTTCGGATTGAAGCATGGAAAGCCCGTCTCGTCACTCAATGGCCGAATTCGATCGAAATCAAACTCCGGCGGCTCAATCTTCATGGTTATAGAGATACACACGTTGCGTCGACGATCACGTGGACATATCAAAATTCCCCGCGCGGCGACCCGTTCAGCTCGGCGGCCGTGGAGGCGTTCGACGACGCCTCGGGAAGCGACCCCTTCGCTCGCTCCCGCGCCTTCGCCAAATCCAACACCCCCAGCAACTGCTGCGTGAATACAAAATTCTTGGGACCGAAAATTTGATTGGCGCGGGATTGATCAAGATGAGCGAAAACGATCTCGGCGTCGACCAGCAACTCCCCGCTCACATACGCCTTGGCGTCGACCACCGCCCCCTCGGAGCGAAGATCGGTCAGCCGAACGTCGTAAGTCAGTTGATCGCCCGCCGTCGCGACGCCGAAAAAATCGGCTCGCGGTATCTTCGCCAACACCACCTTCTCGGTAAATCCCCCCGCTTCACCAACCAAAATCCCCCCCGTCTGCGCCAGCCCCTCGATGATCAACGAAGCCGGCATCACGGGATAGCCCGGAAACGAATCGTGTAAATGCTCCTCGGCGAGGGTCAAGTTCTTGATCGCGCGGGCGAACTCGCCGCTACGAAACTCGACGAATCTATCGATCCAGATCCAACGCATTCGTCACGACCCATTCCGACCGGGAAGTCGACGACGCGTCGCCGCGATTCGTCGAAGAAAACCAGGCCCGAGGGCGTCCCTCGGGCCGATCCGCAGATCATCCCACGAATCCCAAACCAAGACGCCGGCTCAATTCGCCGACAACTTGCTCTCCACATACTGGACAAGCATGTTCACCGAATACAAATCGGCGATCTTGTCGACCTCGGGGTCGTTCGCGAATTCGGTCAAATCCGCGAACGGCATCCGTTCCTTCAATACCGCCAAGCCCTTGTCCGTCAGCTTGCCGTCGTGAATCAACTCGGGATCCGATACCAAATTCTCGGGGAACAACTCGCCGCGAGGAATCTTGATCCCGAAATTCCGTTCCAAACGGAACACAATGTCCAAAAAATCGATCGACTCGGCGCCAAGATCCCCCTGGAGCTTCGAATCGGGTGTCACATCATCCTCGTCGACGCCAAGCGCGTCGACCAAGGTCGTTCGAACTTTGTCGTAAATTTCTTCATGTGTCGCCGGCATAGACATCCTCGAGTTTAACAGGTACCAATCGACCCCGCTCCAGGGGTGAAATCGCCGAGTCGTACGTGCTTCTCCGAATTCATCGGCTGAAACACCGATTCGGCATCACTCCACGCGGGTCGCGTCGATCGAGTCCATCCTGAACGCCGATCCGACGCATGAACGGCATGAATTCGCTCATGAACCATGGTTCGGCATTATGCTGATTCTCGGTAGATCTTGCAACATCATCCCGCGGGCCGTTCCGTCTCGACCGTACAAACAGGATTCGCCGAAGGATCCCGCACAATCGCCCGCGACCCCACCGAACCTTTTCGCAAAGTTCCGTACAAGTCGCGTAAATTTTGGATAATCAAAGCGTCCGTCGCGCTCAAAGCCGCGTCGCGATCACCCAGATTGTACCGGGTAAGCGTAAACCGACCCTGAACCATCACCTGACCCTCGATCACCCCTTTTCCCTTCAAAACCGTATCCCGCTCACAGTGCGTCACCACCTCGACCTCAAGGCGAAGTTGACGCCCAGGCTCGACGAAACTGCCGTATTTGATCGTCTTCGCTTGCTTAAGGACGATCACGCTGTGCGCGAAATCCTCGGTCTCCCGAATCAGCCAAGAACCCGCCTGAGACAACGCCTCAAGCATCAGAACCCCGGGCATCACCGGAAATCCAGGAAAATGATCCGCCAAGTACTCCTCGGCGAGCGAGAGATTCTTGATCGCCACCAGCTTGCGCCCAGGCTCGACTTCAAGAATCCGGTCGATCAGCACAAATCGCATGGAAAACCCCAGCTACGGCGATTCCGCGAAATTCCAGTCTCGCTCCGCGAGCCGAAACCGGCGACTCGTCCCCAACTCGATCTCATATCGAAAGATAGCCGATTCTAAAGACCGAAGACGATCGCCACAAGCCGATCTCGGTATCATCGACTAAGGTTTTCCGCTTGGCCGTCATCTTTAACCTAACTAAACGACCTTATCACGCTATCCCCGGTTGGTCAAAATTCGCCGTCGATTTATCCTCGAAGCAGCGTACCCGCGAAAATCGAAGTCCCTCCGCCCGCCAAGGTCGACTTTAACCCTCGAAGGTCGACGTCCAATCGTTACGAGCTTCATTAGAACCTCCTCCATTCAACCTGTTCGTCTCTTGTCCGCTCCTCATTAACTCGACGAAGGCGCCGATCACCGCGAAACTCCAAAACGTACGAGCTTCGTCGATCATCCGATCGAATCCCCTCATCCACTCAACTGGGGCGAATGAATTTCGTGGGCGTTCAAATTCTGGGTGTTCACGATCTGGGGCGGGGTATCTACGATCCGGGGCGCCTACATTCTGGATCGATCGTATTATCCGACAAACGTACGGAAAGCTCGACCCGAGCAAGATGGATCGATCAGGTCTTGTCGAGGGCGTCCAAAACGGCGTCGAACGCGGGCTTGGGCTTCAGCTTCCGATCCCAGAGGAGCGGATGATTGGTGCGGCCCGCGACCGGCCAAAAGTTGAGCCACGACGCGCCGTCGTGCACGCCCCAAAAGGTGACTCGCGTCACCACGCCGGGGTGCTTGAGGACGACCCGAAAGAGCTTGCCGTAGAAGCGCGATTGGGCCTCGGCCGCCTCGGGGGGTAAGCCGTCTCGGTACGGGTCGGCGCCCCCGCGCTCGCGGGACGCGACGTCGGCGCCCCGGCCGCGACGCGGAAGCACATCAACATCAAGCTCTGTCATCATAACTTTAACGCCTTCGGCGGCGTAGGCGGCGATCGCGCGGTCGAGCCGATCGGGCGCTTCGGCGTCGTCGAGCCTGAAGTGGCACTGGAGCCCGACTCCGTCGAGGCGCACTCCGGCGGTCTTGAGTTCGCGGATCAGACGGATCGTTTTTTGGAGCTTTTCAGGTTGTTCGTTGCTGTAATCGTTGTAATAAAGCTCGGCGTCGGGGTCGGCGGCGTGCGCAAACTTGAAAGCCTGGGCGATGTAATCGTCGCCGATCGCTCGACGCGCAGGGGTGTTGCGGAGGTATTCGCCCCTCGCATCGCTGATCGCCTCGTTCACCACGTCCCAGCCGAGCACCTTTCCCTTGAAGTGGCCTACGACGCCGTCGATGTGATCCTTGAGATTCTTGAGCGCCTCGTCGCGAGATAACGGCTTGCCGTCCTGGCCCCTAAACAGGAATGCGGGCGACTGGCTATGCCAACAAAGCGTGTGGCCGATCACTTTCATTTTATGCTCATGAGCGAAATCGACGATCCGGTCCGCCGCGGTGAAGCGAAATTCTCCCGGGCGCGGATGAATCGACATCGGCTTGAACTCGTTCTCGCCGGTGAGGCAGTCGAACTGCTCGCCGATCAGCGCCGAGAGGGCCGGGTTGTCGAGGTTGCGCGACATGATCGCCGTGCCGATGAGGAATCGGCCTTTCGACGCTTGTCGAAGCGATCGGGGCGCGACGTCGGCGGCGGGTTCGGCGCGGACCTCGTCGCACGCGAGGTAACCGCCCGCGGGCGCTCCCGAGAAGCGAACGAATGCGACGGCTGGAGCCTTAACCGTCAATTCGAAGCTTGGGATCGGCCGGTCGGGCGAGGTTCTCGTCGGTACGGCGTCTCTCGAAGCGCGATCGACGACCTTTCCGTCGGAGTCGTAAGCCTCGACGACCGCCGCGCTCCCGATCGATCCCCAGAGCACGAGGGTGACGCTTCCGACGGGCTTGGGGAATCGGATTTCGACCGGGATCGGTTCGTCCGCCATCGCGTTGAGGATCCCCTTGCGAGGCGTTTTGAGGTGCGGGAAGAACATCACCTTCCCGGCTGCGCGGTGTTTGGCCGGAGGTCGAGATAGGGTGAACACGACCCCCCGATCGGTGTGATTCGGCGTCGGCTTGCCGGTCTCGACCGAGTCGAAGGTGATGATCAAAGGAGTGTCGGAGGGCGCCGGCGCCGCGAGGCTTCCGAGAATCGCCAGGAGGAACGTTTGAGCATATACCATCGTTCAGTTCATCTCCAGTCCGGTCATCGTGCCGGTCGAGGGACCGAAGCCGGTTTCCTCGATCCCCATCCGCTGGAGCATCGACACGAAGAGTTTGGGCAGGGGGTAATTTCGACCGCGGTCGAAGGCGAGGTGTGAGCCGTGGCGGAATCCGCCTCCGGCGAGGAGCGTCGGCAGGTTCGTGGTCGAATGCGCGTTCGCGTCGCCGAGATTGGAGCCGTATAACACCATCGTTCGATCGAGCAGCGTTTCGCCTTGTTCACGAGTGGATTTCAGGCTCTTTAAAAGGCCGGCAAGTAATTTCATGTGCCATTCATCGATCAGTTTGAGCTGTGAGAGTTTGTCTTCGGCCATTCCGTGGTGCGACAGGTTGTGATAGCTGTCGGTGATCGTCGCGCCGTCGATCTGAACGACGGGTGTACCGACGCTGTTGAGCATGAGGGTGATCGCGCGGGTCGAGTCGGTCTCGAAGGCGAGGCGCGCCAGATCGTACATCACCTGTACCTTGGCCATATATTGCGCGGGGCTCGACGGGTCGACGGGGGGAGCGGCCTTGACCTTCGGCTTCGGCTTCCTTGCCCAGGCGCGCGATTCCTGGAGCCGGTGTTCGAGATCGCGGACGCTGGAATAATACTGGTCGAGCCGGGCGCGATCGCGGGCGCCGACGTTCCGCTCGAGGGTTTTGGCCTGCTCGGAGACGACGTCCAAAATGCTCCGACCCGAGTCGATCTCTCGGACCTGCCGATCGACCTCGTCGGTCGTCCCCTGGAGGAAGAGGCTGTTAAATAGAGCGGACGCTCGCCCCTCGGGCGAGATCGCGACTCCCGTGCGCGTCCAGGAGAGGCTTCTGCCGCCGTTTACCGCCAAGGTGAGTGACGGGAATCGCGTGAGCGTACCGATCCGCTCGGCGACGAGCTGGTCGAGCGAGATCGAATTACGGAACGAGCTGCTCGCGGGGTGGGGCGCCGCGGTGAGGAAGCAGATATCCGACGGGTGTCCGCCGTCGACGAACGGGTGCGAAACGCCGCTCAGCACGGTGAAATCGGCGCGATGCTCTTCGAGCAACTTGAGATACGGCGACAGGGTGTAATCGCGTCCCGAACCCTCGGGGAAGAACGGCTTGGGGAGCACGCCAAGGTTGTTGCAGATACATAACATCCGTCGCGGTATCGCGGCCGGCGAGTCGTCGGATCGCGCGAACGGGGCTCTCGTCGATTCGAGGAACGGCAGCGCGATCGCCACGGCCGAGCCGCGGAGGAAGCGGCGGCGAGAGATCGGTCGACGCCTCGACGCGAACGGGGCTGAGAACTCAAACTCGGTTTGCGGGCTCATCGCGGGGCTCTCCTATTTGTTTCGGAATAGTTCGCTCTGGATGATCGCGTGGACGAGACTTCGGACGCCGTACCCTCCCGGTTTTGTCGCATCGAGGATCTTCTCGATCCGTTCGCGATCGGAGAATCGCACGGGGGCCCCTGTGGCGAAGACCGTTAACTGTTTGGCGAGGTTTCCGGCGATCAGCCGTTCATCTTGAATCAATAATCTCTTGATTTCACGCACATCCTTAAATGTTCGGCCGTCGGGGAGAGCGCCCGACGAATCGACCGGGAGGGCGTAATGAAAGGCGAACGCCTGTCCGTTCATGCCGAACCCTTTGACCGGGGGAACTTTATCGGAAACGGCGCGGTAGCGCTCGCGATAGCCCCCCATCACATCAAAGCTCTCGAGTGCGAAGCCGGGAGGGTCCATTTTGGCGTGGCACGAGGCGCAACTCGCGTTTGTTCGATGTTTTTCCAATTGCTGACGGATCGTGACCGCGCCGCGGATATCGGGCTCGACGGCCTCGACGGTGGGGGGAGGGGGGGGCGTATCGAGCCCCAGGATTCGCTCGGTGATCCAGTGGCCGCGGAGAACGGGAGAAGTCGTCGTACCGTTGGCGGTGACTTTAAGGACGCTCGCCTGAGTCATCAATCCGCCTCGTAGGCTATCGGCGGCGAGCTTCACCTTGCGGAATTCGGATCCTGAGACTCCGCTTACGCCGTAATGCTCGGCGAGGCGCTGGTTGAGGAAAGCGAAGTCGGAATCGACGATGTTCCGCGAAGGGAGGTCGGCGCGTAAGAGTTCGGCGAAGAAGAGTCGCGTCTCCTCAACGGCGGCAAGTTTGAGCGAGTCGTCCATTTCGTAGTCGTTATAAAGCGTTGTGGAAGGCGCGGTGTCGTCGATCTTTCGAAGGTCGAGCCAGCAATCGGTGAACGCCTCGACGAATCGGCGTGACCTGGGATCGTCGAGCATCCTCTCGGCCTGGGCGCGGAGCACGTCCGGTTTATTCAGTTCTCCGTGGTCGGCTAGCGATCTCAGCGTGTCGTCGGGGACCGAGTTCCAGAGAAAGAGAGAGAGCCTGGTGGCCAAAGCGTGATCGTCGAGCCGGCCCGGGCGTTCGTCGATAAAGACGAAACCAGGAGAAGCGAGGACGGCCGTATACGCCGAAAGCAGCGACCGCGTGAAGCCCGAGCCTTTTCGGTACTGATCATCAAATAATTGTAAGAAACTCTGTACGTCGGTTTCTTCGACCTTGCTACGATACGCCCTCTTGAGGAACGATCTAAGAAGTCGCTCGGCGTCTTCGCGGGGCGCCGCGGATTGGACTTCGTAGAGCGCCTCGCGGACCGCGAAACGCCCTGGACCCGGCGGACCTCCTCCCGCGGCTTGTCCTCGCGGTCCTCCTCCCGCGGCTTGTCCTCGCGGTCCTCCTCCCGCGGCTTGTCCTCGCGGTCCGCCTCCCGCGGCTTGTCCTCGCGGACCTCCTCCCGCGGCTTGTCCTCGCGGTCCGCCCGCCGTCGCGGGGCCGGCGGATGCGACCGGGGGCGTTTCGAGCAAAACGCCCGTTCGTGCTTGATCCGAAGGCGCGAGCCGAAGCTCATCAAAAAGTCGCTTATATCCTGATCCGCCGTCGTGATCGTCGTGGAGCGGGCCTTCGATCTCGAGCCACTGGACGGCGTAGCCGGGCATGCCGTCCTCGGTCGCGAGGGGATTGACATACTGCTCGTCCGTACCGTTAACCCGCGTTCGAAAAAGACGGGCGCCGTCGGTTCGAAGGACCTCGTTCATGATCAGGAAGACTTCGATCTCGCGCACCGTCGGTCGCGGGGTGAAATCGACCGCTCCGATCGGACGAGTCTGGCCGTTCCCCGAAGCGAAAATAGCGATCGGCTCGTCGCGCCTTCCGGGATAAACCTCGTCGAGGTTTGGGCGGTGCCAGAGGAGCGTGTGAAAGACCGGCGCCTTCTCGGCGCCCTGGCCGTTGTAGAACCAGCGCGCCACGCCGCCGCCGGCGACCCAGATTGAGTAGCCCGCGATCCGTAGCTTATAGCGGCCGGCGACGGGCGCTCTCCAGCTCCCCCAGGAATAGCCTCCCGCGTCGCTGAAGATGCTCGACACTTTACCGACGGCCTCGCGTTCGCGCGTCTCCGGGCTCGTCGCCGGGGCTCGCCCGGCGCGAACGTCGGGCTGGGCGTGCGAATCGAGCACGGGGAACGAAAGTCGGTCGGGGAGGGTTCCGTTCTCGCGCGGCATCCAGTTCCGAAGGCTCCGCTCGTCGCGGGCGTACAGCCTGCGTGTCGACTTTTCCGTTTGTGCGAGGCGTCTCGCCATCGCCTGGCGCATTGTATAGTCGGCCGAGTCCATGAACCGCGCGATCTGGAGGTAGGAGACGTCGAGCGCCTCGGCGCTTTTATTGAAGTGATAAGTCTCGCCGTCGTCGGGGAGCCTGCTCGCGATTTGCGCCCACGGAACGTCGATCAGATCGCGCAAAGCATTTTCATATTCATATCGATTAAGCCTGCGCCGTGTCGCGCGGCCTTGGCCGGCGAGTTCCGCGCGTTCCGCCGATTCGATCAACCGCGACAAGTCGTCGATAAAGGCTTTCCGACGGTCGTCGTCGGGGCGAGGTTTCTCCTTGGGCGGCATCTCCCCCGCGCTCAGCCGATCGTGCACTTTGATCCACACGGCGCGGTCGGCGGGATCGCTCGCGTCGAACGCCAGGCGGGTTAGGTCGAGCCTCCCTTTCCGACTCACGTCGTTGTGGCAGCTCGCGCAGTAATCGTTAACGAACGCTTCGTCGCGCGCCGCCGGCTCAACCGCGTCGGCCGACCGATAACCAAGTAGAACCGACGCCGCGAACCAGAAAAGTCGGAGACGAAACCCGAGACGGCCGGCTCCAAGAGATCGATTAATCATCATTTGTTTATTCCTGGTTGGCGGTCGTCGGCGATCCCGCGGCGGATGGAAGACGGATTAATCCTTGAACAGCAGAGGTGCGAACTGGTGGAGGCTTCGCCGCCAGGTTTGCCACTCGTGGGCCGTGTTCGGGGATTCGTAATAGGTGTTTGGAACGCCGAGTTTCTCGAGCGCCTCGTGGTTCGTCTTGGCGGCGGTTGTGTTCTCTCTGCCGCCGTAGCTGACGAACAGCACCTTGACCTTTTGCTTGAACGCCGCCGGATCGGCCAACGCGGGATCGTTCGCGGCGATGCTGCCGCCGCTGAAAAGCCCGATGTGCGAGAACTTGTCGAGGTTGGCGAGGGTGATCTGCCTCGTTTGCCCGCCGCCCATCGATAAACCCGCCATGGCGCGATGCGGCTGATCGGCGATCGTACGATAATTCGCATCGATAAATGGAATCAGCTCTTCAATCATGATCTTCGAGAAGGCGGAGAAGTCGAACCTGGGTCGGCCCGGGGCTCCTCCAGCTCCTCCTGGTCTTCCGGCCCCACCTTGTCCAGCAGCGGCGCCTTGTCCAGCAGCCGCGCCTTGTCCAGCGGCGGCGCCTTGTCCTCCCGCCGCGCCTTGTCCAGCAGCGGCGCCTCTCGCGGCCGGTGGAGCGGCTGGGCGACGCTGTCCCGTGGCGAAGTTGTTACCGCCGTTATCCATCACAATGATAAACGGTCTGGATTTGCCGGCGGCGATGAGGTTGTCCATGATCAGGTTCGTACGCCCCTGACTTCCCCAACCGGTTTCGTCCTCGAAGGCGCCGTGCTGTAAATACAGCACAGGATACCGTTTCGCGGAGTCCTTATCATAATCGGGCGGGGTGTAGACGAAGCAGCGTCGGGTCGTTTTCGTGCTCTTCGAGTAGTACAGATTCTGGCGCAATTCTCCGTGAGGCACGTCCTTGACGGAGTAAAAGTCTTCGTCGTGTGCCGGGATTTCGATGGCGCTTCCCCAGCGGCCCGCGCCGAAGAAGATCTTGCTGCCGGGATCTGGAACGTCGGCGCCGTCGATATTGATCCGGTAGTAGTGAAATCCCTCGTCGAGCGGGCGTGTCGTGCCGACCCAGGCGCCGTCTTCGCCTTTAGTCAGAGTGACGCCGCCCCACTCGGGCACTCGCACGCTCTGGGCCTGGGGCGCGACGATGCGAAAACGAGCGCGGCGCTCGGAATTGACCTGGGGATAATCTTTGCCTCCCTGGTTGGAGGACGCGGGCTTGAAATCCTCAACCACGGCGGCCGATTCGGCGGGAGCGGTCCGAGCCGCGCCGGTTTGAGTCGGGGCCGTCTGCGCCGAAGCGATTTGACCGGCCGACATCGTCAATAACACGAATCCCATCAACGCCGCTCTCATCTCGGTGCTCCTCGGATCTGAAACTAAGATTATACGAATATACGGATAGAATATGAATATCAAGTTGATTGAATTGCTTTACGGGCTAGTCGGACCCCGTTCGGTCGCGCTCCGCGGGGGCGGGGCGCGACCGGGGGGATACGATTAGACCGGGAGCCGCCACGGGTCGCGGCGCGGGCGGGAGAGCATCTCGTTGGCCTCGGAGTCGTCGAAACGATGCGCGACGGGGTCCCATTTCAACTTCTTGCCGGTGCGCAGAGCGATGACGCCGATGTGACAGACGATCACCGACCCGCCGCCGACCGTCGCGTTGCAAATCGGCGACTTGCGGCTCTTGACGCAATCGACGAAGTTTTGCATCTGGTTGGTCGGACGGCCGTCGTACACCATCGGGTCGTCTTTGAGCGGTTCGGAGAGGATTTTGGCGTCGCTCGCGAGGATCGCGCCTCGGCTGACGAAGAGCGTTCCGTTCTCGCCGAGGAAGAGGACGCCGTTCTCATCCGGGCCGACGCTCATCGGGCGGCCGCGATTCGGTCCAAACCGCTGTTCGGGAACCTTGCCGTCCTTATCGACGAGCTTGGTTCCGAAGTCGGAGCCGCCGCCGCTCATCGCAATGACTTTTGAACCATTATCGTAGGTGTATTGGACCTGGAAGCTCGGGTGGCAGTTGTAGCCGTCGTCGCCTTTGTAGGGCTCGGACGTCTTGATCGGTTCCACGGCGATCGGGCCGCCGCCGTCTTTGTTGAGCGCCCACTGAGCGACGTCGAGGTGGTGAGCGCCCCAGTCGGTCATCTTGCCGCCCGAGTAATCGTACCACCAGCGGAATTCGTAGTGGCAGTTCGTATGATTCCCTTTTTTACGGTAGGGAACTTTCGGAGTCGGGCCGAGCCAGAGGTCCCAATCGAGCCCCTCGGGGGCGGGCGTTTCGGGGATCGGGCCGCTCGTCGGGTTGCCGTTGAGGCGGCATTCAATCGTGTTGATCTTTCCAAGCCTGCCGGCGCGGACGAGCTCGACCGCCAGGCGGAACATGCCGCGGAACGACGTGCGCTGCTGGCTGCCGGTTTGAAGGATTCGACCGGTGTCTTTGACGACCTTTTGAACGGCCAGCGCCTCGGCGACGGTCAACGTCAGCGGCTTCTCGCAGTAGACGTCTTTGCCCGCCTTGAGAGCCTCGATCGTCACCTGGGCGTGCCAATGATCGGGGGTGGCGACGAGTACGCAATCGAGCGACTTGTTGTTAATAATCTCGCGGAAATCCTTGGTGTTCGCCTCGAAATCTTTGAACCCGCGTTCGCGCATCACATCCACGGCGTGTTTGCGATGCGACTCTTGAGCGTCGCAACCCAGGAGGAAGGTCAACTGTCCCGAATCGACGGGGGGCCGCGATTCGCCCACGACCTGCAGGCTGCGGCTCTGCGGGCTGCCGACGCCGACGATCCCCATCGCGAGGCGATCGCCCGCCGACGTTTTCTTGGCCGCTCCCTCCTCCTGGGCGGCCAACAGCTCACGCGCGTACCAGGCGGGCAGCCCCGCGCAAGTCAGCGCTCCCAGCGAGCTCTGGAGGAAACCACGCCGAGATAGATTGCTATTCATCACGTTTCACCTCACTTATATGATAAGTGCTTAACTGAAGATGCTGCCTCGAAACGATTTGTTGATAAGTTTTCAACGAAAGATTCGCTGAGCGAAGAGGTAAAGGTTGTTGCGCCACTCGACCGGGTCGTGCGCGTGGCCGTCGACGTGCCAAACGTGCGCGATCCCCTTTTCTTTGAGGTAGGCGTGCACTCCCTGGCTGATGTTGATCAGGTTGTCTTTGTTTCCGCAGGCGATCCAGAGAAGCTTGAGCTTCGTTTTGGCGGCCTCGGGATCGACGACGAGATCGGCGGGGGGTTTGGTGTTGGGAGCGGATGAGAAACCGCCGATCCATGCGAATGTGTCGATATGGGCCAAGCCGAAGTTGAGCGACTGGCCGCCCCCCATCGAGAGCCCGGCCAATGCTCGATGTTCGCGATCGGCTTTGACCGAGTACTTCGACTCGATCGCTGGAATCACGTCTTCGAGCAGGTCTTTCTCGAACGCGGCGAACGCCTGCATCGAGGCGAAAACGTCCCCCTCGGCGCGGTCGTTCTTCTGGGCTCGGCCGTTGGGCATGACGACGATCATCGGCACGGCCTTCCCCTCGGCGATCAGGTTATCGAGCACG
Source organism: Planctomycetota bacterium (assembly GCA_021791715.1). Taxonomy (GTDB): domain Bacteria; phylum Planctomycetota; class Planctomycetia; order Isosphaerales; family Isosphaeraceae; genus JAKBCQ01. The sequence goes on along the minus strand of JAJYWB010000037.1, from coordinate 14,197 downwards.
AGGTGCGGCTTGGCGAACCGCGACCACTCGGTCTCGTCGCCGCCGATGCCGTGCAACAGGTAGAGCACGGGATACTTCGTCTCGGTCGAGTAGCCCGGCGGCGTGTAAACGTTCATCTTCCGCGTGGCGCCGACAGACTTCGATTCATATGTGACGATCTCAAGCTTGCCGTGCGGCACGTCTTTCCGGGCGTCGATCCCGGCGGGGGGCTCGGGGAACGCGGGGACGTCGTCGGCGTTCAAAACGATCGGTCGACGCTGCCGAGGGGCGTTCCGCGGGCCCGTCCGAGCGGCGATCCGGGTGTTCGTGAACAGGAGCGGGGCGAACTCGCGCAGACAACGCCGCCACGTCAGCCATTCGTGAGACGTTCCGGGCGATTCGTAGTAGATATGCTTGATTCCCGCCTTCTCGAGTGCTTCGTGATAATTCTTCACGCTTTCATACATCCTCTGCGGCTCGGTCGTGCCGATGCCGAGCCAGAGAACTTTCACCTTCTTGTTGAATTCGTCGGCGTCCGCCATCACGCCGCCGTGCGCGGTCTTGGCGTCGAACGCGACTCCGCCGAATCCGCCCCCACCGCCGCTAAAGCCTCCGATATGAGAGAACATGTCCAGATGTTTGAGAGTGATCTGGAACGTTTGCATTCCTCCCATCGAAAGCCCGGCCATCGCGCGGTGATCGCGGTCGGGGATCGTACGGTAGGTCGAGTCGATCATCGGGATCAGGTCTTTGATCATCACGTCTTCGAACGCCGTGAACATCCGACTGAAGTCGGGACGCGGCTGGTTCTGGCCCGGTTGCGCGGGACGCGGCGGAGCGGTCGGCGCCGCGGGTTCGCCGGGCCGACGAGCGTAGCCTTGCTCCATCACGACGAGCATCGGCTTCGCCTTGTTCTCGGCGATCAAATTATCGAGGATAAAGCTCACGCGGCCCTGATTCGGCCAGCCCGTTTCGTCTTCGCCGCCTCCGTGCTGCAGATAGAGCACGGGATACCGCGCGTCTCGGTCTGAATCGTATCCGGGAGGGGTGTAAACAAAGATCCGACGCCAGTCTTGGGTCGTTTTCGAAAAGTACCACCGTTCGCGGACCTCGCCGTGCGGGACGTCTTTCGGCAGGTAATAGTCGACCCCCTTCTCGGGTATCTCGATCCCGCTCGTATCCCTCCCCGTGCCGTAGAACGTTTTACTCGCGGGATCGTTCAACTGAACGCCGTCGATCCACATCCGGTAGTAATGGAAACCCGGTACGACGGGATTCGTCGTCGTCGCGGTCCAGAAGCCTTCGTTATCCTTGGCTGCGGGATATCTTGTATTGTCGAAGAATCCGAACTCAACCTTCTGCGCGTCGGGCGCTTTGATACGAAACGTGACGCGCAGATCGGGAAGAATTCGCGGGTAATCCGCGCCTCGGATATTCGTGGAAGCGGGCGCTCCCTCGGGGGGTATCGTGTCCTGGGGCGCCGCTATAAGCAAACCGACGAGCCACAAGGCGTTCATCGCTTGGTCTCCCTTCAGGGCGGTGTCGGATAGAGCCGTTTGAGCGAGGAAAGGTGATTTTGTAAAGATATTAATGTAAATTGATCACTCAAAACCCTCGACGGTCGCCGCGATCACGAGCGGCGCCGAACGATCTTCGCCCTTCACCAGTTCGAGTCGGGCGATCGTTTCGTTTTTGTTCGGGACGACCGTCAGGTAGCGGACCTGGCGATCTCCTAACTTATAGGCGAGTTTCGAGCCCGGTACGTCCTTGGCGCCGCTCAAATCGGCGAAGTGCACGCCGTTTTTCAGAGCGTGATCCTCGGTCGAGCCGTCCTCGTACACGATGCGGACGATCATCGAAACCGAGCCCTCTCGCCCGGCGGGGTAGCCGAAGATCGACATTCCGCTGAGGAGGTGGATCGTTTTGACCTTCGAGTTGACGGGCAGGCTCACCTCGTTGGGCATCTTGGGCGGAATCGTTCCGAACGTGCTCCGCAGCATGATCGCGTTGGGAACACGATCGCCCTGAGGATCGACGAGCGCGAACGGCACGCCGTTGAAAACCTTGGGGCCCCAGTCTTCAAAAACGAGCCGCGACTGGTTCGGGCTGGTGTCGGAGACGAGCGGTTTCGTCGTGATCACGGTCGCGACCTTACGAATGTCGAGCGGCAAATACTTACCCTTGGCTGAAAGGAACTGGAGGAGGTCGGCGAGCCCTTCGGCGGGGATCGTTTTCTCGAATCCCTCGGGCATCAGCGACTTTTTCGACGAGACGATTTCCTCAATGTCGTCGCGGAGGATCGTTTGCTTCTTCCCCTCGGCGTCGAGCAGTTCAATTGATGTTTTCGTCTCGCCCGCGAGCAATCCGTTCAGTACGCGACCGTCGGTCGTCGAGACCGTGTACATCAGGAAATTCCCCTCGACCGATCGGCTGGGGTCGAGGATGTGGACGATAAGCTCGCTCTTGGGGTGAGCGGCCATCCCCGAGAGATCGGGGCCGATTTTGCCCCCTTCGCCGGAATGCATGTGGCACTTGGCGCACTCCTTTTTGAAGATCTCCTTGCCGCGCGACGCGTCGCCCCCCTTGAGGATGACGGGCGTAAGAGCGAGGATGACTTTCTCGCGATCGGGGTCGGGCAAGCCGCCCCCCCTCGCGAGCAGCGCCTTGGCGCGATCGGCGATTGAACGATCGGGATGCGCCGCGAGCGCCTGCGATTGCGAGAGCGTGAGCAGCGACATCGGCGCCTTGCCCGTCTCGATCGCGCCGACGAGCGTTCTCGTCCAATCGGTTTTCGCGAGCAGCGCCAGGGCGACCGCCTGCCGTTCGGAGGGAGTCATCGGTCCCATCGCATCAACGAGCACCGATCCCACCTCGGGCGAGTCGCTCGTGGAAACCGCGGCGATCAGCCCGCCGGCGACTTCGGGCGGCGTCTTCGCCGTGATCAAGGCGATCAGGTCTCGAGCGGCCCGCGCGTCGCTTTTGCGCAGTTCGATGAGCTGTCGAGCGGCTTCGACGCGGGACTCGTCTCGCTTCGTCGAATCGGCCGCCAAGGAGAGAAGATCGCTCGCGAGCTGAGCGATGTAACCGTCGAGCCCCTTGAGCCCCCAGCGCGACGCGAGTCCGAGCATCCGGCCGCGCGCGTCGGTCGAAAGCTTCGGCAGGAGCGCCGCGATCGCCTTCGTTTCGTCGGCGTCGAGTTCGGGCGCCTTGTCTCTGGGCCAACCCTTCGCGAACCCGGCGACAATCGTCTCACGCACCTTCGCTTCGGCTTCGGGAAGTCGCCCGAGGATCTTGCCCAGCGTCGGATCCCCCGCGCCCCGCGCGTAATGCTCGGATACCCGTAAGACGACCGAGAGCGCCTCGGCGCTCGGCGATTTGGTCGGCTTGCGAATCGCGGCGTTCATCAGGAAATTCGACGCGTTTTTGGCGGCCGCGGAAGCGGCGGCTTCGGGGAGCCGGCGGTCGCCGTCGACTATTCCATCAAAAACGGCTGATGCGATGGCGTCCGCCGAGGTTTCGCTTGCGTCGGCGTCGGCTAAAGCGAGGAACGCGGCGAGCCGGACGAGCTTTTCGTCGTCCTTCAGAAGTTCGTGCTTGACGACGAGCCGAGCCGCGACGTTCGGCGGAAACGCCTGCGCCGCGTTGCGTCGCACCGACGACGACAAGTGTGTGAACGCCCCCTTTTGAACGCCCGCGAGCGACGGTTCGTCTCCGTTCAGCAAGCCCAGGCCGTTCGCCGCCCAAAGCGCGTGAACGACCGCCGGATCGAGGCCGAGCGAGTCGAGCGATCGATCCCGTTCGACGATTGTCAGCAAATCGTCTCGGACGTCCGTCTTGCCGCGCTCGACGAGCAGACGTTGGGCGTGGAGCCGCCAAAACATGTTGTCGTTCTTAAGAGCCGCGACAAGACCCTTGGGGTCGTCTTTCGAGAGCCTCGGCCGCTCGGACGGTGTACCGTTCGTCGCGACGATTCGGTAGATCCGCCCGTGCGATTTATCGCGCAGGGGCGTTTCGTAAGCCCCGCCTTTGCCTGTTTTATAGCCTTCGGGAGTGGGGTTGTGCTGGACGATAAAGTTGTACCAGTCGATCACCCACACCTGTCCGTCGGGTCCGACCTCGGCGAGGATCGGAGCGAACCATTCGTCGTCTCCGGCGATCAGGTTCCACGCGTTGTGCGAGTGAAAATCGGTACCGTCCTGGTGCAGCGTGAACGTTGCGACCAGGTGGCCGGTCGGCTCGGCGACGAACGCCGTTCGATTCCAATAATGCTTTGGGAACGTGCGGGCGGTGTAAAGAGCCGATCCGGCGCCCGCGGTGAACCCGCCGTGCCAATCGACCTGACGCACGTTTTCGGTGATCGGGAAGAACCGATTCGAATCCGCCATGTTCGCCAAAACGTCCGGCGACATCCCTTTCACCGACTCGTAATAACGATTTGGAATCGGCATGTAAACACTTGGGCAGCCGTTTGCGGTCGAGCCGAAGAGGAGCCCCTCCTCGCTGATTCCCACGCCCCACGAGTTGTTGTTCGTCGATCGGAGGAATTCGAGCTTCGATCCGTCCGGCTTGAACCGGAAGAACCCCTGGCGGAACGAGTGATGTTCGCCGCCGACTTCTCCCGCGAACCCGGCGTATCCGATGATCGCGTAAATCCAGTTATCAAGACCGTAACGCAGGTTCGACGGCCCAGCGTGCGTATCGTTCGTTTTGAATCCGGTGAAGAGGACCTTACGCTCGTCGGCCTTGCCGTCGCCGTCGGTATCGCGAAGAAAGAGCATATCGGGCGCCTGGGCGACGATGAGCCCGCCGTTCGCGTAGCAGAGTGACGTCGGAATGCTCAGATTGTCGGCGAAGAGCGAAACTTTGTCGGCCGTGCCGTCGCCGTCGGCGTCTTCGACGATCGAGATCCGGTCGCGTCCCCGCCCCGTCGTCCGCATTTCGTTGGGGTAATCAACCGTCTCGGCGACATACAACCGTCCAAGGTGGTCCCACGTCATCGTGATCGGCTTTTTGATCCGCGGCTCGGCGATGAAAAGCTTCGCGTCGAGGCCCTCCGGCAAGACCAGATGCTTGCGCGATTCCTCGGGCGAAAGCGGCTTCTGCATCCTCCTGATCGGCTCGCCCAACGTCCCCCACCGTGCGCCCGGCGTGTACAGCGGAATCTCGGCCTTCTCATATTCAAACGGCTTCAGACCCTTAGCCACGCGAGGCCTCGAATCCTTCACTTCTCCTTGATTCGCCGCCCAGCGAATGCCGCGTTCCACAAGATCGTGGAAGCCGGGATGCCCCCAGGTGCGAGCGTCGTGACCGTACGCCGTGTAAAAAACGCGTCCCTTGCCTTGCGTACGCGTCCATGTCCACGGTTCCGAGCCCGTCCGGTCGTCGCGGGTCTGGAGAACGCGGCGATCTTTGGTGTTATGTCTTGTATGGACATACGTTTCGTCCCACGTGCGAAACGGTTCGAGGCCTTTCATGATCGGGTGCTCGGCGTCGACGACCGTCGTATCGAATTGTCCGGTTCCGTGCTTCTGGAACTGCGCGCCGACCAACGCGATGTAATCGGGCGAGTTCAGGAAACAGAACGAGGCGCAGTGCAACGCGACGAATCCGCCTCCCCCCGAAACATAATCGAGAAGCGCTTTCTCCTGGTCTTTCGTGATCCGAGTCGTGTTCGCATAGATAATCAGCACGTTATATTTGCCGAGCGTTTCGGGATTCAGGTCCGATGTCTTATCGGTGTAGGTTAGATCGATTCCGCGCCCCGCCAATACGGGGGCGAGTTGCTCGAATCGCTCGAAAGGACGATGCGGACCGCGATCGCCGAGGAACAGCGCGGTGAGCGGCTTCTCCTTCGACGCGGGCGAATCGGCGAAGGCCGCGGCGCTGAAGAGCGCGAGCACGAGGAGGGAAACGGTCGCCAAGCGGATTTGGAGCCTCATCGATAAAATATCCTCGCGGTGCGTGCCGGCGAACGAAGTCTCGTGTGAACACAAGCCACGAGCCGGCGAAACGTGCTGAAATCGAATGCTTCCCCGATTCCGGCTCGACGTTCGATTGAGGGATTCTCGGTCGCTCGCCTTCAATAAGGCGGCTTCAAAGCCCCAATCGACCCGCTCAACGACCCTGGAATCGCGCGGCCTCTGATAGCCTTTGGAAAAGCGCTGCCTCTGAATAGCGTATTAGGAAATCCGCCTCGAACGTTACACCGATCGTCAGAAATTTCGGTCGGGTTTGGACCGACGCGTCGCGGGGACCGTGTTCGACAGGCATGCCGAGCGGACGTCGTCCCACAACTTTCGTAGCGAGCTACGCTCGGCCTCCGGGAGCGTCGATAAGGCGGGCTCATCGCGGATCGACGCCAGGTCTGGATCGACCCGCCACCGGCTCAGCCGTCGGGCGACTCCCGCTCGCAGCGGCGCCGTTCCCGAATCGAGGATCGCCTTCGACGCCGCGAGATCGGCGTGCAGCCATTCGATCGCTCGACGTCGCCACTTCAACCGCGACTCAACCTCCGATTCCGACATTCGACCGACGCCTTCCACGGTACCGGCTCGCGCCGCGGCCCGTGCGGCTTGGAACCGATTCATCGCGACCAGATCCTCGGCGAGATCGGGTGACGCGGCGAACGCTTGCGACCAAAGGCGAGCCGCCGCCTCGGGCCGATTCCGAGCGAACGCTAGCCGAGCGAACGACGCGGCTTCCCGAGCGTTCACGGGCGAATCGCGCCCCTCGATCACGTCGTTGAGACGCGGCTCAAGGGCGATGAACTCCTCGGCGCGCGAAGCCAACATCTCGGGCGTGATCAAGGGATCAGGAGGCGGTCCCGCACCGATTCGGGCCAAAGCTTCGAGCGCCGCGCGCGGCTCGCCCATTTCGATCAACGCCCGTCCAAGGAACAGATGCGACGCGGAAACGCGGGGGTCGAGCCGCACCGCCTCGCGAAACTCGGCGACCGCCTCTTTGAGCCGACCCGCCGATTGCAGCGCGTGAGCGAGCGCCTTGTGCGCCACCCCCGAATTGGGGAACAAACGGACGGCCTCGCTCTGCTCCCGGATCGCGGAATCCCAGTCGCCTCGATCCGAGAACGCCAGGCCGATCTGATCCCGAACCATCCAGTCCTTCGGCTTCAACCGTTTCGCCTCGGCGAATTCGGCGCAAGCCTCGGATGATTGTCCAAGAGCGAGGAGCGCGGCGCCGAGCGCCACATGAGAGAGCGGGTCCTCGGGTCTCAGCCGGATCCACTGGCGAAACAGGTCGGCGGCTTCTTCGGGTTGACCGCTCATCAAGATCGCGCGGCCCAATCCGCCGAGCGCGAGCGGGCTTTGGGGCCTCACCCCCGAGGCGATCGCGTAGAAACGCTCCGCCTCCTCGGGTCGACTCGCCGCCAGCAGCTCGCGACCCAGATCGGCGTTCACCCAAAAGTCGTCGCGATGCGATGACTGAGCCCGTCGAAGCAAGGCGATCGCCGTGTCGCGTCGGCCGAAGATCGCCAGCGAGGTAGCCAGCCTGGTAACGCTCGTGACGGGGAGGTGTTCCACATCGGCGGTCGCCGCTAGCCGTTCAAGCACCTCGAGTCGACGCGCCGAACCGCCTCCCGTGCGACCGACCGTGTCGCGCAGCCTATTCCTCCACGGGTCGGGATCGGCCCCCCTCGCAACCGCGATCAGGCGATCGGCGCCCGCCGGGTCGCGCAGCACCCTACTGCGACGCAGAATCGCCCATTGATCAAGAGCGCTCGCCAATTCCGGAGCGACCGGGCTCGTCGCCAGCAATCGGCCCGCGGCCGAGGGTTCGAGCGAATCGACGTCGACTCCGTAAAAGCGAAACGCCGCCGCGTAATCGGCGTTCGCCTTTCGCTCGTCGCCGTGAACACCGAAATCGTTCAGGACCGCGGCCAAACGTTCGCCGATATGTCGATCCTTTTCAACCGCCTCGATCGCGTCGCGTTCTCGCGTGAGCTCATCAAGGAACCTGCGGACCCGCTCTCTCCGCTCGGCTGTCGCGTCGTTCCCCGAAAGCAGCGTCTCGGCGCGGCGTGCCGCCTCGATCGCCTCGACCCAAAGGATCGGGTCGCTTCCCGCGGCGATCGCCTTTTCACGCTTTCTCGCCGAATCGGCGAGCGCCGCGTTGACGGCGTCGTCCACGGCGCCGAGGCGACGGCGGCGTTCGCGTCCCGCCCAACCCCAGCCGGCGGCGCCGATCAGCCCCGTGACAAGCATCGAAGCGACCAAGGCGAGCGTTAACTGACGACGACGACGCTCCCCCGCGGCGCGAGCCTCGGCCCTCGCCGTCGCCAGTTCGGCGTCTCGCAATCGCCCTTCCACGCCTCTTAAATATGCGGTCAATCTTGATACGACAACGCTCGCATCGCGGGGGCGATGTTTCGACGCGACGGCGAGGCACGACCGGGCCAACTCGACGAGTTCCGAATCGATACTACAAGCGTCTAGTCGGCCGAGCGCGTCGGAAAGGTCGGCTTTCTCGGCCTTGCGGTAAATCTCGGAGGATGTCTCCCCCTCGAACGCGGGACCGCCGGTTAAGATCTCGCACAAGATCGAACCGAGAGCGAACACGTCGGCCCGCTCGTCGAGCGTGTCCATCGCCCCGCACGCCTGCTCCGGCGCCATGTAAGACGGCGTTCCGAGAACCGAGCCGGGCCGCGATTCCATCGGCTCCGATCCGTCTCGCCAGGATCGAAGCTCCAAAGCGTCGTCGCATGCGGGCGCGGGCCGATCGTCGTCAACCAGGCCCCCCTGATCCAGCACCTTCGCAAGACCCCAGTCCATCACCTGGACCTCGCCGAAGCTCCCCACCATCACGTTCGAAGGCTTAAGATCGCGATGAATCACCCCCTTCGAATGCGCGTAGGCGACGGTTTGGCATACCTGCTCGAAAATCGCGAGGAAGCGCGTCCGTTCGTCGTCGGGACCCCGTCGCGCCGCCAGTAACGCGGCCAGCGTGCGACCCCGAACCAGCTTCATCGCAATGAACATCCGTCCATCCGGTAGCCGTCCAAGCTCGTGAACCGGGACGATCCCGGGATGTTGGAGCCGGCCGCCGATCCGAGCCTCTTCGACGAAACGGCGCACCATATCGGGATGATCGCCGTGTTCCTCGCGAATCACCTTAACCGCCAAATCGCGGCCTAGGTAAAGGTCGCGCCCCTTGAAGATCGCCCCCATACCACCGCGCGCCAGCTCGCCCAAAAGCTGATAGCGCTTCGACGGGTCGGGATTTCCATAAACTTCATCCGAAGCCGTCAGGGTTAACGGAATGTCGTCGGACGATTCGCGAAGCCGCAGCGCAGCGTTCGCCGCGCCGTACGCGGCGTCTCCCGCCTCACGCGATCTGGAAACCTTGGGATCGATTGAGAAAGCCGCGCCGAGGCGAAGAAGACAACTCGGACAAAGACCCGCCGGGGAGTCGCTCCACAGACGTTCTCCACAGTCGGGACACGTTTCAACCCCGTTCATCGCATCCGCCCCGTTCGTATGCGCCGCCGATCCGAAAATCGTCTTGCCGTCATTTTATATAAATATTCATTAAAGTTACTAATCATGAGCGTTAGCCCGCGCGTTTGGGATCAGCCCGCGAGAGCCGCGAAAAGGGCCTGAATTTCGTCGTCGACCAGCGACGCGTCGCCCACGGTCGCCGCGATCTCCTCGCGCAGCAGGATCCCGTAGCGACGCCTTAATCGATGGACCGCGACGCGGATGTTTCCTTCGGTCGTCCCCAGCCTGCGCGCGATCTCGGTATACGGGTTCGACTCGGGATCGCGGGTGAGAACGGCGATCAGCTCATCGAACCGCGCCGATCGACCCGAATCGTCGTACTCGCGTCGGAGCCGATCGACGACGCGGCCCAGCAGCGTGAGCGCCCAACTTCGATCGAAGATCCGTTCCGCGGTCATCTCGTGAGCGGGCTCGAGGGCGTAGCGGCGCTCGGCGTCGAGTTGGTCGATCGCGAGTTGCAAACGGCCGCCGCCCCGCTTGTCCGCGTTCTCACGCTCTCGTTCGCCGGCGAGCCTGCGGGCGCAAACCGTTCGCAGAAAGGCGCGAAACCTGCCTCGAGCCGGGTCCGCCCTCGCGATCAAATCGCGTTCCAGCACGTAAGCGAAGAAATCCTGAGTCCGGTCCTGAGCCTGCTCGGGAGTGAACCCAAGATGACGGACGAACGCGTAGATCGGATACCAATAAGCCTGGCACAACATCGATAGGGCCGCTTGAGACTCCCCGTCGTCGCGGCCCGCGGCCGTGGCCACGCGGCTCCAATGCGTGGTGGGGAAGCGTCCCTGAACGCGACCCTCGGATTGGAGTTGCGACATGATCGCCCCCTGGAGCCGAACTCATGAGAAGAATTTGCGGGAAAACGCGAATGGATTATCGCGTTGATTCGCGGCGAAGACAAGAGCCACCGAAACCGCCCACGGAAGCCGTCGTCCCGATGCGAAACGTCGGTCTCCTTCGCAAAGCCGCGAGCCCGCTTCGATTATGATAGTTAATATGTATATGTGAAAATATAAACGTGTTAACGCCAGCGACGGCGAACAGCGAAACATGATCAAGTGATATCCTAAAATAAAACAAACGACCGCCGGGTTCGCCGGCTCGACAACCCGGAAAAACGCGCCGACGCGATTCGCATTCGCGGGCTCGGACGGAAAATTAAAAAATTATTAATATGTAATGATTTTATTCACCTCGCCGCGCAAGTCGGTTCGGTCGGCCGGGGCTATGCGATCCGGCGACCGCCGCGTCTCGATACGACGCGATCCCGAGATCGACGTATCAAAAAACTTTCGCCGATTCGAGAATCGCTTTTGAACAAGGTATTGACGAACCCGGCCGACTTGTTCAGAATTTTCAATCGAGTCATTACTCTCGGCATACGCGGCGCATCTGTAGATTACGATGTTGAACAACGCCCGACGATTCCTGTTCGCGTTGGTTTTCGCGTGTCACGCGGCGGTTACGCTGTTTGGCCCGTGCTTGCACGCGCTGCCGGGGTTGTCGCACGAGGAAGGATCGACATCAAAATCGCGGCATTCCGACGACTCAACGCAATTACGCCGCGATCGAGCCGATAACTGCCTGATTTGCCAATTTGTCGCCCAAGGACAACTCATCGCGGGCGTCTTCACCGCGACCTCGTTCGATTCCATGAACGAGCCCGTATCGCCCGCGGGCGGTCTCTCTCCACCGTCCTCCGTACCACTTCCGTCTTTCCCGCGCGCTCCCCCGTTCGCCGATTTCACAGTGTCGTGATCGTACGCGCTTTCCGTCCGTCTCGAGGAATTGCTCGCGTTCTCGCGCCTTGTTCGTAGCGTGATCGAACCGCTCGAATCACGCGAACCGACGCGCGATCACCGGAATAACGCGACATCAACCTCCGCTGAGATCAAAGCGCGTCAATCATTTTGATCATCGTCGACCGAATCCGCCGCCGCTCGTTCTCCGATCACTCGAGGGCGTTCGGCATCCGGATCCGCCGGTCGGCGCCGATCACGGCTTAATTCGTGCGGGCTGCGCGCGTCTCCGCACGTCGGTTGTTCGATCAACGATCATTCAGATCGTATCGACCGTTTGTTTTTTCTTATCATCCGTCGTTTCCGCTTTGATTGGAGAGACATCCATGAAACGCAATCATTCACACACCGATCACAGAGGATTCACGCTCATCGAGCTGCTCGTCGTGATCGCGGTGATCTCGATTCTGATCGCCCTCCTCCTCCCCGCGGTGCAATCCGCTCGCGAAGCCGCTCGTCGGGCTCAGTGCGTCAACAACCTGAAGCAGATCGGCATCGCTTTACACAACTTTCACGATACCAACAACGAGTTTCCAGCCGGCTACATCGACGGCCAAACGAACCCGAACGATACGCCCGACCTCGATATGGGACCCGGTTGGGGTTGGGCTTCCACCTTACTCCCCTTCATTGATCAGCAGCCTCTGTTCAACTCGATCAATTTCAACCAGGGCATAGCGACCGCCGCAAACTTGACGAGCGTAACGACGACGATCAACGGATTCCTATGTCCATCGGATCCTTACCCGCAACATGTCGTTCTTTATGATAGCTCGTTCTCCAACCCGATCGCCACCGTGGCGCACAGCAACTACGCGGGAGTATGCGGCTGGGAGGAAAGCTTTATGAACGCGGGAGGGAACCCTCAACCCTTTTACATCAATAACAACGACCCCAACGACAGTCCGATAACCGCGGGCGATCCCACCGACGGCATTTTATCACTCGGCATCGCCTGTTCGTTCGGCAAGGCGGGAGTCGGACTGTTTTATCGCAACAGTAAGAATCGCATGGCGAACGTCGTCGATGGTTTGAGCAACACGGTGATCGTCGGCGAGCGCTGCGCCGCGCATTCTCCATCGACGTGGGTCGGAGCGGTGACGGGGGCGAGGGTCCCCGCGTGGATGGCCACCACCCCCTGGACGATACCCAACACGCCTCCCTCGCAATGCCAAAATACCGGCAACGGCACCCCGTACGACAACGCCGACTTCGACGAAGCCTTATGTCTTGCTCACGGCAACTTCACGCATAAGCCCAACAGCGACCACCCGTTGTTCGACCCCGACACGTTTTGGAGCTTTCATCCGGGTGGAGATAATTTCCTGTTCGGCGACGGCTCGGTTCATTTCCTCAAAAATGGTATCGACGGGCGCACGTATCAATATCTCATGACGATCGCCGGCGGCGAGATTTCTCTCGAATGGTGATTCGCGGCGGAGGGGCGGCGTTCGCCTGTTCAACGACCCCGTCGTCGACCGACCCGACCCCCTCCGATTATTTTCGACCGACTCGCTCGAACGGAGAACTTGTACTATGAGAAAACGAATATATTTTATTTTATTGCTTTGCTTGTCGGCGGTCTGCGGCTGCGGCGATCGGCGATCGACCGACGAGTTGATCGCCGATCTCAAGTCGGGCAAAGAAAAAGAGGGGGTGATCGCGGCTCGAACCTTGCCGGTCGGGTCGGGCGACGCGGCGAAGGTCGTTCCGGCGTTGATCGGCGCGCTTACGCACAAAGGAAACGATGTCCGTCGGAGCGCCGCGATTAAACTTGGCTGGTTTCGCGAACAAGCCAAAGACGCCATCCCCGCGCTCCAGAAAGCCGAACAGAACGACGGCGACGCCAGGGTTCGCGAGGCGGCCGGAATCGCCCTCTCGCGCATCGATCCGGTCAATTTTCCCTACACGCCCAAGGTGGGTAAACGGCCCAAGATCAGTCCGAAGTCGAAAGACGTTCGACAGTCGAAAGAAGGGCGTCGGTAACTTCTCAATAGCCTTGAAGCGAGCGACGAACGCCGAATCGCCCTCGCGGCTCGATCACCCAAGCATTATGTATTTACACTATCAGAATCGTGCTCGCCGATCATTCGGTCGGCGGGCGTGATAAAAGAATTGTCAAAATCATAATGCGGCTCACGAGGAGTTTCACACTTCCGGTTTCGCTTTCGACTTCGGGTCGAGCAAAATAATCCGCCTTCGAGGGCGATCCGGTTGCGGACGGCGAACTTGTCTGATACGGCGAATTCGTCCGCGACCGCGAATCCGTCTGTTATGTCGAACCTGTCCGGGAGGGCGAACTTGCCCGGGAGGGCGAACTCTTGTGGGAGGGCGAACCTCCTGGTGAGCCGGCTTTTCCATTATTTTGATCCGCAGCGGTCGAATCCAATCGCATCGGAGACTCCGTTCGCATCGGCGAACTCTTGTGGGAAGGCGAACCTCCTGGTGAGCCGGCTTTTCGATTATTTTGATCCGCCGCTCTCGAATCCAATCGCATCGGAGACTCCGTTTGCATCGGCGAACTCTTGTGGGTGGGCGAACCTCCTGGTGAGCCGGCTTTTCGATTCTTTTGATCCGCCGCGGTCGAACCCAATCGCATCGGAGAGTCCGTTTGCATCGGCGAACTCAACCGTGAAGGCGAACCTCCTGGTGAGCCGGTTTTTCGATTATTTTGATCCGCCGCGGTCGAACCCAATCGCATCGGAGAGTCCGTTTGCATCGGCGCACTCTTGTGGGATGGCGAACCTCCTGGTGAGCCGGCTTTTCGATTATTTTGATCCGCCGCTCTCGAATCCAACCGCATCGGAGACTCCGTTTGCATCGGCGAACTCTTGTGGGAGGGCGAACCTCCTGGTGAGCCGTCTTTTCGATTCTTTTGATCCGCAGCGGTCGAACCCAATCGCATCGGAGACT
>JAJYWB010000145.1 GCA_021791715.1 Planctomycetota bacterium | reverse complement strand
TACCGACGATCAATCCCACTCCCACGCCGATATCGAAGACGATCCCGATCGGCGCGACCCGCTTCCAAAACCGCTTCTCCTTGGCGACAAACTCGGCCTTCGATAGCACTCGGACGTCTCCCGGAAGTATCGCCGCGATCGCGTGCTCAATCTTATCGATGGAATAACCGGTTTGAATTTTGATCACGCCGATATCGATTCGATCGTCGCCGCGCGAACTCCCCGCGCGTTCTGGAACGTAACGCAAAAGATTCGCGTCGCTCATGATCAACGTTCCATCGTTATGAAAATCCGTTCCTAATGAAAACATTCCGACAATCTTAATCCGCCTGTGCGAAAGTTCCGAAACGTCGCCGGTATGAAACCGACCGACGAGGTCCGGTTTCGAGAGCGAATCGGCGAGCGCGGTTTCGGGCGCCGACCACGCGTCGCGGGTCGCCTTGACCTCGGCGATATCGAGCAAGTCGGACCGCGGAGGATACGCGATCACGCGAATTCGACGCGAAACTCCGTCTCTCGGTCGCCTCCATGACGTTCGGCGATTCTCAATCATCAACGGATTCGCCGATTTGACTCCCGTGAATCCCGCCGCGGCCTCGATCCGCCTGAGCGGAAACGTTTGCGGTATCGCTAAAATATACATGCGCTTGCTGACGATGAACAGGTCGCCGTCGAGGCGATCGATCACCGAGGTCGTCGAGTCTTCGAGCGCGTTTTTGAATCCCGTTTGCAGCATCATCAGAATCACCGCGAACGACGTTCCAGCGACCGCCGACACGAGCCAAAAAAAGCTCGCGACGAGATTGCGACCCGCCAGCCGAGCGGCTTCGCTTGTAAAAATCCAGATATTAGAGAAAAAATATCTCATAATTTTACATAAGATCCGCGGGATCGGCCGAGCGAAGTTTTCCGAGCGCCAGGATCGAGCCGACGAGTCCCGCGGCGATCGCGACGGCGAGAGCGATCGCGAGGTTTTGGGTCGTGAGCCGCATCGGGATGCGGGTCGCGTCTTCGGTGAGCTTGTAAACGCCGAGCGCGCCGGCGACCGCGGGGACGAACGCCGCGAGCCCGTAGATCAACGATTGAAAGACGACGATCGCGTAATTCGTCGCCGCGCCGTGGCCGCAGGCGCGAAGCGTCGCGTATTCGGCGAGCCGGCGACGGACGTCGGCGCCGACGATCTGATGAATCACGATCGTCGCGACAAGAAGCGACACCAGCACTCCGATCGAAAAAATCATCCCCGTCGAGGTGAGCTCAACCCAATACGCCGACTCCATCCGAATCATCTCTTCACGTGAGAGGATCCAAACATCATTCGGTAAAAGTTGTTTAAGCGCCTTGATCGTCGCTTGAACCGTTCCGGGGACGACTTTAACGAGGCCGAGGTTCGTTCGATCGTCGACGTCGCGGCCGAGGATTTCGCCGAAATCGCGGTCGCCGCAGATCAGCGAACCGTCCGAGCCGAACCCGCGCAGCATGAAGAACCCGCCGACGACCTCGACCGCCGTCAGATTGAGCTCCCAATCGTGGAAGCGGTTTCGATTCGGCCAACCATATTCGGGGTTTGATCGTTCGTTGAGGAGAACTCGACCCGCGAGCTTGAGCTTCGATTTTTCGGCTTCGATGCGCGACCTGACGGGTTCGCGGAACGGATTGTCGTCGAGGTCGATTCCGATCACGAGCAGCTCGCGGCGTTGCAGCGGTTGCGGAGGACGTTCGAGGCCGAGGAGCTTGAGGATCGGCTTTTGCTGATATTCGGCGGGATCGAACGGGTAGGGGGGGCAGCGCCACATGCCGAACGACGTGAAGACCGGCCGCGCCGCGACGACGCTCGGCAACGACTTCGCTCGAACGAGCCGCTCCCTGGGGAAATCTCCCGGCGAATACAATTCGTCATAATTGGGGGAGACGATCATAATGTCAAAATCAAGTTCGTTATATAAGTTGGTTCCGGTAATTCGCACCGCGTTCAAGAACCCGAGCTGGAGCAGAACCATCAGGAGCGCGAAACCGATCGCCGCGACCGCGATCGCCGACCGCGCTCCGCCGCGCACCGCGTTCCGCGCCGCGACCCGCGCCGTCTCCGCCGGAAGAATCGCGATTTGATAAACGCGATTCATAGCATATCCTTTGATATTATTGAATAACTAAATATATTCACTTACTAGAATTAAGGAATCTCAGGGGCTCGATCGAGATCGAGAAGCGGGGGTTACGCCGCCGATCGCGATCGAAACTTCGACCTGCGCTCCGAGGAGTTTCGCGGCGAGTTTTGGATCGCGCAGTTTGAGCTCGACCTCGACGACGCGACGATCTTGTCTCGCGAGGGGATCGATCGGAGTCGCACGATTACGCGCGACGACCGAGCCGATCCGGGTCGCCGTTCCCTCAAGGATTTGATCGAGTAGAAATATCTTCGCTTTGGCGCCCGTGCGAATTTCGCCGACGTCGGCCTGATCGACCTCGGCGATCGCGACGATCGCCGACGGATCGCCGATCGTCACGAGTCCCGATTCGCACGTTTCGCCGGCTTCGACGAATCGTTCCAGTACGATTCCGGCGA
>JAJYWB010000036.1 GCA_021791715.1 Planctomycetota bacterium | reverse complement strand
AAGTGATCGCGATGGAAGAGCGTATTCCCGTCAGCGATTCGCTGGGGTCGATCGGAGGGGGCGTCGCGGCGTCGTTCCTCGCTTCAGCCGCATGGAATCATAAGACCGATCGACATGAACTCTTGATCGAACGCGAACACGAACTTCGTAACCAAATCCAAAATCGTCGGCATTCGTTCATTCCCATTCGCGCCGGACTCGAAAACGCCGGGAAATTCCGCCTCGTCGGCTTCGGCGCCAACCGCGACGCGGGATCGGGTTGGACGACATCGAACGATTGGATGTCGACGAAATCGCTCGGCAAGCTTCCTCAAACCGCTAACCCAGCCCGCGTCTCGCATCAAAACAACCCCAACCTTTATCAAGAATACCTCAAAGGCCCGAGCCGTTCGAACGCGTCGGCGATCGGCATTTATCACGCGCCGCCGCAAACGCACGCGGGTGGTGGCGCCGCGATGCAGCCCCACGGCGGAGGGTCGTATTCGCCGACACAAACGGGCGCCGGAGCGATCACTCCGCTTCAACTTCCCGCGCCTTTATCTTCGAGTATGAACACGTCGGCGATCATCGCGTCATTGACCGCGAATCAGGTATTGGGCGACCCGCGTGGCGCGGCGAGCGTCGTCGCGGCTTCGTCGAACGGTCCGGTCGCCGCGATTTCATATCAAAACTCATCAACCACGACAAGTACAGCCGGCACAGATAGTTCCGGCACGGGTTCGCCGGGCGCGAGCGTCGCTCCGGCTCTTTCGAACCAATTAACGACGATTCAAGCCGAATCGATCTCTTCGCCGACGGTTTCGGGGGGCGCCGTTTCGACTCCGGGATTCTTGAATCCGACCCCGTCTCAATTGATCGGCGGCTCCAACTCGGCGCCGCTCGGACAATTCCCGTATTTCCAATTGTACACTTTAAACAATAACTCCGGGAACGTGATCTTCCCCGGCTACGAACAACTCGCGACGCTCGGCGGATCGGTCGATCTGAAGGCTCAAGTATCGGGAGCTCAAGTGAGCTCATACATTTGGAACACGTCGGGGCTCACCGACGCGGGATCCATCAGCGGAACGAACACTTACAATTTGACATTCCAATGGAATACGACAAATTATACGGTCACAACCAATTCCGTTACACTGACGGTCACAGATACGAACGGGAACCAAGAATCACAAACTTATACATTTGTAGTCCCGACGACTTCGGGTTCGAGCGGAGGGGGTAGCGGAGGAAGCGGCGGCGGCACGGGAAATGTATCTTGGCCCGGCGAACTCGCTCCCAGCCTGCAATCGCCGAGTTCGCCCGATTTTGCCGATCATTTTGCGTCGGTGAACGCGAACTCGGGAGCGCTCGACACGTCGATCAATCTACCGTCTTATAATCCCAACATCCCCGGCTTGAGCCTTTCGTACAATTCGCTCGCAGCCGACCCGCAACCGATCGTCGTCGTTCATCATACGTTGAACGCTTCGTTAACGACACCCTCGCAGGTGAGTGCGCAATTAACGTTCAATGGAACCGCGGGATCGACGTATTACTGGAACACGAGCACGCTCAATCCCGGCGATGTCCAACAGCTCGCGCTTCAGGCCAACGCGTCTTCGCTCGCGACGGGTCGATATAACTACTCGGTTTCGGTGACGAGTCACAGGTCGACGAACAACACGACGACCTACAACGATACGACGACGATCGTCAACGATTCGACGAGCGCTTTCGGAGCCGGCTGGACGCTCTCGGGGCTCGAATCGATCGTTCCCGCGAGCGGAGGCGTGATCGTCGATCTTGGCGGCGGCCAATCGCTCTGGTTCGCGAACAACGGTACGGGAGGGTATACGACGCCCGTCAACGACCCCCAATTCTCGACGCTCGTCGCGAACACGGGAGGGGGTTGGACGCGAACGCTGAGGGACGGCCTCAAGCTCAACTTCAACGCGAGCGGACAACAAACGTCGACGGTCGACCTCAACGGCAACACGACGACCTATGCATATAATTCTTCTGGTCAATTGACTTCGATCACCGATCCGTTCGGCCAGGCGACGACGTTCGCATATTCGGGAGGATTGCTCGCGTCGATCACCGATCCCGCGGGCAGGGTTAGCTCGTTCACGCATTCGGGATCGGATTTGACAGCGGCCAAGCTCCCCGACGGTTCGACATGGAATTACGCGTACACGTCGGCGGGATTGCTGACGACGATCACGAACCCGCTCTCTCAATCGGATACGATCGCTTACGACGCCGCGGCGCGGGTGAGCACGATCACGCATCCCGATTCGTCGGTCGATACGTTCACGAATGATCAAGAACAGGGATGGACGAATTCGGGAACTTCGACGAGTCCCGCTCCCGCGATCCTCCTCGCCGCGGCATACGGAAGCTTTACGAACGCGCTCGGAGCGACGACTGACGTCCGACCCGATTGGTCGGGTCTCGGTATGATCGGCCAAACGACAGACCCCCTCGGCGACGTGACGACATACAATCTCAACTTAAGCGGTCTCGCACTCGTCACGATCGACCCGCTCAACAACATCACGCAAGAAACTTATAACGCATCGGGAGACATGACTCAGGAGATCCTTCCCGACCTGTCGAGCACATACTACTACACGTACAACTCTTACTCCGAGCCGACTTCGAAGACCGATCCGCTCGGCGACAAATGGAATTATTATTACAATTCCGCGGGCGATATGACTTCGGAGGTCGACGCTCTCGGATACACGACATCGTATACGTACACGCCTTCTGGTATGGTCGCTTCGTCGACCGACGCGAACGGCAACACGACCGACTACTCGTATAACACATATGACGAGTTGACGACCCAAACGAATCCCGACGGTTCGACGATCACCTATACGTATACGTCCGAGGGACAGGTCGCGTCGTCGACGAACGAAATCGGAGGTGTGACGACGAACACCTTCGACGCGATGAATCGCGTGCTCACGACGACGAATCCCCTCGGAGACAAGACGAGCTTCGCTTACGATTCCGGCGGCGAGCTGATTTCCGAGACCGACCCGCTCGGGAACACATGGACGTTCACGTACAACTCGATGGATGAGCTCGCTTCGAAGGCGGATCCGCTCGGCGACACGTACAAATATGGTTATGACGCCGCGGGAAATCAAACGACCGTCACCGACCCTCTCGGGAACACGACGACGACGGCATACAACGCGCTCAACCAGCCGATTTCGACGACCGACGCTCTCGGCAATAAGTGGACGAAAACATATAACGCGGACGGCGAGGTATTGACTTCGACCGACCCGCTCGGCAATACGACGACTTATACGTACACGCAACGCGGCGAACTCGCGAGCGTCACCGACCCTATGGGGAACACGATGACGTATCAATACACCGCGATTCCGAATCAGCTTTCGGTCCAGGGATATTCATCGAATGGAGGATCTGTCAACAATTACTCATCGATCCGATACAACGCCGACGGCGAGGTGACGAGCAAATCGAACGCTCTCGCCGAGACGACGAGCTACTCCTACGACAAAAATGGAAATGTTCTCTCGGTCACCGATCCAAACGGAAACAAAACGACTTATACGTACAACAGCAGAAATTGGCTCACGAGCACGACGAACGCGCTCGGAGACGTGACGAGCTACGGGTACGACTCAGCGGGAGATCAGACATCCGTCACCGATCCGAACGGGAACACGACGACGTACGCTTTCAACAAGGCACAACAACTCACGAGCCAAACCGACGCGCTCGGCGGAGTCGTTTCGTATACCTACACCGCCGACGGCCAAATGGCGAGCCTCACCGATCCCGTGGGGAACGTCACGTCGTGGGCGTATGACGCCGCGGGGAGGGTGACGTCTCAAACGAACCCACTCGGGACGAGTTACGATGTGTACAACGCCGATAGCCAATTGATCAAATACACCGACAACAATGGACAGGTGAAAACGTACGCGTACAACGCCGACGGCTGGAAGACGACCGAGAATTGGCTCAACGCGTCGGGTTCGGCGTTCTGGACCGAGACGACGACCTACAATGCCGACGGGAAGGTCGTCGAGGTGACGAATCCTTCGAGTACGCTGACTTATACGTACAACGCCGATATGCTCATGGCTTCGGTGAGCACCGCGGGAACGCCGGGGCAACCGAGCGTCACGCTTTCGTACGCGTACAACGCGGTCAAGCTGCTTTCGAGCGTGAGCGACAACATTCAATCGGGCGACACGACGACGTACGGCTACGACGCGGCTTTTCATCTGACATCGATCGCGCAATCGATCGGCGGATCCGCGGGACCGCAGATTTCGATCGGCTATGACAGCGGCGGACGGTTGACGAGCGAATCTCGATCGACGGGAAGTTCCTCGACTCAAATCGATACGACGATCGGCTACAACGCCGCGAACGAGATCACGTCGATCCTCCATCAATCGTACACTCCGGGAGGGAGTGGCGGAACGTATTCAACGATCAATAGTTTCAGCTATGGATATGATAGCGGCGGATTGCTCACCACGCAAACGAACAACGACGGCACGTTCAATTATTCTTACGACAAGACGAATCAATTGACGGGAGTGACGGGTCCGTGGAACGAGTCGTTCTCGTACGATCTCAACGGCAACCGGACGATGTCGGGGTACACGACGGGCAAAGACAACGAGATGCTGACCGACGCGGCGGGCAATAAATATACTTATGACGCAAACGGCAATATGACTTCGATGACGACGCCTTCGGGTGACGTTTGGACGTACACCTGGAATTATCGGAACGAGATGACGGGATTCAGCGAGAAGAATTCGTCGGGGACGGTGATCGCTTCGGGAACGTATACGTATGATTCGCTCGATCGTCGCATCGGCGTCGACGAGACTTCGGGCGGAACGACGACGAAGACGTGGATCGTTTATAACGGCAATTCGAACACGCCTTATGCCGAGTTCAACGGCTCGGGAACGCTGTTGGAGCGTTATCTCGCGGGTCCATCTTACGTTCCGGGCGTGACGGGGATGGTTGCGCGCACGAACGCGTCGGGTGTGACCGATTGGTACTTGACGGGCAAACTCGGCTCGGTGCGCGACATCGTCAACACGTCGGGAACGGTGATCGATCACATCTCTTACGGAGCGTTCGGCTCCATCCGCGCCGAGACCAATCCGAGCTCGGGGAGCCAATTCAAGTTCGACGGCATGCAGTACGATACGATCACGGGATTGTACAATGACTGGCATCGGGGGTATAATCCTAATAACGGACGATTTATATCTCAAGATCCAACTGGATTTAAATCAAATATATCAAATCTATATATTTATGCTTCTAATAATATTACTAATAATGCTGATTACAATGGTTACGCTCCTCCAGATATTTCTTCAAGTGGCGATCATCAGACGAGCAATAATACAAATACTAACACTAATAACAATACAAATAATAATTATAATTACAACACATATGCTATGCCTTCTACTCTTGGAGTTTATATTGGTTTTGGATCACCACCCCAAGCCTACGACCCAACTAAGGGCCATGAGATTAACCTGAATACGGGGATTGATAACAACGGAGGAGTTATTACTAAAATCCCCAAACGAGGAAACAAGAATGGAGCACTTGGTTCTATCCAATCGACGATCCAAACTCAAATTCTTATCAATCAACTCAATCAACAATACATTCAACATCTGAGAGATTATTTATTGCTTCTGCAAGAGATTGATCAACTTCAACAACAGATTCTTCGGGCACAAGAGAAGATCATCCAGAATCAAGAAAAGATTCTAAAAAACAAGCAGATTATTAATCAAAACCAACAACAAATTAATAACAATGATTGATAATTCTATATATTATTGTATTTTTTGACATGAGGATATTTTCGGAGTCTTTAATTATGGAACAATTAAAATATAATTCTATTGTGTTTAATAAAAACATTTGGTATACCGTATCTATTTTTTCTATCATCACGTTATTTTTATATATAATTGACTACCAGTTCTTCATCTTTCCGTTAGAAGAAAAGGTCCGTCAGTTACAACATGAAAACGATTATCTTATTCATAATAATAGCATCGTTTCGAAAAATACAAAAGATAACTTGAACAAAATTCTTGAGATTCAGCAAGAACTCAGGGAAAATGAGGAGAATACTCTCAATATCAATAAATCAGTTCTATTAATTCTACAAGCCCTTGATAAAGATGAACAATCTTTTATTCAACTCCAATCTACTGTCCAAGAGATAATAAAGAATATCAATTCTTTCGAGCATAATAAATCTAATATTAAGAAAGAGAATCAATCAAACAAGCAAATTAAATGATAACATAAGGATATTGCTATATTTTGGTAATTTTTGATTATTTTTCTCATTCATCAATTGATCTAATCGATCACTCGGATTTTGGTGAATTTTGATTTCTACTACTCATATAACAACAAATTAACCGATTGATCCTCATCATCCAGAACCTAAATAAGTTTCTGGGTAGCTTGCTTGATAAATATCCAAGAGTTCTTGATATTGAAGATCCAATGATAACCGCTTCGTCAATTTCTCTTCAGAATCTAAAAATGCTATTTAACAAATTTGTTGATCCATCTTTGCATAATAGTGACAGAATAAACATGTTTTATTCTGATAATTCCTTTGGTTTATTTGATCGGCCATATTATCAATAAAACTTGATTATTAACATGAATTGTTATCTATGAATTCATAAGATCATTGATCTCCGGAGACCTCTACGAGTAAAATTCATCCATGAAAATCCTCTTCGCTTCAACCCACTGCGTGATCGATCCATCGAGCGGCGCGGCGATCGCTACCCGCGAACTCCTCGAATCGCTCGTCGATCTCGGCTCCGATTGCCGCGCGTTTTGCATGGGAATCTTCGATTACCACCACGAAACACGACCCGAAGACGTTTTATCGTCGCTCGAAGCCGAGGTTCATATCTTGCTCGCCGAAGCCGCTTCGGGCGCCGAGGTATCGATCTTCGACCTCGCGTTGAACGGCGTCAGAACGACGATCGTTCCCACGCAATCGAGCCGCGCCGATCGATCGCCGACACGCGCCGAATCGATCGCATATCTCGATCTCTACGAAGTCATCCTCGATCGCTTCCAACCCGACCTCGTTTTAACCTACGGCGGGCATCCCGTCGGTATCGAGCTGATGAAACGCGCTCGCAAACGAAACATCGCCGTCATCTTCCAGATCCATAACTTCGCGTATAAAGATCGCCAGGCGTTCGCGTTCGCGTCACATATCCTTGTTCCCTCACAATTCAGTCGCGATTATTATAAACGAATCATCGGACTCGACGCCAAGGCGATCGACCCACCGTTTCGTCTCGATCGCACGTTCGTTCCCGAAACCGAGCGTAAATCTCGTTATCTCACATTTGTCAACCCCGATCCTTCGAAGGGGTTCACGGTTTGGGCTCGGATCGCTTATGAACTCGGTCGTCGCAGGCCCGATATCCCCCTCCTCGTCGTTGAAAGCCGAGGCAAGGCGTTCGATCTCGTTCATCTTGATATCGATCTCTCGAATCACCCCAATTTGCACAAGATGGAGAATACGCACGATCCCAGACATTTTTATCGCGAAACGCGAGCGATCTTAATCCCCTCGCTCTTTCTTGAATCGTTCGGCCTGACGGCGCGCGAGGCGCTCGTCAATTCGATACCCGTGCTCGCGTCGGATCGGGGCGCCTTACCTGAAACGCTCGGATCGGCGGGATACACATTTCCGATCCCCTCGCGATACACGCCGACGACGCTTGAAGCGCCGACGGCCGAGGAAATCAATCCCTGGATCGAAACGATCGAACGCCTTTGGGACGATCCCGCGTTCGAGGCCAAGGCACGCGAAAAGGCGTGGAACGAATCGCTGAGATGGGATCCGGTCGCGATCGCCAAACGATATCACGAGCATTTTGAGTCGATCGTTCTTGGAGGTTAAAAGATCGTTCGTGTCGACAATGATCTTTATGATTGCGGCTCAGCCGCGTTTGGGAACGACTCGGAAGATTTCGAAAATCATGTCTAGAATCGCGGCGTTCTTATCGTAAAATTTTACATTCGACTCGATTTAATAATTTAAAGATATAACCGTCTAATCTCATTAGTAAATTATTTGGTTCTCCGATCTCGATCAAAGTTTCGTTCGGTTGCGATTTCGGCGTTCCGGCGGCGATTGAAATCGGCGATCCAGCGGGTTCGAAGATCGTCGTATCCCGAGATCCCGTAATAACGCTTAAGAGTCGATTCATAGCCCGATTTCGCCGCGTCCTTGACGAACCCCGCGAATTTGGCTCGCGTGCCGATCGAAACGAGGTAGCGAGCGATCGACCCGCTTTGCGCCACGAAAAGCTTCCAGTGCTCGTCTCGCGGGTATTGCGCGGTCATCAGCGTTTTGAGGTCGAAAATCGGCCCGTGCGCGATCGCTTGCGCGACGATCGCTTCGCGGTCGCGTTGTTCGCTTAAAGGTTCGGCGAGAACAGCGATCCCCTCGTCGACCCATGTCGCGATCGGCTCGTCGCCGCTAAGCTCGGCCGCGACGAGATGCGCAACCTCGTGCGGAACGACCGCGTCGAAAAGCCTGGGATGATCTGCCCTTAGATCGATCCTGCGAGCGACGATTTTGCCGCCTTCGAGTCCGATCGTCGAAAATCCGGGCGAACCCGCGGGACACCCCGTCGCGCGACACATGCTTTTCTCATCGGGATAAAACCGAATCTCGCATTTGACGTCCCACGCGGCTTTCATCCCCTGTTCGCCGAGCCAAAGCCGCGCCTCGCGGTCGCGGATCTCCTCGGCGATCCTCGCCGCGCTCTCCGCTTTCTTTTTATCAATATGCGACACGCGAAAATGCGCCGTTTCATAAACAATTTCAGATTTTTGATTCGCGTCTCCTCCAGGGTTCGGATTTTCGGGGTTCGCGATATCCCCCTCTCGCGTTCGATCGTCGCCTTTCGCACGGCGATAAATCGTATGCGCCGGGGTGAATTCGGGGTCTGATTTCGCCGCGTCGGCGCCGGCCCGAACGACCTCGTGATCCAACGTCGCCGATCGTCGGGGCTTCGAATCCGGGCCTTCCGCGGGAGTTTTTACCTCGAAGCGCGTTTCCTCGACCGAACCCTTCGATCCCTTGAATAACCGAAGTCGCTTGTCGTCGCGGAATTTTCGCGGCGTCTTCTCGTCGATCGACTTTTCAAGATATCTCACCAAGTACGCCGCCTTGGGGCTGACGATTGCTCGAATCTCTTTCACCTCGGTTCTAAGCGAATCCCACTCGGCTTTCGTTTTGGGCTTGGCGCTGATTTTCTCGGCGACGACATAACAACGGCAATAGCACCAATGATCGACGCGACCGGGAGGAAGCTCGCCCGATTTCGCCAGCTTGGCGTAAATCGCTCCCGCTTCAATATATCGTTTTTCATCAAATGCGAAATCGGCGTCGCGAACGCGAGGATCGAAGCCCGAGTCTCGAAGCCTTTTTTCCGCGGATTCGCCGGCGGGCTTCGCGGATCGTCCGTTGGGAACCGGTATCGCGTTCGCCATGTTCGGCGGGCTTGTCGCGACTTTCCTCACCGCGTCGTCGGTCGTCGCTTTGCCGCGAAACGCCTCGTCTGAAGCCGTTTTTCCGCGGAAAGCTTGATCGGCCGAGTCGTTCGAACGAACCGACGGATCGGCGATCCGCTTCGAGGGATCGTCGTTCGATCCGACTCGTTTGGGATCGCGCTCGACGGGCTTGAGGAAATCGCTCACGGGAGGACGGTCGGGAGGATCGATCAGTCTTCCAAAAGCCGAATCGTGAGACGGCGATTCCGCGGGCTTCGCACTCGAATCGGCGTTCCCTGATGCAATGGTGCTTGATTGAGAACGTTTTGATTGTTTAATTGATTCGATCGTCGGCGACGCGTTGATCGTATCGACGATCGATTGCGGCGGTTTCGACACGCTCAAAGCACGATCGCCGTTGAGGCTCGGGTCGACGATCGTCGCGGAGTCTCGCCGGCTTGGCGGTTCGATTCGAGCCGTCGAATCGGTCGCCGCGAGCGATCGATCTTCGAGTCGCGCTCGTCGGTCGGCGAAATCTCCTGAATGAATATCGATTTGTGAATTCGAGGAGTTTTTTTTGCGAATCGCGAACGCCTCGTCTTTGCCGATCTTGACGTTGCGGGGAAGGTCGATTGGATCGACATCGGCGGATGTTTTTACGTCGGTATTTTTCTTGGTTTTGGCGCCGGTTTTGGAATCGGCGAGCGGGTTGGCGCGATCGGGGCCTGGGGCGAGGTCGGTCGACGAATCGGCGGGGGTTCGTTTACGTTTGGGAACGCGATTGAGGATCGCGAGGATCTCGCGGTATTCTTTGGCTTCGTCTTTCGATCCCGCGGCGACGGCTTGTTCAATCGCCTTGGAATAAGCCGATCGGAGGATTTTTTTCAGGTCGTCGCGACGTTCGACGGGAGGGTTCGCGATCAACGGTTCCAGAATCGCGATCGCCCCCTTGCCGTCTCGTTGATCGATCAGATAGCGCGCTTGATCGAGAGCGGTTTGAAAATCGTCCGCCGCCGCTTTGTCGGCTCGGGTCGCCGAAGAAGAGGTTCGCTCGCCGGAAGCGCCTGGAACGCGATCGGTTAAAGCGTTCGCATCGCCCTGGGCCTGAACGACCGTCGCCGCGGCGAAAATCGAAGCTAAGACAAGTGAACCGATGATGATCGATTGTCCGGCGCGTCGCATGACGATCCCTGTCCCGCGCGTCGACCTATTTCCGTCACACCGACGCGGACGCGCGAGCCCTGGGTGTGAACGATCGATATCGGGCCTCCGGCCCAAGCCGGCGAATCATGTCCGAAGGTCGAAATTGAGTCAAGACGAACCGGGGAGGCGGCGGCGCCGCGGCGATCGTCCGTCAGTCGATCCTTAACGTCCGATCGCGAGGCGCGTCGTCGAAAGAAGATCGCGTCGATCTTGCAATCGTCAGGGTGTTCGCGTTTCGTCGATTCGATTCGAGCGTCGTCGACTCTGGAATTAATTCGATATATCACGATGAGTCTATTTTAAAAGTATTCCACAAATTCGGCGGGATTTCGCGTCGGATCTTAAAAGGGATGACGAACCTCCCTGTGAGCCTCTTTGCTTAATCTCACACGATGAGGCCGATTTTCAATCAACATTTGCAAGCATCATAATTCGGCTCACCTGGAGGTTCGCCCTCCCGATGTTGTGTTCTCCCTCCCGATTTCGTGTTCCACCTCAAATTTCGGCGAATATGTTGGATATCCAAAGGTCGGTTTTCTTTGTTTAGGAGAGCGAACCTCCCTGTGAGCCTCTTTGCTTAATCTCACACGAAGAGGCCGATTTTTTTGAACAATAATTGCAAGCGTCATAATGCGGCTCACCTGGAGGATCGCCCTCCCCAAATAAATCCCCCTCCCAATTTCGCGTTCGCCTTGGGATCCCGACGAATACGCGGTTTTCTTTCCGGAAAGCCTCTGAAAACATTTCGGACGTTAATCCGCCGCCCGGGTCGTTTCATCATTTGCGTTCGACAGGGACGATGCGCGGAGGTTCTGCGTAAGCTTGATACGACGAATCGACGTGCGACTGTTCGGTCGAGCCTTGATGGAGGATCACGCGATAGCTGAGCGTGATCGAACGACCTTTCTCTAGCGTGTACGCTCCCGATCGACCGAGTTTGAAATCGTGGTCGCCGAACGGGTTGGCCGCGAACAGTCCGTAAGGCCGAACGTGCCAGGGGGTGGGGTGACGGAAGCTCGACGGATGATTGAGGATCGCGATCCCGACGATTTTTCCCTCGACGGGGCCCGTGTAATCGACCCAGGTAGATGGTTTACCCCAAGCGGCGTCGTTCGTCAGTCCTTCGGCGTTTGTGATTTTCCCCCCTCCCTTGCGGGCCGCGTCCATCGACGAGGCGACACGGAGGCCGAACGCTCCTTCCTTGGTGTCGCCGAAAACGACGGGACCGTAGGTCGCGGTGAGCGTGATTTCAGAGTCGATCACACGCGAGTCGTCGGCGACAAAAAAGCGAAAAGCTCGACGATCGTCGCACATCGGCGTTTGATGATCGGCGGCGAGCCATCGATTGGTCGTCTCGAACGAGCCGAATCGCGTTCCGCTCACAACCTTATCAATCGTGATCATATCGATGAATCCATGACCTTTTTGTTCGGCCCAAAAGTCGATGCCATTCACGCTACCATGTGTGAACCAAAACGAGCGTTGATGGGGATGATCGCGATCTTCTCCGGCGACGTTTTCCATCGGATAAGCACGCGTGTAGCGAGATCCGGTCGGACCGACGACGGGGAAGAAATACGGCTTGGGCCCCGATTTGGCGATGTAGCGCGTGAACGGTTTTGAATCGATCGCGATCATCAGTCCGTCGGAATCGCGTTCGATCGAAAGCTTCGGCGATTTGTGTGACGAAGGCCCGAGTTCGCATTCGACATCGGACTTGGCGGCGACCGCGGGGATGACCGCGGCGAGTTTGGTTTGATCCCCCTCGCGAAAAACCTCGACGTCGAAGCCGAGTGAACGATCGCTCGATTCGAGCCGATACCCGCCGGGTTCGATCGCGGGGATCGCGGCGACGACGGGAACCGACTTCAATTCGGCATCGGTCGAATTGACGACTCGGAACTTTTGGAAAGGCTCGGAGGCTCGGGCCGAGATTGAGGAAAGCGCCGGAATCATCGCCGAGCACGCGCAAACGAACGACGCGACGACGGTATTACGAATCATGGAACTGGCTCGCCTGAAGAATCAAGGAAGGTTTGAGTTCGCTTCTTTGATATCGAGTTTTGGAGCGAGAAGCAATTATCAAGACGCCGACACCAAAAACAAAAAACAAAATCACATCAAAATCAATAATAAGCAAAAAGATCTGAAGAATCGTAGATCGGCGAATAAAGAAAGGCGTCGCCGGCCACCCAACCGGCGACGCCCTCACCCTGGGAATCAAACGGACAGACTAGCGAGCATGAATAAGAACAAAGAGGTCGTCATCGACCGAGAGAACTTTCACAGACCTGTCGGAATCATAGTTCTCGAATCGTGAGAGTCAAATCGGATTTTCTCGAGGCTCAATGACAAACTGGTGAGGCGTCGCCGGTCCGGCGACCGGCGACGCTTTCACCCTGGAAATACCGCGATGGATCAGCAAGCGTTGCAGAGAGCTTTACGGCGACGGAAGACGCCGAAAGCTCCGGCGCCGCCCAATCCCAAAAGAGCGATCGAAGTCGGCTCGGGAACGGGAACGGCTTGAACGTGAACGCTGAACGATCCGGGCGCTCCGTTCAAGGTCGACTGAGTGACCTGGAAATTCGACAGTTCAAACGTCGTGCCGCCGGCCGTAAGCGACATCGGGTAAGAAGTCAGCGAAACCGTGACGTCGTTGGCGCTCGGGGTAACAGTACCGCTGAACGATCCAAAAACGTCGCCGGTGACCGTTTGTCCACCCGAGGTGAGTGCGAGGAATAACTCGAACTTGGTCGAAGGAAAGGTATCCGAACCCGTCGACAACGTGGTTGAGACCGCATTCAAACCGAAATTGATGAAAGTACCCGTGCCCGACGCGTTCGTCGAACCCGAACTCCCCGCAAGCGAGACCGTACTAGATCCAACAGTGTCCGAAACCGCCAATCCCGGGGTACCCCCGGCGATCGAGGCCGTCGTCGCGAACGAAAAATCGCCGAAAGCCGCGTACGACTGCGAGCCCGCCGCCAACAAGGCGACGGCCGTCAAAGAAAGCAAACGAATTGATAATCTCATAGGTGCATCCTCCCGAGAAGTTAACCGTGCTTGGCGAAACAGGGGTCGTTCAAAATAATTGACACCGACCCGTCCGACACCGATCCGACAAAAAACCGAACACTTTCTATCCAATACCAAAGCGAACGAATCGCCTGATTAGTTACATGTAGCATGATAACGTTAACCGAACAAGACCTAATATTCGGTTTTAACCAAAAAACCTGATATTCACATGCATGCGAGACTGCCTGGTAGAATGACTTCATTTTGAATTGCTCGCGTGATAGAAATAGTGATTTCCCCGGGCGATGCGCGGGGAGCGAACCCGAGCTTGAGCCGCGAAAACGACCGCAAAACTCTCTTGAACCATGAACTGATAAATTCATGGTTTATATCTTCAATTCGAGCCTAAACGAACTTTCCGTGCCGTTTCTCCGTGTCGAACCCGGCTAAGCGATCGCTCCAAAAACGCTTCGACAATCGCCGCGCCTTGCTCGATCCAAACAAAAAAGCATGGAATTCGTCGCAAGGAACTTGCATTCCAAGACCAAACGAATTCGGTGGAAAATCAATCGGTATGAACCACGAATCCTTCCGACGGCGTGCTCTACGATATCCTTCGCAAAGAAAATCAAGCGTCCTTCCCGACTCGCGAAATCCTTAAAGTCTCGCCTTGATTTCCTTTCTTAGCGAATATCATACGTCGCGTTTCGCACTGCGTGACGCCGCCCACTAAAAAAAACTCGCATCCCGATCCATGCATGGAAGCTTTGTCGCAATAAATCATCATTCCAAGATCAAGCAAATCTTATACCGTGAATTCGACGGCGAGCCCCTTCTTATCAACTCGTCTTCGATTAAACTCACCTCGTCGAATCGCGGCTCGAAAATCATCCGACGGACGCCAAGCATAAATGAATGGGTGTGCGATGATTGAGGACGATCTCTGGGATTCGCTCGACGATGCCCTTAAAGAACTCAAACGAATACGCGAACCGGGCCTGGAATTCACCGATCCCTCGCTCGAAATCCTCGGATTTTACCAGGGCGCCGAAAGGCTCAATTCACTTCCCTGGATCGGTCGAGGACTGAGCGCGACCGTCGTCGCGCGGCAGCCGCTTTCGCTTTCTCTCAAAAATCGCGCCGATTATCGCGCCTTTATCCGTCGACTCGCGCTCGTGACGCGCGGCCGATTTTCCCCTTGGAAATGGGATCGAGGGCCGGTTCTCACTCTCGCGGTCGTCTGCCTCACCGCCGAACCAATCGAGGCCGATGACGATCAGATCCTCGCCGAAATTTTAAACCATCAGGATCGCCGCGCCGCGGTGATTATGGGAATAATAAGGCTTAACTTGGCGCAAGAAGCGATGGCCGCCGCGCTTAAACAACCCCCCGGAGATCGATTCAACGACGCCGCGACGATCGCCGAAACGCTCTCCACCAAATTTCGACGCTTCGTCCCGCTCTTCAATCCCGAGCCATAAGTCGGTAATTTCGGCAAGCTTTAGAGCGAATACGCCCAATCCCTTTCGGGGCGGGTCACGACCTTCGGCTGGTTCTCAAGCTAGCAAGTCTTTGAGAGAATACGTTCAATCCCCGTTCAACCCCGACGAAGTGATCCGTTTCAATCCGGCGACGGACTTTTTCGCACTTTTCAGCCCGATGTGCGAGAAATACAAGAACGAGCCGCGTTTGAAAAGTCGATCCGATCCGATCCGATCCCAGATTCGCTCCTCGGCGATCGTTGGTTTCAGGCGCCGAGGAGCCAAAGCGCGATCGGCGTGGCGCGGGCGAAAGGGGGATCGTCGCGCGACGACTCGAGCGCCGCGGATAACCGCCGCGCAGTGTCGAGTTCGGGCGCAAGCACTTGGCTGGGCAAAGGCTTCCGGTCGCACGAATCGACTTCCACCTCGACCTCGGGAGAGTTGAAATCGGGGCGTGAAAGTCGATAAATCGCGTCGCGATCCGAACCGTCGGCGACGATTGTGATCTTCTGAATCCGGGCGAATTCCGCGCGTGAATCGACAGTCGTTTTGATCGTGAGTGTGATCGGAACGGCTGTTTTGCTTGCGGCGGCTCCGCCCGAGGATCTGGGATCGAATGTGGCCACGAGCGTACCCGGGGTTTGATTGCTGAGCGTTCGCGGTTTCCAGCCGAGCTGACCCGCGAGCCACGCCCCCAACCACACCGAGACGCGTCCAGGGCGATCGATTCGGGGAGCGATCGTCTCGATCTCGACCGTGCGAATACGCCGTAACGGCGCCCGCTGCGATTGATGATCGAAAAACTGAGCTACCAAGCCGCGCCAAAGCGTGATTCCAAACCACGCGATATCGTGGCCGAATCGGCAAATTTGGGGATCGAGCCCCGCTCGGAGCGCTTTGGGATCGCCGTCGGGATCGGGAAGTCCGATCAACAGGCGAGAGCATTCTCCCACCAGCGATCGGAACAGCGGCTCGTTTTGACGAGGATCCCCTGTCCACCAGAGGACGAACGGAAGGTCCGATTCGAGCAGCGGTCGCACGGCGCCGGGGAGCAAATCGACCGCGTTCGGGCCCGCCTTGAGAACGATCCGTTCGCTGCAAACCTGCGGCCGGCCGGGCGCAGGCAGATGGCAGAGCGCCGATACCTCGGCGTCGATCTTCCGCTCGGGGGCGTCGCTCGGCCGTAAGACAATCGTGCGGCAAGGATAACGCGCGACGACGACGTCGAGCACGTCGTCGATACGTGAGTCTTCTCCAATCGATCCCGCGACGACGAGGTTCGCGAGGACGATCCGGGTCACGCCGGGATGATCGACTTCCGGACCCGCGACTTCCTCGGCGGCGGGCCCCCACATCTGATCAAGTTGGGCTTCAATCCGCCGGGGATCGACCGCGATCCCCTGACCGCTCAAAAAATCTTCCGTCGTCGCGTTCGACATAGCGCGCCATTCCTGTCGGAACATCGTTCCTACTGAACCTCCTTGCGCATCGGCCTGACGTCCATCCAATCAGCCGTACTGATATATCGTAATATAAAGATCGAATCGGCTCGAATGAACCGGGCGAGCCCGAACCGCCGCGGGCGAGATCGGCGCGACGATCGCGCGCCGAGTTCGACTTAAAGCCGTCGCCACCGAGCGCCGTCGCGGGCGAGCAATTGATCGGCCTCCTCGGGCCCCCAAGTCCCCGATTTATACTCATATATGGGAAACTTCGGGTCGCTCCACGCGTCGAGAATGACGTCGACGAATCTCCAGGCGCTTTCGACCGCGTCGGTGCGCGTAAATAGCGACGGATCGCCGAGCATCACATCGAGCAACAGGCGTTCGTATGCCTCGGGAGTCGGTACGGCGAACGCCGTTCCATACCGAAAATCCATGCGTACTTCTTGAAGACGCCTACGCGATCCGGGAACTTTCGCCAGGAACGCCAGGCTCGCTCCCTCGTTGGGCTGAATTCGCAAAACGAGCAAATTCGCCCCTCCCGAACCCTCCGAATCGTGCTCGAACAGCCGTGCCGGAGGCTCGCGAAATTGGATCGCGATCTCGCTCGCTCGTTTCGGCAACCGCTTGCCCGTCCGAAAGTAAAACGGCACCCCCGCCCACCGCCAATTCTCAAGCGTCAACCGCATCGCCACGTAAGTATCGGTTTTTGAATTCGGCGCGACCCCTTTCTCCTCAAGATATCCAGGCGCCTCGGCGCCCTGGATCGAACCTTTGGTGTACCTCGCCCGCACCGTGTTCTTGGCGACATCCTCGGCGGTCCACTTGGGCAACGAGTCGAGAACCTTCACCTTCTCGTTGCGAACCGCGTCGCCTCCCAGATTCGCCGGAGGTTCCATCGCCACTAAACACAAAAGTTGCATCATATGATTTTGCAACATGTCGCGAATCGCGCCCGATTTGTCGTAATACGCCCCGCGCCCGCCGGCCATTCCCACCTCCTCGGCGACCGTGATTTGCACCGAGGAGACGTGAAGCCGGTTCCAGATCGGCTCGAAGATCGCGTTGCCGAATCGCAACGCTTGGATGTTCTGAACCGTTTCCTTCCCCAGGTAGTGATCGATCCGATAAACCTGGCTTTCATCAAGCACCGCCGCGACGTCGCGATTGAGTTTTCGCGCGCTTTCAAGGTCGTGACCGAACGGCTTCTCGATGACGACGCGGCTCCAGGGCGTTTCCTTCTGGCTCGAGTGAATCAACCCCGCTCGTCCCAAATTCTCGACGATCACGCTGAAAAACTCGGGAGCGACCGCCAGATAAAAAAGCCGATTCCCCATCGTTCCGTGGCTGGAATCGAGCTGATCGAGCTTACGCTTGAGATCGTGATACGCGCTCGGATCGTCGAATTGACCCGAACTGAACGCGACGTGCGGCTCGATCCGCTTCCACGCCTGTTCAAAATCGGGAGAGGCTTCTTTGGCGAGCGTCGTTTTCAGCTCCGATCGAAAGCGATCATCGGTCCAATCGCGACGTGCGAACCCGACGATCGCGTAATCCGCGGGCATGTGCCCTTGCGACGCCAGATGAAACAGCGCCGGAGCGAGCTTGCGATGCGTTAAATCCCCAGTCGCGCCGAAGAGAACGATCGCGCACGGGTCGGGAACGCGGGCTCGCGGTAAATTCTGGCGGAGCGGATTATCGTCTTTGGCCGAGGCGTCGGTCATCCCTGGCGGCTCCCGGGCGGTTGAAAACGCGAAGCGAGGCGAACGACGATTCTCAAAGATCGACTCTCAGTAAGACATCCGCCTTCATGAACGCTTCACGACCGGATCAAAATTGTCTCCCGGATCGTTCCGCCGATCAAGGGTCGAGCGCGCCGGAATCGACACGAGCTCCCCGGGGATTGACTCCATCTCCCGTCCAACGAGAAACTTCCGGCGATTATGAAGATCGAAACGCCGACCGATCCGCGATCCATCAAACCTTCTCGATCGTTCGATCATCGAGCGCCGCGAAAGGCGCTCGGAAACCGACGATCCGCTCAGCGGGGAGTTCGATTCGCGGGCGCCGCAAGGTGATCGCCCTCAAAAAACCTTGCATTCAGCCGCGCGCAATCGGCCTCGGTCAGACGATATATCAAGATCGAATAACCGATCCCCACGCGATCGATCGGTTCCAATTCGCGAAAGTATGCGAACGCGTCGAAATCGACCCGCCACGCGGGATAAATCGAACTCGGCGAAGGATCGTAAAGCGACCAGGGTAAACCTCTTAAGATTGATACGCTGACGGCGTAAAGCCCCGGCGTTAGCCGTTTGGCGAAGCCGACTCGGGGCGCGTTTGAAGGAATCGGCCCGGCCGTTCCCGGTATCACGGGCGGCAAAAACCAGTCGAAACCCTCGCCGCGCGCGATCAGCAAATTCGGGTTCACCTGGCCGAAGTACGCCAGCCCGATCCGCTCTCCCGGAGCGATCTCTCGCAATCGTTTCGCTAAACCGACGAGATCCTGACCCCAATCGATGTTGCTGTCGATCAAATGTTCGGAACCGCGGGTCGGACCTCCCGAAGCCCAATTAAAGAAGGCTAAATAATGCGGATGAATCGAAGCCGTCGCCGCGAAGGCGAACGCCAAACCAAACGCGATCACGCATCGAGCGGCGATTCGAACGATTCGGGTTCGACCGCGAACCGCGATCGCTCCCAATATACCCGTCATAATAAAAACATACGGGTATATAGGTAAAACATAACGCAAGCCGATATTGATATTGGTCGCGAGGCTCATCGTCGCGAGCGAAACCGCGGGAACGAACGCGACGTCGATCGCGTCGGCGATTTCTCGCCGATTCGCGCGCCGCGCCGCGAATAAACCCGAGATTCCCGTCGCCGCGACGACCAAAAGAATCCCCTCGGGCGTTTTATATAAGATTGCAAGTAAATAGTAATTCCACCAGCCCGTACGGCGGCGGACTCCGTCGAGATAAACGGGATAACTGAGGACGTTCGCCTCGGGATCGACGTTCGTCGCGGCGGGATCGAAACCCCGCAAAAACGCCGCGGGAACGCCTTCGGCTTCGAGTTTTTGTTCGTCGAAGCCGAGCACGAAATGTTCGGGAAGCGGAACCGGGAGATCGCCGAGAACGCCCCCGCGAAATCGATTCACCCTGAACCTCCAGGCGCCGTCGAGGAGCGGATTTCGGCTTCTCGGCCGCGGAACGCCGGGGTCGACACGCCGCGTGAGCGTGCGACACGCGAACTCGAATTTTCCTAGCTTTATACCTACATGCTCAAATCCATACCCGACGTCGATCACCGCGAAACTGATCGCGACGATCAATCCGCCGTGACCGATCGCGATCGCGAAACGTCTCGCTCGACCGGAAGTTTTTTCCGCGATCAGCTCGCGAAACAGCCAAAGACAAGGCCAAATCGCATACAGCAAAAGCATGCTGAATTTCGAAAGCTGAGCGAGCCCAAGCGCGATCCCGGCGATCAAGGCGCGTCTCGACCTCGGATCCTCGACATACCGATGAAAAGCGTAAGTCGCCGCGACTCCGAACGCCGTCGCCCCCAGGTCGGTCGTCGCCAATCGCCCATGCGCCAAAATATTGGGACATAAACACCAAAGCGCCAGACTCGACACCCCCCCCGCCGCTCCGAATAGCCGCTTCGACCAAACGAAAACGATCAACCCCCCGAGCGCCGAAAGCCACGGAATCGTCAGCCGCGCGCGCGACATCAATTCCAGATAACGATCCATGTTATAATAAGCGAACGCGTGCGCAAACGACGACTGATCGGGGGGCTCGACGAGCCAGCTCGATCGTTTGTAAAGCTCGGAGACGTTCGGACTCGAAAAGACGACCGGCGCCGCGGCGATCAGCTTGACGAGAGGAGGATTGTGATGATAAAGACGAAACGTCCCTTTTTGCCAGTATGTAACGCCCGCTGGAATGTGCACAACTTCATCGACGGTCGGATTTTCCCGTAAAAGACTGACCGACGCCGCGACGATGTGAAGCGAAAGCATCACCGCCGCGGCCAAGATCGCGCGGCGATCGGTCCAAAAACCTCCTCGCTCGCTCGCCAAGCCTTTCGCCGCGTCTTTCAACGACGCGTCGTGAAATTCCTCGACTTTCAACGCCGCGTCTTTCGACGCCGCGGCCTCGATCGACTCGGGATCGCGACGCTCGACCGCCGAACGCTCGACCGAGGGTTTCGCGGCCGAGCTCTCTCGTCCTTTCTCTCTCCTTCGCCTGCGATCGCGAGCCAAAACAAAGCTCCTCGTCGAATCGTCGAACCCTGAATTCGACGGGTTCGCTCGCGGTTCAGGTTACCGCGCCCGCGATCGCCGAGCGACGCCCATCACGATCGACCCGATCTCGATCAATTTTATCTTCATATCTGGATCTTCGATTAATTGAGATCGACCCAATTTGAGCCGTTTTTCCACTCGGGAGGGGTGTACGATTCGCGGAAGCCGTAATAATACGTCGCCTGCGTGGGGTAAACGATCGGGCTTTGCGAGGGAAGGTACGGACTCGACGAACCGACCCCGCGGTATTCGATCGTTTCTCCGGTATAAGCCGTGGCGCGAAGCCGAACGGGCGCCGAGATCGACCTCGTCGCCGCGAAAGGCCCGTAAATCGTCATGCTCGTTTCACCGGGTGAATGAAGCGGAGCGTACCCGCCTCCGGCGACATCGCCGCTTCGAACCATCATGTATCTACCTGATGCGTATGTCCCGAGCATCGGATAGGGAGCGTCCGACGATACGACCGATTGCGTGGCGATCAGTCGTTGGCGACGAGCCTCGGCCTCGGCGGCTCGCCGAGCTCGCCTCGACCCCGCCGCGGCGGGCCGAGCGTCGAAGAGCGTTAACGACAAAAAGACGACGCCGAGGATGATCGGTACAATGCGATATTCGATACCTCGACGATACGATGTGCGTTTCATGGGGGCTTACTCGTGTTGCGCTTTCGTGTGTGACGCGACGATCGAACGGTCGTCGCTATAACAAATTTAGCCGATATTTTTTCCCGAGGCGCGATCGAATCGAATGCGCCGGGTATCCGAGGCGCGATTGCGATGATTCGTCCGAATCCGCGGGTTGAACCGAGTGAAATCGCGTGGAGAGCCGCGCGGACGAAGATTCTCGCGATCGATATCGACGGCACGCTCGTCGACGGCGAAGGCGAACTTTCCCCCCGCGTCGAATCGGCGATCGAACGAGCGCGCGACGCGGGGATCGCGATCGTCCTGTGTACGGGGCGCCGCTACCGCCGTACGCTTCCGCTCGCGGAACGCCTCGGCCTGATCGAGCCGATCGTTTGCAACTCGGGCGCGCTCGTCAAACAACCCGGAGCGCATCGCACGATCCTTCGTTCGGAAATTGATCGAGCGTTATTTGATCAAATCGTTAGATTATTTTGTGAACATCATTATCGAATGGTCTATTTCCTGGATCGAGGGCTCGATTCGTTCGATTTTTCGATCGATCGCTATCCTTCGGGATCGGCTTGGTTCGACGATTACGTGGCGAAGAATCTCGATCGGGTCGAGGTCGCGGGCTCGGGTTTGATCGATCGACCGAACACGGATCCGCCGTTTCACGTTTTCGCGATCGGGGAGCTTGACGAGATGCTCGCTTTCGAGCGCGAGGTTCACCAAGCGATCGACGGTCGCGTTCGTACGTTTGTACAGAAGAGCCGGCAATACGACGGCACGATGTGCGAGATTTTGCGCGGCGACGCGAATAAGTGGTCGGCTCTCGCGTATTTGGCTGAAAAATGGGGTATTTCGACCGAAGATATCTGCGCGGTAGGCGACGATCAAAACGACGTTCCGATGATCGAGGGCGCGGGGATCGGCGTCGCGATGGGGAACGCCCCGGCGCACGTGCGAGACGCTGCCGATCTTGTCGTCCCCGCCAATCACGCCGACGGCCTGGCGGTTCTGATCGATTATTTGCTCGCGAAACGATCGTCAGATCCGATCGATCGTTCCATGATTCTTCGTGATCGCGATGATCGCGAGTGAAATGGGCGATGAGGGACTCGAACCCGCGACCGCCCGCGTGTAAGAAACTCAAAAAACAGCCCGCGAAAATGCGGAATAAGCTTGAATTGTAGCAATTGTAATCGGGTAGACGTCTTTTGCAAGACGTTGCACAAACATGCCAAAAACGGATTTTTTGACAGTAGTAATCTAATTGAATGAGGTTGACCCATAAAACGTTCACATTCAAAATCCGATCTCTCGAGATGAATTCGAAATCCATCTGATAAGAACCTCAAAGTAGAAAACCTATGATCAGAAGGATGAGCCCAAAGATTATTAATATAATGCCAGCTAAAGGAAATATGATAAATAACAATATGCTCAATATTACAACTAAGCAGCCACAACCTTGTGTATTCCCTCTCCTTCGTCGTCGCTCTTTCTTAAAGTAGCGGATTAATTCCTGTTCGTCGCGGGCAGTCGACTTTTCATCAATCGATTGAGTCCGAATTAATGTTTGAGCATGACGGATCACATCCCCGGGAGCTCCACATTCAGGACATGATTCGGCTCGACGACTCACCTTACTTCCGCAATCCGGACAATATACCAAAGCGCTTGAATGGCTATCCGATAGGTTCTGTTTGTCTGATATTCTCGCCTCATTTTCCCGTTCTCTTTTCTCCAATGCTTTATTTTTTCGCCGAACCATTCTAGACGACAATCCGGCGATTAATTCTTCGATACTTTCTAGTATGTATTTAATTTGCTCACGAATCCAGTTACAAGCAATCAGTTCCGGCGCGAATGCTCCTGTATATTCCCCTTCGGGGGCGAGAGCCCAGGCGAAAACTCCGAAAAGCATTCGTAGTATAGCCAGGGAAAATAATGTCGCTCCGATCCAAAAGATTTTTTGATTGATAATCATAAATCTATTATCTCAATTGTTATAATTGCATACCTTTTGGAAATTAAACAATCACTCCATTCACGCTATTCAACATCATGAACCAGAAACCTAGGTATCCACCATTCAGTTCCAACATATTTCGGGTCGAGGCCATGTCCTTTCAAAAGACGAATCCTGCATGGATTGTAGGGTATTTTAGCAGAATCGAGGACCTCAACATAAACTGCGTGTACGCCTCTAGGAACTTTTATGATATTATGACGTTGGGATTCTAAATTGATTTCAAGCTCAGATTTTTTATCCAATTTTTTTCTTTTCTCGATTAGATCCTCATCCCAAATAATCATGAAAACTGAAAAATTCTTGATTAGAGGAAACTGTATCTCATCAGAAAATTCAATGACGACCTCTCTTCCGTTAAATCTGCGATTCTCTGCTTCCAATACAGCTAGTTCTCTCTTGAGTTCGTCTTGAATTGCGTCAGCATCAGCAGCCTGCGCTTCGGCTTCTTGTCGAGCGATTTCAGCGGCCTTCGTTTCGGCTTCTTGTCGAGCGATTTCAGCGGCCTGTGCTTCGGCTTCTTGTCGAGCGATTTGAGCGGCCTGCGCTTCGGCTTCTTGTCGAGCGATTTGAGCGGCCTGCGCTTCTTGATCTCTCAAGGCATCGGCATGGATCTGAACGATCGTCTTTCTTCTATCAGTAATCCTTTCCTTAACTGGATGTTCCTTATCCACAATCGAATCTGATGGCAGAGATGGTTTTTGATTCAGTCCATGACGCATTAAGACCAGACCGGCAATCCCAACAAATATCCAGCAGAACGAGAAGAACAAAACTCCGATGCCCGAGTTAGTACGAATATCGGTTTCACTCGGAATCAGCGGGCGGGATTTGGAGGTTTTAAGATTCTCGTTTTTAGGTAGAGGAAATCGGCAGTGGGGGCAGTTCTCCAGATCGACCGAGATCTGGTAGCCGCATACGTTACAGAAGATGCTTTTTGAGGTATTGGACGGATATTGCATTGAGGAACGATTCGTGATCGACTTTAAGGCGTGAGAGTCTCTCGGATTCATCTGTTCCATAGGCATCGGATGACCAGGATCTGTAAATAGAGGCAGTGGATAACGGCAGTAGGGGCATTCCGGAGAATTGGACAAGATCGATTTGCCGCATTCTATACATTGAATTATTGACATAATCAAGACTCATATAGCGGTTGGGAGCTGTACGGTTCAGAAAACCACTGAGATCTTCTCTTTGATAGCGAATCTTCTTCATCGAGTCCAGATAGTCGTGAATTTTTCGCGCCGAATTTCCATTTCTTCACCGATTTACTCAGGAGATTGATGGCGAATAATCAGAATCGCGGTCGTGATTTTTCGCATCGTGGAGCGGCATAGACTCGATCAAATGGCAGGCAAAGACTTCGACTGCTTAGAATCATCGGAAGATCGCGTCAATCCGTCGGAATTGATCAAGCCGATCCGCAGTTGATTGAGATATCGACCACTAGGTTTGGCAGACGTCGACCGTTCGCGAGCAATTCGGCGAGAACGCGATTATATTCGGTGATCGATTCTGGCGTACCGTGCTTGCAGAAGTAGAGGACTCGGCATTCAAAACGAGCGACAGCCAAACCGGACGGTTTATGAAGACGATACGCTGGAGCATTGGACGGGCGAAGCATGCAAGACTCCTTCAAGTGGTAGACTACCAAATTTCAGGGCAATCTTGCAGCGCAGTCCAACGTTGGGCTTGTACGCAACTCTTTGCGTTCATCAGTTTTATGTTAATGGGCGATGAGGGACTCGAACCCGCGACCGCCCGCGTGTAAAGCGGGAGCTCTACCAACTGAGCTAATCGCCCGTAACACGATCAAATTTACCCAAGATCGCCTCCGAACGCGACCCCTCTTGTATTGTCTTTTTGAATCGGGGTTCCGTCGATCGCTCCGCGCCGCGGAATTAATTACACATGATACATAGTATTGATAATAAATTTTTATTTTAATTTTGATAGTACATACGATTATAATATTCGGATAATAAAAATAAAGATACGGCGATTTTTGGCTATTATTTAACTCTACCGGTCTGCGAGATAAGACTTCCAAGCAGAAAAGTAGCGATTCAAATCAAGAATACTGATAAGTATCTTAAAATTATAATTAGAAAAGCAATTAAATACATAAACATTTTAATGGATATACAATTGCGTGTGTGGTTTTTAGGGTTCGACGTCCTTCAATCCCGCGAAAGCGGCGAACGCCGGAACCCGATCGTTCACCGCCGATCGACGCGGCGAACGCAGTTTTCACAACACGACATCACCGAAAAGACGATATCCAGTTTCACGCATTTTTCCCCGGGTCACCGAGCGCGTCTTCGAGGAATAAGCGGATTTCCTGATACACCCGGTCGCCGCCGAGTTCGACGACGTCGGTATGATGCGCGGCGGGCGCCTCGACGAATCGAACCGATCCCTTAAGCGCCGCCGCGAGTCGTCGCGCCTCGGCGACGGGCGCGATCGGATCGAGCGCTCCATGAATCATCAATATCGGCGCCGAAACGAGAGGGGCGACATCGATCGGTCGCGGTAGATCGAGCGGAACGCCCGCGAGTTTTTTCGCTCGCAACAAAATAGGCTTCGCGAGGAGGGTCGGTATCCTCATCCGTTTCAGCCAGTTCGCCGTCGCGACCGCGAGATCGGCGTAAGAAGCCTCAAGGATCAAACCCTTGATTCGAGAATCGACCGCGGCGGCGCGAAGCGCGATCGAAGCCCCCATCGACCGTCCCCAAACGGCGTATCCTCCCCCCTCCCCCGCGGCTCGATCGCGACGATCCAAAACATTGAGCCATGCCGACACATCGGCGCTTTCATAACCGCCGAACGACACGCGTTCGCCGCCGCTCATTCCGTGACCTCGAAGATCGACGATCGCGACATCAAAACCCATGTTCATCAACCGATCTCCCCTCGGTTCGAGAACTCCGCGATCCTCGGCGAATCCGTGCAAGAGCAAAACCACTCCTCGCGATCGACCTTCGACTAACGTCCGTAACTCGCCGGCCAACCTCGCTCCGTCGACCGCGATCGCCTCGATCGGCGCCCACGAGACGTCCCGCGGCGGCTCGATTAATCCGCGACGACCGCGCCCCGTCGGCGAAACGAGAGCCCACGCCCCCCATTCGATCACCAGAGCCGAAAAGATCGACGCGCAACCCGCGGCGATCCCGATTAAACCGATTGATATTCTGATCAGCAAATTCGTCATTTTGTTTCTCAACGCGCGATCGTCGAAGTTCTTTCGACCGATTAAACTTCTGTATCCTTGAATATCAATACCAGACCGAGCCCAGCGCACGTCGATCGCTCCGTCGCGCCAGGTGCTTATCACGTTCGCGCCGCGTCGTTCCGGCTCCAAGAGCGCGTCGAACGCTCCTTCGATCGGCGGTCGCCTGCTGACGACGATCGATTCGGGACGCGTCGCGGCGAAGAAGCTCGGCGTGTTCGACTTGCGTCCGCCGTGATGGGGAGCGAGGACGACGCGGAATCGACCCGACGATTGTTTGAGAAACTCGCCGAGCCCCGGCTCTTCAAGATCCCCCGTCAAAAGCATCCTCTCGGTCGTACGGCCGTCCGAGAGATCGAGCACCACGCTCTTGGCGTTATCGAGCGCCAGATCGCCCCAATCGGCCGGCGGATGGAGCACGACCGCGCGCGATCCTCTTGAAAGTTCGAGCCGATCGCCGCGAGCGATCGTTCGGATCGGGATCTTTTTGGAGTGAATCGATTCCAAAAGTTTTTTCGCCTCGCGGTCGCGCGTCGCTCCGAACCCGGGTGGAACGAGCACCTCGC
Source organism: Planctomycetota bacterium (assembly GCA_021791715.1). Taxonomy (GTDB): domain Bacteria; phylum Planctomycetota; class Planctomycetia; order Isosphaerales; family Isosphaeraceae; genus JAKBCQ01. Next base: position 32,461 of record JAJYWB010000036.1, on the reverse strand, counting down.
CGATCGTGAACCGATCCAGGAGATCGCCGAGCCCGTTGTAATGATCGGCGTCGGCGTGACTGAGGACGACCGAATCGATCCGCCTCGTTTTCCAATACCAAAGCGCCGGAGCGATCACGCGTCGACCGACGCTCGGATCGCGCATCCGTCCGCAATCATAAATCATCACTCGTCCGAGTGGATCTCGAATCAACACCGCCTGGCCGTGGCCTACGGCGAGGACGAGCGTCTCGAGCTCGCCGGGCCAAACGGGGATGAACATGATAACCGCCGTTAAGATCGTCCAACCGACGACGACGCGGCGTGCGATCCGCGAGGAGAGGCCCGAAGGATCGATCATCGCGAGCCTGATCGCGACCGCCAGAAGCGCGTAAAAGATCCAGACGTAACTCGGATCGGGACCGGGATCGAACGCGCAGCCCCAGCTTCGCGACCCTCCCCACCGCGCGATCGTCTCGGTCCAGCCGATCGTCGTCCCGCACAACCACGCCGAAGGCGCCGCGAGCGGCGCCCAGATCGTCGATAACGCGAGCGCCGATCCCGCGGCCAAAAGCGCCGTCGAGGTGAGAGGAATCAGCGGAATGTTCAACAAAACGCCGATCGGCGCAGCCACATGAAAATACAAGAGTGTTAAAGGAAGCGTTACGCACCAGACGACCGACGATATCGTGATCGAATCGTAAAATGAATTTTTTATCCATTTAATGATATGATATTTTCGATCTTTTTTCAGCTCTTCGAGACGATCGAGCGTCGAGAGAGCGCGACGGCGGCGCGCGATCAGCGGGCTCGCGATCCAGACGATCGCGGCGACGGCGAGGAACGAGAGGCGGCAGCCGACGTCGAAGAGGTGAGCGGGGTTGATCGCGAGGGTGACGAGCGCGGCGAGAGCGAGAACGTTACCGGGCCGAGTCGGTCGATCGCGTCCCACCGCGGCGCAACCCGTCACGGTCATCGCCGCCGAGCGAACGACCGAAGGCGCGAGCCCGACGAGGAGCGAATAAGCGCACGTCGCCGCGGCGGTCAAAAAGGCCGACCGACCCCGCGGAGCTCCCGCGAGCCGGCATAAAGTCAACACCGCCGCGGCCAAAACTTGTAAATGTAAACCTGAGATTGCCAATAGATGCGTGGTGCTCGTTCGCGCGAACGCGTCGTTCACCGCCGGGTCGACCCCCTCGCGCCGACCCAGCAATAACGCCGCGGCGAGCGGCGTGTTCTCTCTCGAAAGTCGGCTCGCGAGCCGTTCGTAACTCCAGGCCCGCGCTCGTCCCAAATATTTAATAAACAGATATTTACTATTATCGAGCGATAAAGCCGGATATCGATCGGGATCGTCTTGGATCGTTCGCACTCCCGCGAGCGATTCGACGACGAGGCGGAGGCGGATTCCGCGGGCTCTGAGAGCCTGAGACTCGTCGTATTCGCCCGGATTGAGGGGCGGGGCGATTCGACCGAGCAGGCCCGTCGCGATCACGCGATCGCCCGCTCTGAGATCGGTGCGATCGCCCGAGAGCGCGACCGCGACGGTTCCGGTGACGCCGCGCCATGTCTCGCCTTCGCGGAGCGCTTCGACCGCGAGGTCGGTCCGGCTCGTCCCGGTTCCCGAAAAGCCGCCGCCGGGCCGATAAGCGACGACGTCGAGAACCGTCCCGAGCGCCACGACGGGCTCGGGGGAATCGATTTTTTCGCGGGCGATATCTTCGGGGGCGAGATCAAACCATATCTGATGATGTCTACCTGCAAAGAGCGCGCAGAATGCGATGCAAACGACGATTCGTGAGATCGTTTTCCATGAATTCGAGGTCAGGAGTGCGATCAATGCCGCGACTCCCGCGACCCACGCCCAGGTTGTGGTTTCGAATCCCGTTTCGCCGCGATCGATTAAAACGCCGATGATCGCCGCGATCGCGAAGGGAGCGAGGGGCGCCGAACGCGCGCGGGGTCGATCGTTTCGGGCGTCTCTCGCGAGCGTCATCAAGGTCCTCGGTGTTCAAAAATCGCGCCGATTGATCGGGGCGAGGCCGATTGCGAGAAATAAAATACCGCTTATCTTCGAGTGAATCCCGGGAAAAACCGAACCGGCTTTCGAAACTTTCCGCCGGCGAATCTGTTTAACACTATGATGAAGTTAGGCGGTCGTTCGCACGAAACGACGACCCGAAGGCGGCCTGTTAACGAAGGAAGATCCGACGATGGCCCTAAAATCTCTCTTTCGCGCCGGTACGATTACGCTTTCAGTCGCGACGCTCGTTCTCGTCGCGGGGCTATTCTCGGCGGAGCGGGTTGAGGCGACCGATCAATCGACCGCTCCGGACGCCGGGGTGAACGGTACTGGGGGAACGATTGAAGTCGCCGACGCTCGGGCCTCGCGTGAGGTTTTCGAGGCTCTTAAGACGCTGCGCAACGCGGTTCAGAAGCACGACCGGATCGAGAGCGAGAACGGCCGGCGGGCTGCCGCCTTGCCGCGTCGTCCCGAGCGGAAGGTCGTCGCGCCCTCGTTCGATTCGGCGACGCTTGATTCGCTGATCGATCGATCGCTCGCCGCGGCGAAAACCGAGGCGGCGCGGCGTACGACCGACGAGGAGTTCGTCCGTCGCGTCTTTCTCGACGTCACGGGCGAACTGCCGACGCCCGAACAGATCGTATCATTCTGCCGCAATCGCGACCGCGAAAAACGGGGCAAATTGATCGATTACCTGCTCGCTTCCAGGGAATACGCCGAGAACTGGGCGCGGTATTGGCGCGACGTGATCGAGTATCACGCGGTGAACGTCAATCGGAACAAAGTTCGATCGGATGTTTTTGTATCATGGCTCGCCGACGAATTCGCGAAGAACGCGCCTTGGGACGAGATCGCGACCAAGATGATCGTCGCCGAGGGTCCCAACGACAAGAACGGAGCGGTCAATTTCGCGATCGCTCAGCAAGACGGCTCGCCCGTCGAGATGGCGGGCGAGGTTTCGCGCATCTTCATGGGCGTTCAAATTCAATGCGCGCAATGTCATGATCATCCAACAGATTCATGGAAGCGGAAACAATTTCATGAGTTCGCGGCGTTTTTCGCGGGGAATCGGGTGCGGAGGGAGGTGAAAGGCGAGGACGGCAAGGTTTTGAACGCGCAGCAGGCGAAAAAGGCGATGCAGGCCAAAACGAAGGGACAACCGCAACCGAAGCCTTATTTCGTCCTCTTCTCGCAGCCCAGGCCGAAGTACACGATGCCCGATCTCAAGGATCCGCAGAAACAAATTCCTGTCGTTCCCAAATTTTTCCTCGCCTCCTCGACCGATACGATCCCCGACGGGCTTTCGGCGACCGAGCTGCGCAAGCTCGCGGCTTCTTATATCACCGGCCAAGACAACCCGTGGTTCGCACGCGCCTACGTGAACAGAATTTGGTATGTTTTGATGGGAGATTCGTTTTACAATCCGGTCGACGATCTCGGGCCCGATCGGACCGCGAATTTACCCGAGATCATCGATACGCTCGCCGACGCTTGGGCGAAGGGGGGTTACGACATCCGTTGGTTGTTCCGGGTGATTTTGAACAGCAAGGCTTACCAGCGCGAGATTCGCTCGGTGAACACGAAGACGGGGCGCACTCCTTTCGCGGCGAACTGCGCGAGCAGGCTGCGGGCGGATCAAATTTACGACGCGCTCGCTCACGCACTCGATTTGCCGATCGACGGCGCAGGCGGCGGAGGGGCGATGAAAGGGATCGCGAAGAAGGCCGCGGCGCAGGCGAAACGGGGACCGCTCACGCCGCGCGACGCGCTCAACAAGCTTTTCGGCGCCGACCCCTCGCTTCCCAACGACGACGTCCTGGGAACGATTCCGCAGGCGCTCTTTTTAATGAACAGCCCGCAGGTGAATAAAGCGATCGAGGCGCGTCCGGGAACGATGCTCGGGCAATTGTTGATGAGCACGCCCGACAATCGAGCCGTGCTCGAAGCGCTTTATCTTCGCGTTTTGGCGCGACGACCGACGACGAGCGAGGTCGAATCGTGCGGACGCTATCTGTCGGCGATCGGCGATCGCAGAACGGGGTTCGAAGACATCCTCTGGGCGCTCGTCAATTCGACCGAATTCCTCAGCCGGCGTTGATTGATATCAATACGTTCTCCGTTGATCGAACGAGTGCATCGCTTGGAGAAAACGACGATGTATGATTTCACAAAATCAATTTTGCAAGTTTCGATGAACGGCGACGGCGCGTCGACGCGGCGCGGCTTTTTGAGACGGGTCGTCGCGGGGGCGGCGGGGGTTTCGGCGCTCGGCTTTTCGGACCTGATGGCTCTCAACGCCGACGAGCTGCGCAAGCGGAACATGTCTTGTATTTTGTTATGGATGGGGGGAGGGCCGAGCCAGATGGAGACGTTCGACCCCAAGCCCGAGAACAAAAACGGCGGCGGCACGCCCGTCATCGACACGTCGGTTTCAGGGATTCGCATCGCGGGGTATTGGCCCAAGTTGGCGCAAGCGATGAAAGACGTGACGATCATTCGATCGATGACGAACAAAGAGGGGAATCACGAACGCGCCACGTATCAATTGCACACGGGTTACGCTCCCTCGGGAACCGTCAAGCACCCGAGTTTCGGCGCCGCGATCTGCAACGAGATCGGCGACCCCAAGTTCGACCTGCCGCACATGGTTTCGGTCGGCGGAGCGACGATCGGAGCGGGAATGCTTGGAGTTTCGTTCGAACCGTTCGTCGTGCAAGACCCGCTCAAACCGCCGACGAACGTCATTCCTCCCGTCCCCGCGGATCGATTCGTTCGTCGCCTTAAATTGATGTCCACTTTAGAACGCGAAGGATATGTTCGCGCGGGAGGGGGCGATCGCGTTTCGGAGCACAATTCGATTTATCATCAAACGGTGGGGATGGTGATGTCGCCGCGGATGGCGGCGTTCAATCTCGACGCCGAGAACGCGATGATTCGAGACGCCTACGGACGCACCCCGTTCGGCCAGGGATGTTTGCTGGCGCGTCGGCTCGTCGAGGTCGGCGTGACGTTCGTCGAGGTTCGCAGCAACGGCTGGGATACGCATCAAAAGACGAACGAACGCGTCGAGAAACTCGCCGGAACGGTCGATCCGGGATTCGCCACCCTCGTTGAAGACCTGAAAAAGCGAGGGCTTTTGGAAAAAACCCTGGTGATCTGGATGGGGGAATTCGGCCGCACGCCCAAGGTCAATCCCAACGCGGGTCGCGATCACTTCCCCAAGGTTTTCAACGTCGCGATCGCGGGGGGAGGCGTCAAAGGCGGACAGGTGATCGGCGCTTCGTCGCCCGACGGAACCGACGTGAAAGATCGCCCCGTCACGGTCAACGACCTGATGCGCAGCTTCTGCCACGCGCTCAAGATCGACCCCGCCAAGGAAAATCTCAGCCCCCAGGGCCGGCCGATCAAAATCGTCGACGGCGGCTCGGTTGTTAAAGAATTGTTCGCATAATCAATGATTCTGGAGACATGAGCCGCGAACGCCGATCGCGCACGACAATCGTAAGCGGATCGGCGATTTCACCTGCGCGAAGTATCTTTCCGGAAAAACCGTCGTCTCGATCTCGGATTGATTTTCCGCGTTTCAGTCGATTCTTATCAGCCGAATCCGCACATTCTAAACAATATTATTCTTGAGTGTTTTCTTGGGAGGGCGAACCTCCCGGTGAGCCTCTTTTCGTAAAGTTATGAGACGAGGCCGTTTTCGACATCATGAAATTTAATCATAAGAATACGGCTCACCGGGAGGTTCGCCCTCCCAGAATAGATCGCCCTCCCGGAATAGATCGCCCTCCCAGAATAGATCGCTCGCCCAGAATAGATCGCTCGCCCAATTTCGGGTTCGCCCTCAAATCGCGGATTTTGCGGTTTTCTTTTCGTATAGCCTCTGAATGCGAATCGGCGATTCCGCCGGCGCGCGAAGAGTTCAAAGCTTGAGTCGATCTTAACGATCGCTCGCACTCGCCGGGCCGAAGGGTCGCCGCGAGTTCTCGCATCAATATCCGCAAGCGTGAAGATGTTTCACGCTCTCAAGAACTCGGCGTTCGCGCTCGGCGTCGCCGGGTTCGGTTTCGCCCAAGATCCCTTCGATCTCGATCGTGTAAATACCGTCGTAACCGACCGAATTCATGATCGAGAGGATCCTCGAAAAATCGACCGCGCCCCCCTCGCCGAGCGCAGGGAAATACCAATCCTGGTAACCCCCGCGACAATCCTTCAAATGCAAGTTACGTACAAATCCTTTAATCTGCTCAAGTTCTTGGTACAAGTTGACGTTTTGATTGTAATAATAAATATTTCCCGTATCAAAGTTGATTCCGACGTTCGGGCGATCGATCTCGGCCGTGAGGTCGAGCATCGCGCGAGCGTTCTCGGTCGGTCCCTGGTGCGTCTCGAGCGCGATCGTGAGACCGAGCTCGGCCGCGAGATCGCCGAGTCGTTTGAGATTGGCGACGATCCGCGCGCGCTCGTTCAAGTCGGTCGGTCGACCCGCTCCCGAGACGACGACCGAGGGCTTGAACCGACGCGCAGCGAATTCGATCCGTCGCGCCGTCGCGTGGAATCCGTCGTCGGTTCTCAAATCGAACCCGCCGACGTTGCATCCGCCGATTTCAATTTTATATTTATGTAAATGCTCAATAAAATTTCGCACGGTTCGATCGTCGGAATCCTCGTTGACGATCGCGTCGGCGGGAACGACGAGCCCTCCCAGATCGTGAGGTTTCATCGCGAGTTCGAGCCGATCGAGCCCGCATTCGCGCGCCCGCTCGACGGCGCGGCGAACCCCCGCGGGTCCGAAACAGTTGGTATAACAGCTTAAACGCGCCATGATATCTCTCGAATATATTGTCGATATAATAATCGCCGATTCTAAAAAAGTACTTGATCGCCTGCGTGTTCAATCTCGCGTAATTCCCGAAGATCGAGGTTTCAACCGCGTTTCATGATTCCAATTCGATCAATACAAGCGATTGTTTTCAGTCGGGGTCGATCTTTTCGATCACCACGGGGACCTCGGCGCCGAGATCCCCCACGCGAACGCCTGCTCGGCCCGATAGGACGTCGAGCAACGTTCTTCCGCAAACCTCGGCGCGCCAACCGCGGAGCAAATACGGCGGATTCGCTTCAAGATCCCCTTCGACATAGCGCCGGATCAAATCGCGAATGTCGTTCGCCGAGCCCGTTAAAGCCGGCGCGGTCTTGTTCTCGACACAGCAGCGGGCGAGCGTCGCCGACAACAAACTGACGAGCATCGACCAGCCAGGACGATCGTCGAACCGCTCGGCGTGCTCGGGAAGCTCGTCGACGGGAGTCTCGCCTACACTTGCGATCGTCTCCAAAATCGCCCCCGAAGCCCTCAACAAATGAGGCCTGTTGAAATCTCGCAGCGCCTCGAGATCCTTCCTCCCCGACGGCCGTCGTTTCGCTATCGCGATCAACAAATCGTCACGCAAAACTTGCTTTACAGGTCGATTGGTGCGTCGCGCCTCGTCGATTCGCCATTCGTACAACCGTTTGGCGCATTCGAGGCCGACTCGATTGAGCTGATGCAGCCCCGGCAGCCTGCGCCAGCGTTCGTCGTCGTCGCCTTTACGGCGAATTTCCTCGAGAAACGCCTCCATTTCGGCCTCGGCCCAGGCGATTCGATCGAGTTCGGCGAGCCTCGCCTTGAGATGATCGGTCGCCTGAAGCAGATACCGTACGTCGTCGAGCGCATACCGCAATTGGCCGTCGCTCAAGGGGCGTTTCCGCCAATCGGTTCGCGTCTCGCCGCCGTGAACCGTCACGCCGAGCAGTTGGCTTACCAGATTGCCGTGCGAAAGGGGATAACCGAGCCCGACAAGCCCCGCGGCGATCTGAACGTCGAACAATCGGCGCGGGATCTCTCCCGTTTTTCGCCGGATGATCCGCGTATCCTCTCCCGCGGCGTGCATCACGATCTCGATCGCGGGATCGAGTACAACGTTCCAAAACGGCGTTAAATCGTCGATCGCGAGCGGGTCGATCGTCGCGGTTAAATCGGCCGTCGCCACCTGAATCAAACAAAGCACGGGCTCGAACGTCGATTCCGAGACGAACTCGGTATCGAACGCGATCCGATCGGCGGCGGCGAGCCGCTCCGTCAACTTGCGCAATCCAGAAGCCGTCTCCACCCGCGATGAAGACAAGCCTTGCCGATCGCTCATCGTAAAAATATTTTCCTTTCCATATATGAAATTCCGGTTTGTCAATCACGACTCGCGCCGATCGGTATTCACATTATTATTAGCTTAATCGTCGGTATCGTCGATATCGTCAAGCTCGTCGTCCGGAACGCCGAAAATCATCGGTTTTCGAAGCTCCTCGTCGGTGGGAGGCACAAAACCGCGCGGCCGCGAGTGAACGATCAGAAAATCATGAAGGATCCGATAGAAATCGTCGGGCTTCTCCAGCGGCGACAAATGTCCCGCGTGTTCGATTTTGGCGTATCGACATTTCGGCGTCGATTTCGCGATCAAAAGCGATTCGGCGGGAGGAGTGAGAACGTCTTCGCCGCCCACGACCGCAAGTGTCGGAACAGATAGATTCACCAACGCCTCGGTCCGATCGGGCCGAACGGCGAGCCCTCGGAGCGTCGCCGCGAGCGACCTGGGATTCGCTTTGGCCATCAAATCGCGGATTTGAGCGACGATCTCGGGGTGTTCCTTATGCGTTTTCTGACTAAAAAGGTTCGGCAGCATCGCCGCGACGACGCTCTCAGACGATTGTTCCGACTCGACGATCTGAGCCAACCGTTCGCGACGTTCGGCGGCCTCGGGAGAATCGGCCCCCGCGCGCGTATCGACCAATATCAAACCCTTCGCCAATTCGGGCCTGCGGATCGCGATCGAAAGCGAAACATATCCTCCCATCGAGATCCCGCCGATCATCACGGGGGTTTCAATCCGCAATTCTTCGAGCAATTCGACGACGTCGTCGGCCATCGTATCGACCGAATTCACCTTCACGTCGTCGATCGGCGATTCGCCGTGCCCCCTTAAATCGGGAAGAATCACGCAATACTCGTCCGCGAGACGAGTCGCGACGTTCGTCCATATCGAACGATCGAGCGGAAACGCGTGCAACAACACGACCGCGTCCCCTTCGCCATGCTTCTCATAAGCCAATCGCATCGTCGACCTCGCGCGCCGGTGTGAAAACGGTTCCCACCATCGTGCGATAAACGCCACGCGCGCGTCAATCAAAAGCGCGCAAAACCGACGCCCCGGTCGATCGCCCAACCAAACCTCGTTCGCCTTGAAGCTCAGGTCATTTGCATTTATAATTTAATATTGTTCGATCGAATCGAACGATTCTCGGTCGTCGATCCGCTTGATTTTCCGTGATCGACGATCGGAATCGGTTCTCGAACTTAACGCTCATTCATTTCGATTTCGGCTCGTCGGGTTTCGACTCCGAAGGCTTCGCATCGCTCGTTTTCGCATCGCTCTGTTTTGGAATCGGCGCGGCGGCTGAAGCCGATCCGGAGCCCGAGCGTCGTGGAATCGACCGCACCCCCGGCTTTTTCTCGCCGTTCGCGCCCGACGATTTCGCCGACGAACTTTGCGGATATTGCTGAAGAACCGAAGCCTGCATCGACAGCGGCGAAAACATCGCGCCGAACAGCGGGTTCATATAAGGCCGACCCCAAAAAACCGCGGGATCGGTGTTCGGGCCGGCGATCATTCCATAAGGATAATTATTCACCTCATACGCTAAATTCGCATACATCATACCGTAATACAACATGTTACGATAAATCAAGCTCATATAAAATGGGTTGTACCCCCAACCGAACCCTCCCCAACCCATGCCGTACATTGGAAAGCCGAAACCGTACATGCCGGGGAAACCATAACCCATTCCATACATGCCGTACATACCGGGAAATCCATAACCCATTCCATACATGCCGTACATACCGGGAAATCCATAACCCATTCCATACATGCCGTACATGCCTGGAAATCCATAACCCATTCCATACATGCCGGGATAACCCATGCCCATCCCCATGCCGTACACACCGGGATAACCCATGCCCATCATGTTCAGCCCGGGAAAACCCAAGCCGTAAAGCCCTGGGGAACCGAAGCCGTACATCGCGGGATATCCGAGCCCGAGCCCGTACATTCCAGGGTAACCGTAACCGTACAATCTCGCGTACGCGTTCCCGTTTTGTCCGGGATACGCGTACCCTCCCGATCCGTACATCCCAGGGTAGCCGTAACCATAAAACTGCGCATGAATGTTTTTTGGAGAGACGACCGTCGACGCCAAACCCACGACAAACGTCAACACGAGCGATCGAACGAACCCGATGCGTCTCATCGTCATTCTCCCTCGATCGAAGCCGAATCAATCGCCGCGTGAGAATTCGCGATCCGTTCGCGAGGATCCCCTATCAACCTTATTATAGGCCCGGCGCGGTGAAAATTCTCTGATCGCGCGCCGAAGTCTTTCAGGTTCGAGGTCGAAGTCGATCGACCGCGCGACGAATCGCGTCGATATCGTCGAGATCGAACCCCTCGACCGCGCCGATAGACCGCGGAAGAATGAATCGAATTCGCCCATTCCGATTCTTCTTGTCGCGGCGCATCGCCTCGATAATTCGGTCGAAATCGAGGTTGTGTAAGACGATCGGCAGGCCGAGATCGTTCAACAGCCGCTCGAGCCGATCGCCGACGTGAGAATCGACCAGGCCCAGGCTTTCGGCGAGTCGAGCCTCGGCGATCATTCCCAGCGAAACCGCCTCGCCGTGCAAAATACGACCGTCGTAGCCCGCGACCGCCTCGATCGCGTGGCCGATCGTATGACCAAAATTGAGGATCTCTCGCGCACCCCCTTGTTCGCGCTCGTCCCCCGACACGATTTCGGCCTTGATCGCGCAGCTTCGAGCGACGATCCGTTCGAGAACCGAACGGTCGCGATTAAGAAACCGACGCGCACTTGATTCCATAAACTCGAATAAATTCAGATCTTGAATCACGCCGTATTTAACGACCTCGGCCGCGCCCGAGGCGAGTTCGCGGTCGGGGAGGGTTTGGAGGGTTTCGACGTCGATCCAAACTCCCGAGGGTTGATGAAACGCGCCGATGATGTTTTTGACCCGGGGATGATTCACCCCGGTTTTACCCCCGACCGAGCTGTCGACCTGCGCCAGCAGAGACGTCGGGATCATGATCAAAGGGACGCCTCGAGCGTAAATCGCCGCGACGAACCCCGCGAGATCGCCGATCACTCCGCCGCCGAGCGCGACGATCGCAAAATGGCGATCCGCCTTCAGATCGACGAGCAAATCGAGCACGGTCGACGCGGCGGCGAGCGATTTCGTCGATTCTCCCGGTTCGACCTCGATCCTCTCGGGCTCGATTCCGGCTTGCCTGAGCGAGTTTTCAAACGGCCCCGCGAGCCGTGCGACGTTGCGATCGGTGACGATCAAACAACGCTTACACCCCCTACCCCCCCACGAACGATCGAGCGAGCGCCGCACGAACGCGGCGAAATCGTCGCGCGAACGATCGGCGATCACGATCTCATAAGATCGATCGGCGAGTTCGACTGGAATCGAACGATTATCATCCATTTTCAGGTTAATACTTTTACATAAGGATTATCGTGCGGAGTCGATCGGCGGATCGAGGCCGGATGGAAACGTATCACGAGGAATCGGTCCGGGTCAATCGCCGCGGGCTTATCAAGAAAGAGCCGATTCTAAATCGCCGGAATTCGAACGCCTGAATCACTGAAACGTCGTTTCGAAAAGATCTCTTGCACGCGTGCGAGGTTCGAGATTACGCTTTCTTCCGATCGGACGGACTCCGAGTCGGCTTCTCAAGGACGAGGAAGTTAGCATCATGGATAAATCGAACAAGCTCGATTGCCTCGACGGGTTGAGGGGGATCGCGGTTCTCGCGGTCGTCTTTTTTCATCAAAGGCTTGAATCCGAAAGTTTTCCCCATCATTCGTTGATTTATCGTTTGCTCGCTCCTTCTCGACTCGGCTTCATCGGCGTGCATTTGTTTCTCGTTCTCAGCGGTTTTTGTCTCACCTATTCGTTGATCCGACGAACAAACGCCGGCAAATCGCCCACGCTTAAGCGTTATTTTATCGATCGACTGAGGCGCATCGTCCCGCCGTATTACGCGGCGATCGCGGTTTATCTCGCCGCGACGGTCGTCTGGAGCGCGCTCGGCAGAGCTCCGTTTCGCAACGAACCTCTTAACGTTAAACAAGTTCTTGTTCATCTCGGATTTATCCATGGACTTTGGCCCGAAACTTTGGAGGGAATCAACTCGCCGTTTTGGTCGCTCTCGTTGGAATTTCAATTTTACGCGGCGTTTCCCCTTTTGTTCGCGGCCGCGGCGCGGTTCGGTTATTTTCGAGTGATCGCGACCGTCGGCGCGGCGTCGCTCGTTTATCGCGGCTGGGTGACGAACGTCCTGCCAAGCGAGATCTGGACGTATCTCAACGGGTTTTTCCTGGGAAGATGGTTCGAGTTCGCTCTCGGCATGGGAGTCGCCGCTTGGCTTCTCAATCGTTCGTCCGAACCGATCTCGCGCCGCCGAACTCTTTTTATGATCGGCATTCTCGGTTGCTCAAGCGTTTTATTCATCGGCGGGGGATTGGCGCTGGGGGAACTTCGAAAGCCGTTGTTGATGGATCATTTGATCGGCTCGGGTTTCGCGTGTCTGCTGACGGCGACTCTCCTTTCGACCGAGATCGACGGATTGCTCGGCAAGCTCATTTCAATGCGCGGGTTTGTCTATGTAGGAACGATGTCGTACAGTCTTTATTTGATGCACAGCATCGTTTTGGCCTGGTTCGACCGAAGTTACCGTCGGCTCGGGTCGACGAACGCGCTCATGGACATGGCGCTTTTGATCGCGGCGATCGGTTCGGCGATCGCGGTCGGCCTGTTATTTTATCAGTTGGTTGAAAAGCGATTTATTCGTTCGATCGACGCGGGCTCGCGACCTCCCGCGGAACCGAGCGAGCGATTCAAATGGGCGTCGGCGCGGCCATGGAGTCGCGATCGAGCGAGGTTCGGTCGTGGAGCGATCGAAGCGCCTTCGGCGCGCGGCGTGTAAGATGAGCGACGGGCGCCGCGACGGGTCGACGCGGAGAGCGATTGAAGCGCCTTCGGCGCGCGACGTGTAACAGGCTCGTTGCGGCGATCGATCGATTTCATTCGAGATGGATCGACGACCGCGCACTTCGTAAGAGCCGTTTCCGGTTGACAGAGAGGGTGATGGAGATAGCCGAAACTTCGAGAAATCGCCCTCTAGCCCTGGAACGCACGGATGATTTAGCCGAATCGCCATTGCGAACACTCCCATCAAGCCGTTATAGTGGTATTTTCGATCGCGAATCGGAAGCGAAAACGGCCAAATTCGCGGAACGTCTCTCTTTGGGAATGCAGAACGATGGCGCATAAGAAAGGTCAGGGTTCGAGCCGCAACGGTCGCGACTCTCAACCCAAGATGCTCGGAATCAAGCTGTTCGGCGGCCAAACCGCCAAGCCTGGAAGCATCATCTGCCGACAAAACGGCACCAAATGGCGGCCTGGAAAGAACGTCGGCGTCGGTCGCGATTGGACGATCTTTTCGCTGATCGAAGGGAAAATCCTCTTCGACCAAAATGGACGCCGGATCAACGTCGTCCCCCTCGACGCCGCCAAGACCGCGGAGAACTGAGCCGAATCGGCTTTTATGACCCCCTCGGTGAATCATCGAGCGACGCGGCGCTTGCGGAAAGCCTCGCGTCGTTTATTTACGCGCCGCGCACGCTTCCAAGGATCGTAATAAGCGAACATTCTGTATTCGCATTTGGATATATAGAATATGTTTGTAGATAGAGTTGAAATCTACGTGAAAGGCGGAGACGGGGGCGACGGGGTCGTGAGCTTTCGTCGTGAGAAGTACGTGCCTCGAGGGGGGCCCGACGGCGGCGACGGCGGCGACGGCGGAAGCGTGATCATTCGCGCCGTCGAGGGCTTGACGAATCTCGCTCATCTCTCGTTTCAACGCCATTGGAAGGGTGAACGGGGCTATCACGGCCAGGGGTCGAAAAAGCACGGACGATCGTCTGACGATTGCGTGATCGACGTACCTCCGGGAACGATCGTCCGCGACCGTGAACGGGGACATATCCTCCGCGATTTAAAGGTCGCGGGGGATTCGGTCGTCGCGGCGCGGGGCGGCCGAGGCGGACACGGCAACACGCACTTTAAATCGAGCACCGATCGCGCCCCGCGAAAACGCGAGACGGGGGAGATCGGCGAGGAACGCTGGATCTCGCTCGAACTCAAAGTGATCGCCGACGTCGGGCTCATCGGCCTGCCGAACGCGGGCAAATCGACGCTCCTTTCGCGGATCTCCCGCGCGCATCCCGAGATCGCCGATTACCCGTTCACCACCAAATATCCCAATTTGGGAATGGTCGCGTTCGAGGGGGAAGGCGGACTCGTCGTCGCCGACATCCCGGGGTTGATCGAGGGGGCGCATCTCGGCCACGGATTGGGTCACGAATTCTTGCGCCATGTTGAACGCACACGTTTACTTGTTCATCTGATTGAAGCCGTTCCGATCGACGGATCGGACCCGGTCGAAAATTACAGGACGATTCGCGGCGAACTCGATCACTACAGTAAAACTCTTTCCGAACGTCCCGAGCTCGTCGTCGTCACCAAAATGGATCTGACGGGCGCCCGCGAATCCGCGAAAAGAATCGCCGCCGAACTCGATCGAGAAGTCCTCACGATCTCGTCGGTCGACGGCTCGGGAACGCCCGAACTGATCTCAAAAATGATCGAATTATGCCGATCTCTAAAAGTGAATGACGCGGCGAACGAGACGGTCGCCCCGCTCGACCCGACGAACGTCGACGAGGAACGTAACGCCGGATCGTCTCGCGTCGGAGCGCGATCCGAGAGAGCCGAGGCCGCCGCTCCCGACGCGGGCGAATCGATCGCCCCCCAAGCGAACGAGATCGTCGGATCGATCGTCGAAACGGTTTGAGGGGTTCCATGACCCGATTCGTCGCCGATCTCGGCAATTCCAGGCTCAAACTCGGCCGAATCGACGAATCAAAATCTCTTCTTGATGTTATTTCATTATCCGTTAAAAACGTCGATACTTGGCGCGACGAGATTCGATCGACGATCGCCGGCGCCGTAGGAGACGCTTGGGCGATCTCGTCGGTCAATCCCCCCGTCGAGACCCGGCTTGATCAAATTATCCATGAATATTCGCCTGAGCGAGTCGTTTGGTATCGATCCGCGAGCGAGGTCGGCGCGCCCAATCGGCTGAGCGAACCCGAACGCGCGGGCGCCGATCGCGCGCTCGCCGTCGTCGCGGCTCGTTCGATCGTCGGTGCAGGACGACCGATCGTCGTCGTTTTATGCGGAACCGCGATCACGATCGAGCGGATCGATCGCGACGGGTTTTGGATCGGCGGAGCGATCGCTCCGGGAATGAGGATCGCCGCGAGCGCTCTCAACATCGGCGCGGCCAAACTCCCGTTCGTCGAACCCGCGATCGATCTCGATCACGCACAATCCCCGGCGACGCTCGGGCTTCGAACCCAAGACGCGATCGCCGCGGGAGTTTACTGGGGGACGATCGGTTCGGTCAATTACATGATTGATCTTCAGTGTGAAAACGAGATCGATCGGCCCGTCGTCGTCGCCTCGGGAGGCGACGCGCGATTCTTCGCCCGGCGATCGCAAGGAAGAATCGATCGAGCGATTCCCGAGCTGACGTTGATCGGCCTTGCAAAAACAGCGTTTGATATCTCAATACAATCTTTTTAATCACGTGAACGATTCAACCAATAAAGATCGCGTGCGGATTTGTCTTCTCACTCCGCGAGGCGCGGGAGCGATCGGATCGCTGAAGGCGTGGGGACCCGGAGCGATCGAACTCGCCGATCGCGTCTTTCGTCCCGCCTTCGGCGCGCGATTGATCGAAACCCCTCCCGGTCGATCGCGGTTGGGACGCATCGGCGCGGGAACGGGGGACGAAGTCGTCGTTTCCATCGACGATCTCAAGTATCTTCAAATACTAGAATCAATAGGACTCGCTCGGTTTGAGAGCGTCGAGGTTCATTGTCACGGCGGGGCGGCCGCGATCGAGCTGGTGACGAGAGCGTTCGTCGAAGCCGGCGCCGAGCGGGTCGACGCTTCCCGGTGGACGATTGAAACGAGCCCTTCGGGACTGATCGCGGAGGCTCGACGCGCTCTCGAGGGCGCCTCGACGACGCGCGTCGCCAAGATCTTGCTCGATCAGGCCGCGGGAGCGATCGACCGTGAAATCGTAGAGATCCTCGAGATGATCGACCGGGATCCCGATTCGGCTCTGGAACGGATTCGTCGGCTCATCGCGCGCGGTTCGTGGGGAACGAAACTTGTCGAAGGCTTTCGAGTCGTGATCGCGGGAAAGCCCAACGTCGGCAAAAGCCGATTGCTCAACGCCCTCGCGGGATACGGCCGAGCGATCGTCGACCCCGCTCCAGGAACGACCCGCGATCTCGTGACCGAACGTACCGCGATCGACGGACTTCCGGTCGAACTCGTCGACACCGCGGGTATCCGCGAGACGACGCGAGAGATCGAATCGATGGGAATCGATCTGGCGATCAAAGCATACAAAAGCGCTGATTTAGTTATACTATTATTTGATCGATCGCGTCCGCTCGATCGCGACGATTTCAAGCTGATCGACGAACTCGCCCCGTTCGCGCCGATTCAAACCGCCAATAAAGCCGATCTCGCTTGCGCCTGGAGCGAAACCGAGGTCGAACGGATCGGCGTCGATCGTTCCCGACTCGTCGTCTCGGCCGAACGGGGCGACGGACTCGACGTCTTGATCGCGACGATCGCCGATCGTCTCGTCGCCGATCCCCCCCCGCCGGGATCGGCGGTTCCGTTCCGGGAGTCGACGCTACGGACGCTTCAAGAAGCCGAAACGCGATTGAAACAAAACGATCTCAAAGCCGCCGTTCCAATCCTCGGATCATTATTTACCAAGAACTAATTTGATGAAATCAACTACACAATTGAATAAAAGCTTATGATCGGTCGTCGCCGTTTTGATTTGACCAAATACTTGTGATCAATTATTGCTGTTTTCATTTAATCGGAGCGAGGGTTCGGGAACGCGATCGAGGTCGGCGCCCGCCGCGGGAGCGGGCCGATCGGGCGCGAGCGCCGCGTCGGTCCGACCGATCGTCCACGGTTTTTTGACGAGCGGCCAGGGGGCGAGGAATTTGAGATCGCCGTGAATCGGAGCGTCCTCGCGCGAACCGACGAGCATCTCCCACGCCGCCTGATCGTAAACCTTGTGCGGCTCGCCGGGACGAGGCGATTCGTCGATTCGGTACGTTTGAACTTGATGATATGCGACGCCGTGCCCTTCCCATCGGATCGGGTCGCGGAGCGGGTCGAGGGGGGATTTGGGGCTGATTTTGATGATCGGCGATCGATCCGAGGTCGTCGCCAGGATCGAATCGCGGACGACGATCTCGAGCGGCGGCATCTCGGTTTCCCCCTGAGCGGCGTCGAGCGCGGCCAACCCTCCCGAACCAATCCAAGTAACCTGGCGCAAGGCGATATTGATCGGACCCGAAACCGTCTCTTTCGCGGTCGCGTGCGTGTGGACGAAAGCTCCCCCCGTCGCGATGAGCGCGTCGCTCACCGCGACGTCGAGCCGACGACCGGGAGCGACATCGATCGTGTCGCCGCCGCCGCGGAGCAGGCAATCGTCGATGCGAACCCCCGCCGAAAGCGCCTCGCCGTTCTCGAGACCGACGCCGAGATCGAGTTCGTCCTCACCCGCTCGCACCGCGATGAGCGACGACCGCGGATGTTCCCCCTCGACCGTTACTGAACATGATGTCAAATGTAAATCCGTTCCCTCGCGGATCGCGAAAGCCGACCAGCGTCCGTTCTCGGGAGCGCGCTTCTCCTCCAAAATCACGTCGATCCCCTCGACGACGAGCGATCCGCCGGGCTCGATCAAAAACAAAGGGGCTCGCAACGCGGGAGCGTCGGGCGCCGAACGACCCGGCTGAAAGCGAATCTTGGGACGCGTCGAACCCGCGTCGGCGACGATCCGACACCGCGCTCGACCGCCTATTTCAATTGTGGGAAGCTCGAAATCGGCGTCCGACGCGATCCTAAGCACTCCGCCCCGAGCCCCCAACGCGCGATACGATTCGAGAAACCGAGCCGAAGTTCGAATCGCTTCGGCCTTGATCGAAGCCGACGAAGGCTTCGTCGACGATTCGATCAAAGCCCCCTCCTCCCCTTCGTTTCCGCTCGGTTTAATCGAGATCGAAGGCTTGATCTCCTTCGCCGCGTCGGTCGATGTCGCCGATCGACTCGAACGCGACGCCGGTTCTTCGCTCGTCCCCGCGGTCGACGTACGATCGACGTCCCGCGCCTTCGCCGATTCTCCCGAGCCCTCGGTGAACTCCCCCTGATTCCCGCGTTTCACCGCGGCGACGGCGGATTCGGTATCGACCGGAGGTTGTGTGATCATCGGCGTCACCGCCATCTGAGCGAACGCGCCGTCGATCGGATCCGCATACGCATCGGTCGGTTTCGCATCCACCGACGCCGTGGAATCCAATCCCGCCGACGTTTCCGCCCCCGAAAATCGCTTCGGCGTCGATTCCGAGGGCTTGTTCACCGTCGTTTCGGCCGCTTTGGCCGCCGACGAACCCCCTCCGGCCAAAGCCCCCTCCTCGCCGGTCGATCGAACCTCGAGCCCGCTTCGAACCTTGTTCGTCGCGGTCGCGTCGAACGGCTCGGTTACGGCGGAGGGTCGCAAAGGTATATTATCAAGCTCTAATTTCTTGACTCGATCGGAACGCTGAGTCGCGGCCTTTTCCCCGCTTTCGCCCGTGCCGTTCGCGGCGACGGCGGCTCTTTCGTGGAACGGCGCGGCGGGAATTCGGCCCCACGGGCTTGATCGCGCGCCCGTGTCGATCGCCGGGCGATCCGCCGCGGCGACCTGGAACGATCGTGTCGGATTCTCTTGTGAAAGCGAGGCGCGGGGATTGGGAACGCGCCAAACGAGATCGTCGACCGCGATCGACCCGCTTTCACGCAGCTCGCGCGCCGCGACCCGCCAGTTTTCAAACCGATCGATCGCGGACGCTCCCGATCGTGTCGGTTGCAAAAACGACCGTACCCGGCCGTATAAATTGCCGCGTCCGAACCAGTCGAGCGTCGCGGGGTCGTCGATCGCGATTAAAGTTCCCGACGCGTCGGCGCGCCCCGCAATCACCGAATCGTCGATCCGAACCCGCGTCGTCGCGTCGCGGAAATCGAACACGGGGCTTTCGCCGATTAAAATAGACACATGTACTAAAGTAATCGTCGAAGCCGCCGAGGCGATCGCCGAGGCGTTCTCGATTCGAAACGCCGATTCGGACGCGGCGATCGTGCAATCGAGTAGGTTGAGGTCGATCGGTCCGTCGCCGCGAAAAGCGACCGGACCGGGATCGAAATGACACGATTCAAAGCGAATCGCCGCGGGTCGATCGCCCGCGACACGCGGCTCTCGATTGATGATATGAACCGCCGATCCCGGTCGACGCGAAATCGCCTCTCCTTTGCCGAGGAACTGGCAATCGCGCGCCGTCAGTTCGGCGCCGTCGACGACAAGAGCCGACCGCGCGGCGTCCGATTCGCCCGCGTCGACATGGAAGATCAACCCCTCGAAGACGACGCGACCGTCGCGGATCTCGAACATCGTCTCGTCGCCGATCGTCGCCGACCCCGCCGCGGCGCCGTCGTCGAATGTCAACACGGGTCGAACACCCGCTTGAGCCTGGATCGTCAGCGTTTTGCCGTAAAGCCGAATCCCCGCGGCGAATCCTTTGCGATCGCGCGTCGGCCTGGGCGCCGGAATCCAATAAGGCCCCTCGTCGGCCAAAACGACGACTCCATGATCGGCCGCGGACTCGATCGCCTTCGCCAAATCGTCCGACGACCTGACGATCGTCTTCGACGCTCCCCGCGGCGCGTCGTCGGCCTTCGCCGCGACGACGGTCGTGCTCGATCCCGCCGCGAGCGAACCCGAAGAATCGCCCCCTCCCGAAGCCTGCGACCGCGGCGACGGCGACGATCCGGGCGTTTTGGCGACGATCAAAGGGCCCGCGTGGTTCGCGTCCCCGGCCGATTCGTCTCCGGTCGATTCTTGCCACCACACCAAAACCGCGACGATCGCCGTCAGCAGAAATCCGGGTATCGCCCAAACCAGATGCCGCATCCACGTTTGCGGGGTCGTCGCCGACATCCAGATGAGCCCCTCGGGACTCACCGATCGCAATCCCAGCTTGCCGGCCATCGTCAACAAATCACGCACGAGCTGCTCGGGAGTTTGATACCGCCGCTCGCGATCCTTCTCCATCAACTTAACCAAAATCGCCGATAAATCGTCGGGCACCGCGGGATTGAGCGCCCGAACGTCGGGAGGAGGCTCCTCCTGATGCTGAAGCAGCTTCTGCAACACCGTTCCCTCGGGAAACGGCGGACGACCCGTCAGCATATGAAAGAGCGTACAACCCAGCGAATAAAGATCGCTCCGCGCGTCGACGTCGCGGGGATCACGCGCCTGCTCGGGGCTGATATAATCAAACGTGCCGAGCGTCATTCCGCTCTGGGTGAGCCCGTCGTCGCGGTGCCGTTCGAACCGCCGCGCCAGCCCCATGTCGACGAGTTTCACCCTCCCCTGCGGCGTGACGATGATGTTCGACGGCTTGACGTCGCGGTGCACCACCCCGCGATCGGCCGCGTGGACGAGAGCGTGCGCGATCTGGAGCGTGTAATTAACCGCCTCGGCGATCGGCAGAGGACCGTGCTCCTCGACCCGCCGGCGGACGGTGTCTCCCTCGATAAACTCGAACGCGATATAATGATATTTGCCGTCGTGATCGATCGTGTAAACGCGAGCGATATTCTCGTGATCGAGCCGAGCCGCGGCCCGCGCCTCTTGATAAAACCGCTGCACGACATCGCTATCGCCCGATTGCTCGGGCGGCAATATCTTCAGCGCCACCTGGCGTTCCAGCTTGGTGTCGATCGCGCGAAAGACCGTCCCCATACCGCCGGCGCCGATCACCTCGACCAGCTCGAAAATATCGATCCGATCCCCGGGCGCGGGAAAACCAAAATCGACGGGTCTCGGTTTAACCCGCGTTTGCGTCGATCCCGCGCTCGCCGGAACGACGGAACCGCCCGCGCCGACCGGTCCCGCAGCGGGCGCCGAACCCGTACTCCCCACGCCGCCGACCGCTCGCCGCATCGTGCGAGCTTCGGAATCGCGCTTCACAGGGTTGTCGCTCGTACCCGGTTCCCGACGCCAAGCGCCGGTCGTTTCGGGACGATGCGAATCGGGATCCATCATCAATCGAGTCTCGAAGAGCCGACCGCGCCCAAGGTCGATACAAGAAACAGACCGCGGGGAGACGCGCCAAGACGTGCATGCATTCGCGCCGATCTCCACCTAACTATAGAAAACGAAACCCGTCGCGTCAACCCGCCGGCCAGAATCACAACCCCGCGAACCGTTTCATGTACGACACGACCGACGAAAATCTTTTAAAAGAACCGATATGGAACATATCCGAACCAACTTTAAGAATTCCTCCGAATTGAACTCAACCCCGGAAGGCGCCGTTCGACCTCTCGACCACGAACCCTATACATCAACAAGAAATAACATCATTAGAAACTTACATTCGGCTTCGCCCGTAATCGAAATCGCGGGCGAAGCCGAGCTAAAGGAGTGAATCGACGAAAATCACGGCAGGTCGATCGACTGCAAATTGAACGCGCCGTCGGCCGCCTGCGTGAGGATCAACGCCTGGTTGTCGCCGAGCTTATCAAGCTGCACAACCCCCTTGAGCCCGCCGATCGTCTCGTAAGTCAACCCTTGCTTGTCGGGAACACGCGAGGTGATCGGCGCCAGCTTGTCGGCGTCTTCTGTCTCGACCTTCATCACGCCTCGGCTGCTGTTCGCCAAAAGCAAATACGTTTTGCCGCCCTTGGTATACGTGATCATATCCAACGGTCGATTGCGATTGCCGAGCTCGGCGATCGTCGTCCCCTTGACGTGCGACCCCGGCTTGAGCGCCGCGACCGGAACCTTCACGAGCGGAGTGCACGTATACGCCGCCATCAAATACGATTCCCCCTTGATCTCAAACGGAACGAACGTCCGGATCGGCGATTTCGTTTCCAGACGACCGTGCGACCCATGATAAATCTCAACGCTCGCCTCGTCCGCCGACTTCTTGAACGGGAACGGAATCATGAGGAACTTGGACGAGAATTCCTCGTTCGAAAGCCTTGCGACATAAAGCTTACCGTCGAGATACGCGATGTCGGTGATCGCGTCGGTTCGAAGCGATTGACCCATTTGTTTGGCGTTCGGATCGGGAGGATTCGCCAGCTCGACCTTGGCGAACGGGATCTTTTCCAAAGCGACGATTTCGACCTTACCCGACCGATCGGCGCGAACGAGTACGGGCGCCGCGTCGGGTCCGCGACCGCGCGAAACCGACAAATACGCCTTGCCCGAGATCGGATTGACCGCGAGGTCGTTGATCAAAAGATCGCGCGGCTTAACCCCAAGCGCCCCCGCGATCTTGCCGTCGATACCTTCGATCTGGAACGTTCCGCCGACAGGCCCCGGAGATTGATCGCCGGTGTCGATCGCGACCAACGCCGAACCCTGGGAGTCGCCGATAAAAAGAATTCCGTTGGGTCCGAAAGCCAGCGCTCCCGCGGATTTAAGTCCGGGATCGCCGGTTACAAGCCCCTCCCCCGAATCTTTCGCCAAAGCGACCGAGCCGGTCAGAAAAACCGCGGCGATCGCCGCGAACTGGATACGCCTCGTCATGGTTGCACCCTTACTGTTAGGAATTCGATTCGTCTCGTCCCTGAGAACCTTCGGAGTGATTGGAAACACCTCTTCATACCGTGTGAGAACCGCCGCCGCAACGGGGTCGAGGTGGAATTTCGGAGTCGGGAGTCGCGGCGTCGTCGTTTCCGCGGTCCAAGTATTTCCTTGATATCATTTATATAATATTTTATTTGATTAATATTCCGAATGATCTTTCGTCGCCGATTCGTTCGCGTTAAGATGAATTTATTATGCGTCATCGAGCAAGAGATCGCGATCGATCGACGAATTCCACGAGATCCAAGGTTCCAAAACTTGGCGATCGTTTTGACCGAAGCCGATACGGCGCAACTGCGTCGGATGATAAAACGGCCCAAGAGCCTGCGGCAATATTATTTCGCCCGCGTGATTTTAAACCTTGCACGCGGAAAAGACGCGAAAAAAATCGCGCGATCGTTCGGGCTTTCAATCCGCGGAATCGAACGCATGATCGCCGAATTCGAGGCCGAAGGGCTCGCGACCATTCGAAAAAAAGAACCGCGCTCGACATATCCCGCCGAACGGTTTGAAAGCGACCTCGAATACGTTCTGAAAAAGAACGAAGAGCTTTATCGCGGGCTTTTTCTTTGATAAGTTTACACTTTTTATATTCTTACATAATTAATTTTTTATATATGTATTCTCGCAGATACAAAAATCCGCGCCGGGTGAAGGTCGTCCCGGCGCGGCGTCGTCGGCCACATGACAAGGCCGACGCGTTCACTTCGATCGCTCCTCCTTGACGATCTTCTTCAGTTCCTCGATCGATTGACGCAATTCCTGGATCTGTTTCGAAAGATCGTCGAATCGCTTCTCTTCCCGCGAAAACGCTCCCGGAGTCGGCGGCGGCATGATTTGCATTCCCATCATCGGTTGCATCCCGCTCGGAGGTCCGCCCGGCATTCCCCCTAGAATTTGTCCTCCGGCGCCGTCGGGAACGCCGACGCCGTGCGGCGCGAGATGGAACGATCGCATTCTCAAAGTTCCCTCCGGAACATTTTTTGGTTTCTCGGGCTGAACGTCGACCGTCTTTCGTTCTCCCTCATGAATCAGCTCGAGCTTCACCTTCTTCTCGCCGATCGACTTCACCATCTCGGGCAAAACCTCGACACCCGAAATCGGTCGATCGTCGAGCTTGAGCAAAATGTCGTCCTTGTGAACCCCCGCCTTCGCCGCGGCGCTATCGGGAACGACCGATTGAACCAAAACCCCCTCCCCCTTCGTCAATTTAAGCTGTTCGCGGAGCGTCTCGTTGATGTCGACGACCGTAATCCCGAGCTGAGGTCCCGAAATATCGATCTGAGGTACAAACAAAAACGTTGTATTCGGATTTTTTTCGTTCCGCTTTGATTTCAAATCGATCCTCAGCTTTTTTCCCGCGCGGATCACCTCAAGAGATAAATCTTTACCTTTCAACTCGCGCGTCAATTTGATCAATTCGGGACGCGAGTGAATCGGCCGATCGTTGAGCCTCATGATGATGTCGTTCGCCTTCACCCCGTCATTTTCCGCCGGGGAATTGGGAAAAACGCGGAGGACGACGACCCCCTCGCCTTCGGGAATCTTCAAATGAGACCGCAACGTTTCGTCGACCGGAGCGAGCAACACGCCGATCTCCCACCGCATGTCTAGAACCGTTTGAAACTGATCGAATTGATTTCTCAACGCGTCGGTCGCCTCACCGATCGCCTTCTGTCGAGCCGCCTCGGCTAGCTCATACGCTCGTCGAGCCTCGGAGGCGGAATCTTGAAGTCGAGCAATGTAAACGGGTTGACCGAACGCGTCGGGGATCGTCTCAACCGTCACCGGAACTCGCTTTTGAGCGATAAGTACGTCGACCTCGCCGTCGTTATCGAAATCGGCGAACGCCCCGCCCGTGTCCGAAAGCGTGAAGCCCCCATCGCCGCGAGAAGTCGGCGCCGCCGCGGCGTTCCCCGGCGGTTCGTCGCCGCGAGCGAAACCCACGAACGCGACCGTCAAACCCGCGACCGTCATGAATATCCTTGTGCAATCGCGCATCGATATCCCCTTTGTGTTAATGAACCTCAAGACCGACATATCGGTAATTGACTTGATCGATCGGAATCGCGCACCGGCCGCCGTCGGCGAGCCTTAACGCCAAAACCTTGCGCTTCTCCTCGACGCGATACCCTTCGCGCTCCCATTGACTTTTGACGTAATCGGGAATCGCCGGAGGCCTTTCAAGCAGAGCGCGAAGGTCGATCTCGGGGCCGGCGACGACCGGCGCGGGGGTCGTTTCCTCGCCGCTATCGAGATCGATCACGCTCGCGAACGCGACCGTCCGATAAGCCGAACCGCTTTCGGCGGCGTTCGCCTCGGTGATTTTCGCATCCGAATTTGTTTGTTCTTTTGGAATCGCCGGCTCGACCTGCTTCGCGACCGTCGCAAGAGAATGCGAACCCCTCGATTTGCCGACGGCGAACCCCGAAGCCGCGCCGATCGCGAACATCGCGATCAAACCCGCGGCCCACGCCGATCGCGCAACCCGCGAAAACCCCTTCCCTCCACTCGATCCGATTCCATTCAACTTATATTCTTGTGATTTTGTAATCATATTCGGTGAATTCATCGCGATCGAAGATCGAGCCGCTCCGAGCGAATCGATCCGCGATCCGATCGCTTCGCCCCACGTTTGAGCCTCGAGAAACGCCAGGGCGCAAGCTCGCCAGCCGCCGGGCTCGGTTTCGAGCCGCGATAAGAGTTCACGACGATCGGGGTCGCTCAATTCTCCGTCGACCAACCGATCGATCCATCGATCCAGAGATTGTGCTGTTTTAAAGTCTTTCATTCGTATATTCCATGTATATCAAGATCCGCTAAAATGATTCGCAAGCGGCGACGGGCGCGGAAGAGCCGCGCCTCGACGGCGCTTTCGCCGACTCCGAGCCGGTCGGCGATCTCGCGATAACCGAGCCGTTCGGAGTATTTGAGCAGAAGGATCTCGGCGTCGCGGGCGGGAAGTCGATCGAGCCCCGACCGCACGAGCCGGCGACGTTCGCCGTCGATTAGCAGAGCGAGCGGATCGGGGAGGGTCGAACGTTCGTCCGCCGAAGCGTCGACGAGCCGCGCGTACCGATCCTCGAACCTCCTTCTCCTGCCGACCTTACGGCGATACAGCAGGGTGACTCTGATCGCGAGCCGATAAAGCCACGCCGCGACGTTGTTCGGCGGGGCTCGATCATCGGATCGTTCGATCGCGGCGAGCGAGATCTCCTGCATCACCTCGTCGAGCGCCTGGGGCTCTCCCAGACGAGCCAGGACGACGGCTCGCAGCCAACCGTCGTGTTTCGCCAGGGCGCCCGCCCAATCAAAGCCGTCGTCGCTCGGGCGTGCGGCGGCGGGCATCGCGTTTGACGAGGTCATGTTTCAAAAGAGAAGTTGCCGAAGGCGAGATTCTCTTGCGAAGATCTTCGCCGAATCCCCAACCGCGAGCGTCTTGGCTATGATCGCTCGAACGCGTTACTTTGGGAAAGCTTGAAAAATCAGACATCCAGGAGCCCGCCGTGGCCGCGCTCGATCCCCAATCGATTCTACCCGAGCTGATCCGCGTGATCGCCGATCGCAAGGCGAACCCCCCCGCCGAGCGATCGTACGTCGTCTCATTGCTAACCGCCGGTACAGCCAAGATTTGCGGCAAAATAACCGAAGAGGCGCGCGAGGTAGTCGAGGCCGCCGACGAACCGGGGGCCGAGGGCCGAGCTCATTTGATCCACGAGATCGCCGATCTGCTGTTCCATACGCTCGTTTTGCTCGGACATCGCGACATCGCCTGGAGCGAGATCGAATCCGAGCTCGCCCGCAGGTTCGGCGTTAGCGGAGTCGTCGAGAAGGAAAATCGAGCCCAAACGCGAAGCAAGAACGCTTAATTTGACCGAATTAAGCTCACGACGATTCGCACGCGTTCAAGCCGAATCGCGCACGTCCCCCCCTCCCCCGAACGAATCCGACACCTAAATTTACATAATAACATTCTTTTTGAAATACAATATGAACTTACAATAGTATCGCTGGATCTGGATCGTCGCTCGTTCCCCGGTTCGCTCGTCGCGTGGTAATTGATGACGATTCTTCGGGTTGCGCCGAATCCGTCGACCTCGCCGGAGAGCCAAAAACCCGGCGAAAATCGGACTTGACATTTCAAGCGAAATCGGCGGCGGGCCGATTGAGATCAGGACGGATGATTGTCATCCTGGGGTATCGGTCGAGTTCGCGGCCAGGAGGGCCTACGAGTCGACGCGATCCACGCGGCGCCGTGATCCTCACGCGCGGAGGTGGTACGTGAGGTGTGACGGTTGTTCGGATTGTCATAGCGATGGATCCGTTTCACCGAGTGAGGAACCCACCGTGCCCAAGCGCAATCGAATGACTCGACGCGGTTTAATCGTGTTCGCTTTCGTCGTCACCCCGCTCGGTTGGGGGCTCGACAAGACGACCGCGAAAGCCGTCGCGGCGTCGCGTCAGACGCCGATCGTCGAAGCCGTGAAGAAGGTTCAGCCGTCGGTCGTCAGCATCTCGAGCGAGCGGAAAGCGGCGTCGACAACCCGCTGGCCGTTCAACGCCGAGGAATCGCAACGTCCGCGCGTCAACGGGATGGGGTCGGGGGTAGTCGTCGATTCCCGCGGCTACATCCTCACGAACCATCACGTCGTCGATAAAGTTCAAGGAATCGTCGTCCGCTTCCACGACGGTTCGGTCGTCGCCGGACGCGTGCTCCAATACGACGAGGCGATGGACCTCGCGATCCTCAAGGTCGATACCGACCGTCCACTCACGCCGATCACGGTCGGCTCGTCCGCCGATCTCATGGTGGGCGAAACCGTCATCACGATCGGCAACGCCTTCGGTTACGAAAACACCGTCTCCGCGGGAATCGTCTCTCAGCTCAACCGCAACGTCACACTCTCGGATGAACAAGTCTATAGGAACTTGATCCAAACCGACGCGAGCATCAACCCGGGCAATTCGGGAGGTCCGCTCGTGAACATCAACGGCGAATTGATCGGAATCAACGTCGCCGTGCGGGCCGGCGCTCAGGGCATCGGATTCGCGCTGCCGATCGACGACGTCAAGGCGTCGGCCGCCGAAATGATGAGCACAAGACGTCTCGCCGGAACCTGGCACGGACTGATCGCAACCGAAAAATTGACCCCCGAAGGCGCCAAGGTTTATCTCTCCGATATCCAAAGCGGCAGCGGAGCGCAATCCGCGGGCTTCCAAAAAGGAGACGAGATCGTCAAAGTGGGCGGATTTCCCGTCTCAAACCGGCTTGATATCGAACGTGGATTGCTCGACGCCAAGCCCGGCAAACAAGTCGCGGTGATCGTCCGCCGCGACGGCGACGAAAAAGAAATCCCCCTCGAGGTTCAACCCCTCGCTCGCTCGACCGTATCGACGGGTGAACGCGTTTGGCGACTTTTGGGCCTCAAAACGACCCCCGTCGGCGCCGAATACACCGCGGCGGCTTCCGATAAGCTTCGCGGCGGCCTCTACGTGCAATCGGTACTACCGAAAAGCGCCGCGGCTCGCGCCAATATCGCCAGGGGCGATATCCTCGTCGGACTCAACGTCGGCGACCGTCATTGGGAAACGATCCATCCCGATAACGTTATCTATATCCTTAAACAATCCGAATCGGTCGGCGCGACGACGATTCAATACTTCATTATCCGCCAGAACAAAATTTACCCAGGCATCCTCGAATTGACCGAGAGCCTGCTGACGAACCTGCACCGGTGAAATCATCTTTGAATTTTCAACAATTTCGGATCCGAATCGGGAGGGGTCGATGAAAATCGTGATCGCTCCCGATAAGTTTAAAGGCTCGCTCTCGGCGGCGCAAGCCGCCTCGGCGATCACGAGAGGCGTCCGCAAGGCCGCTCCCGATGCGATCGTCGATTCGGCGCCGATGGCCGACGGCGGCGAGGGAACCGTCGACGCGCTCGTCGCCGCGACCTCGGGTTCGATCCGGACCGCGATCGTCGCCGGTCCGCTCGGCGAACGCGTTACGGCGACCTACGGAATCCTCGGCGACGGTTCGACCGCCGTCATTGAAATGGCCGCCGCCGCCGGGCTCGTCCTCGTCCCCAAAGACCGGCGCGATCCCGCCAAAACGACGACGATCGGAGTCGGCGAATTGATCCTCGACGCCGTCCAAAACGGCGCCCAACGCGTGATCGTCGGCATCGGCGGAAGCGCGACCAACGACGGCGGAGCGGGGCTCGCGCAAGCTCTCGGCTACCGTCTGCTCGACGAAAAAGACGAACCGATCGAACCCGCGGGGGGAACGCTCGATCGGCTTGCCAAAATCGAGATATCCTTACGTTCTCGCGCTCTTGATCGTATACAAATCGATATCGCTTGCGACGTCGACAACCCCCTCTGCGGACCCGAAGGCGCCTCGGCGATCTACGGCCCGCAAAAAGGTGCGTCTCCCGCGCAGGTTGAACTCCTCGACCGCAATCTCGCTCACTTCGCCGCGATCATCGAACGCGATCTCGGCGTGGCGATCCGCGACCTTCCTGGAGCGGGCGCGGCGGGAGGCCTGGGCGCGGGCCTCGTCGCGTTCGCGCACGGACGCCTCAAACGCGGAATCGACCTGATCGTCGACGCTGTTCACCTCGCCGATCGTCTTCAAGGCGCCTCGCTTTGCCTCACCGCCGAAGGCTCGCTCGACCGCTCGAGCGCGTTCGGCAAAACCGTCGTCGGCGTTTCCAAAATCGCCAAACGCGATAATATCCCTGTGATCGCGCTCGCCGGGACGATCGGACCCGGCGCCGAAGACGTGATCGAAGCCGGAATCGACGCGTATTTCAGCGTCTGCCCCGGCCCGATCACGCTCGACGAAGCCGTTAAAAACGCGGCCGAACTCCTTGAACACGCCGCCGAACACGCTCTTCGCGCCTTCCTCGCGGGGCGACGCGGACGATAAGATATCCCAATCGAAAAAAACAAACGCGAACCGATCCGCGCAACCACAAGAATCAACCGACATGTCTCAGAATCCCGATATGCAAGCGCCCGCTGATGAAAATATTCCAACCGGCGAATTCGGCCTGATCGAATGGATCAGACGACGCTCCGCTTCGCTTCCGAAAGTGCGGCTGGGAATCGGCGACGACGCCGCCGAGATCGACTTATCCGCCGACTCCGGGTCGATCCTCGTCGCGACCGACATGCTGATCGAAGGACGCCATTTCACCCTCGACTCGGCGACCCCGCGACAGGTCGGTTATAAAGCGATGGGAGTGAATTTATCGGATATCGCCGCGATGGCCGGCAAACCGATCGCCGCGTTCGTATCGGTCGCGCTTCCCAGATCGCACGGAATCGAGATCGCCCGCGAGCTTTATCTCGGCCTTGAAGACTCGGCTCGCGAACACCAGGTCGCGATCGCGGGAGGCGACACCAATTCGTGGCACGGCCCGCTCGTCTGCAGCGTGACGATCGTCGGAGAGCCGACCCCTCCGCGAGCCGTCACCCGACGCGGCGCCAAACCGGGAGATCATATTTTCGTCACCGGTCCGCTCGGCGGCAGCCTGAGGGGCAGACATTTAAGCCCCGTTCCCAGAATCAAGGAGGCGCAATCCATTCATCGTTTGATGTCGATTCACGCGATGATCGATATCTCCGACGGTCTCACCGCCGATCTCGGCCATATCCTCGAAGAAAGCGGCGGTTTGGGAGCGATCCTCGACGCCGATTCGATTCCGATCCACGCCGACGCGATCTTCGAGAGCGCCCGCGACGGCCGAACCTCGCTCGAACACGCGCTCGGCGACGGCGAAGACTTTGAACTCTGCTTCACAGTCGACCCCGCCGATTCCAAACGATTGCGATCCGAATCGATCGAGGGTTTCAAACCGATCCCGATCGGCGTGATCCGACCCGAACCCGGAATCGCGCTCGGATCCGCCGACGGATCGATCCGCGACATCACGCCGAAAGGTTTCGATCATTTTCAAGCCAAGTGAAGCTTATGAACCGATATGTCTTCGAGAGTCGATCCGAAAACGACACCGAACGGTTGGGGCGATCGATCGCCGAGGTCGTAACGCCGGGCGCGACGATCGCGCTCGTCGGGCCGCTGGGCGCCGGTAAAACGCGGCTGGCGCGATCGATTTGCGAATCGCTCGGCGTCGACCCCGCGGCGATCGCTAGCCCAACTTTTATCTTGATTCATGAATACGAAGGATCGATGCCGATCTATCATTTCGATTTTTATCGGTTGAGATCGCCGTCCGATCTCGACGCGCTCGGCGCCGACGAATACTTCGCTTCGGGCGAAGGTCTTTGTTTGGTCGAATGGGCCGATCGCGCCCGCGAACGGCTCCCGGATGCCGCTTGGACGATCACGATCGAACCCGACCCCGACGTCGAAAACGCACGCGTCTTTCGGATTGATATTCCCCCTGAAGATAGCCGTTTCGAACTCCCCGCTCGATCGTGACGCGAGCGAAACCGGTCGATCGATGGCACAATCTCGTCAAACAAACATCGCTGTTATTTTTATTATATGTTTTTCTGTCGACGATTCGATATTTACGGAATCAATTCCCGATCGGTATCGCGTTTCTGGGCGTGGAACGAAACTCATCGAGAGCGGGACGCGTCGCGATGTTCAAGGTTGAGGATCTCGAACTTCGCGACGTCGTCCCCGCTCTCTTGATCAAACAATCGAGATGTCAAAGAGCGTCCCGGCCCGATCTCACGGTCGCCCGGGCTCATTGCATGGTTGATGACGCTTTCACTTCAGATGAACGTCATGGACATCGACCGACCGAGAAATCGAGCGTCGCCGTCGTGCGATTTCGCTCGAGCTCGAAAGGTTTGACCTGCGATAAACTCGCAGAGTTGACGCCGCCTCGATATCGCATCGAGCAGCGGCGGAATCTTTGGCGCCGGCGACGCCAGTTGCGATCGAGACGCGCTTCGCCGAGTCGAATTCTTCTTGGGGGGCGAACTCTTCTGGGGGGGCGAACTTCTCAGGGAGGGGGAACCGACGTGTGAGCCCGCTTGGGAATCGACGTTATGAGCAATGCCGGCTCGGTCGACGCCTCGCCCTCCCGGAATACAAACGCCGGCTCGGTCGGCGCCTCGCCCGCCCGGAATCAACATTTCAGCATCGGTGATCTGAAGGGAGGGCGAACCGCCGTGTGAGCCCGTTTCATCAGGTTCATTTTGAGCAATGCCGGATCGGTCGACGCCTCGCCCGCCCGAAATCGACATATCGGGGACGGTTATCTTCTGAGGCGGCGAACTCTTCAGCGAGGGCAAACCGCCGTGTGAGCCCGTTTCAACAAGTTCATTTTGAGCAATGCCGGCTCGGTCGGCGCCTCGCCCGCCCGGAATCGGCATTTCAGCATCGGTGATCTTGTGGGAGGGAGAACCGCCGTGTGAGCCCTTTTCAATCAATTCACTTTCACAAACGCCGGCTCGGTCGGCGCCTCGCCCTCCCGGAATACAAACG
>JAJYWB010000035.1 GCA_021791715.1 Planctomycetota bacterium | reverse complement strand
GGTCTTATCCGCGACGTCGAGGCGTCGTCCGAGCCGGCTTTTCTGATTGATCATGATATAAATCGGGCTCACACGGCGGTTCGCCCTCCCGCCGGATCGCCGAACGCGTCGGTCTTATCCGAGACGTCGAGGCGTCGACCGAGCCGGATTTTCTGATTGATCATCATATAAAGCGGGCTCACACGGCGGTTCGCCCTCCCGCCGGATCGCCGAACGCGTCGGTCTTATCCGCGACGTCGAGGCGTCGTCCGAGCCGGATTTTCTGACTAATCATGATATAAGAATAACTAATTCAGAGAATGTCCCTCCCGGAAGGTTTCGTCCTCCCGGAAGGGATAAGCCCCGCAAAACACTCTCGCGCGATCACCGAATCGACGTTCGTCGACACGACGTCGATTGGATCGACAAAAAACGTATCATACTTATTTGGTACTACTTCTTCGAAATCCGGCTCAATCGATCAAGTTCGGCGAGCGCGAACGCATAATGCATCGAAGAACGATTTCCGTTCTTCTCGACCCAACGGAAATGGTCGATCGCGCGTTCAATTTCTCCCTTCAGTTCCTCGTCGAGGCCGAGATAACAACGAGCTTCGGTCATTTTCTCCGGGTCGTCGGCGAGAGCTAAAAGGGTATGCTCATGCAAGCGATTGAGCAAATACATAGCGACGGGGGCGGGCCAATTCGTATCGTCGTGATCGGAGCGCGCCTGGATGAGGAACCGCCGCGCCTCGTCGTTTTTGCCCGAGCGACGCGCCGCGAAATGCCCTGTCAACGCGATTCTCGCTTTGGTTTCGGCTCGGTTGTTTAAAAGATCGATCGCCGAGCGAGCGGCGTCGAGCACGTCGTTTCGTCTCAAAACGAGGCCGACGATCAATCCGCCGTATTGGGCCTGTTCGTCGCCGGGTTCGAGTCGAACGACGTCGTTATAATCGGCGAGCGCCTTGTCGTATCGCATTAAAACGAACCAGGCGAAGGCGCGAGATTTGTAAGCCTCGATGTTTCGGGGATCGAGCTGAATAATCGTGTTATAATCATCGATAGCTTTTTCGAATTGATTGGTTTTCGCGAATGCGAATCCGCGAATCGCGTACGCCGAAACGAGTCTGGGAGCGAGGCGAATCGCTTCGTTCAAATCGTCGATCGCCTGATCGAAATGATTCGATGCGACGAGGGCCGTTGCGCGCATTGTTAAGGCGTCGACGTTCCAGAAATCGATTTCGAGCACGGCGTCGAAATCGGCGATCGCTCGGTCGTATTGTTTCAGAGCCAACCGAGTCGAGCCCCTTTTTTGGTATGCGGCGACATCGGTCGGATCGATTTCGATCGCGCGATCGAAATCGGCGATCGCGGCGTCGAATTCGCGACTCGAGAGTCGAATCAATCCTTTCCGGTAAAACGGCGTTTCTTCGTCGAGGTACAAGAGTTGGGGATGGAATCGATCGGTCGCGGCCGAGGCGATCGCGTCGAACCTCGACACGAAATCCGAATAATAGCGTTCGAAGCGATCGTATTTCGTCATATCGATCAAGGGGTCGTTGTAATCTTCGAAGGCCTTGTCGAATTTTTTCTTGACGAACAGCGCGTCGCCGCGCGTTACGATCGCTCGTGTGAGCATTCGATAATCGAGCGTCGTCGGTTGCGAGAATTCGTCGATACGAATCGCTCCGACGTTATCGACTTGATTATTCGTCAAATCGTCGACGCTCGACATTTTGGAAACATCGTAGAACATTTTCTTGTACATTTTGATGACATCGTCGCAAACCGCGATCGCCCTGGAGCAATCTCCGCGGGCGACGTAAATCATACTTTGGATAACTTTAGCGTGAGCGGTTGTATCTGAAAGCTCGATCGCACGATTACAATCGTCGAGCGCCTTGTCGAAATCTTTTTTGGCGGATCGAACGATCGCTCGGCAGGCGTAGGCGTCGGCGTGGAGGCGATCGATCTGGATTGCGCGGTCGCAGTCTTCGATCGCTTGATCGTAGCGTTTCATCGAGTACCAGACGCGTCCTCTCACCAGATGGAGACAAGCGTCGGCGGGGCCGATCATAATCGCGGCGGAATAATCGTCGATCGCTTTAAACGGTTGATTATTATATTCTTGAACGGCTCCGCGGAGCAGGTATGCGTCGGCGCTCCTGGGATTGATCCTGATCGCTCGATTGCAATCGGCGATCGCCTTCGCGGTTTGTTTCTCGGCGAAATTCGCGACGGCGCGGTGAAGGTACGCGACGGAGAGGGTCGGGTCGATTCGAATCGCCGTGTCGCAGTCGGCGATCGCCTCGTCGAACCGTTTCGTCCCCCGCAAAGCGACGCTTCGCCGGACATACGCTTCGACGAATTCGGGATCGAGCTTGATCGCCGCGGTGAAATCGCCGATCGCGAGTCCGTATTCCTCTCGATCGATCCAACATTTTCCTCGATGAACATAGCAACGAGAGAAATTCGGGTCGAGCCCGATCGCCGCGGTGAAATCGCCGATCGCTTTTTCATACATTTTTTTATTCATCCAGTAAACGCCTCGATTGTCGTAATCGAAGGGGGATTTGGGCTCGACGAGGATTTTTTCGACGTACTCGGCGATCGCTTTTCGGCGGTATTCGTCTTTGCCGTTCCATGAGGCTTCGTCGACGATGTATGCGACGACCTCCTGGGGTTCGCGCCGGATCGCCTCGATCGAATCGGCGAGCGCCTTATCGGGTTCGTTCGCTCCGCTCCAGGCCGCGCCGCGGCGGAAAAACGTTTCGCCGTTTTGGGGATCGAGCCGGATCGCCTCGGTGTAATCGGCGATCGCCTTATCATATTCTTTTTTGGCCGACCAGGCGGATCCGCGGCTCGAGTACGCTCGAGCGTTCGCGGGATCGAGTTCGATCGCCCTCGAGTAATCGGCGATCGCCTCGTCGTACCGTTTTTTCGCGGCGAAAGCGTCTCCGCGTAACGATCGCGCGCGAACGTTTACGGGATCGAGATCGATCGCCCTCGAGTAATCGGCGATCGCATTATCGAAATCGAGGATATCGATTCGAGCGATCCCGCGATCGACGTACGCCTGAACGTTTTTGGGATCGATCTTGATCGCCTCGTTGAAATCGGCGATCGCGCTCGGGTATCGCTTGAGCGCCGTTCGACATACGGCTCGGCTAATATACGCAGGCGCATATTTAGGATTAATTAGAATTGCGCGATCGAAATCGTCGCTCGCTCGCTCGTAATTCTTGACGGCGAACCACGCGTTTCCTCGGTTGTAATACGAGACGTAGGCTTGGGGATCGAGACCGATCGCTTGATCGTAATCGCGGATCGCCTTATCGTATTCTTTTCTGGCAAATCGAGCATATCCTTGATTGTTGTAGGCGGAACTTGTCGGATTGAGCTGCACGACGACGTGGAAATCGTCGAACGCGCGATCAAAATCGCCTTGCGTTTCGAGGAAAACGACTCCTCTGGCCTCGAAGGCCCAATCGTCGAGAGGATCGACCTCGATCGCCCTGGTGTAAAAATCGATCGCTCGATCGACCGGAACGACCTCGCTCGCCGATCCCCATCCGGCGAATCCGTCGGCGTAAAGCCAAAGCCACGACCCCTCGACGCGCTCGACTCGATAAATGTTTAAAGAATCACGACTTTCCTCGACGATTCGCGAGCCGATCCGAAGCCGAAAATCTCGCGACTTCTGGATAACGCGATCGCCGGCCCGAATCGAGTCGCCGCGACCGTCGCGAATCTCGGTCGCCGCCGCGAGCCCCGCGGAAATCGCGAGCGAAGCCGCCGCGACCGCGGTCAAAAACAAGCGAAATCTTCCGTTCGTGCTAAACATAACCGCTCCTTTGATTGAAGAAGTGAACGTGCATTGGCGCTAAAATCGTCGGCGACGACGTGAAAACGGCTTGATGATATCCGCGATTCTCCCGGAACCGGGTACGATCTATTTGATCGGGACCGCGTCGATTTGATACGTTTTGATTTCGACGTCGACGGCTCGATCGCTCGGCGACGCCAGGATTTTTTCGGCCTCGGCGACGAGAGCTTTCGCGTCGTCGCGATCGCGCGGAGTCATTTTGGAATCGGTCTCGATCGCGCGGATCGCCCGATCGAGCGATTCGCGCGCCGAAAGCGTTTGTCCCATCCGGTGATAACAAGGCGCGAGCACTAAACGATCCCAGAGATCGAACGATTCGGGTTGTCCGATCGCCCCGACGGCTTCTTCGTAGCGACCGAGGCGAGCGAGCGCGAGAGCGAGCGTGTTTCGGATCATTCGCTCTCGCGGAGCGAGCGCGACCGCCTTTCGAGCCGCGGCGAGAGCGGTTTTGAAGTCGTCGCGCGACGATCGTTTGGAATTGAGCAGATACCAGGCGAACGTATTGAGCGAATAAGGATCGTCGGGATCGATCGCCGCGGCTCGACGCATCCACGAAACGGCAAATTGATCATCCCCTGATTGGTAGGCGCAGATCGCCGCCAAGGCGATCCGGCGAGGATCTTCGGGTCGATCGCGCGCCGCCGATTCGGCGTCGACTCGAGCCGCGTTCCATTGTCCCAACCGCGCCCAATCGCGCGCCCGTCGGTGATATTCGTCAGAGGAATTCAGCCGAGAATGAAAGAATCGGTAGACGGCGCGACGATCGTCTTTCATCCGTCGTAACGACTTGAGCCTG
This sequence comes from Planctomycetota bacterium, assembly GCA_021791715.1. Taxonomy (GTDB): domain Bacteria; phylum Planctomycetota; class Planctomycetia; order Isosphaerales; family Isosphaeraceae; genus JAKBCQ01. Next base: position 55,352 of record JAJYWB010000035.1, on the reverse strand, counting down.
AGGATGTCGGAAGCCTCGGTTCCGTCGATTTCCAGCCGGATCGGAATCGGCGGAACGGATCGCGTCGATCGGTCGGTTGAAGATTCATCGGGCGGAATCGAACGATCGAGATTCGCCGCGTTATTCGCATTTTCGGCCGAGGTACGCCAGTTTAGCCCAAGCTCGTCGAGTTCGCGGCGGATGCGCGTCAAATCCCAAATCAGGATGTCGTGCGATTGCGTATCGTTGACGGCCAGGCGAGAACCGTCGGGCGAGAAGGCGACGTTATGGGTGATTCCCGAGGTCGGCGATTCGAGCGTCGCGGAGCGAATCCCGGTATTAGGATCATACAAACATACCTGGGTGCCGACACAGACCGCGAGCGTCGATCCCGAGGGATCGAATTCGATCGATCCGCTTTTCGGTTCAAATTCGCGGATCAATCGCCAAGATCCGACCTCCCAAAGTTTGCAGCCGTTGGAACTTGTAACAAGTCGGCGACCGTCGGGGCTGAATCGCGCCGACGAACCTCCGGGGGTGTTTAAAACGGCGACTCGTTTCCCCGTCGCGGTCGCCCACACATAAACGGCGGGGTTGATACCGATATGAGAGACGGTCGCGGCCCAACGGCCGTCGGGGCTTACCGCGACGCCTCGAACGTCCTTTTGCGGGCCGAGCGATACGGGTTCGTCGGGTCGATCGCTCAAGAACGCGAACGCTCCTTGATTAAAGAATGTTCCTACGATTACGCGACCGTCGCGACTCGCGGCGACGTCGCCGCCGTCGGCGCCGAGGCGAGAGATCATTCGAGGAGGTCCAAGCCGATAGAGGTTTTGATCGTGTCGCGCGTCGAACCGCAGGAGGCCGTAAGAACCGAAGGTGAACAACGAACCGTTCGAATCGAACGCCTCGCTCGACCAACCGAGCGGCGCGATCTCGGCGAGCGATTCTCGCGCCTTGAAATCAATAAATTTTAATCCATACTTGGCGCGCGCGGCGAGGATTCGACCGTCGGGAGCGAAAGCGAGTTGATAGTGATCGCGCGACGGATCGGGGTCGCCCGGGATAATCGTCAGTTCTCTCGCCGATTCGACCTCGTAATCCCGCAGCGCGTTTCCCGAGCGTCCAAAGCCGAAACGACGATCGTCGCGGCTGAAACGGGGCGATCCGCCGCCGATATGAGTCGGCAATCGACGTCCGGTTCGAGGATCCCAGAGCCGGAGCACCCCCTCCCAACCGTTGCTCGCGAGCAGGTCGCCGCGATGATTGAAACCGACTATGAGGCCGTGATTGTTGAGCCCTTCGAGAACGAGCGGTTTCGACCGGGGAAGATCGATTCGATAAATGTAGATTCGACTATTATCGCAAGCCGCGGCGAAACGAACGCCGTCGGGCGACCATCTTATGTGATGGACGTTCGCGGGAGGTTCGAACGACGCGATTGGATCGGGGTTTTCCAAATTCCAAATCTCGATAGAATGTTTATTATTTTGATTGAATGCGACGGAGATTCGGCGACCGTCGGGATGAAACGCGGCGCGATCGATCGGGTTTCGGTCGCCCGACAGTTCGCGTTTTCGACCCGATATGACGTCGAGGAGCGTCGGTATATGATCAAAAGACGCGAAGATCAACGCTCCGCCGTCGCCGCGAAAATCGACCGAATGGACGCTCGCCGAGCCCGCGGGGAGTTCGGCGACGAGCCTTGGATTGTCGGCGTCGAATCGGAGGAGAGCGAGCCTGCCGTCCTCGTAACGGAGCGCAAGCGAGCGGCCGTCGGGTGCGAAGAGGGGCGCGCACACGCTCGCGGCGCCTTGATTCGGAATCCGGCAAACCTCGGCGCCGTCGGACGCGCGAAGGACGACGCAATTTCCCGAACGATCGGTGAGAGCGTATCGGCTCCAATCGGGGTCGATGTCGGAGGACGATTGATAATCAAGAGGTTCGTAATATGTTCGATCGATTCGGATATCGGGAAGCGCGAGCGCCGCGATCGCGAGGTCGCGGAGTTTGGCGCAACGCTTCGAGGGGGCGTTTGAATTCATCTCTTTGAGCAGACGGCGGGCTTCGGAAACCGCCTTGAGGGTGTCGAACCTTCGACCCGGCCGGCCGCTGTATCGACTCGCGCTCGCCTCGCCGATATAGGAATCAATCAAAGCCTGATTGGTTTTGATTCGTTCGACGCCGAGCAATTCCGCCTGTTTCTTGTAGACGAAGGCCGCGGTCGTCGCGCCGATCGCGAGGAGCGTCGTCAACAGCGCCGCGGCGAAGTTGGCGCACGCCAACCAGGGTTCGCGTTTACACCAGCGCCAGAGTCGTTCGATCAACGAAACGGGCCGCGACCGAATCGGTCGTCCCTCGACGAAGCGTCTGAGTTCGTCGGCGAACTCTTTCGCGTTCGCGAATCGCGCGTCGGGGTCTTTGGCGAGCGATTTGAGGACGATCGTTTCGAGGTCGCGCGGGATCCGACGATCGATTCTTCGCGGCGGAGTCGGCGGATCGTGGAGGATCCGTTCGATCAGCCGGGCGTGATCGTTTTCATCGAACGCCGGCTTAAGTGTGATCAATTCATATAAGGTTGCTCCAAGCGCGTAGATATCGACGCCGGGATCGGAGACGCCTTCGAACCGCTCTGGCGCCATGAACCGAAGCGTGCCGACGAGATCGTGAGAGTTCGAGAGATCTTCGTCCTCCGCGATCTTCGCCAGGCCGAAATCGGTCACCCAAACGTTCCCCATCGCGTCGAGGAGGAGGTTCGAGGGCTTGATATCGCGGTGCAAAACGCCCCTTCGGTGCGCGTGGTCGAGCGCGTCGGCGACACGCGAGCAAAGCCGCGCCGCCTCACGGTAATACCGCCCCTCGGTCGATCCGCAGAACGACGACGACGCGAACGAAGCCGATTCGGACCGCGACGTTTCAAAGGGTTGAGATCGCTCGTCGACCGGCGCGGCTTCGACGCGGTCGAAATCCGCCCGATCCTCAATCGGTGTGGAAATATTCAAGCTTTCATAACTACATGTTCTATTAAGATCGAGCGCGTTCGTTCGATCGCGAAACGATTCGAACCGACCCGTGTGCAATCCCGCGACGATCGATTGCGTTAGAGATTGCTCGTTTTTTGATACAAATATTTTATCGTTACACGAGCTTTCGAGGGGGGTCGCGGCCCGAATTCGGCGCAGGTCGGCGATGACCTTGTCGAGCGAAAGTCCGTCGATAAATTGCATCGCGTAATAAGGGACGCCGTTTTCATCGCCGTAATCGAACACTCCGACGATATTCGTATGATGCAACCCCGCGGCCGAGCGGGCCTCGACATAAAACCGATCGAGATGGTTACGATCGGTGCGAAACCGAGGGTGCATCACCTTGAGCGCCACTCGGTTTTTGAGCGATTCGTGTTCGGCTTCGTAGACGATTCCCATTCCGCCGACTCCGATGCGCCTGAGAATGCGGTATTCTCCGAGCCGTTCGGGAAGATCCGCGAGGCGAACCGCGCAATGCGCGGAATCGACGCCGAGCGGCACGGTCGCGTCGGCCGGCGGCTTTTCTATGTATGAATATATGTATGTTTCATTGGCGATCTTGCGGCCGATTCCTTCGAGTTCCACGAGCGCGGGAAACAATTCGCGTAACGAATCGGCGAATTCCGGGTGTCGATCGATCAGATCCGTCAGAGACGGTCGTTCGCCGGCGCGATATCGCTCGAGGAACGAATCGACGATCCTGCCCAGGCCGTCGAAATCACATAACGCTAATTGATCTGGAAATCGATTCATAATCCTTCAAAGCCTCCCGGAAGATCCGCCAGAGAGTCTTTAAGCCGATTGAGGGCGCGGATGTGGCGTTTGGTGACGGCCGATTCGCTCAGACCGAGGAGTCGAGCGCATTCGATATTTGTAAGTTGCTCGAAATGGCGCAGCACCAAAATATCGCGATCGATCGTCTCCATGCTCTGAAGCGCTTTTGCGATTCGGATTTTTCGTTCGTTGCGAATCGCGACTTCGCCGACGCTCGAATCTTTGCAGAGCAGGCGAGTCGCGATCTCCTGGGAAGTCGAGTCGTGGAACGCCGGGTGGTGAATCGAGATCTCTCGTCTCGGGTCGCGCGCCTTACAGAAATGCTTACGATGGATGATATCAAGACGTTGAAGCGTGATGAACCGAAGCCATAAAAACAACGGCATCGGTTCAGGATTGGATTCGTATTCGGTTCTCCTCACGGTCGCTTCGAGATAAGCCTCTTGAATGACGTCGGACGGATCGATCCGCCCGTGAAGCCGATCGTCGAGCCGGAGCTTGATCATTCGGCGTAAGCGATCACGGTGCGACATGAGGAACGCGTCCCACTCGACGCGTTCGTCATGTTCGCCTCCGCCACCGTTTGGCGCGCCTTCGCGTCGTTGAAGCATTGAAGTGTCCATCCTCACCGTCCCTATCTATAAGACTGCGCTCGGACGTCGTTTCGGGACTCAAATCATCGTGCGATTTTTTTGCGATATCACGCAATTCATGATACGAAAGGTTTTCTGATCGGCTAAGAGTGTTGAATACGCCGATCTTACCGATCGAGACGTCGTGAAGCGAGCTTCGCGCAGCGCGGGGCGATCCTTCTCAACCCTCGGTTGGAATCGACGCATGATTCGCGGATATCCGAGACGACGCGCGACGAATCGATCTTACGGAGCCGAATCGGCGCGAAGTTTTCGAGAGCGTGAGTCTCGTCCCGAGCGGTTATTGGTGAAATGAAATTCTTTGATAACGGCTTCGAGGCCGTCCGGAAAAGCTCACGAAACTCCGACGGCGCGATTTTACCGGTTTCAAAGCCGATTTATAAAGTAAATCGGATTATATTAAATATCTAGATGTCTGTTCGTTATGCTTGGGAGGGCGAACCTCCCGGCGAGCCGTTTTGCGTCATTCACGCCGGCGAATGGTTTTATCAGTCAAAAATAATATAATAATACGGCTCACCGGGAGGTTCGCCCTCCCGAATTCCGGCTCGCGTTCCCCAATTCCGGTTCGCCCATAAAGATGAAAACATGCCGGCTCACCAGGAGGTTCGCCCTCCCGATTCGGGGTTCTCGCTCCCAAAAGCGTTCGCCATTGCGATTTTATCTTCGCCGTCAAATCCAGCCGAATATCCGGCTTTCTTTCCGAATAGCATCTCGCACGGCGGTTCGGCCGATTTCATTCAAATAAAACATAGACATGTCATTGTTTGTTTGCCGCGGCGAATCGCGTCCGCGGGCGGATCAACGAGGCCTGAGTTCGGGCCAGTCGGTTTCGACCCCGTGCGCAACCGACATCCGGTGAAAATCGGCGAACAATCCGGGCTTGGAACGAACCTCGCGCGGAACGACCTTCCGCTCGACACAAAACGAAGCCAGCAATCCCGAAGCCTCGCCGATCGCCCACTCGACGGGATGCAATCGATAACATCCGTTCGTAATATGCGTGACCCCAAGATTTTTACACGCCGGCAAAAGATTCTCGACGCGCACGGGCAAAAGCGCACCCAGCGGAATCTGAAAAGGTAAAGAACTGATATCGATATAATTATCGCCTTCGGTGCTCGGGTGAAGATCGATCCGATAGCTTCCGACACCGACCGAATCGGCGAAACGCTCGCCGCGAACGACGTCGGTTCGGCCCGTCGCCTTGCGGCGACTCTCGGTTCCCACGTGCTTATCAAGAACGGTGAATTCGGCGACGATTCGCCTTGATTCACGAATATAAGCATGTTTGGCCAAACCGTCTTCGGTTCCGACGACGTCGGGGCGAAGCCGCAAGCCCTTCCAACCCGTTCCGCCGTCGGGCCTCGGCGCCTCGGTTTGCATCCAGTATAAAAGCGAAAGGCTCAATTGTTTGGCTTGCGCCAGGCGTCGCTCGGCGTCTTGGGCCGATACCCCTGGACCGATGATCGGTCCGAGCAAAAAATCGTTCTGCGGCCAATTGACGAGCGTCATCCCTCCTTTTAAAAACCCGGGCCGAAACGTTCGAGGATCGGCGATCCGACGGTAAACCCAAAGACCGTCTCCCGCGCCTTCGGGATTGAACGCGTGCCGACGCGGTTCGAGCGTTTGCGGATCGGTCGCCGTCCAATCGAGCAATTTCCCCGGCCAGGAAGGCTTCATCTTGGGAGCGAAATCGCGCCAAAATTGATATTCGGCGGGTTTGTCGATCGTAAAATCGCCCTCCTTTTGATAATCGATCGCGAAACAATAGGTAATTGCTTGTTGATTAAGCGGACGATCTTGATCGGGTCCGCGGTCTTCTCCGGTTTTGGTTCGCGATTCAAAGCCGACGACGAATTCGACGCCGGCGAGAGGAAGGAGATCGCCGAGTTCGGTCGCGTCGAGGAAATAAGGAGCGACCAGAGTCGTACGGTTTCCCGAACGCGCGTGTCGGACGTCGACCGAGCGGACGCGATCGCGGTCGGTTTCGGCCGAAACGGGAACTCGCTCGAGCAAAACGGTCAGCTTACCCGCCGAGGCGTAAGGCGCGAGCATCGCGGTTAAAACCGCGAGCGCGACCCTCGGCTCGCAACACAAGGCCGACACGCCTCCTCGTCCCGGATTGAGCGAACGATCGGCGATCGCTTCGATCGAAAGCGGGTAATGTTTTTGATAATAAAAGCGGATACCGTCACGAAGCTCTTGATACGAGCGATTACGGCCGAAGCGTTCGATCCAGGGGTGTTCGTCGGGGGGGACGGCCTGCTGGGTGAGCTGGCCGCCGATCCAATCGGTCGGCTCGGTGAGGACGACGGTCCGACCGGCGCGAAGCGCCGCGAGCGCCGCGGCGCATCCTCCCAAACCGCCGCCTACGATCGCCAGATCGGCGTCGATTCGCCCCGCGCGGACTTCACGCCCCGATCGATCGGATGCGAATCCGCCGGCCGTCAAGAGAGCCCCGAGACCCGCGGCCGAACCCTCGATAAAGCGACGTCTGTTCATAACGATAACCCATTAATACATCACATCTTGTTTTGTGATGCGTTCGGAATTCACATAAGTTTTGAGCCGAATCGTCGATCGCGTGAACGTTTTGGCGAACCGCTGGCGATCGAGCGGGGTCCGATTGTATCATGGCGCAGACGACGAAGATTGAGATCGATCGGCGTTGCGCGTGATCGATTCGCGAGAGTGGCGGAATTGGCAGACGCGCGGGACTTAGGATCCCGTGCCGCAAGGCGTGAGGGTTCGAGTCCCTCCTCTCGCATTCCATATAGAACCGAATCCGACCGATTTCAATCGGGGTCGATTCCGCGTAGGAGATTCGCTCGGTCGATTCGATTTTTTTGACGAAGATTTGATAAAAGAGTGAGTTTGCGCGGGATGGGATGGTGTTTTTCATGAGTCGATGCGAAAAAAACGGTACGGAACGGCGACGGGAGTCTTTGCATCTTTTGGGGATCGGGCATAGAATAAATTAAGGACCCCTCTAACTCCTCCAAGAACGGAGTGACGGCCATGTGGGCGCGTATCGGGCTGACGGCTTGCCTAATCTTGGCGATGAGCTGCGGCGCCCAGGCTTGGCCCGCCGGCGGTCGCGGCGACGACGACCCCGCGCCGCCAACCGATCCGGGTGAGGATCCCCCCGTCGCGACGGCAACGCCCGCCGCCAAAGGATCGTCGGGTGCGGCGGATTCGAACGCGTCCATTTCGCCTTTCGGTGTGAATAACGGGGGTTTTAATTCGATCGCGGCGAATTCACCGATGATGCTCGCGGGGGGAGGACCTTACGCGATGTCTCCGTACGCTTCGCCGATGATGTTCGGTCAGGGGTTCGGCGGCGGATTCATGCCCTACGGATATCCCGCGGCGTACGGCGGGGGTTGCGGATTTCGGGGTGGATTCGGCGGTCCTGGATACATGTTTAGGCCGTACTCCACACCCATACCGCCCGGTCGGGTCGCGGGAAATTGGGCGATTCCCACGCGGATGCAACAACCCGCGGCCGCAGCCAGGCCTCGGCGGAATCCCGTCAAGGCGCGCGACTTATTAATGCGCGGCGATCGTCTCTTTCGATCGTCGAACCTCGTCAAAGCGCGGGAACGCTTTGAACAGGCGTACCAAGCCGACCCGACGCTCGCCGATACGCTTGTGCATCTCGGTCAAATCGAAATGATTCAGGGGCGTTACGCCGACGCGGCGCAATGCTTCCGCGACGCTCTCGAAGCCGACGAAGAGTGGATCTTCAACGCGCCCGATATCAAAGCGATGTATGTCGAGCCGGCCGATTTCGACCGCCAGATCGCCAAGCTTGAATCGTACCTGCAAACCGAGCCCGACGACCGCGACGCGTGGCTCGTGCTGGGGGTTGAAAAGTACTTATCGGGGAAGACGAAACAGGCCGCGGATATCTTTTTACGGCTGAGCGAACGACGCTCGGATCCGACGTTGCACCTTTTAATCCTGGCTTCGACTCCACAGGACGACCCCCCGGCCAAACGCAAATAAGAACAAAATACGATCGAACGCGTAGCGAAGGTTCCGTTCAACTCGCGTGCGCGCGTCCGACCGATTACGATAATTCATATCTAATTATTAATTAAGCACTAAATTCATATCAAAACAAAAAAAACGTGGGATAAGCGATTTTGTCCCACGTTCATACGATTTTGTTTAGGCGCCGTCACGATTTTTTGGGGCGAGCCGAGGCTCGCGGCTTTTTGGTTTTGACGCTGAAATTCTCGAACCTGACGGTGAAAGGGGCGTCGCTCGAGTTGATCGCGTCGAGGCCGATTTTGAGTTCGGGTCCCCACACGGTGTCGATCGGTTTGAGCGGGACCCAGCGTTTGCCGTCTTTGCTGGTGAAGCCGTAAATTCGGCCGCCGCGGCGTTCGAGTTTAAGATGAGTCGTTCCGGGGGCGAGCGGGCCGTTGTGTTGCGCTCCCGACGATCCCCCCTCGCGCTCCTCGAAGATCGAAAACACGCCGACCTTGCCGTTTCGCATCACCGCGCCTCGTTCTAAACGGATGAAGTTATCCGAATCTCGCCAAACGAACAACCCTCCGCCGTTGAACGGCAAACCGCCGCGCCGGTTCGAACCCGCGCCGGGTTTGAACTCGCCGACGACCTTGACCGTCATCTGAAAATCTCCCTCGACCTCGCGGAGAATTCTGGGAGCGTTATATTTATCGATATCGGCGTTTAAATCATGAAGCGTTCCAGGAACGTTCATGACAAGAGCTTTTCCCTCCACCTGTACGTCGCAATCGCCGTCGGGGTCGATCAAAGTTCCCCACCCCTCGAGCTCTTTTCCCTCGAAATCGGTCCTCGGTCCCGATTTTTTGACGATCGTCGTTCCCATCGTGAACGAACCGAAAAATTTACCGACGTCGGGGGGAAGCTCCTGGTTCGCCGCCGAGACCGCGATCAACGCGTAAATCTCTCGACCCGAAATATATTGACGAATGCGAATAATTCCGACGGGGCCGCGACGATCGGGCTGAACGCGGAGGATGTAATCGATCCCCGGATAACTCCCCTGATAGCGAACTTTTTTCTCGGATACGAGCTTGCCGTTGAACGTTTGGGCGAAATAATCGCGAAGTCCGTTGAGCAGAAATTCTTCTTTCCCTTTGATCAAGGTCGCTTGAAGCAATTCGGTTTTAATGATCGCGTAACGGACGTTCGGGGTGTCGCAAGCGATCGTCATCTGTTTGATGCGGCCGATCGCGTTCGCGGTTTTCGTCGTCGTCTCGACCTCGGAGGGTTTGGTGGGAAAATCGACGATGAACTTCCCTTCCTGAGAAACGATATGAATCCACGGCTCGTCGTCGGCGTCGGCGTCTTGAAACGCCGGAATCATGAAAGTGAGTAAAAACGTCAGAATCATCGTCGTCGCCTCCGATTCGTTTCGGTTCCGTTGAATAACATCTCAATGCGATTGTAAGAGAATTCGATCGTAACGAGTCGCGAGAGAATTCGATCGTGGCGCTGGGCGATTTCGACACGTCAAGATTCGGCGAAATCACGATGAAACCGTTCACGCCGATCGGATCGAGAAAAAAGGACGAAGTCGTTCGAGAGTCGTCGCGAGCGATCGAGCGCGATTCCGTAAGTTATCAAGCGTTCGGCTCGTGCGAGCTTCAGCGTCGGTTCAAAGTCGATTTCGACGATCGTCCCTGTTCGTCGAGCGAGAATTCTTCAAAGCGCACCGAAAGAGGCGAGAACGCCGAATTGACCGCCTCCAACCCCACCTTCACCCGCGCCGGCCAGTCGACGACGACCGGCCGACTTCGCGTCCAAACGACTCCGTCTTTGCTCGAAGCCGCGGTCACCCGCGATCCCTTCCGAGTAATCTTTAAATAAACATCTCCTTTAGAAAGTGCGCCGTTATCGTTCACGGTTCGATCTCCGGCCTCACGTCGTTCAAACAACAAGAATGCGCCGATTTGACCGTTGCGAAAAACGGCGCCCCGTTCGAGCCGGCAATGGCGATCTTGATCGACCCAAACGACAAGCCCCGCGCCGTGGTAGGGTAACGCGCCGTCGCGGGTCGTCGGTTCTTCCGGCTGAAAATCTCCCGTCACCTTCACCCGCGCCTCGAAATCGCCGTTGACCTCACGCAACACCCTCGGAGCGTTGAACTTGCCGATCGACGCGTTGAGGTCGTGGTGCGTCCCTGGGACCTCGATCGCGATCGCTCCGTCTTCGATCCGAATGTCGCAATCGCCGTCGGGGTCGATCACGTCTCCCTGAAGGTTCGTTTTGGCGCCCTTCTTGGAACCGTGCGCCGATTTCGCCGCGAGGGTCGGCGCGAGAACGTAGCGGATCGGCTTGGTGTAAAGCAATCCGCGCTTACCGTCGCCGTAGGCGATCTGATAGGTTAAATCGATGTTTCCGTTCGCCGCGGGTTTGACCGCGATCGTCGCCGTCCCGCGCCTCTCCGACACCTTAAGCGCGACCTTGCTCGCCCCCGCGAGCGGTTTAATCGTCTTGCCTTCGCGCGAAACGGATTGATTTCCCATCACATACAAAAACTCTAGCATATTTATACGATTGAGGGGGTCGAACAACGGGGCGTCGACCGCGAGATCGACGGTTTCGCCGTGCTTCGCCAGGAGGGCGAAATTGATCGCGTCGGGCTTTCCCAAAAGCATCGCGTTCAACTCCGCGGGAGCGATCGCGATTCCGATATTCGCTCCCCGAATCGTCGCGACCGCGATCCCGACGAGTCTTCCCTTGACGTCGACGACGGGCCCTCCGCTGTTGCCCGGATTGAGCGCGCCGTCGATCAACACCGAATACGCCTCGCCTTTGTCGTCGCGCCGCACGCTCGACACCATCCCCTTGCCGATCACCACCGAGGGACTTCCTCGACCCATCGCCAAAGCCTTCCCAAAAGGAAATCCAAACATGTAAACCTGCATCGTTTCGACAAGTTCAGGGATTTGATCGATATCGATCGGTTGAGGGAGATCGGCGAGCGTCGTCGTTTTAAGGATCGCGAGGTCGCGCTCGGCCGAAGCCGCGACGACCTCGGCCGAGGCGCTTCGCTCCTGTTTCGTTCCGCTTCGAAGGATCACCCGCAGTTTCGTTTTGGCGCCGATCCGCGTCTCGCCGGGGTCGATCACGTGGTTGTTGGTAACAAAAAACGCGGTTTTACCCTCGACCCGGATCAAAAACCCCGATCCCGAAGCCGATTTGTCGGCGTCTCCCTCGACGGTCGTCGTGATCATCACCGTCGCGTCTTTGATCGCCGTCATCGTTTGAAGGGGAATGCTCTCTTGAGCGCGCGCCGAGACGACCGCCACGACGAGCGCGACCGCGATCATAAATCCGCGCATCGATACGACCTCCACATGTCCGCCCCAAACCGTCGAGGATCGGGGCGCCATAAGGGATTAAAGGTCGAGACGAAGGTAGTTGAAACCGAGAGCGGCGATCGAAGACATCGAGCGATTCCGATCCCTCCTCGTTCCGTGTTCTACCTGTATACAACACGAAGAGCGCGAACTCAAGCGTGAATTCAAAATAGCTTGCGCGCCGAGACGAATTTCGAAACGGCGTCCAAAAGCGACTCCGCGAGCGAGCCCGAAACCCCCGATCGATGTCGATTCAACGAATCGGAGCGAGTTCGAATGAAACCGCTCGACTTATTCCGACGCCCGTCGGCGGCAGCGATTGTCGACGCAGGTTGAAGACTCAAGTTCGAATGAAACCGCTCGACTTATTCCGACGCCCGCCGCCGTTCGTGCTCAAGGAACAAGAATTTAAGTTCCTTTTGATTCTGGTCGAACGCGGCCCCAGGCGGAATTTTCGATTCTCGGTTCGCGGCGAAACCCGCCGGGAACGATCCCGGACGCGCGAACGACGCGAATCTCGGGTGCGGACGAGCGTGTTCGTAAGCCTCGATCGCTTTCAAACGGTCGTAAGCCTCGATTCGGATCAGCCTTTCGTAAGCGAGAAACCGCTCATGCTCGATTCTCGCTTGTTCAATTCGGGCGATCTTTACGTGTTGGGTGATCACCGCCGCGGGACGCGCGACCGAGGGCTGGGAATAACCGAGAACGACCGTGTAAGAACCCCCGTAAAAGCCGTCGCCGTGCGCCGTCAAAACGTACGTTCCCGAAACGGGAAGTTCGACGACGGACGAATTCGAGCCGAGGTTCGCGAAACCGACGAATCCGCCCGGTCCGTTCAAATTGAACGTCACGTCGCTTGACGATCGGTAAAGTACCTGAAGTTGAACATGCGATCCCGCCGGTACGTTGAACACATATTGATTCACAGCGTACGGGTTGTCGATCGTTCCCGAAACGGGCGCGTTGAGCGCGAGCGGAGCGACGACGGGGGTGACGTTATAAACCGAGAGGACGTAATTCCCCGTGCTCGCGGGCGCCGCGGTCGAAGCCTGAACGTCGATCGTATACGTTCCGGTCGACGGGAGTGTGAATCCGTTGATAAGAGCCGTCGAACCCGCGGTCGCGCTCGAAGCCGTCGCGAGGACGGTTCCGCTCGAATCGACGAGTTCGATTTGACCGAAGTCGAGACGCGGCGGGAACGCAGGAATCGGCCCTCCTCCGCCTGGATTGAGCGCCGCGGCGATCGATTCGCCCGCGGTCCCTGTGAACGTCCACGAGTCGACCGAGCCCGGAATCGAAAGCCCCCCGAACGCGGGTGTTCCCGGCGTGATCGCGTTTGTGACGGGTACGATCGTCACCGATCCGCCGACAACCGTCCCGGCGATTTGAGCGCCGCGAACGTATAAATGGAGCCCGTTCAGATTGAGAGTCGCCCCTTGCGGGACGATCAGTTCGTTCGCGTAGACCGCCTCGGGGGTCGTCGTGTTCGTGTTATGCGTTTGATCGACGAGTTCGACCGACGAATCGCTCCAAAGATTGAGCGTTCCATAAGCGTAATTATGAACGAACCCCGCCGGGACGGCGCCGAGATCGGCCGACATCGCTTCGAGGAGTTGAGGCGCCGCGGGTGAAGCCGATGAGTCAATTAGGTCGACCGTTCCCAGGGGTTGAAAATCGCTCGGAGATTGCGGCGATCCCAGCAGATTCCCATAAAAATAGATCGTTCCTCCAGGCGCGACGTTGAGCGACCCCGAGTTCGCGATCGCTACGGGCGCCAGGACGCCGAGGTATCCTCCGTTTTGAACGCCGAGCGAGCCTTGAACGTTAACGCTTCCGGTGATCAACGTTCCGGTGTTGATTGAATACGAGACCGATTGACTCGGCGGAATCGTCAAGACGGCGGTTGGGTCGGTTGTGATGTTCACATTTTCGATCGTAGTGAGATTGGGATCGAGGACGACTCCGCCGTTCGTATACGTGATCGCACTAAAAATGTTGACGGCCGAGGGAGCGGTGGAATCGTTATTCGAGCCGATAAAATTCACGAGCCCCGATAAATCGACGAAGCTGTTCGCTCCGGTGGATAAGACGATCACGGCGTCGGTGATCGAGGGGTTTGTTAAATCGATCGTTTTGAGACCGGGGAGTAAAGTATGCCCTCCCGAGTACGCGTTGATCGGAATCGCGAAAGTCGACGAACCGATCGACGCGAGATTGGGGAGGCTGAGGATCGAACCCGCTCCGTACGTTGAAAGATAAATAAAGTTCGAAGTCGAATTGAGGTAAGTCGTCACGGCGGGCAAAGTGAGCACGCCTCCTTGAGACGTGTTAAATGTGGAATTGTCGATATTCGCGAGGGAATTCAGTTGGAGCGTTCCCGTCTGGAGCTGAAATTCACCGTAAGTGAACGTCGTTAACGAATTGAAATCGACGACGTTCGCCGAGTCGAGCGAAACTTCGACTCCCGTCGCGCTCGTCAGCGCCTGCGCCTCGATCGATCCGCCGTTCGAGACGGCGATCGCGAGCGCCTGTTCGCCCGTGATCGATTGGAGCGACGAGAGAATGAGCGTGGAACCCGCTCCCGTCACCTCGATCGACGCTCCGGAGAACAACTGGTTGGACGCGTTCGAAGTTGATGAATAAGTAGCGCTTGTTACATTCGGGAGTGAAAGAGTCGATCCGCCGGTGAGATTGATCGAGGTTCCGTCGATGTTCGAAATGGTATTAAGAGTGTACGATCCCGAGGTCAAGGAAATTTCGGAATCGGTCATCGTCGTTAATGAATCGGCGGAAAATGTTCCTGAACCGATCGATAGCAATACACCTTTTGTAATAGTCAATTGCGGCGCCGAGATCGAACCTCCGTCGAACATCATCAGTCCGCCGGATGATCCGATAAAAGGCGCGTTAAGATCGTTCGCGTTCGGAACTCCGGAAGCTTCAAATGTTTTGAGGCTCGGCAAATTCACGACGCTGTTCGTTCCCGTCGCATTGAAAGAGATCGATGAATTTGGATTCAAATCGTCGATCGTCGTAAGCGCCGGAAGATCGATCGATCCTCCCGAATACGCGGTGAAATTCAAGGAATCATTCGAGACGACAATCAAATTGAGAGATGAAAGGCTGAGGATGGAACCCGCGCCGTCGGCCTCTAAACTTGGAGGAATTCCATTGGAAGTCGCAAACGTGACGAGATTCGGCAAATTAAGCATGGCGGACGACGAGATCGTTAAACTCGATCCGTTCAGATTCGCAAAAGATGCGAACGTATATGAACCTCCTGAAATAGAAACCGAACTGTTAGTCAATTCCGACCAATCTCCCAGGTTTTCGTTCGCCGAACCGTGGAACGTCGCCGAAACTCCGTTCATCGACGATAAACTCGAGAAGTCGATCGTCGAAGTCGCGGAGTTTGAGATATGAATATTATATTGATTAACAGGAGGGTAAGGAAGGGACGTGAAGATTCCAGATAAATCGACTAACCCGCTCATATCGATCGAACTGTTCGCTCCCAGTGAACCGATCGTGATCAAGACGTCATTAGCCGGATCATTCAATGAAGTGAGAGCCGGCGCGGAAAGCGAACCGCCGTCCGTCGCTTGAAACGTGAGGTTATTATTGATGTTATTAACGGTTGAAAGATTCGATAAAATGAGCGAGCTTCCCGATCCGTCGACCGAAAACGAAGCGGCGCCGTAATACGGATTGCCGAAGTACGTCGGATTTGAATAACTCGTCACGGCGGGCGCCGACAAACTCCCCCCCGACGAAACCGATATTCCCGAACCCGTGATGTCCGACAACGAATTGAGGGTCCACGAACCGCCGTCGATCGTGAGAACTCCGTCGGTAAACGAAGTCAATTGATTAAGAAACGAATCGTTTGATCCGTCGATTGAAAAATCGGTTCCCTGAAGCGATACGACATGAGGGGCGATGAAATCTCCTCCAGTCGCGATATTGATACCGATGCTCTGATAAACCGAATCGTTCCCAAATACATCGGCGCCGATTAACGACGTGAGAGCCGGAAAATCAATCACGCTGTTCGATCCGTCAGCGCCGATATTGATCTGACTTCCCGTTTGAGTATTAAAATTCAACTCGGTTAAAGACGAAGCGTTGATCGAACCTCCCGAACTCGATGTAAAAATCATGTGTACATTATTTGCTGTAGCGTCGATTGATTCGAGCGCGGGCAGGTTGATTTGGCTTCCGCTTCCCGACGAAATAAAAACGACGCTTATTCCGCCCGGCGGAACAGTGAATTGAGAAAGATTTTCGAATGAGAGATCGCCGCCGTTCTGAGCGTAAAATTGCCCTCCCGATATCGAAGTCGGTCCCGAGACCGTGAAATTCGTTCCCGAGCCCGTCGCGGTGATCGATCCCCCCGTCATCGTCAGTCCGCCCGAGATCGTCGAGCTCGAAGAAACCGTCAACGAACCGTTCGAGCTGATCGAGATCGGATCGGTCGATGTGACCGATTGAACCGTCGCGGGGGCGTTATCGATCAGAATCTGAGGCGATCCCGGAAGGTTGATCACCGCGTTGTCGTTCGGTCCCGGAACGTTCCCGGTGCTCCAGTTGGCGCCGTAATTCCAATCGCCTCCGCCTGAGGCGATCCAATCGACCGTCGCGAGCAACCGACGACTCTCGAGCGCCTCGAAGTCGACGAGCCTGCCGCGCCGAACCGTTCGCAACACTTTCGTTTGTTTCGTCGCTTTCGAATTGCGGAAAAACATCTCAAAGCCTTCTTAAGCATGAAGTTCAAACGGGGATCATCGCTCGAGTTGAATCGATGAACATCGATCGCGGTCGATCAAAAAAAGCGTGAAGGAACCTTTGCACAACCTCTCACAGCCGTGAAAAACCAATCCGCCGATCACGCGAATGAGAATCCGCAATGTCGGTAAAACCGGCGCAGCGAAACTTTGGCAGAAATCCCCGACGATCGATTCGCACGAAGCGGGTCGACGCTCTCGTGTCTATTGTATCACGAACGTCGACGATCGCCGGCCCTCGATCAAGATTCAGTCACAAGAACCAACAATATCATCGTGACTCTGAATTCGCCCCCCCCCAACCGAACGGATCGCGGCGAGCCCGACCCCTCTCGATTTCTTACGAGATTTCCGCTCGCGTGTGACGACGATTCGAGTTCCACGATTGTCGGTCACGGAACGATATCGGATCGGCGTCGCGTGCAAGTAGCGCGTGAAAAATTAGGCGAAACATCCGACCGAAACGTCTCGATCGCTGTCGTCGAATCAAAATATTCGTTTAAACTATTTATTTATGAATTACGATCATGAAAAAAACATATGTATTGATAATGTATCGCTCTGGTTCAGCGTTTCGCCGCGATTTTTCGAATCAATCGAGCCTTCGCTTCCCCCTCGCGGACGTGATAAAACGCGTCGACCTCGAGCGGGCCGATCGTTTCGACGAGCCCCGAAGGCCACGCGATCTCGACGCGATCGACCTGCTTTTCCTGTCCGAGGCCGAAATGGAGCCTTAAATCCTCGGCGGCGTGAAAGCCCGCGCCGCCGTACCGCTCGGCGGTGCGGACGATCTTCCCCGCGTAGAGCGTAACGCGTGCGCCGATCGCGTCTCGGTTCGATTTCGTCCCCTCGAGCTTGATCGAAACGAATCGGTTCTCGTTCTTGCTGATATTATGAAGATACGCGGCGGGGGTGTTGAGGAAGAGGACGACCGCGTCGATCCGACCGTCGTCGTCGAGATCCCCCGCCGCGAGCGCCCTGCCCAACCTCGGCCTTGAAAGCGCGGGACCCGCGAGGTTCGTCGCGTCGATCGAACGTCCTCCTCCCGTTCCTATCAGTAATTGAACAGGCATCTGGTAAGGAATTCCGATCAGTTCGTTCACGTGTCCGTTCGCGGTGATCAGATCGGCGATTCCATCGTTATTGATATCGCACATTTTGACGCCGAAGCCGAGCAGGCCGCGGGTGTGCGCCCGGAGGCCGATCGCCCCCGTGCGGTCGGTGAAGAGCCCCGAGCCGATTCCCTGGAAGAACGACGTCGATTCGCCGTAAAAGTTCGTTACGATCAGGTCGAGTTCGCCGTCGCCGTCGAGATCGCCGCGCGCGATCCCCATCCCCGCCTGATAACCTCCGAGAGCGTTCGCCGCGACTCCCGCGGTATGGCCGACCTCCTCGAATCGCCAATCGCCCAAGTTATGAAACAAAAAATTCGCCGTTCCGTCGTTCGATACGAACAGGTCGATTTCGCCGTCGCGATCGAAATCGGTCGCGATCACTCCGAGCCCCCTGCCGTCTTTATCGACGATCCCGCTCGATTCCGTCATATCAGTAAACTTACCATTCTCATTTTTAAAAACGTGATCAGGAAGCGATTCCAAATTGCGCGGGCCGCAGTGAACGGGTTTGCCGTCGTCGCGCGGGCAGACGAGAGGGTGTGCGGGATCCCATTTTAAATAATGACACACATATAAATCGAGATCGCCGTCCCGGTCGAGATCGGCCCACGCCGCCGAGGTCGGCCAGTCGCGAAATCCCCCCAGCCCCGCGGCGTCGGTGACGTCGGCGAACGTTCCGTTCCCCTCGTTGCGATAAAGCGCGTACGAACCCCACCGCGCCGTGAACAAATCGGGGTCGCCGTCGCCGTCGTAATCGCCGACCGCGACCCCCTGAGCGTATCCCTCGGGAAAATCATCCAGATGTGATTGTTTTGTTACGTCTTTAAACGTCCCGTCTCGCCCGGCGCGATACAGCCTGTCGCCGTGGTGCGATTTTTTCCGATCGGGAGGAAACGATCCCCCTTGAGTGAAGTAAACGTCGAGCAAGCCGTCGCCGTCGTAATCGAGCAGAGCGACTCCTCCTCCGTTCATCTCGGGCATATGTTTAACAGACGATTCTCCGTTGTCGTACGTGAACTTAAGCCCCGATTTGGCGGCGAGATCCTCGAACGCGATCCCGTCGACGAACCGGTTCGATTCGGCGTTCGATGACGGATCATAATCATTTTGAATGAGAATATTCTTTTCCGCCGATCGCGAATCGCGACTCGATTCGCGTTTTGAATCATCTCCGGGGCGCGGCGCCGATCGCGAATCGGTGCTTCGATCGTTCGGCTTCGCGCCCGTTTGAACGAGATTCGATCCCGCGGCGATCGACCCGAATTCGCTCCGCAGGCTCTCCCACGAATCGGTCGGATCGGCGGGGTCGAGCGCGATCGCGGCGCTGGTTCGTTCGGCGATCCGTTTCGCCTCGGCGTGATCGCGATCGGCGTTGAGAGCGACCGAGGCCCAGCCGAGAGCGTCGATCATAAGCCCCGCCGATTCGGCGGTTCGCGCCATATCAATATATGAAGTTATCGAGTTATAATTTGCAGCGATCGTGATTTTTTGCGCGTACGAATCGAGAGCGCGGTCGACCTCGGCCTTGCGTTCGCGCAGTTTTTTGGCGTCGGCGGGCGCCGATTTGGCGTCGAGAGCCGCGAGCCGATCGAGCGCCGGGGCGTTGTTCGGCTCGATAACGAGGAGCGAGCGGAGCGCCGATCGTTCGGCGTCGACTTCTCCCGTAAGCTGTCGCAGCCACGCTCGGGTCGATCGGATCAGCGGTTTGTCGAGGGCTCCCGAGCGGTCTCGGAGGCGTGAAATCGCGTCGATCGCGGCTCGCCCGTCTCCCGCGATCCGCGCCCAGTCGAGCAGCGCCCGCGCGACGGGTTGATCATCACGAGATTTGTTCAAACATGAATTAATCCATAATTTCGATTCACGGGTTTTTCCCGCGAGGAGCGCCGCGCGCGCCTTGCCGAGCCGAACGCGGTCGTCGTCGGGGGATTTCGACCCGGCGCGGTCGAGTTCGGCGGCGAGCCGTTCGAGCGGAACCCCGCCGCGTTCGAGATACCAGAGATTGCGCACGGCGTTAATTTCATGATCACGCAAGCGAATGTTATCCAGCAGGATCGTCTTGACGTCGTCGTAGCGCGCCTCTTTGCGGAGAAGCTCGATCGCGATTTCGCGCAGCTCGGCGCCGGCTTTCGCGTCGCGACGAGCGTTCGCCACCCCCCTAGCCTCGTCGATCCGATCCTCGGCGCGACGGTATCGACCCGTTTCCAGATCGTATTCGACGAGTCGACGGATCGACTTGAACCAATAATTACTATTTCTAGACACGTGTTCGAATGCGATCGCGGCTCGATCTTGACGGTTGAGTTTCCATTCGCACGTTCCCAGCCAGTAAGCCGCCTCGCCGTCGCGGCGTTCGGGATCGCTTTCAACGAGCGGTTCCAAACGGTCGCGCGCGGTTTCAACGTCTCCTCTTCGGATCGAAGCGAGCGCCTCGGCGAGCGTCGAATCGAACCTCCGTTGATTCCAGAAGCGATATCCCGCGACCGCCGCGGCGGCGATCAAACCGCCGACGACGATCGATTTTAACAAACGCGCTTTCATCCGAACGATTCTCCACGCGATCGCGTCGCCGCGAGTCGCTCCAGGTTCGCCCGGCGATCGTTCAACCGAGGTCGCCTCGCGATCGGTCGCCGCGTTATGAACATGCGTCGATCGCCCGGGAGAGAGACGAGCGAACCGCGTTTATTGTATCATCCCTTCGCCGCGATCGTCGGCGGGGAACGGACCGAAACCGCGCATGAAATAAGTGGAGAATCAGGCATGTTTATTGACTTTTTTTAGAAAATGTTTTGATTGGTTCGGCTCGGCGCGATCCTTCGCGGATACGGTGACGGCGGTCGATTTCGACCGGACCGATCGTTTCGACGAGCCCCGAGGGCCAGCGGATCTCGATCGAATCGACGCGGGGAGCGTCTCCGACTCCGAAGTGAAGGAACGGGCTCGAAGACGATTGATAACTTCCGCCGCCGAAACGGTCGAGCGTTTGCGATTGATTTTGACAGGTTATCTTCACGACCGCGCCGATCGCGTCGCGATTCGATTTCGTCCCTTCGAGTTCGATTTCGATCGACCCGCCGAGCTTTTGTTTGGAATTGAGCAAGCCGACGCGGCCGTTTTGATCGACGACGACGAGGTCGAGCGTTCCGTCGCCGTCGAGATCCCCCGCGGCGAGTCCCCTCCCGAGCCTTGGAATCGCGAAACAATCGCCCGCGGTCGCCGACGCGTCGACGAGCCTCCCCGCTCCGTCGTTTAAAAACAATTTCATCGGCATCCGATAAGGGAAAACAGGTCGATAATCGTTGACATGACCGTTCGCCTGCGCGAGATCGATTCGACCGTCGTCGTTGAAATCGGCGGCGACGATTCCGAAGCCGAGCACTCCTCGGGTGAGCGCCTGCAGGCCGATCGCCGCGGATTGATCGGCGTAAAAGCCTCCCGAGAGGTTGCGGAAAAACGTCGTCGATTCGCCGTAAAAATTGGCGACGAAGAGGTCGATCGCGCCGTCGCGGTCGAAATCGCCGCGGGCGATCCCCATTCCCGCCTGATAACCCCCCGAGACGCTCGCCGCGAGCCCCGCGGTCGCGGCCCGCTCCTCGAACCGAAAATTTCCGAGGTTCCGGAAGAAAAAATTGGCCGATCCGTCGTTCGCGGTGAAGATGTCGATCGCGCCGTCGCCGTCGAGATCGGCCGTGATCACGCCGAGCCCGCGTCCGTTTTCGTCGACGATCCCGCTTTCCCGCGTCAGATCGATAAATTTGCCGCCGTCGTTACGAAAGATCCGATCGGGCGCCGAATCCAACAGTTTGGGGTCACAGTATGTGTAAGAATGATCAACATGGCGACATGTGCGCGGGTTATTCGCGTCCCATTTCACATAGCGGCATACATAAATATCAAGATCTCCGTCTCCGTCGAAATCGGCCCACGCCGCCGAGGTCGACCAGTCGCTGTCGGCGCCGGCCGCCGCCGGGGTTTCGGTTCCGAAACCCGCCTCGCGGGTGACGTCGACGAACGTCCCGTTCCCCTCGTTGCGATACAGCGCGGACGATCCGTATCGCGTGACGAACAAATCGGCGTCGCCGTCGCCGTCGTAATCCCCCGCGGTCGCTCCGTGACCGTAACCGCCTGAAAATTCCGAGATATGTGATTGTTTGGAAACGTCTTCGAATGTACCGTCCCCCCGGTTGCGGAACAGGCGATCGCGGTTGCGCTTCGCGGTTCGTTCGGCCGCGGGAGGAAATTCTCCCCCTTGCACCAGATAAACGTCGAGCGATCCGTCTCCGTCGTAATCGAACAGCGCGACGCCTCCCGACATCGTCTCGGGAAGCTGCCGCAAAGGCGATTCGCCGTTTTCAAAAGTAAAGATCAAACCCGATTTCGCCGCTTCGTCTTCAAACCGAGGGATCGCCGGCGACCCGCGCCGAACGGTCGGCTCGGTCGCTTGGTTCGCCGCGATGGCTCGACGAGCGAGATCGGCGGTGAGATCGCCGAGCGTCCGATCGTCGCTTCGATCGAGTTCGGAGCGGTTTCCTTCGGGTCGATCGAGAGCGGAAGATTTATGCGCGGCGTTCCCCGTTTCGAGGCTCGCTTTCACGTTCCCTCCCGCGATCGCACGCCACGCTCGCGCCTCGAAATCGCGGTGCGAAGCCGCGGCGATCTCGCTCGCCTCCGCGGCTCGATTCTTGAACGTGTCGTCGCTCATCTTCATAAGTAATACATAATACTGATTAAGGTAATGATCGAATTTTGATTTTTCGGTTCGGCGGCGGTTCGCGAGTTCGATTCGGTCGGTTGAGGCTTCGATCGCGGCGAGGCGTTCGATCGCGGTCGTATTCGCGGGATCGACGGAGATTTGTTCCTCGAGCGCGATCCGTTCGAGATCGCGATCGTTGGTTTTCGCGGCGAGCCACGAGCGGTATCGTTTGATCGTCGCGGGAGGAAAGATCGATGCGGGGAGGTTGCGCATGGCGCGGATCGCAGCGGCTGGGTCGTCGCGTGCGATCGCGAGGTTGAGGATCGCACGCCTCACGGCTTGATCGTCGCCTCGACGTTTGACGCACGAATCGAGCAGCGCCTCGGCCTCGGCGAAGCGACCCGTTTGGATCGCGAGATTCGCCTTCGCCAGCCGAACACGGTCGTCGTCGGGGGCTTGCTTCGCCGCGGCGTCGAGCTCGCGTTCCAGCCATTCGAGAGGAATCGGTTCTAAATCCAAGAATGCGTGCATTTTGATCAAAAACCAGGGGCGACCGACCGGATCCCAAACGGCTTCGATCCATGTTTTGAGTTCGTCGAACCGTCCTTCGAGCCGAAGCAGATCCCCCCGACCGCGCACCAGAGGAAACGCCGATTCGTCGATCGGATGCACTGCGAGCACACGTGAGAGAATGTTTTCGGCTTCGGAATAGCGACCGCGGTTGCGTTCGAGTTCGGCGAGCCGGCTCGCCGCGGCGACCGCGAAAGCCGAATCGACCGCGACGCTCCGCCACGCGGCCGAAGCGACTTCGAGATCCCCCGCCGCGAACGCGCGATCGCCGCGGAGATATTGGATTTCAGCGTCGTTCGGCGACCGCGCCGCGAGCGCTTCGAGCCGAATCCGCGCCGCGGCGAAATCGGATCGAGCGATCTCGGCTTTGGCGAGAGCGAGTTCGCGGCGATCACGCCACCAATTCGCCGCGGGCCAAACGACGAACAGAACGCAAGCCGAGATCGCGATCAAAACCGCGGCCCGACGCGTACGAATCCCGCTCAATAATGCGATTGTTTTGGACTTCACCGGCGATTTCGCGCAAACTGAATCAGCAGTATCGAATCATTGTACACACAAGACGAGGCGAAGGCGATCGTCTCGGACAAACCGACGAGACCCGAAGCGATCGCTCGGAACGAATCGTTAAAATCGGCAAATCCGTCACGGTCGGTCGTCGTAATCGCCCAAATCTCCGTGACCGATTGATTTTCCCCATCTTGTGCATTACATACAATGTGACGGTCGTTCCGATCCGGACCGAGAGGATACACCCGCTTGACCGCGGCGTTCGAGCACGCGCCGAAACACCCAAGGCCGGCTTCGCGCGCCGATCAACCCAAAGGGTCTAACATGTCGATATTCATGAATAAAATTAAATTTTCACGAAGATCGCGTCGCGGCGGGTCCGCCGGGCGGCTTCGTTCGCGTCCCTGGGGGGAACGGCTGGAGGACCGAACGGCGCCGGCGGTTTATACATGGACGGGACTCGACGCGGTAAGCGGTATCTTTCACTGGTCGGCGCCGAACAACTGGTCGGTCGGCGGAAACCCCGCGACGACCGCGCCTCCCGCGGGGTCGGACCTCGTTTTTCCGGCGAGCGCCGGGTCGTTCAACGCGGTCAACGATATCGGGTCTTCGTCCAATCCGACGACCTTCGATTCGATCACGATTCAAGGCGCGTACACGCTTTCAGGCGTGGCGATCGGGTTGACGAACGGGATCACCGACACCGCGACTTCGGCGGCGTCGACGATCTCGTTCGATACGACGCTGGGAACGGGCGCGTTTATCGTCAACAGCGGCGACTCGCTGACGATGAGCGGAGCGTTGTCGGGTTCGACGGGATTAACTTTGGGAGGCGCCGGGACGCTCGTCCTCTCGGGCTCGACGCCGAACACATACACGGGTACGACGACCGACAATTCGGGAACGCTCGAACTCGATAAATCGAGCGGAGTCGTCGCGGTTCCGGCGAACCTGACGATCGCCGGACTCGCGGGAACCGCGATCGTATCCGATCAAAATAACGGCCAAATCGATACGTCGGCGACCGTTACGACGGGACCGACCGGGACTCTCGCCCTCGACGGTTTTAATGAGACGATCACGTCGCTGACGATGACCGGGGGAACGATCAACACGGGTTCGACGCTCGCGACGGCGAACGCGAGCCTGGGGTCGCTCACCGTTAGTTCGGGAATCGTGACGACGAACGCCTCGTCGTCGACCGCGACGATCATCGGCGAACTCAACCTCGGCGGTTCGGTCGCGAGCTTCAACGTCGCCGGAGGACAAGGCGCGCTCCCCGATCTCAACATCACCGGAGCGAACACGAAGATCGTCTTCTCTCCCGCGACCAACACGATCGTCAAAAACGGATCGGGATATCTTTCAATTGATAATACGGTGACGATTCCGACGGGAGCGCCGATCTCGATCCTCCAGGGGCGGCTTGACGACGACGCTTCGTCGTCTTCAAGCACGGTCTCGGTGGCGAAGGGGGCGACTTTCGGCGGCGGAGGGATCGTCGGAGCGACCTCGGCGTACGGCGGTTTCGTTTCTCCCGGTTCACTCTTAACGGGAGAACCGACGACGCTCTCCGTCGCGGGACTCACGCTGGCCGCCGCGACCGACGGAACAAATTCGACTTATTTGGTTAATATCGCAAGCCCAACATCTTTTGACTCGGTTCAATCGTCGGGGCCGATCGCGCTCTCCGCCGCGAATCTCCAGATCGTCCTCGGTTCGGGCTTCTCGGGCGCCGTCGGCGACACCTACGACATCATCACGAACAACTCGGGTCAGGCGATCACGGGAACGTTCGCGGGACTTGCCGAGGGGGCGACGATCACCGTTCCCGACGGTTCCTCCACGGTTTCGTTCCGCGTCTCGTACGTCGGTGGAACCTCGGGACACGACGTCGTCCTCACCGAGGTCAACACCACGACGACCTCGCTTTCGACTTCGCCCGGAACGCCCACGGTTTACGGAGAACCCGTCACGCTTTCGTCGACCGTGACCGCGGCGTCGGGAACGCCGACCGGAACCGTTTCCTTTTACGCGGGTACGACGCTCCTCGGTACGGCTCCGCTCAACTCGGGAACCGCGACCCTCTCGAATTACACCGCGTTACCGCTCGGGAACGATTCGCTTACCGCGGTTTATTCGGGCGACGCCGACAACGCTCAAAGCACTTCGTCCGTCGTCCCCTTCACGGTCAATCAGGCGAGCACGACGACAATCGTCGTCACCTCGGGATCGCCGACTTCGTTCGGCCAAAGCGCGACCTTCTCCGCGACCGTCGCCGCTGTATCGCCGAGCCAGGGAATACCCACCGGAACCGTGACGTTCTTCGACGGGTCGACCGCGATCGGCGGAGCGACCTTGAATAACGGAGTCGCTCAGTTCACCACATCAAGATTATCCGTCGGTACGCATTCGATCACCGCGACCTACGCCGCGACGACGAACTTCGCCGGAAGCGGCAGTTCGGCTTCTCCCGTCAGCCAGGTCGTCAATCAGGCGACTCCAGCTCTCGCTCTGAGCATCAACTCGCTCAACCCCGCTCCCGTTTACGGCCAAACGCTCACGTTCACGGCGACCGCGGCGCCTCAGTTCACCGGAGCGACCACCCCGACGGGATCGGTGACGTTCGAGGACGGCTCGACCGTGATCGCGACCGTCGACCTCACGAACGGATCGGCTTCGTATCAAACGACGCTCGCGGTCGGTTCGCATACCATCAACGTGATTTACAACGGCGACGCCAATTACGCATCCACAACATTACCCGGAACGCCGTTCAACGTCGCTCCAGCGAACGTGGCGATTACGATCGCGTCGCAGGCCAATCCCGCGCCGATCGGCCAAACGCTCACGCTCGTCGCGAGCCTGTCGGTCGTATCCCCCGGCGCCGGAACGCCGACGGGTTCCGTGACGTTCGTCAACGGCTCGACGACGCTCGGAACCGAGCCCGTCTCTCCCACGACCGGACAAGCCGTCATCGTCGTCAATCCCAACCAATTGACGACGGGGCTCAACGCGATCACGGCGCATTATTCGGGCGATTCCAATTTCAACCCTATTGTTTCATCTACATTTGATCAATATTATGGACCCGTGGCGACGACGACCGTCGTTGCGACCGCGGTTTCATCGAGCGTTTACGGCCAGGTTGTCGGAATTTACGCCGCGGCTTACCCGACGACGAGCCAATTCGGCTCTCCGTCGGGTTATCTGACGTTCTTCTCCGGGTCGACGAATCTGGGTTCGGTGGCGACGAACAACGGCGACGCGGTTTTGTTCACGAGTTCCTTACCCGCGGGCGATCATCTGCTCACCGCGATTTACACGGGTAACGCGATCTTCGCGACATCGACCGCGACGCCGATTTCCTTACCCGTTTCGAGGAATCAGCCCGCGTTACGCCTGGTGATTCCCTCGGATCCTTCGGTTTCGGGACAACCCGTAACTTTATACGCGGGGGTCGTTCCTCAATCTCCCGGCGGGGGGTATGCGACGGGGACGGTCGCGTTCTTCGCGAACGGATCGTATCTCGGCTCTTCCTCGGTATCAAACAACCTCGCGACGCTCACCGTTCCGTTCACGGGGGCGGGTCAAACGCTCGCGATCACAGCGTCTTATTCGGGAGACGCGAACTTCCTCGGCTCTTCGTCGCCGACGGTCGGTCAAACGATCGTCCAGGCGGGAAGCGTCGTGAACGTCTCGGCGACGCTCGTCAATTTCGGCGGACGATTGTTTGATCAATTCTTGATTACGGTCGGCGCGCAATCGCCGGGCTCGGGGGGGCCGACGGGTCGAGTCGAGTTCTTCTCGAACAATCGGTTGATCGCCAATCTCAATTTGGTCAACAGCTTCGCGGTTTATTACGCGACGCGACCTTCGGCGTTGGGGAGGTTCTTCCAGGCGGCTTATCAAGGAGACCAGAACTTCCGCGGCGGTCGTTCGAACATCGTCCAGGGGGTTTGAGCGTCGAGTCGTATCGGGTGAACGATCGCCGGCGCTAATACATCGGCGATTGTTATTTTGTCTGCTCTCTGTCGAACGGCGTCCGGGGATATCGGGCTTCGAATCGATCAAATAAACGATCGCCGGTGCTAATACATCGGCGATTGTTATTTTGTCTGCTCTCTGTCGAACGGAGTCCGGGGATTTCGGGCTTCGAATCGATCAAATAAACGATCGCTTGTAATAATAGATCGGCCATTGTTAATTTGTCTGCTCTCTGTCGAACGGAGTCCTGGGGATTGAGCACGGATTCGATCGTTATTTTGTGGGTGAACTGTCGAACGGCGTCCGGGGGAATGAGCACGGATTCGATCGAGTGAACGATCGCCGATGCTAATACATCGGCGATTGTTATTTTGTCGGCGTTCGGTCGAAATTGTCATGTATCGGCGGCGGCGATTTTGGCGACGAATCGCGCGACGAGCACGCCCAGTTTGGGAGCGGCGATTTTGCCCGCCTCGAGAACCTCGGCGTGCGTGATCGGGTTTTTCGACACCCCCGCGGCGTGATTCGAAACGATCGCGAACGCCGCGACCTCAAGCCCCATGTGCCGAGCGACGATCGCCTCGGGTGCGACCGACATCCCCACCAGATCGGCGCCGAGAACCCGCAGCATCCTTATCTCGGCGGGAGTTTCGTAACTCGGGCCCGCGACCGCGGCGTAAACGCCGAAGCCGAGCTCGATCCCCGTCTCCCGCGCCGCGTCGATCGCGAGCCCGCGCAACCTCGCCGAATAAACCTCCGACATATCCGGAAATCTCGGACCCAGACGCGCGTCGTTAGGCCCACGCAACGGATTCTCACCAATGAGATTCATGTGATCCGTAATCGAAACGATCGATCCCGGAACGATCTTCGGGTCGACGCCCCCCGCCGCCGCGGTCAGGACGACCGTTTTCGCCCCCAACCCCGCGATCGTTCGGATCGGAGCGGTCGCCGACGCGAGCGATCGACCCTCGTAATAATGGAATCGACCCTGCAGAATCGCGGTCTCAACCCCCGCGAGCTTACCCAAAACGAGATTTCCAGAGTGCCCCTCGACCGTCGTCGTCGGAAATCCCGCGATCTCACGATAAGGAATCACCGTCTTCGATTCGACTCGATCGGCGAGATCCCCCAACCCCGAACCGAGAACGATCCCTACCCTGGGAGTTCCCGCGTACCGCCGCCGAATCGATTCGACCGACGCGTCGAGATCGTCGGAAGTAAAAATTTCTATCATAATGATACGTTCTTTTTAAAGAGATAATCTTTCTTAAACGACGATTCCGGCGTTGCACGTCGAAAGATAATTGGCGAGCGTGCCCGCGAGCGGAGTTTTAAACGACGATTCCGGCGATGCACGCCGAGAGATAATTGGCGAGCGTGCCCGCGAGCAAAGCTCTGGTTCCGAGCCTGGCGAGGTCGCCGCGGCGTTCGGGGACGAGCGCGCCGATGCCGCCGAGCTGGATGCCGATCGACCCCACGTTGGCGAATCCGCAGAGCGCGAACGTCGCGATCGTGAACGAGCGGGGGGACAATTCGGGTTTTCCCGCGCCTCCGTTCGCGATCATTTTTCCCAGGTCGCCGTACGCGATCAACTCGTTGAGGATCGTCCGCGTTCCCAGCAGTCCTCCCACCTTGGCGCTCTCGTCCCAGGAAACACCAAGCAAATACGCCGCAGGGGAAAGTATAACACCCAAAATCGCTTGCAACGACGTATGAAAATAGCCCAGGCCTTTATTGATCAGCGCCGTGAGCGCTAGGAACGCGATCAGCATCGCGACGATGTTGATCACGAGCGACATCCCCTCGCGAGCCCCCCGAGAAGCCGCGTCGAGAAGATTCGCGTCGACTCGGTCGGATCGCGTTCGCACGCCTCCCGCGGTCTCGGGAGTTTCGGTTTCGGGAATCAACATCTTGGCGAGCATAATCGATCCTGGAGCGGTCATAATCACCGCTGTGAGTATATGTTTTGAAGAGATTCCAAGTTCGATATACGCCGCCATGATTCCCCCCGAAACGTGCGCCATGCCCGAAGTCATCACGGTGAGTAGTTCGGATCTCGTGAGTTTGGGGAGATACGGGCGGATCGTCAGCGGCGCCTCGGTTTGGCCAAGAAAGAGAGAAGCGGCGACGTTGAGCGATTCGGCGCCGCTCGCCCGCATCAGTTTTGAGGGGATGATCGCGAACCCGCGAACGATCCATTGCATGATTCCCAATTGATATAAAATCGCGAACAACGACGACACGAAGATGACCGCGGGAAGGACGCGAAACGCGAAAACGAATCCCGCGGGACCCTTGGGGTTCAAAAGCGATTCGCCGAAAACGAACGCGGCGCCCACCCGAGCGCAGTCGAGTCCTCGCTCGATCGCCGCGGCGGCGTGTTCGAAGGCCTTCATCCCCCACGAATATCGGAGCGCGAAGATCGCCACGCCCCATTGCAAAACGAGCCCCCAAAAGATCACCCGCTTCGAGATCGCGCGG
This sequence comes from Planctomycetota bacterium, assembly GCA_021791715.1. Lineage (GTDB taxonomy): Bacteria > Planctomycetota > Planctomycetia > Isosphaerales > Isosphaeraceae > JAKBCQ01. The sequence continues at coordinate 25,416 of JAJYWB010000035.1, read as the reverse complement.
CGATTCTCGGATAACAGATAAACGATCGCCAGGATCGTGAAGATCCCCAGCAATCCGCGATACCGCTCGAATAAAAACGCGATCGACGCGAAGCCGACGCCTTCACTCATAAATCATCATCCGATTCATATTGTATTATTTCGAAAGAAATTCGATCACGCGAGAGGGGGGTGAAAAGGCGTCCCCGGAAGGGAGGGGGTCGGGGACGCCTTGATGATCGAGCGAGCCGAATTCGCGGCGGGAGCCGTTTTTAATCGGCGATCGCTTTTTCTTTTACTTTTTGCCGGCGATGAGCGAACGTCCCGAGAGGAGGGTTTCGATCTCGCGCGCCATCGTCTCGACGACTCCGGGATTCGCGCCGACGTGAGTCGCCTGAACGATTCCCTTGCGGTCGATGATCACCACCGAAGGGAGCGCCTCGATTTGAAACAAATCTCCCACGATATGTTTGGGATCGAGCGCCACATACCCGACGGGCGTTCGCGTCAATTCCAGATCTTTGTCTTTGAGCGTTTTTTCGACGATCTTGCGGACGCTGAGGAGATCTTCGGGAACGCCGTCTTGCGAGACCGCGACGACGACGACGTTCTTTTTATCGGCTGCGAAAAGTTGCGTCATCTTGGCGACGTCGGGGAGTTCCGAAAGGCAGGGTCCGCACCACGTGGCCCAGAAATCGATCAAAACGACTTTCCCCTCGAGGTCCGACTTCTTGATCTTCTTAAGCTTGTCGGCGCCGTCGAGGACGGTGAGCTCGAAATCGGGAGCGGGTTTGCCCACCCATTCGTCGATCTTGAACTTTTGTTCCGCCTCGGCGGGCTTTTCGTCGATCAATTCGGCGAGCGTCGCGATCTTGGCGAACCCCTCGGGGATCTTGAACGCGAACGCCTCGGCCGCCGACGATTTCGCCGAGATCTCCCCCGAATACCACGAAAAATCGACGATCTTCGTCGTGTCGCCGGGAGGAGTCATCGCCTTCAAATCCTCGGCGTCGAACATGAATTCGATCCGCTCGATCCACTTCGTCGCGGGATCGATCGAGAGCGCCAGATCGGGACCGTCGAGCGGCATCAAAATTCTTTTGTAAGATTTATTATCGATCTTTTGATCCGGAAGCGATTTGAGCGAACCTTGGCTCATATCTAAAACCGCTTTCTCACCGGCTTCGTTGAGAAGCAGGTTGAGGACGATGTAAACGGGAGGGCCGCCGCTTCCGCCCAATATCAAAGACGCGAGCGGGCCGTCGGAAAAAAGGCCGAAATCGATCGTCTTGGGAGAAGCGGTCGTGTTGTATTTGTTGAGCATTCCGACGACCGTCGTCAGCTTTTCGCCGTCGCCGATCAACCGAACCCCCTCGGACTCGAAGTGAATCTTGTTCGGCCGAGCGAACGCAAGCGTGATCGGCGTCCGCTGCTCACGCGGCTTCCCCTCGACCTCGAGCTTGATCGTGAACGATCCATGATCCACATACGCCGGTGTGTTCTTATAAGTACGCGCAACCTCGGAGAAAAGCGCGAGCGCCGCGGGGTCGGGTTTGGGAACGTCCCTTTTCACCGCGAGTTTGGCCGCGGCGTCGGACTCTTTCTTATCCAAGACTTTGGATTCGCTTTTGGGAGGATCGACCTCGGCCTTGAGGACGAGCGCGGACGTTACGATCGTCGTCGTCGCGACGATCGCCCCAGAAACGACTCGGCGAAACGTGACCATCACGGGAGTCTTCCTTTTTTCCTGAGAGGAATGTATTCCTTCGGCGGACCCATCCTGGTCCTCGACGCCGAGAGTTTAACAAAATCGACGCCGATCGAACCAGCCGAATTCGGACAGCGACCTCTTTACAATCCGCGGCGATTGAATCCAGAGCCGATTACCGAGGCGTAATTCATTTCAGTAACCAGAGGCTATTCGATTCCTTTGTAAATGCTGTTCATCACACCAGGAAGGTTGATGAGTCCTTCGATTTTCACGTAAACCTCGCCCGTTTGGCTCGCGTTCGAGCCCGGCGAAGGATGCGGCGCGGGGATGTATTTGATCTCGACGATTCCGACTCCGTGGCTGTAACTCGCGGCGCCCAAAGCGTTCGCTTGGAATGGGGCGAGCGGGCTCGGCGGGGTCGTCGTGTAAATCGGCCCCGAATACGCGCCCGCGCCGCCCAGATCGAACGAGAACGCGAGCTTCGAAGGAAGGCCGTGGTCGAGCATCGCGGGATCGGCGCTTGAAACCCCTGGAAGATTCGTGAGATCGAGAACGAGAAAATTCGACGTCTGTAAAAAATTCGACGGAACGATCGTCACGAGGCCGATCGTTTGGCCCGCTACGGGATCCTCGAACGTCGGTTGCGCATTCGGATCGGCGGGAGGAAGCAAGAGAATCTGCGTGCGCCCCTTCGAAAACTGATTGGAAGTCGTCGAATTTCCATAACTATATATGTGAATTGTCTTGGACTGATTGGTGAATCGCGGCGGACCGACGTAATACTTGCCCACAAAAGTCGCGGTGAATTCCTCGCGGCGGATTTCGCGCGGAGTCGGTTGCGGAGTGGGATACGACGTTCCGTTTACGACGACGGGTCCGTACAATTGTTGAACGAAGCTCGCGACAAGGCTCGGAGGAATTCCGGCGGCGGAGCTTCGGTGCGAGTTCGATTCCTCGTGCGCGATCAATCCCTCGTGAGCGATCGCTGTCGCGGGACTTCGCGTCGTCGCGGTTTCCGCGAATCGAGCCCTCTCCAAACCGACGCCGCTCGCCCGCTCGCGCGCCGCGATCTCGCCCGCCAATACCGTCGAGCCGAGCCCCGAAGGCGTTTCGCGAACCTCGAGCGCCTCGACCCCCGGTCGCACGCTTCGACGATCCCCCTTCCGCGCTCGATTCGGCCGCCGCGTCACGCTCGTTCTCCTCCCGTGCGGTTCAATAAATCGTTCATCGATCTGATAAGATCGATCTCCATAATAAAACTCGTTTGTTACATATAATTCTTATCAATGGGATTCTGTGCTCCAGAATTGTTGATTAAGCCCCGGAAAACGACGTAAACTTTTCCCGATCCGAGGGTTCGAGGTAACGGGTGTTTGTCGGGAACGTATTTGAACGTCGCCTCGCCCAATCCCAGATTCCAGTTGTCGACGCTTGAAGGGGGAACGCCGGGCGATCCCGGAGGCGGGTTCGCGGGGGTTCCCTTCGCGTTGAAGTAATTCGATGGAAAATAATTGAATCCTGGAAGATTCGTGCCGACCCCGGTGAACGTCGTTCCGCTCGTCGCGTCGTGCACCCAATAAAGCCGCGTGGGAAGCCCGTGAACCTCGGTTCCCGTCGGGCCTTGGAGGTCGAGGATGATGCTCCCTCCGCTCGATAAAAAATTGGCCACCAGAAAATGCATCAGCCCCGTGACGGGCGCCCCCGGAGTCGAAGGCTCATTTACGACATACTGAAACCGAGCTTTTCTAGACATATTGCTGCTTGCGGATTTACCGTATCCATGAATCGAGTACGCCTGCGTGTTGAAAGCCCCCGGCCCCACCGTGTAAACCCCCTCGCCGATCGCGACGAACGATTCCCGTGCGACCTCGCCGGGAGTCGGTTGCGGCGTTCCCGGAGGATAAAGCAAGGGAACGAACTGCGCGACGTCGCGCGCGATCGTATGATTTCCAGGCAAATTCGGCCCCAAACTCGCGGGAAGGTCGCGCGTTTCCAATCGCTCCAGAACGGGGGTCGATCGCTTTCGTTTCGGCTTTTTTTTAATTTCAAAAATATTCATGTTCTAGCTCGTATTGGTCTGGAATCGGCTAAGTTCCGGCTTATCGGCGGGCGTTCGCCGGAGCGGCCGCGCCGATTTCATGAATAAACCTTGGCCACCGAACTGATAAGGAAGCTGTAATTGATCAATCCTTGAAAGGTGACGATCATTTTCCCCGATCCCTCGGTTCCGGGGACGGGCCGGTGCGACGGTTTGTATTCAATGTTCAGCGATCCCGCTCCCTGGGTGAATCCCGTGGGGGCTGTGTAAGGCCCTGCGCTCGAACTGTCGAACGTCCAAGTCAGATCGGTCGGAAGCGTGTTCGGAGAATCGCCCGGCTTTGGTTGTCCGTTGATGTCGACGATCAGCATTCCTCCCGTTTGTAAATTATTTTGTGTGAACATCGTCGCCAGCCCCGTCGTTTGATTGACGAACGGATCGCCGGGATTGGGAACCGCGTTCGGATCGGCGGGAGGGAAAAGTACCATGTTGAATTTCCCTTTATGGAACTGATTCGACCCTCCCGAAACCGCCCAAAGATGAATCGTACTCGCGCGGTCGTTGAACCTTGGAGGACCGATCGTGTACTGGCCGATCCATCGACCCGTGAAAAGCTGTCGTTGCAAGCTCGCGGCCGACGGAGTCATCGGAGTCGCCGAATTCGGCCCGTAGAGCAAATTCTCGAAATACGCGATCACGTTGGGATTGACGAATTTCTCGAAAGGATTGCCCGAGGGATCTCCCGAAGTTCGAGTCGACGCGAAACGACGATCGCCGCGAGCCGCTTCGACCGTTCGAATCGACGCAACCTCGGCCGCCGCGGAACGCGCCCCCGGCGCCGCGATCGGCGCGGCGGAAAGCATCTCGCGAGCCTCGAGATCCTCGACGAACAATCGCGCTTCCTTTCGCTTTCGCCCGTTCGAGGCCATCAAAGCTTATCCTTATATTACAATATCACGGTCTAATAAAATACGGAATTCGCGCGAGCGACGACGGGCCGATCAGGGCGAAACGCGTTCTCCCACCGCGGTGTTCAGATCGAGCGCGGCGCGCCGATGACGAATCAAGATATCACGATACTGGCGAACGACTTCGTTGTAAGCCTGCTGCGCCTCGAAGTAATCGCTCGCGCCTTCCAAACCTTGTCGAAAACGTTCGTACGCCGAATCTCGAATTTTTCTCGATTCGCTCAAAACTTTCGTTCGCATGAGATTGAAGCTGATCAGGCTTTGTTCGTACTCGCGCACCGCGTTCAGAACGTCGGCGACGACCTGGCGTTCATAGCTCTTCAACTGAACCTGCGTTTGTTGAACGTTGTATTTGGCGCGGAGGATGTTCCCCTGGTTGCGATTGAACGCGGGGATCGTCGCGGTGGCGCCCAACGTCCACGAATACGCGCTCGGTACGCCAAGATACGTATTGTTTTGCAATGTGTAAGGTTGATAAAGTACGTAAATATCGGGATATGCGTTTGCTTTGGCGAGTCGAACGTCGGCGCCGGCTCGATCGATCGCGAGCCGCCACGCGACAAGGTCGGGACGGCGTTCGAGAGCCCTCCTCACGAGTTCGTTTTTCGGCGCGGGCAACGGTCGAATCTGATAGATCGGATCGCGGACGTCGATCTTTTCCACGTCGTCGAGGTTCATGTTCAGAATCAGCGCGAGCGCCTGATTCGCCCTGATTTTCGCCTGCTCGGCCTCGCGCACCTGCATCTCGGCCTTAAGGTGATTCGCTCGAATCGTCGACACGTCCGAAGCCTTGATCCGTCCCTCCTCGAGCCGCTCCTCGTAAATTTCGAGTAGCCGATGAACCCCCGCGTCGTAAGTTCGGCTCATCTCGAGCGTGAAACCCGCGGCGACGACGTCGACATAAACTGTATAAAGATTGTCGATCTGATTCCGCACCGCGTCTTGCAGTTGCGCCTCGGAAACTTTCTTCGCCGCCTTCGCCGATACGGTTCGCGCCTTCCGTTTCCGCGTGACGTCGATCGGCATGTTGATGTTGATGTCGCTCTGCGGCGGACCGCCGGGCCTCAAAAACGAAAAATGGCCGTAAGGAATAAGCTGCGTGTCGGCGTAAAAGATCGGATTGGCGCGCAACCCCGCGGTCAACACGTCGGCCTCGGCCATCGGGATTTCCAACGATAACGCATATAAGTCTAAATTCTCTTTTACAAGTTTATCGATCGCTTGGTCGAGCGTGATTCCGTATTCGGGCGATCCGTAATAATCTTTTTCGGCGGGGACGGCGAGATCGCCGTATGAAGGGATATCGATTGGTTGAACCGCCGAGATCTCGTACGTTTTTTTGGCGTTCGCGGGAAACGACGGAGCGGCCGGGATCGCCTGGCTGCTGATCGGGATATGGCTTCGAGCGCGTCCCGCTCCGCCGCTGACGGGAGCGCTCGAGGGGGATCCGAAATCGGGAAAATTGGCGGCGCCGAGCGGCGATCCCAGGTTGCTCATTCCGCCCGCGGCGCCCGAGGATCCCGAATCACCCTGGGGGCCTTGCGCACTAGCCCCTGACGACGCGTACAAAACGAGTGCGGCGCCCACGATCCACGCGAGCGTTCGAGCACAAGGATTTTTCGCGGTCGCCGACGGGTTCATTCAGACGCGAACCTCGTTAAAAGAACCGGGTGTTTCCAATCGAAATCGCTACGTGAAGGTTTTGGTCGTCGATCGGCGACCGAACGACTTGCGAACCGATTGGATCGAGAAACCGACAAACCGATTGCAAAAAAATGGCGCTTCGACTCGTCGCGTGCCGATTAAGAGATTTGAGCCGAATCGACACGGCGGGCATCATGATCCGATCGCCCCAGGCTGTCAATCTCGGTTGAGCGTGATCGCGCGATCGAATCGAACATTCTCGCGCATCGCGGTCTTCCATTTTGAAGTCGAAGCGACGATAAATCGCCACAATCCACGCAATGAACGGCTCTCGTTGAGGAAGTTCCCGCGACGACCCGTTCTCGCGATTTCGATCCGTTCTCCCGATTTCGATCCGTTCTCCCGATTTCGATCCACAACGATCGTCCGACGCTCGCGTAGTACGACCCTCACGACGATCTTGCAACAGACTCATAAAAATAATTATTCTTGTATTAAATCCGTGTTATCCGTGGTTAAAATCTTTTCTTTATAACAAATATTATATTAACATGCTATCCGTGGTTATAATCCGTTGATTCCCTGGCGATCGATCCGCGGTTGATTCTCATTTCGACCGACGCTCGCGGACAAGGCGTCTCGCGACTCGCAAGCGTCCCAAAAATCATGCTCTTTCTTCTATAAAATCCGTGTTATCCGTGTTATCCGTGGTTAAAATCTTTTTTTTGTTCTAATTATTATATTGAAATGTAATCCGTAGTTAAATCCTGTTGATTCCCGGGCGGTCGATCCGCGGTTTCAGCTCGTTTCGTCCGACCCTCACGACGATCTTGCAAGCGACTCAGAGAAATATTTATTCTTGTATTCAATCCGTGTTATCCGTGTTATCCGTGGTTAAAATCTTTTTTTTGTTCTAATTATTATATTGAAATGTAATCCGTGGTTAAATCCTGTTGATTCCCGGGCGGTCGATCCGCGGTTGAAGCTCGTTTCACCGACCCGGTTGATCCGAGGTTTGAGAGATTTTTGGTTTCGGTTTCTGACGGTCGCTCCGGTCGTGCGTATTGGTAGCGATCGTGACGATCGCCGCGGGTTCAACGATTGATCCGCGGTTTTCGGTCGCGGGTTCGACCAGATTTTCACACGTAACCACCGTGATGATAGCATCTTAGGAGAAACATCATGAGCGATACTGTACCTTCCAGGCCGGAAGTTTCGCGTCGATCGATCCTTCAGCGGATGGCGGTCACGGCGGGCGCCGCGGCGGGGCTGATCGGCGGTTCCCGAGCGCACGCCGACGGGAGGGGACGAAACGCCCTTCCCTTCCTTTATCCAGGCTGGAATTTCCGTAACTTCGAGGAGATCCAGTTCGACGAAAACTCGCACGTCGAGTTTCTTGTCGGCGCCTTGGGTCCGATGGCGCGGCCGATGCCTACGTTTAAAAACTTACAGCAACCCGACGCCTTGTCGTTCGCCCAGGTTTCCAAGGCGCTCGAAAATACGGGCGTCGGAGCGTATCTCGGCGCCGCTCCGATCATTTACGATCGTGGATATCTCGCCGCGGCCGGTTCGATTATGACGGTTGAGGCTCGACACGCGGGATATCTCGACACGCTTTTAAATACGACGATCGTCCCCGACAACGAGACGCGCGACCTTCCCCTTACGCAACAGCAGGTGATCGCCAACGCGAGCCCGTTCATCGCCGACCTCAACGGCGGTCCCCCCCTCGCCTTCTCGACGACCCCCTCGGCCGCGAACGATATCGCGATCCTCAATTTCGCTCTCGCGCTCGAATACCTCGAGGCCGCTTTTTATAATATCAACGTTCCCATTGTTTTTCACGCATTCTTTTGATCGTTATATCTTCGGCCCTTCGTTCCCGCTCCTCCACGATACGTCACCCGAGTTTTTGGGGGACGGGAACGCGGGTCGGACATTTCGTGGAGGATTCCGCGAAGATCGTATCGGCTTGACGCCCGATTACAATGAGTCGGCGAATTCGACGCCGAGGGTCAGGTTCGATCGGGATCGGCGAGTCGCGACGACATCTTACAAAGAATCATTCGCATGAACATTCATCTTAGCCAAATCGAGACCGCGTGGAACGAGATCTTTCGTGCGCATCGCGGCGGCGACGGCGAATCGGCGCGGGTGATGCACGAGATTTTGCTGAGATACGAGGGGGCGATCCGACGTTATCTTCTCGCGCTCACTCGCGACGCCGATATCGCCGACGAACTGGCTCAAGATTTCGCGGTTCGGTTTCTCCGCGGCGATTTTCATCGAGCCGATCCGGGACTGGGGCGATTTCGCGATTTGATCAAGCGAGCGATTCATAATTTGGTGATCGACGACAAGCGAAGGCGGCGAACTCGGCCCCGCGCGGCGCCCGTGGAAACGCTCGAGCCGATCGCGGCGCCCGAGACGTGCGCCGATCTCGATCGCGAATTTATCGACTGCTGGCGTTCCGAGGTACTTGAGCACGCTTGGAAGGAATTGAAGCGCCGCGAGCGGCCGGGAGGCGCGCCGTATTACACCGTGCTTCGGCTTCGCGTCGATCATCCCGAGCTTCGGTCGCACGAGATCGCCGACCGGCTCGCGACCTCGCTGGGTAGGCCGACGACCCCGGGTTGGGTGCGTCAAACGCTTTCCGCGGCGCGGGTCAAGTATCTCGATCTCGTGATCGACGAGGTCGCGCGGACCCTCGGCGGCCCGACGAACGATCGGCTCGAAGACGAGCTGCGCAATCTCGGGCTCTGGGAATACTGCCGATCGGCGTGGTTGAAACGATCGCCGTCCGATTCTTAATCAATTTAATAAACAAATAAAATAAGCTTAGGACGAATCGTTTCCGAACGAGCGATCGCCCGAGCCGCGGGTTTTGGTTAGAATGATCGGCGTGATCGCGCAACGATCGGCGATTCAACCCGGCTTCGACGCGATCGAATTGGTGATCTCTCGGCGGGCGATCTCGTCGAGCCGATACATGTTAAATTATGTATGGTTAGATTTACGGAGATAAGTACAAAGGATATGGAAATTCTTTCGACGTTTCCTTTTTTGGTTTTGTTGCTGGGGATCGCGTTTTTGCCGCTTGTTCCCAACGTCGCGCATCATTGGGAGAAGCATCATGTTAAGCTGATCGCGGGGCTTGTTTTAGGGGGGCTCGTCGTCGTTTACTACGGATTCCGCGCGCGGGGATTCGAGGAATGCGCGCCGGGGCTCGCGAGCGTGCGAGGGGTGATCGAACGCGCCGCGCTCGAGGAATTCGCGCCGTTCTTCACGCTATTATTCAGCCTTTACGTCGTCTCGGGGGGGCTTCGGTTAAGCGGCGACCTGAAAGCGACCCCCGCGGTCAACGCGTCGTTTCTCGCGCTCGGAGCGATCCTCGCGAGCTTAATCGGCACCACCGGCGCGTCGATGCTCCTCGTCCGACCCCTCGTCGAAACCAATCGTGAACGTCGCAATACCAAGCATGTGTTCGTCTTTTTTATTTATTTGGTCTCGAATATCGGGGGATGTTTAACGCCGATCGGCGATCCGCCCTTGTTTTTGGGTTATATCGCGGGGGTGCCGTTTTTGTGGACGCTCGGGCTTGTGCTTCCGTGGCTTTTTTGCGTCGGCTCGCTTTTGGCGATCTTTTATGTGTGGGATCGGATCGCGTACGAGCGAGAAACCGCCGAGGCTCGGCTTCGCGATGAACGTCTGACGACTCCTCCGCGGCTCCGCGGCGGAATCAACCTTGTTTGGCTTCTGGTCGTCGTCGCGGTCGTGGGAGCGATTCAACCGGGTCGACCCGTTCCGGGAACTTCGCTCGTCGTCCGCGATTTTGTGCGCGAGGCGATCATGCTTTCGGTCGCGGCTCTCTCGCTCGCGACGACGCCGCGCGGCCTTCGACGCGAAGCCGAATTCACGTATGATGCGATCATTGAAATCGCCTGTTTGTTTCTGGGTATTTTCCTGACGATGCAGCCCGCGATCGAACTTCTCCGCGCGCGCGGCCCTTCGCTCGGCCTCGAAACCCCCGCGTCGTTCTTCTGGGCGACGGGATTGCTTTCCAGTTTTCTTGATAACGCTCCAACATATAAAGTGTTTTTTGAAACGGCTCGGTCGCTCGTTTCTCCGGCCGAATCGTTTCGAATGGTCGAGCTTGCGACCGCGCCGCCGATTCGCGCCGATTTGCTTTCGGCGATATCGCTTGGGTCGGTGTTTATGGGAGCGACGACTTATATCGGCAACGGTCCCAATTTCATGGTGAAGCGGATCGTCGAGGAGCGCGGGACGCCGATGCCCTCGTTTCTCGGCTATTTGGCGTTTAGCGCGGTCGTGTTGGGTCCGTTGTTCGTCGCGGTTCAGTGGATCTTTCTGCGATGAATGAACTTTGCGTTCGATCGCGAGCGGTTCGGGAGATCGATCGGTTTCGATGCTTGGAAGGGGATTCCGACGTTTCGGCCGAAGCGTTTCGCGCTTTCATCGACGCGATCGAAATCTTTGAGTTTTCGGTCGTTCGTCGATTTTTCACTTGAACTCGTCGATGCGCACATCTAGACTTCACCCGCGCGAATCGTTCGCGACGTGGTTGAAACCGGAACCGACGAGAAGACGAATGAACGATTGTGTGCGAATTTTATCGATCGACGGCGGCGGGATACGCGGGATCATTCCCGCGATGCTTCTCGCCGAGATCGAGCGAAGGACGGGAAGGCCGATCGCTTCGATGTTCGACCTGATCGCGGGCACATCGACGGGGGGTCTTTTGTCGCTCGGTCTCGTCGTCGGCGACGATTCGGGAAAGCCTCGCTTTAATGCGTCGGATATGGTTGCGCTTTATCGCGACGAGGCGCAAACGATTTTTCCGCGCAATTTTTTTAAGCAGGCGCTCGCGACGTTCGCGGGTCCGAAGTATCCCGACGTCGGGATCGACGGGGTGTTGCAAAGTCGCTTCGGCTCGGCTCGGCTCAAAGACGCGCTCACCGATGTTTTGATCACAAGTTATGATCTCGAGCGCGGCGAAGCGATTTTGTTTAAAAGTCGCGAGGCGAAACTCGATTCGCATCAAGATTTTCCGATGTGGCAAGTGGCGCGGGGAACGTCGGCGGCGCCCACGTATTTTTCTCCCATTAAGATCGTTCCCGACGATCCCAATTCGCCGTATCTGGCGCTGATCGACGGCGGGGTGTACGCCAACAATCCCGCGCTCACCGCATACGCCGAGGCGGTTAAGCATCATCTCGAACCCGATACTCGGATCCTTGTCGTTTCGCTCGGGACGGGAGCGCTGACGCATCGCATTTCGTATGAAGACGCCGTCCGCTGGGGCGCTCTCGAATGGGCGGTTCCAATCCTCAACATCCTTTTCGACGAGGGGAGCGCGGGGGTCGATCGCGTGATGCGCAGGCTCCTTGACGTCGCGTGCGATCCCCCCGCGTATTATCGCTTTCAAGGCGATCTCGATCCGTCCGACGACGCGATGGACAACGCGAGCCCCGAGAACATCCACGCGCTTCAGAACGTCGCCGAATCGATCATCCAGGATCAGGCCGAAGCTCTCGACGCGGTCTGCGCGCGGCTCGTCCACGACGCCGAGGAAAAAACGAAAAAAGCCCCGGCCGGCGGCTGAACTCCGCCCGTCGGTCGAATCATCGATTCGTCCGATCAAGTGAACGAATCGATATTCTAATTATCGAGATATTTGATAACTGGAACAAATCCGTTCGATGATTTTTGATGGAGGCGAAAATGCGTCGAATCGTCGTGACGATCGCCTTGCCCGCGGTCTTGTTTTTCGGGGGATGCGGCGGATCGACCGTCGAATCCCCGGTCGATAACAACGGCGAAGCCGCGGTCGAGAAAACCGACCCTCCCGCGGATTCCGGGATGAACGTCGTTCAAGGCCTGACCGAAGCCGAACGCGATTTTTTCTTCCGTACGTCGATGGGAAGCGATTTGTTCCCGGTCCCCTGGCTCAAGGCGCTCACGCGAAAAGACGGATCGCCGTTTCTTGATAACGTCGAGCGGTTCGGCCTGATCGCCGATCCCTCGGATCCCTCGGGTTTGCCGATCGGCCTGACGGTCGATCCCGATCCGCGCGGCGTCAGGCCGGCGATTCCGATGGTCGGAGTGAGCTGCGCCGCGTGCCACGTCGGCCGGGCGACCGCGAAGGGAAAGTCGATTCTGTTGATCGGAGCACCCAATCTTTTTGATTTGAACGCCTTTTACTCCGAATTGTTCGAGCGCGCGTCGATGGATCCCGCGGCGTTCGTCAAGTTTTTGGGCAAGGTCGCCGAGAACGAGGCGAGGAAGGTCGGCGAGAAGGCGGGAGGGTTGTTCGACGGGCTGGGGGATCTGTTGGGTAAAGCCGAAGACAAACTGAAAACCGGCGAAAAAACGTTCTCCCAAAAGTGGAGGGAGCTGGCGCGAAAAATCGACGAAAGCGTGAAGAATCCCGAACTGCTGAGACATTACGCGACCGATTCGATCGACGCGATGAAAGATACGTTCAACAAATTACATCAAACCGACTTTGACGAATTGATCGAAGCGTTGAAGAACTCCGAAATCGCCGAGGGGTCGCTCAAAGAGTTCGCGGCGCTCAAGGACGGCGCGGGGGATCGGATCCGGGAGATCATGCTCGATTTCGCGCTCTTCAAGGCGAGGCTTCAATATTTAAAAGATTTAAACAAGCTTCATCAGGGAGAGATGGGGGGAAAAACTCTTCCCGAGCCGGGACCGGGTCGGATCGACGCGTTCGACGGGATTCGCGATCTCGTTTTCCCCGACGACGTCGTTCCGCCGACCGCTCCGGTGAGCTTCCCTCATCTCTGGCAGGTGAAACAAACGATCTGGTTTCATTGGGACGACAACACGAATTCACTGATGCAGCGCAACATCGGTCAGGCGGTCGGGATGGGAGCGGTTTTCGACCCCAAAACGTTCTCTTCGACGGTGAAACCCGCGAACATCGATAAACTTGAAAAGACGCTCAATCGGCTCGACGCGCCGCGATGGCCCGCGGCCGAATTCGGCGCGATCGACCTTGACGCGGCGAAACGAGGCGAACAAATTTACGCCAAAAACTGTGTCGAATGTCATAAGCTCTATCCGACCGAGAAAATCGTCTTCGATCCCGCCGAAACCGTCGAGGCGCGGAACGGTCGGATCAAAAATCTCGCGATAATCGTCGATCTCGCTAAGATCGGCACCGATCCCAATCGCGTGAACAATTTCGCGATCAACGTCGGTCGCGCCGCCGACGGATCGGGAGGGAAGCCGTTCGCGCAGGCGCTCGCGCAGATCGCCGCGAATCTTGAGAAACAAGCGTTTATCGATAATAACATTAGCAAGAGCGATCAGCTTTTGATGGATTTGCCCGAATCCCTGGTGAAATGGCCGACGAATCACGGTTATTCGGCGCGTCCTTTGGTTTCGATCTGGGCGACCGCTCCGTACCTGCACAACGCCTCCGTGCCGACGATCCGCGACCTGCTCGATCCACCCGACAAACGCCCGAAGTCGTTTTACGTCGGATATCGCGAGTACGATCCCGTCAAGCTCGGCTACGTGAGCGACGAGGAACATATCCCCGCGGACGTTTTGAACAAGCCGCCGATCTTCAAGTTCGAGGTCGTCTCGACCAAAAACGGCGTCGCGACCCCCGTCGAGGGGAATTCAAACGCGGGCCACGTTTACGGAGTCGATCTCTCCGAACAGGAAAAGAAAGACTTGATCGAATATCTTAAAAAGCTTTGATATCGGTTGTCTTTGATTTAGGGAGAACGACTGATGGGAGTTCGAGGAACGCTGACGAAGGGGAAGTTCGGATATTCGATGCCGGTTCAAGCTCCGCTTTATCCGAGTCCTCCGTTTTTGTACCGCGACGCGAGCCTGATTTTTTTCGAGTACGCGACCGATCCTCGAATCGCCGCGACGATCGTCCCCGAAGAGCTCGAACTCGCCGATCCGCCGACGGCTTTGGTCGCGTTCGCGAGTTATCCGTGGAGCTCTCTTGGGGCGTATCTCGAGGTCGTTCAAATTATTAATGTGTTATATAAGGGGAAGCCGACACGTTACGCGGTTCATTTATATGTGACGACCGATCAGGCGATGGGGGCGGGACGCGAGGTCGGCGGTTATCCCAAGAAGCTCGCCAAGATCGCCTTTCAGTACGACACGGCGTTTCAGGGGAGGGTCGAGCGGCCCGACGGCTTGACGCTCGCGACGGGGGTGATGCGACCCGAGGAGAAGCTGCCGCTCGCGTTTCCGATTACGCATGATTATGTCTGTTTAAGGTTGATTCCGAGTCCGATCGCGAACGCTCAACCGACGTTGTGCGAGCTTTTGACGTCGCGTTGGGTGTTGTTGAGCGGAGAGATGTGGCGCGGCCCTGGAACGTGCGTTCTGACGGGCGCCTCGGCGCTCGATCCGCTTCACCTTGTGCCGATCGTCGAGCCCGTCGCGAGCCTGTATTTCCGCGGCGATTTCGAGGTTTCGCCGAGCCTCCCCGGAGACGAAACGCCGATTTGTTAGGAAATTCCCTTTCGATATCGCGCCTATTCCTATCATCTTTTCCGCGTGCGGCATTTTTGGCATTGGACGTTATTTCTAAGGAGGTGTGCATGTGTTTTTTTGTTGCGATATACGGCGCCGCGAGGGGAGTCGATAATATCCCTATTACAGAAGTCCTTAATTAGTTTTTGATCCAAAGTACATAAAATTCTAGCTCCGGATAATCGAGCTAACGCTATAATATGATTATCGTTGGAGAACAACTTTACGTTCATTCTCAACCAATTAATCTCTGCTTCTATTTTATCATCATCGATAACTTCCAATCTGCCGGCTCGTTGCAATTCGGCGATAAAATTTTTAAATTCCTGCGGTTTCGATAATTCCATTTTGAGTTTTCCGCCGATTACAAGATATCCTGATTTCCTGATCCATTTCATCAAGAAGTCGAGATCCGGGTCGTTCTTTTTACCGATGGCGTCGCCGGTACGGTTCGCGTCGATGATTACTCCCATAATGTCCTCAGAATCCCAAGAATCGAATTTGCTCGGTCATAAAGAAATCACGATAACCGTCGGGGACGTCGATCAGATCGCCCGTTTCGGAGATTCGAATCGGATGAATTTTCGTCGCGCCGTGAACTCGTTCAAAATACAAAATCAAAACATGCTTGTGGTTATCGCGACGATCCCCCTCGGCGTCGCGCGCCTCCATTCGGACGCGATCGATCAAATGATCGCTGTGCGTTTCAATGAGAATCCGTTTGTTCGGCTTGATCTCGTTAAAATAGAACGTCCCGAGCTCGGCCTGGGCGCGCGGGTGAAGGTGAACCTCGGGCTGTTGGATCAAAAGAAAATCGCGTTTCTGAGAATCAAATTCGATCGAATCGAGTATGACCGGGAGAACCTGGCTGATCCCGTAACCGACGTCGACGAGATTCGGCTTTCCCTTGAACGATTGAAAGCCGATCTGGATCTGAAACGGATCGGAATCTCTCGTGCGACGATCTCCAAGATGGCGAACGATCAATTTTGAGAACAATCCCGAATCTTTCCCGAATTTCTCGAGTCGTTCTCGCACGCGCTTCCAGGTTTCTCCCCCTTCGATCGCCAATCGCGACAAAACATGAGGGATATGAGATCCTTCAGGAGACTTTTTAATCTGATACGGATTATAGGTCCTATCAGGCTTCGATCGAATCGGCGAAAACGAGATCGGTCTTGTTGTATTTTTTAAATGAGTGGAAAGATATGTTAAATATGCATGAATCTCTGTAGAATCTTTCATCGATTTATTGATTGAATCATTTTTAGGAAAATCAATCCAATTAAGGTGATTAACGAGGATTTCATTTAGATCGATGTTAGACTGAACTGAAATATCCTTCGAGATTCCATTATAATAATAATTAAATGTATTATGGCCTTTAATAATATCGGTATCATTCTGAGATTTGATTTCGCGCATCGAGATCCGCAATCCGGTATTGGAAATATAGAAATCAAATCTATTTATTAAAGGCATTCCTTTGTGTTCTCTGAAAGAAGCAAAATAATAATAATTAACATAATCATTGACATTTTTAACTAAGTAAGATTTGGTAAACCCTCCGATTTCAAATTCGGTCGATTTTTCGCCATTGACGTCTGAATTATTAATCATGTCGATGAATGATCCTAGCATGTAAGGTGGCTCGTTGAAGTCCAAAAGTTTATCTCTCGCTCCCAGATCCCACGCCAATCGCGCAAGCGCCAAAAAGGTGGACTTCCCCGTCGAATTCTCCCCCACAAGCAACGTCAACGGCGCGATCGGAACGTCGTGCACGCCCTGAAAAGATCTGAAATCTTTAATATGTATGGAGTTCAGCAAAGGTGTTTCCCGTAACGATCGCGTCGCGTTCGAACCGATCTCTTCAAAATGCGACTCCTAAGCTCGGTTTGTTCGATCCGCACGCGGTAGCGAGTTGATTTTATTGTATTCCGCTCCGCGATCGCGTTCAACACGCCGAAAAATCGCTCGTTTTCCCTCACGCCTTCATTCTGGCGATTTCATCGGCTTTGGAATATGATCAGGGGGTCGATTCATCGGGAATCGGTCCGTCGCTTCGTTTTTCCCCCTGAAGATGGAGATACGAGAGCGCCAAACGATCGCCGCGTGACGTGAGCATCGCACCATGCCGGGTCAAAAAGTCGCCGAAGACTTCCGCGGGACGTCCCGCTTTGAGATCCGAAAACGCCTCGGCGCGGGAGGCATGGGCGCCGTCTACGAGGCGTTCGATCGCGAACGCGATTCGCGTGTCGCGCTTAAGACGATCCTCCATCAGAACGCGACCAACCTGTATCGATTTAAGCAGGAATTTCGCGGCCTAGCCGATGTCGTTCACCCCAATCTCGTGCGGCTTTATGAGCTTTTCGCCGACGACGATCAGCTCTTTTTCACGATGGAGCTTGTCGAAGGGGTCGATTTCATCCGTTACGTTTGTCCCGACGTCGTTCTTCCCGCCGACGACCCGAACGTCGATTCCGAATGGAAATCGATGACCGATCTCGAACTTTGGCTCGGGATGACCAGAACCCATGAGATGAGCCCGCCGCTTTCCGAAGAGATCACCGAATCGATTCAACAGACACACGCCGAATTCCCTCCTCCTCAAACTGAGCGATCCGCGGTTCGCACCGAGCAGGAAGGCGAAACCGAGGCGATGGCGCCGTCCAAACCGTTCGGCGAGGAAGCTCAGAAACGGACGATCCCCGAGCCTCATCCGATTCGCCTCCGCGCCGCGCTCAGGCAGCTCGCCGAGGCGCTCGACGCGCTCCACGCGATGGGAATGCTGCATCGCGACATCAAGCCCTCGAACGTTCTGGTGACGAATAAAGGGCGTGTCGTGCTGCTCGATTTCGGCCTGACGACGCATCTTGAGGATCGCGACGGCGGACATACATCGGAGGGATTTATCGTCGGCACGGTCGCTTATATGTCTCCCGAACAGGCGGGGGGTAAAAAGCTTTCGGCGGCGAGCGATTGGTATTCGGTCGGGGTGATGCTTTATCGCGCGCTGACCGGTGAGCTTCCGTTTACCGGTGATCGTTTGCAGATAATTCTCGCGAAGCAGATGGCGGACCCTCCTCGCCCCGAGACGCTTTCTCCCGACGCGCCCGCGGATCTTCTTGAGCTTTGTTTCGACATCCTCCGTCACGATCCCGACGCGCGTCCGACGGGTGAGGAGATCATCAGACGGCTTGGGGGAGCGGGAACCGAGGCGACGACCGCAATCGGCGGAGCGCGGCGCGGAGCGTTGTTCGTGGGTAGAGAGAAGCGCCTGAACGAGTTGGCGCGCGCGTTCGCGCGCGTTGCGGACGGTTGTCCGACGACGGTGTTCATGGGGGGGAGATCGGGATCGGGTAAAACGGCGTTGATGAATCGATTCGTCGACGGTTTGCGCGAGCGCGGCGACGCGGTCGTATTGATGGGGCGATGTTTTGAGCAAGAGTCGGTGGCGTATAAGGCGTTCGACGCGGTCGTCGATTCGTTGAGCCGGTATTTGCGGCGGCTGAGTCGGCTTGAGACCGAGGCGTTGTTGCCACGCGACGTGGCGGCGTTGGGGCGGATTTTCCCGGTGTTGCGTCGGGTCGAGGCGATCGCCGAGGCGCCGAAGCGCGGCGTCGACATGGTGGACGTGCAGGAGCTGAGGCGTCGCGCGTTCGCGGCGCTTCGCGAGTTATTGGCCCGGATCGGCGATCGCAAGCCGCTCGTGATCGCGATCGACGACGTTCAATGGGGCGATCGCGATAGCGCCGCGCTGCTGCTCGAGCTGCTCGCCCCCCCCGATCCTCCTTCGATCATGCTTATATGTAGTTTCCGGCGTGAGGATCGCGAATCGAGCGTTTTTCTTCAAACGATGCTCGATTCCGAGGACGCTCGGGATTTGCCCAACCGGCTCGACGCCGAGGTCGACGCGCTCGAGCCCGCCGAGGCGCGCGAGCTTGTTCTTAAGTTGCTCGATCGCGACGACGAGCCCGCTCAATCGCTCGCAAATATGATCGCGAAAGAATCGCGTGGAAATCCTTATTTTGTTTATGAATTGATGCAATTTTTAAGCGGCGGCGGCGAGTTTACCGAGAGTTTGGCGATGACGGGGGGGGCGATTCACCTCGACGAGGTGTTATGGCGTCGCGCGGCGCGGCTGCCGAGGGACGCTCGGTTGTTGTTGGAGACGCTCGCGGTCGCGGGGAAGCCGGTGCGTCAGGCGGTTGCGTGTCGCGCCGCGGGGGTGGGCGCCGAGGGGTTCGCCGCGCTCGCGTTGTTGCGTTCGGCGCATCTGGCTCGGGGGACGGGTCCGGGATCGCTCGACGACGTCGAGACGTATCACGATCGGATTCGAGAGACGATCGTCGATCATCTTGATCCCGGAACGCTCAAGGCGCGACATCAATCGTTGGCGCGCGAGCTCGAGGCGACGGGAAAGGCCGACGCCGAGACGCTCGCGGTCCATTTCGACCGGTCGGGAGATCGCGCAAAGGCGTGCGAATATTTTGTAGAAGCCGCGGCCGAGGCGGCGCGCACTTTGGCGTTCGATCGCGCCGCCAAGTTGTATCGAGAGGCGCTCGATCGTTTATCAGAAGCCGCCTCGAACGACGACCGTCGTTCGCTTTGGATCGGTTTGGGAGACGCGTTGGCGAACGACGGCCGGGGGTTCGATTCGGCGCAAGCGTATCAGCGCGCGATGGAATTCGCCGACGCGAACGCGACGCTCGAATTGCAGCGTCGCGCGGGGCATCAATACCTGGTGAGCGGGCATATCGATCAGGGGCTCGCGGCGTTTCGCGACGTTCTCGATCGCGTCGCGATCAAGCGTCCCTCGGGTCCGACGCAATCGTTGCGGATGCTCCTGGTTGAACGTATGCTTTTACGTATGCGAGGTATCGGATTTAAGGAACGTTCGATCGACGCGATCGACGCGACGGTGCTGGCGCGGATCGACGCTTCGCGGTCGGTCGCGATCGGCGTAAGTGTCGTTGATGTGATTCAGGGATCTTATTTTCAAACGAAAAGTTTGAATTTGGCTTTGAAATCGGGGGAGCCTTCGCGGATCGCGTTGGCGCTTTCGTGGGAGGCGGTTCATTCGGCGTGTCAGGGGAGGCCGGCGCGGCGTCGGACCGAGCGGTTGATCGCGGCTTCGAAGGCTTTGGCCGAGCGGATCGGCGATCGTCACGTGACGGGGATGGCGAAGCTTTCGGAGGGATGCGCGCATTATCTCGAGGGGAGGAATCTCGAGGGGATGGAGCGGCTCGATCGCGCCGCGGAGACGCTTTTGGGAGGGGGCGCCGACGTCGTCTGGGAGCTCGACACGGCGCGGATTTTCGGCGTCTGGGCGCGGTTTTATCTCGGCAGGATCGCCGAGCTGGAACGACGATGTGAACAATACGACAAAGAAGCGCGCGATCGAGGCGATCGATACATGGAGGCGACGATCGGCGTTTACCCCGCGGCGATCGCGCTTTTGGCAGCGGATAATCCCGCGCTCGCGCGTGAAAACGCCGATCGGTCGATCGCCAAATGGACCCGCGACGGTTTTCATGTTCAACATTTAACGCATTTTTATGGTAATGTTTATATTGATTTATATCAAGGAGACGCGCGAGCGGCCTGGCGGACCTGCGAATCGAATCGACGGTCGATCGAGCGATCGTTGTTGTTGCGGATTCAGCACGTTTTGGTCGATCACGCGCAGATCGAGGGGCGGGCCGCGATCGCCGCGGCTTCGATCGCCGAATCGAGCGACGAGCGAAGTCGGCTGAGCGCCGAGGCGCTCGGCCGCGCCGCGACGCTCGAACGCGTCGGCATTTCGTGGACCGTCGGGGTCGCTTCTCTGATCCGCGCCGCCGCGGCTTCACTCGCCGCGGACGAATCGCGGGCGATCGATCACCTCAAACGAGCGATCACGGTTTTCGACGCCGAATCCGCCGAGCTTTTCGCCGCCGCGGCGCGGCGAAGGCTGGGAACTCTTCTGGGGGGCGACCGGGGGCGCGAACTCGTCGCCCGCGCCGACGACTTCATGCTCGAACAATCGATCAAAAACCGCGAAAAAATGACCGCTTGCCTCGCTCCCGGATTCGACATATAAAAATAAGTGGAATATAATAATTGATAGTTCAAAGATATATAAACCCGCACGGAATCGCCGAGGTCGAATACGCCGATCCGCGGCGCGGCGCTTGACGACGAATATTATTAGAAATAAATATGATAAGATAACGGTATGATCGATCGCCTTTCGGATTCGAGCCTCGGAACCGCGCCGCGCCGGACGCGAACCGTCCATATTAGTATGCGAATACAAGCAAGTAAATGCTTAGCTCGGGAGTTCGCGGCGCGGCGCTTTCCCGGAAAAATTTCGACCCCTCGGCCCGATTTCTCACCTCGATCGCCGAATTCCCTTATAAGATCTCTGGGCGCGGCTCGCGACGGTTACGTTTTCGGCTTAGCTCGGATCAACCCAGGTTGGCACAATGCTTTCGATCCTTTGGTCGATCATCACTTTCCCCCTCCGTGTGCTTGCGTGGATCGTCGTCCAACTGGGACGGCTCGCCACGATGATCCTCGGCTTTATCCTCATGGTCGCGGGTGTCGCGTTCTCGGCGGGAGGAATCAATATCCTCGGCATTCCGCTGTTCGTCGTCGGCCTGATCCTCACGGTTAAGGCACTCCAATGATATTGAACCGAAAGAGCCGAGTACCGTCGCGATTTCATTGAGGATCGCTCCCAAAACGACGTCCCGATTCGGCGCTTTCGGCGAGATTTAAGATCTTATGGAATAAGGATATGGATCGAATCGACCTCGATCAAAACGCGACGACCCCGCTCGATCCCGAAGCGCTCGAGGCGATGAAGCCTTATTGGTTCGCGGGCGGAAACGCCGAGAGCAGGCACGCGCTCGGCAGGTTCATGAGGCGTGGTTTCGAGCGATCGGTTGAAACCGTCGCCTCGATCCTGCACGCACATCCCGACGAGGTCGTTTTCACCTCGGGAGGAACCGAATCGAACAACACCGCGATTTTCGGTTTGCTTCGCTTCGGAGATAGCGTCGCGATCCGATCTCCGGGTCGAATCGTCACGAGCCCGATCGAACATCCCTCGGTCGTTCAGCCGCTTGAGGAGCTAGGAGCGCTCGGCTGGGGAGTCGATCACGCCGAGGTCGGCGCCGACGGAATCGTCGCCGCGGATCGCTTTGTCGAACGTTTTCAGCCCGATACGCGGTTGGCGATTCTGATGCTTGCCAATAACGAAACGGGGGCGATTCAGCCCGTTTCCAAGGCGGCCGAATCCGCCCATGAGCGCGGCGTCTTGATTCATACCGACGCGGTTCAGGCGGTCGGTCGGATCGAAGTCGATTTTACTTCGCTCGGGGTCGACACGCTTTCGGCGAGCGGACATAAGTTTCACGGTCCCGCGGGGATCGGTCTTCTGCTGGCGCGGCGGGGAACGCCGATCACGCCCCGGTTTTTCGGCGGCAATCAGCAGCACGGACTGCGCCCAGGGACGGTCCCCGTGGCGCTTTGCGTGGGCCTGGCGAAGGCGCTCGAACGACGTCGCTCGGAGCTCAAACAAATACAAATTCGTCAGCGCAATTTGCGCAATCGAATTGAACATGAATTGATCAAGATTTTAGGCGGCGATCGGGTCGTGAGGAACGGTCCGGGAGACGAGGCCGATCGGCTGCCACAGACGCTGAATCTCGGCTTTTCCGGGCTTGAAGGCGACGCGCTTTTGCTTGGGCTTGATCTTGAGGGGGTGGCGGCTTCGTTGGGGTCGGCGTGCGCCTCGGGGGCGACCGAACCTTCGCCTACGTTGGTTGCGATGCGCGTTCCCGAAGATCGGCTGAAATCATCGGTTCGATTGAGCCTGGGGGCGTTTACGACGAGCGAGGAGATCGATCGAGCGATCGAGCGGATCGCGCGGGTTGCGGCTCGATTGTACGAGGGAATCGAGCGTTGACGGCGACGACCGCTATTCCAACGCGATGGAGGTTGAGCGTGGCGGCCCCGCGGTGTTAGAATTTGGGTGATGCGAACGCATTTTTCACCAAAATCAAGGGGCGTGGAATGAGCGACCTGGCCGACTTGGAACTGGCGTCGAAGCGCGATCGGTTGATCGAGCTGTTGCGCGGGATGGGGCGGGTCGTGGTGGCGTATTCGGGGGGGGTCGATAGCGCCGTCGTCGCGAAGGGGGCTTTCGAGGCTCTCGGCGAAGGCGCGGTCGCCGTGACCGCGGTATCCGACAGTTTGGCCGAGGGGGAGCTCGAAGCCGCGATCGAGCTGGCGAAGAAGATCGGGATTCGTCATCAGGTGATCCGCACCGACGAATTCGCCAATCCGCAATACGCGCGTAACAACCCCGATCGTTGTTATTTTTGTAAAAGCGAATTGTATGATCGCTTGAGCAAGTTGGTTGATCAACATATTGGTGAGTTGATCGTATCGGGTGCGAACGCCGACGACGCGGGGGATCATCGTCCCGGTTTGCGGGCCGCGGGGGAGCGGGGGGTTCGCCATCCGTTGCAGGAGTGCGGCCTGACGAAGGCCGACGTTCGCGCTTTGGCGAGGGCGTGGGATCTTCCCGCGTGGGACAAGCCGGCTTCGCCCTGTTTATCGAGCCGGGTGGCTTACGGCGAGGAGGTGACTCCCGAGCGGGTTCGGATGATCGACGCGGCCGAGCGGAAGCTCCGCGATCTTGGTTTGCGGGTCGTTCGGGTGCGGTATCACAAGGGTGATTTGGCGCGGATCGAGGTTCCTGTTGAAGAATTGGCCAAGCTGGCGTCGATCGAAGTACGTGAGGGGATTGTGTCGGCGTTTCGCTCCGCGGGTTTTCAGTATGTGACGCTCGATCTCGAAGGATTTCGATCGGGGAGTTTAAACGCGGTGATCCCGATCCAATCGCTGGAACGATCGATCTCGGTGACGACGATCAAGCCGTAGGATGGAACAGGGTCGACGAACGGCCGGGATTTGATCCGCCAGGTTTGTCGATATGATGAAAGCAAAAACGACATGGCTCATGCGATTTGTCGCTGCGGCAATCCGCTGATTCTTCCG
Source organism: Planctomycetota bacterium (assembly GCA_021791715.1). Lineage (GTDB taxonomy): Bacteria > Planctomycetota > Planctomycetia > Isosphaerales > Isosphaeraceae > JAKBCQ01. Next base: position 1,476 of record JAJYWB010000035.1, on the reverse strand, counting down.
AGCGACGGGTCGGAACGGATCGTTTGTTCGAAGTGCGGAGCGCGGGTTCGGATCAAACGTAAGACCGAGCAGATCGTCGAGGGGTCGGACGGATACATTCGGTTTCATTGTCCGTGCGGTCGACGTTTGAAGGTTGATTCGCGTGATAAACCGACGCACGGGAAATGTCCCGATTGCGGCCGGGTGGTGCCGATTCCCGATCAATCGAAGCGGGTCGGGACTGGAACGGACGATCGTCAGGGGACGGCGGACATGACTCCCGAGCAGATCGCCACGCTGACGACCTGGACGAACAAGAGCGGCGCCGACCCGTCGAAGGTTGCGGAGGGGGCGGTTCCCGCGACGTTTCCCGAGTCGGATCCTCCTTCGACGGTGACGGGATATCACGTACCGCCGAAAGTTGAGGCGGGGCTTCGCGTATGTCCGCGCTGCGGCAAGCCGCTCCATCTGGCGGCGACGGTCTGTCGCGAATGCGGCGCTCCCACGCCCAAAAAAGAGGTCTGACCGCGGGCGCAGGCGGCGCGAACGAACGCGGAAAATTCGCTTCAAAAAGAATCAATGATGAAATCTCAAACTCTAAATGATAAAGATTTTATAAGATTATTTATTTTGCCGCATTTTTTATCGACCGCGGCGGCGCTCGGGATTCGATCGAAGGGTTTGTACGTGAACGGCGGCCGCCCGTACTATTCGTTGATTATGTATTTTATGATTTTTATGTCGTTTTACGGCGGATTAATATCGACGGCATATCTATATAAATATGTAATGAACAAATATTGTAAGAGTATAATTGTTTATATAGTGTGTGAAATCGCGTTAACTGCGTTCTCGTTTTGTTGTTTAACAATCGATTAGATAACGAATCGTTTTGTAAATGCGGGCGGCCGGACGTCGCCCGATCACGGTGTGGTTTTTAACCAAGGATTCGTCGCCAAGAAATCGCGTCGGTTTGGTTTCGGCGCCTTGGCGACTTGCGCCGCGGGATCGATTATCATCTCAATCTCTCGTCGACAGACGGCTCGTTCGAGAATCGGTCGGAAGAGGGGAGATCGCATTCGATTCCATTTGTTTTTCAGATCCGGAGGGTCGCCGTGGCGAAAAAGTATGACGTCGTGATGAAAGAGCTGGTCGAACGCGATCCCGCGGCGTGGCTCGCGCTTTTGGGGATCAAGACCAAGGGACCGATCGGGATCGTCAACACCGATCTCTCGACGTTCTCGTCCGACGCCGACAAGATCCTCCTGATCAAATCGGCTAAAACGCATCTTGTTCATATGTAATTCCAATCGACACGCGACTACACCCTGCCCAAACGTTTGCTGAGATATAACGTGAACATCGGTCATGCACAAAAGAAAATCGTGCGCAGCTATGCGATTCTCTTGCATCCGAGGGCCGATTTCTCCAAACTGACGGGCGTTTATGAGGAATCGGTGGAGGAAGACGATCCCGTGCTCGCGTTTTATTATCGCG
>JAJYWB010000034.1 GCA_021791715.1 Planctomycetota bacterium | reverse complement strand
ATGCGAACGGCATCTCCAATTCACACGGCGTCGCCGATTCGATTCGATCTCGGACAATCAAAATATTCGCAAAGACGGCTCACCAGGAGGTTCGCCCTCCCAGAAGAGTTCGCCGATGCGAACGGAATCGCCAATTCACACGGCGTCGCCGATGCGAACGGAATCGCCAATTCAAACGGCGTCGCCGATGCGAACGGCATCTCCAATTCACACGGCGTCGCCGATGCGATTCGATCTCGGACAATCAAAATAATCGCAAAGACGGCTCACCAGGAGGTTCGCCCTCCCGGAAGAGAATCGTCGTCGAAATGTTGATTACGGGAAGTCGATGCGTCGTCGAGCCGGCCCTATTATTGAAATCGGGCTCGCCCCTCCGTTTATCCTCGAAATATTCTTTATATCTGGTGCAACGCTTTGATTATTTTGAATCATATGATATAGAAAAGATATGATATCCGCGCGTTATTTCCCTTCGATCTCCTCACGCCGAATCCTTCCGTCGGATCGAATGTGGACGCGGGTATTTCGCTTCGAGCCCGGAACTTCGACGTCGAGGAACGCGTCGAAATCGCCTTCGCGAAGATCGACTCGGGGTAATCGATCCCCCGCGGTCAAACCCAGATTGTCGAGCCCCAAGGTCTCGAGCGAACTCGTGAATTCCTCATGCCGTTCGCGATATTCATTCTCAATCTCGTACAAACGAATCAATCGCATCCGCGCCTCGTGCGTCGGGTCGGGCTCGAACGTCGCCTCTCCCGCGGGCTTCGTCGAAAACTGAACGTAACCCCACATCTCGGGTCGATGCATATCGACGACGCCTTGCGGCGACCAAACCCAGTTCTCCTCGCGTCGACCCGGAATTTTCACGAGCGAATCCGCGGTCGTTCGCGTTCTCCACTCAACGCGTGAAAAATTGATCCGCAATTGATCACCGTCGCGCGGCGGCGATCCCGCCGCGGCTCCGGGCTCCGTAAGCGAACGCCACGGGATCGCGATCTCGACCGTCCAGCCCCGGTCTTTGTCGTCGAAGCGATTGATCGTTCCGTCGACGTGAGTCGCAACCTTAAGCCCCGGAACCTCCCACGCGTCGATCGCCGAGCCGCCGTCGCGATACGCCTTTGGAAGGAATAAATCCCACTCGGTCGCGAGCGCGTTCACCTCGATCTCGAAATACTTTTGGCGATCGGCGTCGGGATCGATAAAGATCTCGAAATCGTTATCATAAAAAATCACCGAGTCGTGTTCGGTCAGCGTCGCCCAGACGTTCGGCTCTTCAAGCGACGCTCCAATATACAAGTAATTATCATCCCATAAAAGCTTCACTTTGGTTTCGAGATCGGGGCGAGGTTTGGCGTTTCCTTCGATGTCGACGAACGGATCGCTGAAGATCGCCCCCCGCCACGCGGGTTCGTTGAGCGAACCGTCGATCTTCAACGCGCCGATCGCCTTCGAGCACACGTAGCCGCGCGGATGATCGGGAACGCGTTCTCCAGCGTCCGCGAAGTTCGCGATCAAAAAAAACGACGCGATGACAATCAGGATTCTCAGGTGTTTTCTCATGATATTCGGCGATCGACGGGTCGGCGATCTCGTTTCAAAACTTCAATCGACTTCGACGGCTCGTCGGGAGCGATCGAATCGCCGCGATTCGGGTTCTTGAATCGCTTCGGCTTCTCAAACGATACCAATCGTCACGGCCGAAATCCACGTCTCCCGTTCGGCAATGACAAATCGATGAAAATTACGTACTCTTAATCATAAAATACGATAATTTATGAACTTCTAGTTGATTCGTCTTCTTCGCGTTTCGGCGCTCGGAACCGGGGCGGCGGCGTGTTACGCTTGAAGCCTCGATTCTCCTCGGTCGATCGCGGTAGCCGCATGCGTGATCGATGCGATCGGGATTAACGTTGTTCATGGCGCGACTGAAATCGGGTGAATTCATGCGAACGGTCGATTTGGTGATCGTCGTGGTTTACGTATTGGGTTGCACGGCGCTCGGTCGCAGGCTCGGTGCGCGGTCGAGCGGGCTCAAGGGATATTTTTTGGGCGAGTCGAACATACCCGCGTGGGCGGTGATGTTGTCGATCGTCGCGACCGAGACGAGCACGGCGACGTTCCTCAGCGTCCCCGGGGTTTCCTATCGAGGTGATTTCACATACCTTCAACTTGCTTTTGGTTATGTGATCGGCAGGTTGATCGTGGCGACGGTGCTTTTGCCGGCGTATTTTCAGCGGAGCATTTTCACGGCGTACGAGGTTCTCGATCGTCGCTTCGGCGGAGCGACGAAGACGATCTCGTCGCTGATGTTTCTGGCGACTCGGACGCTCGGCGACGGGCTTAGGCTTTTTCTCGCGGCGAAAGTGCTTGAGAAGCTCTCGGGTTGGGGAATGCCCGCGGCGATCGCGGTCGTCGGGATCACGACGATCGTGTATACGTATTTAGGCGGTATGAAAGCGGTGATATGGATCGACGTGATTCAGTTTTGTATTTACATCGCGGGAGCGATTTTCGCCTTGTTCGTTTTAACGCGATCGCTGCCGGGGGGTTGGGGTCGGCTTTGGCAGGTCGGCGGCGCGGCGGGGAAGTTTCGCGTGTTCGATTTTTCGTTCGATCTCACGCGATCGTTCACGTTTTGGGCGGGGCTGATCGGCGGCGCCGCGCTCAACACCGCGACTCACGGCGCCGATCAAATTATGGTTCAACGTTACCTCTCGGCGCGATCGCGACGCGACGCGGCGGGGGCCTTGATCGCGAGCGGGTTCGTCGTCGCCGCGCAGTTTTCGCTCTTTTTATTAATCGGCGTTGGGTTATATGTATATTATAACGATTTTCCGCTCGATCCGCGGACGGGTTCGACGATCGTTTTGGCGCATGACGACGAGTTTGTGACGTTTATACTGCACAAGCTTCCCGCTGGAGTGCTTGGGCTTGTGATCGCGGCGATCTTCTCGGCGGCGATGGGTTCGCTTTCGAGCTCGTTGAACGCGTCGGCTTCGGCGACGGTTAACAATTTGTACCGGCCGTTTCGACCCGCGACCGACGAGGCCAAGCTGCTGAAAATCTCGCGCGGGGCGACGATTTTTTGGGGCGCGATGCAAATGGGAACGGCGCTCGGCGCGACGAGGCTTAAAGATCATGTTGTGAACAACGCATTATCTATTGCGGCGTTTACGACGGGGATCGTGCTGGGGTTGTTTTTGTTGGGGGTGACGACGAAGACGGTTCGCCAGCGCGACGCGCTTTTGGGGCTTGTGATCGGGCTCGCGACGGTCTCGGCGGTCGTCTTCGGCACGAAGTTGGCCTGGCCCTGGTATGCGCTCGTGGGATCGACGACGGTTTACGCGGTCGGCGCGGCGAGCCGGTTCATCCGCGGCGAACCGGCGGAAGCTCGGTCCGGGATCGAGGCCGATTCTCGCGTCGAGGTCGCGTCTCGCGTCGAGGTCGCGTCCGGGATCGAGGCCGTTCCTCGGGTCGAACCCGCGGGTTCAAGCGAATGATTTCAGGAGCGGGCGATAACTTCGGCGCCGAACCTTCAATCGATTCTCGATGACAACGAGATCAGACATTATGGAATATGAAGATTCATTAACAACGGAGGCGCGGAATCCGCGATCGGCGACGATCGATCAAATGAGCGCGCTTGAGATTGTTCGGTTGATGAACGACGAGGACGCGCGGGCGACGAGTGCGGTTTTGGCCGAGGCGACCGCGATCGCCGCTGCGATCGAAGCCGCTGCGGACCGGTTTCGTCGCGGCGGTCGGTTGATTTATCTCGGCGCGGGGACATCGGGGAGGCTCGGCGTTTTGGACGCGTCCGAGTGCCCTCCGACGTTCAGCACGCCTCCCGGGATGGTGATCGGCGTGATCGCGGGAGGTTCCGCGGCGCTCACGAGGGCGATCGAGGGCGCCGAGGACGAGGCCGATCGAGGCGCCTGCGATCTCGCCGATCTCGATCCCACTCGGCTCGATCTCGTCGTCGGGATCGCGACCTCGGGACGAACGCCATATGTTTTGGGGGCGATCGATCACGCCAAAGGTCTCGGAATCACGACCGTCGGGATCGCGTGCAATAAGCCGAGCTTGCTTGGAAGCCGGGTCGATATCGAGATCGCTCCGATCGTCGGCGCCGAGGTGATCGCCGGGTCGACGCGACTCAAGGCGGGAACCGCCACAAAAATGATTTTAAATATGATTACAACTGGAGCAATGATTCGGATCGGCAAAACTTACGGCGACCGAATGATCGATTTGACTCCGACGAACGAGAAATTGCGGATCAGAAGTCGGCGGATGTTGCGCGAGATCGCGGGGGTCGACGACGCGACGGCTCGGGAATTGCTGGCGAAGACGAACGGAAGGCTTAAATCCGCGCTCGTCGCGGCGCTCGCGGGGGTCGACGCGGCGACGGCTCAGACGCTGCTTGATCGAAACGGCGGTCAAGTGCGGCGAGCGATCGAAGCGGCTCGAGATCGAATCGGGTAAAATATTCTAAATAAGAACGACGGCGAATCGGATCGATCTTCGAGTCTGGAAGAGATGATAGAATGAATAAAAATTATACAAAGCCTGTTTATGTTCTTGGGGTCGACGGCGGCGGGACGAGCACGGTCGCGCGACTCGCCGACGGCGGCGGGAGGATTCTCGGCGCGGGTCGAGCGGGGGCTTCGAACGCGAAGGCGGTCGGTTGGGACGCGGCTTCGCGGGCGTTGGCCGAGTCGATCTCCGCGGCGTTCGCCGACGCGGGAGTCGAGCGAGCGAGCGTCGCCGCGGCGTGTCTGGGATTGGCGGGGTTCGACCGACCTGAAGATCGACGAATCCTTGATCAATGGAATCAAGAGAATCATTGGAGTGAACATTTGATTGTGCGAAACGACGGCGAACTTGTGATCGCCGCGGGAACCCCCTCGGGAAGCGGGATCGGCGTGATCGCGGGGACGGGGTCGATCGCGGTCGGGATTTTGCGCGACGATTCGGGACGCGTCGTTAAAAGGACGCGAGCGGGAGGCTGGGGGCACGTTTTCGGCGACGAGGGGAGCGCGTACGGAGTCGCGATCGCGGCGCTTCGGCTGACGGCTCGGCGCGCCGACGGCCGTTCGGCGATCCCCGCGTCGGGCGATCCTCTCACCAAACGGATATTGAACGCATTAAATATTGATATGCCTTCGAAAATCATCGGTCGCGTTTACGGCGGCGAACTCGACCGATCGGCGCTCGCGGCTCTCGCCCCCGAGGTGGTCGCCGCGGTTGAAGAGGGAGACGAAGAGGCGGGCCGCGAGATCCTCGACCGCGCCGGGCGCGACCTCGGCGAAACCGCGGCCGCGGTCGCGATGAATCTCGGCCTGTGTGAAAGCGAGCATCGCGCCCTTCGACTTGGAGGCGAGCGAGACGAAGTCGCGGCGAGTCGGGTTCCGATCGAAGGCGAACATCGATTCAATAACGACGCATGCATAAATGTAATGTCGTCTGAACAATTCTTTCGAGGACCGATTCCGACGGCGCTCGCTGGAGGGTTTTTGCTCGCGACTCCGCGGGTTCGGCGGGCGCTGATCGGACGTCTCGTCGAGCTTGGAATCACGGTCGATCCGCGCGAGGTTCCCGAACCCGTCGTCGGCGCCGTGCGGATCGCGCTCGACGCGATCGACAAGAACGAAACGATTCTTGACATAACGAGATAATATCATGAGCTATCAATTAGATCATCCGGTTAAAACGGGGCTTGATCGTTTGATTGAAGACGATTTCGCGGCGCTCGCGGGGGCGCGGGTGGGGGCGATCGTCAATCAGACGTCGGTCGATCGCGGGCTTGATCATCTCGCCGACGTTCTTTCGCGAACCTCGAAGGCGAAGCTCGCGGCGCTTTTCGGACCCGAGCACGGAGTGAGGGGCGAGCTGCAGGATATGATCGGAGCGAGTTCGACGGTCGATCGGAAGACGGGGATCGTCGTGCACAGCCTTTACGGAAGCCATTACGAAAGCCTGACGCCTTCGGGAGACATGCTTGAGGGACTCGACGCGCTCGTCTTCGATATCCAGGACGTCGGCTCGCGTTATTATACGTTCGCCGCGACGATGCGTTATACGATGATCGCCGCGGCGCGGCGGAGGATCGCGTTCGTCGTGCTCGACCGACCCAATCCGATCGACGGGACGACGATCGAAGGCCCGACGATTTCGGCGGGATATTCGAGCTTTGTCGGAGCGACCGCGACGCCGATTCGTCACGCGCTCACCGTCGGCGAGATCGCTCGCTTGATTCAGATCGAGCTCAATTTGGATCTGAATCTCACGGTGATTCCGTGCACGGGTTGGAAACGGTCGATGCGATTCGAAGAGACGGGGCTTCCGTGGGTTCAGCCTTCGCCGAACATGCCGACGCTCGACACGGCGCTCGTTTATCCCGGGGGTTGTTTGATCGAGGGGACGAACCTTTCGGAGGGACGCGGGACGACTCGACCTTTTGAACTCTGGGGCGCTCCCTGGCTCGATCCCGATCGTTTGGCTCGCGATGCGAACGATTTGGGGCTTCCCGGAGTACGATTTCGCGCCGCGACGTTTCGGCCGATGTTTCACAAGCACGCTGGGCTCGTTTGCGGAGGCGCGGCGCCCCATGTTTTCGATCGTCGGGCGTTTCGTCCCGTCGAAACCTACACCGCGTTGATCGCACTGGCGCGAAGTTACGACGTCGAGCGGTTCGCGTGGCGCACCGCGCCTTATGAATTCGTCGCCGATCCGATCGCGATCGATCTCCTTTACGGTTCCTCACGCGAGCGTACGTTGATTGAAAGCGGGGTCGATCATCAAGAGATCGCCGCTCGTTGGCGCGACGACGAAGCGGCTTTCGCCGAAAAACGCAGGGAGATCTTGATTTATCCCGAATGAACTCGCGGTTCGATCATTTTGTGATGAAATAATAAATATAAAAATATCAACAATTATTCAGTTATTCTTCTAGATAAACAAATCCTTCGCGATCGATTCGGCCGCGGCGGCGGGTGTTTACGCGATTCGGCCGGCCGACGATTCGCGCCTCGATTCGACCGACGCGATCGGCTTCGAGGAGGGTTCCGTCGTCGGCGACGACGAAGAGCGCGACTCCCGGCGCCTCGCGGCCGACCGATCCCGGTTTCATTCCGAGCTGGCGAACGATTCCGTCGTCGAAATCGGCGGTCGAAACGGCGAGGAGGCCGAATTCGGGATGCGACCAACGGGTAAGATCGGTCGCCTTGGCGATCGCTTCGAGGGATCGAGGAGGGCTCGATCGATTTTCGAGCGCGACGACCGCGGCTGCGGCGACTTCGCGACGGATCGTGAACGTCGAGATCGGCGCGAAAGCGTGATCGCCGAAAACGACGACGACCTCGCGACGGAACGTCTCGGGCAAGCGACCGAGGAATTTGCCGGCGGAGTAACTAAAAATACTACCCCACATGTTTTCAATATAAACAGGAATAACGGGAACGTGATCGCGATCGCGGAGGATCATTTCGATTCCGCGGAGGAACGTGCCGAGCCGACCGTCGCGGGTGAGCTGGGCCTCGGGAAAGATGCCGAACGCTCGACCCATGTCGAGTTCGCCTCGCGCCGCGGCGATCGCCTCGCGGTGGGCTCGAGGTCCTTTCGCCGGAACGGGTATCAACCGGGCGCGACGCGCAAGCATGTTTACAAGTTTAGATCGCGTGTAATCGGCGTTCGAGAGAAACCAGATCCTTCGGGGGCATACCGCGGCAAGAATGAATCCGTCGATCCACGAGACATGATTCGACGCCAAAACGAACGGTCCCTCGCTCGGGATCTTCTCGACTCCGACCAACCGAAAGCGGTAATGAGGGAACAAGACCGCGCGCCAAAAAGGTCGAACCAGGATCGGAATCGCCGCGTAAAAAACGACGAAGGCGACGACGAGCGCGATCGATCCCGCCGCTATGAAGAGAAGCGATTTCCATAACGTTCCCGCCGAAGCGAGAAGAGTCGATTTCATGAACGTTCCCGCCGAGGCGAAAAGAATCAGTTTTATCAACATCAAGTCATTTCCATATTCAATGATTTAAGGATATCCGTCGTCGTCGTCGTCGGCGGCGGCGAACGAGCGCTCGTCTTTGACGGATTCGGGACGTTTCGAAAGCGTGGGGACGAGCGCCACGAGCGCGAGCGTACACGCCGCGGCGATCGAATAGACGCGGGAATCGCGGCCGGCGAAGGCGGCGACTCCGTGCGCGAAGAGAGCGTCGCCCGCGACGCTGAGGTTGGTGACGGCCATCAGGAGCGAAAAAGTGGAGGCAGCCATCGCGGGGTTCGACGATTCCATCGCGAGTACGCCGAAGAGCGCATCGTTCCAGCCGTTGGCGGCGCCGAAGCAGAACGCGGCGATTCCGCCGAAAACGGGGCCCGCAACCCACGCCTGCGCAGCGGTCGAAACGGTGAGACCGACGATTCCAAGCATGAGAATCGCTCCTCGATTGAGCCCGCGCCAGGCGATCGGGAGGGCGATCGCCCCCGCGGCTCGGCCGAAGTAGCGGATCGCGCCGAGCGCGCCGACGAGTTCCTCGCCGAGGCCGAGCCTGCGATAAAACGACGCGAGGTTCGTTTCGCCGCCGATTCCCACGACCGCGTAGAGCGAGCCGAATGCGAGCAAGACGATCGTTCGAGGTCGCTTCAGCGATTTGAGCGCGGACCAGTTGAACGGTTCGACCGAGGCGGGCCGAGCGGCCGTTCGCCCCGCTCGAAAGACGAGAATCAGCGGGAAAAAACCGATCGCGGCGCAGATCCAAATCACGGGATCGCCGCGTCCCGGCCCCGTGCCCGTGAACCGGAGCACGAAGCCGAACAAAAGCGTGAACGCGGTCGTCGCCAAAAAGCGCGAAGTCATAAGCAAGCTTTGGATTTTTGATCGATCCCGCGCCGGGGTCACGTCGACGACCATTCCGTCGCAACAAGTGTCGTAGAGCGCCAGGCCGAGGACCGCGACGAACGCCATGGCGCCGAAGCCCTTGAGGCTGCGCCCTGGATCGATGAACGTCAATCCCGCGAGGCCGATCGTCTGCGCGATCAGGCCGAGGGCGATGTAGGGGAGTCGATGTCCCATGCCGAAAGGGGCGTAGCGATCCGATACCGGACCGAACAAAAACTTGAAAAGGAACGGGGAAAGCGCGATCGTTTCGACCGTCGCGGCGACCGGCTCGGGAACCCCCGCGGCTTTCATATAAGCTTTATTATAATTGAAAAAATAAGCGACCGTAACTCCTTGCAGCGCGTAGAGCGAGGCGAAGAGAATTCGTAGGGCGAGCGGAACGCGACGTTCGTCCAAGAATCGTCCTCCGCCCGCGGGAATCGCTTGGGGATCGATCAAATTCGCGCACGACGAATTCACGCGCTCGTCGCTCGAACGATTTGTTGTACGTCGTGCGTAGGGCGCCCGCAAGTCGTTCGGCGAGAGGAGGCGATCGCTCCGGCGCGACCCGATCGCTTGTTTTCTTGATCGTCGGTTTCGTTCGCCTGGAAAACGTTCGCGCGCGGATCGCGGCTTCTCGAGAAAAGATCGCGATCGCGCGTCGCGCCTCGCGCGCCGATCATGAATCAATTTATGTTATAATATAAATTGATTTAGTATTGATATAGACGCGAAGTTTGTTGAGGAAAATTGGCCTTGAGGTGCGGGTTTTGCGAGAGTTCGGTTTCGAGGTCGCGGTAATGATACGAGACGTTTCGCCCTTTTTGCTTCGAGAAATAGAGCGCCTGATCGGCTTCTTCGACGAGTCGTTGGGGGTTGATCGGCCCCGGGCTTGAGGTTGAAACGCCGAGACTTACGGTGATCGCGCGGAGGGGCCATTTTTGATCGGCGATTTTCACCCGCACCTCCTCGGCGACGCGAAACGCCTGAGACGAGGGGGTATCGGGCAAGAGGAGCGAGAACTCCTCGCCGCCGTACCGCGCGGCGAAAACGGGCGCGGGCGCCGCGTCGCGAAACAGCGAACCGACGACGCAGAGGACGTCGTCCCCCGCGGGATGTCCGTAAGAATCGTTGTATTGTTTAAACCAATCTACATCAAGTAATATCAATGAAAGAGGCGATTCCGAGCGCGAAGCGACGCGGCATTGATTGTGGAGTTCCTCGCGGAAATAGGCGCGATTTTTCAGGCCCGTCAGGCCGTCGATCGTCGCGTGTTCGGCGAGCCTGGCGTTCATCTCGACGATCAAATCGTGCGAGGCTTTGGCGCGGGTCGCCGACCGCACGCGGGCGAGCACCACGGGCATCCGAAAAGGCTTTGTTACATAATCATGCGCGCCGACATCAAGACCGCGGACGACGTCGTCTTCTTGCTCACGCGCCGATATAATGATAACGGGAATCGATCGCAGTTCGGGATCCTCTTTGAGTCTGCGGCAAACCTCGTAGCCGTCCATTCCCGGCATCATCACGTCGAGGAGGATCACGTCGGGGCGAGCCGATCGCGCCAATTCGAGCGCCTGCCTGCCGTTGAACGCCGATACCACATGGTAACCGTGATCCGCCAATTCATAGGTCAAAAGCGCGACGTTGTCGGCGACGTCGTCAACGACCAACACCTTCGCCATCGTTACACCTCGACGGGAAAAAACGAACGAATGGTATCAATTAATAAGGATTCATCAATCGGCTTGGTGACGAGCGCCGAAACGCCCGATTCGAGAATCGATCGCTCCTCGCCTTTGATCGCGTGCGCCGTCACCGCGACGACGGGGAGGTTCGCGGTTTCAGGGCGCGAGCGAATGCGCCTGGTCGCTTGCGCACCGTCGATCCCCGGCAGCGAAACGTCCATCAGCACGAGATCGAACCCGCCGCGATCGAGCAGAGCCAACGCCTCCTCGGCCGAAGCCGCCGATTCGTGCGTAAAGCCGTGATCGTCGAGAATCCAACCCGCGAGCTTGCGATTGTCGGCGTTATCCTCGACAATTAATATATTTATGTTCATGTGCAAGAGACCTCCATTTCCCGAGCGCGCGATTCCGCAGAGGGACCGGGGGCTCGACCCAGGGTTTTGAGGATCGATTCGACGACTTGTTCGGTATCGCCTCGACCTTTGGTGAGGACGGTCGCCTCCGACCTTGAAAGCTCTTCGATCTCGCGGGTTTCAAGCGACTTCGCGGTCAAAACGACGACCGGTATCGCGTTCCACAAAGGATCAAGTTTAATGTGTTTAAGGAATGCAAATCCGTCCATAACGGGCATCATCAGGTCGAGAACGATCACCGAGGGGGTCGATTCGGCGAGTCTTTTGAGCGCTTCGCGACCGTTCGCGGCGATCCGCACGTCGAAGCCCTGATCGGCGAGCGCCTCGCTCAGCAGGCGAGCGGTATCGGGATCGTCCTCGACGACGAGAGCCGAGCCCGCCTGGTCGCGAAGGATCTCGCGAACCCGAGCGACGAGTTCCTCGGCGTCGACGGGTTTGGCGAGATAACAGCGGGCGCCGGCGTCGAGCGCCTTCGCCTCTTCGCTTTCGACCGAGACGACGATGATCGGCACGGTCGCGAGCTCGCGATCGGACCGAAGTTTCTCGATCACGTCGTAGCCGCTCTTGCCGGGCATTCTTAGATCGAGACAAATCAGGTCGGGACGCTCGAGCCGAGCCCCCTCGACCGCCGAATCGTAATCGAACGCCGACACGACGCGAAATCCCGCGTCCTCGAACGTCAGTTTTAAATATTTACAGATATCGGGTTCGTCGTCGACGCAAAGGATCGTCACGCCGCGCCGCGGCGGATGATCGGTCGAAGCGAGCGATTCGCATGTTTGATATGCGCCGATTTTATGATCCGAATCGACGGTTATCTGATTGTGAGAATCGGGATGATCGATCGACGCGATTGGATGGAATTCGGTTTTGGGAATCGCGTTTGCGTTATCTCCCTCGGTTTCGCGGCGCGGGTCGATCGGCATGACGAGCGTGAATTCGCTGCCGGCTCCGGGTTCGCTCGTCAGATCGATTCGACCGCCGTGCAATTTGGCGTAATGCAGGCAGATGACGAGTCCGAGCCCCGTCCCGCCGACCTTGCGGGTCGTCGCTCCGTCGAGCTGGGTGAATTTTTGGAAAAGCCGAGCGCGATCCTCGGGGCTGATGCCGATTCCCGTGTCTCGAACCGAAATCTCGAGCGTTCGACCCAGGCTGGAATCTCGAGCGGTTCGCGCCGCGAGAGTCACCGAGCCGCGTTCGGTGTATTTAATACCATTCGATACAAGGTTTATAACGATCTGCTTAAGCATGATCGGATCGCCGACGATCTCGGTAAGATCGCGTTCGGGGAGTTCGAGCTTAAGCTCGACGGGTTTTCCGTCGGTGAGCGGAGCGGCCTGATCGAAGACCTCGCGGATCATCTGTGAGGGATCAAAACGCGAGCGTTTGATATCCATCTTGCCGGCCTCGATTTTCGAAAGATCGAGGATGTTGTTGATCAATGCCAGCAGGTGTTTGGCGTTGCGATCGACGGTTTTGAGCGCGTCGAGATCGCGTTCGGGGATTGAATCGCCGATTCGGCGGATCAACCGTTGGGTGAAACCCATAATCGAATTCATCGGCGTGCGGAGTTCGTGCGACATGTTCGCCAGAAACTCGCTCTTCACGCGATTGGCGCGGTCGGCCTTGCGCGATTCCTCCTGAAGCGCCCGCGACTGCGTTTGTAAATTCGCGAGCAATTCGAGCCGTTGTTCTTCAATCAAAAATGCGTTCATGCGAATCGCGAGTTGATCGAGCCCCGCGGCGAGAAAGCCGCGTTGAGCGTCGTTCACGGGGCCCACGTGCGCCGTCGTGAGAACTCCCAAACAGCGATGCTGAAAGACGATCGGCCAGCTTCGGACGCTTTGTAAACCGACGTCGCCGAGGCCGAAACGCACCCTCAAATTCGCGTGCCCGAACGGTCCGAGCAACGTTCTCGGCTCGCGCGTTCGAGCGACGGTCGCGGGGAGTCCGTCTCCCTGAAACACCGCGGCGTCGAGCGGTCCCTCGTCGAGCCCCATCGCGTATCTCGGTTCGAGCGTTCCGTCGGGACGCACGGTGTGTAAAACCGAACACGCCGTCCGCAACACCCGCGAGATGCACCGCAACGCGGCCTCGTAAGTCGCGAGCTGTTCGGTTTGGTTGAGCGCCGCGGCGAATTCGGCGTTTGCCTCGATATGTTCACGCGCCGATTCGAGTTCGGCGCGGCGCCGCGCCACGCCTCTCATCTCGTCGAGCCACTGGCGGCACGAGCGCATCAAAAACGCGTCGGTCAACGCGAGCCAACCCGCGTGTTCGACGAACAAGCGACCGTCGGGTCGCGCGATTCCATAAAGCGATTCGGGCCAAAAGCGACCGCGAATCGCGTGATCGATCAACGCCACCGCCGAAGCCGTCGCCAGCACCCTCCAATCTCGATAAAAAGATAAGAGTGCAAGCGAAACAAATATATGAAAGTGAGTTTCAATGCGTCCGCCGGTGATGTGAATTAAAAGCGCGCCGATGAGCATCTGGCCGATCGCGATCGCGTATCGCGTTCCTTTTGATCCGGGAAGGATCAATCCCAGGCCGCTGGGGATCGCGACACAGATCGCTCCCAGGAAGACGACGAACCAGATGTTGCGATCGAGCGTGAAAGCACCCGCGGCCGAACGCGCGTCGGGTGCGATCAGAAGCGCCGCGAGGATCGCCGCGAGCCACTGGACGATGAGCAGCCAGGCGAAGAGGTGATCGGATCGCTTGACGATCGCCTTCCAATCCGATTCGAAAAGTTCGGTTGAACGTCGTTCGATCGCGTCGTGATCGACGACCCCCTCGGTCGATTTCGCCGGTTTTTCGTGCAACATGACGCGACGCCTGGAATATCGGAATCGGTTTCATTCTCGACCGCGCACCATGTTCGTTCGATCGCGATCGCCTTGTTTGGGCGACGAGATCGTCGACGCGTTCGGTTCGCGCTTCACTTCGTAACCATAGAATACTTTCCGTCAAAAATGCGCGGCTTCCCGGCGGATCGCGGTCGCTCACCGCTCGGCCACGAGCGAACCTTCGAGGAGAAGAGAAGCGATTCCGAGAATTATTAAAAATATTACGAAACTATTATTTAATATTGATAAATATTAGTTAGCAATTTAAAGGATCGACTCGAACGAATCGGCGACGACCCGCTTGACTCTCGCCTTCGCATTCGGTTCGATGATATTCGCTTCTCTTCCGCATTCACGAGCGAACAAACCGACGAGCCGAACGTCTTCGCGGCGGGAGATTCGGCGAACCCGCGTCGCGGCGGGATCGGGAACATATTACGACGGAATCACTTAAGCGATTATCCAGGTGGAATGAAAATGGCCGATTTTTCGCGTCGCAAGTTTTTGGGGACGGCGTCGCTCGCGGCGGGGCTCGCCGCGGCCGAATCTTCCACGGAAGTCGACGGCGCCGAGCAAGCCGAGCCTGCGCGGGGGGGCGACGAATCGCTCCCCGAGTTCCGTTATGAGATCGAAAAATCGCGCGGCAAGGTCGTCGGCGGCAATTCGGCGCGAGAGGCGACGGTACGTCAACTGCCGATCTCGACGGGGCTCGCGGGCGTTTCGATGCGGCTCGAGCCGGGAGGGATGCGCGAGCTTCACTGGCACGCGATCGCCGCCGAATGGGCGTTCATGATCGAAGGACGATGCCGGACGACGGTGATCGCTCCCGACGGCTCGTCCGAAATCAACGATTTCAACCCCGGCGACGTTTGGTATTTTCCCCGCGGCCACGGCCACTCGCTTCAGGGGCTTGGACCCGGAACGTGTCATTTTGTTCTTGTGTTCGATAGCGGATCGTTCTCCGAATTCGGCACCTTCAGCGTCACCGATTGGCTTACTCGCACTCCCAAGCACATCGTCGCTCAAAATCTCGGTTTGCCCGTCGACGTCGTCGAAAAACTTCCCGATCACGAGGTTTATTTCGCGCGCGGAAAGGTTCCCCCGCCGATTCAAGAAAAGCCGCACCAGTATGGACTCGTCTCTTCACCAAATACGCATCGTTACCCGTTGATGGATCAAAGCCCGAGCGGAGAGTTTCAGGGGGGCAAAGAATGGCGGGTGAGCGCCCGCGAATTCCCGATTTCTCAAACGATCACCGGGGTGATCCTCGATCTTGAACCCGGCGCACTTCGCGAGCTTCACTGGCATCCCAACGCCGACGAATGGCAATATATTATCAAAGGCGAATATGAAATCGGCGTTTTCGGGTCGGGAGGGCGCGCCCGTCATGAGACGTTCAAGCCCGGCGACGTCGGCTACATTCCCCGCGGCTACGGCCATTACATTCATAACAAGAGCAAAGAGGCGGGTCGAATCCTCATCGCGTTCAACACCGGCGAATATCAAGAAATCAGCCTTTCCACCTGGCTCGCTTCGAACCCCGACACGCTGATCGGAGAGAATCTCGAACTCGAACGGAAGAACGTCGATCGATTGCCGAAGGGGCGTCTATTCATCGCCCCCGAACGATCGCCGATCCCTTGATCGGCGGGTTGAGCCCGCGGTTTATCTCGGTTAAGAATCGTCGCCGAGGCGTCGTTGGAATCGATCGCCGCGCGCGCTCCCCTTGGCGAAACGGCGTCGTTTGCGTTAGCCTTTGGAACGTGAGCGATCCCCCGCGGGGCGTCCGTTGAAATATAAAGGTTGATGTGATCATGGTTTCGATTAAACTTCCCGACGGTTCGGTCCGTGATTTTGAAGACGGATCGACTCCGCGCGACGTCGCCGCGTCGATCGGTCGGAGGCTCGCCGAGCAGGCGATCGCCGCCGTTGCGCAAGGTCGCGTCGTCGATCTCGACCGGCCGATTCAAGACACGCTCGACGGCGAGAAGACGAACGATCCGATCGAGCTGCGGATTCTGACGACGAAAGATCGTGAGGCGCTCGACGTTCTCCGGCATTCGACCGCTCATATCATGGCTCGAGCGATCCTTCGGTTGTTTCCGGGGGTGAAGCTCGCGTTCGGTCCGACGACCGCGACGGGCTTTTATTACGACGTCGATTCTCCCGAGCGTCCCCTCTCGGAAAACGACTTCCCCGCGATCGAGGCCGAGATGGCCAAGATCCTCGCGGCCGACGAGCCGTTCGATCGCTTCACCTTACCCGTCGATCAGGCGCGAGCGTTCGTCGCCGATCTCGGTCAAACTTACAAAATTGAACATATTGACGATGAACTTTATAAATATGGGGTTCTTAGTTTTTATCGTCAGGGAGAGTTCGTCGATCTGTGCCGCGGTCCGCACATTCCCAGGGCCGGCAAGGCTGGGGCGTTCAAGCTGCTGTCGATTTCGGGATCTTATTGGAAGGGGAAGACCGATCGGCCGATGCTGCAGCGCGTTTACGGCACGGCTTTTTTCGACAAGAAGGAGCTCGACGCTCATCTGGCGCGGATCGAGGAGGCCAAGAAGCGCGATCATCGCAAGCTCGGCAAAGAGCTTCGCTTGTTCACGATCTCAAATCTTGTCGGTCCTGGGCTCGTCCTTTGGGCGCCCAAAGGCGCGACGATTCGGGGGATTCTTGAGAACTTCCTCAAAGACGAACTCGTCTCGCGGGGATATCAGCCCGTTTATACGCCGCATATCGGTCGGATCGAGCTTTATCAAACGAGCGGCCATTACCCGTATTACAAAGATTCGCAATTCCCCACGCTTAAGATGCCCGCCGATCCTTTCGCCAAAGAGCTTGTCGACGGGCTCGTTGCGGGAACGATCGACGACGACCGTCAGCGCGAACTGCTCGCCAAGGCGCGGATCCCCGATCGAGAGGAGGCGCGAGGCGCGAACGAATCGGGATCGAAGTATTTTGATTTGGATATTAAAGGACGAATCGCGTATATCGAGAGTCGATGCGAGTTCGAGGAATATCTCCTCAAGCCGATGAATTGTCCGCATCACATCCAGATTTTCGCGTCGCAACCGAGGAGTTATCGCGATCTTCCCGTCCGGTTCGCCGAGTTCGGCACGGTGTATCGATATGAACAATCGGGCGAGCTATCGGGCTTGACGCGTGTGCGAGGTTTCACCCAGGACGACGCGCACCTGTTTTGCGCGCCCGAGCAGGTTCGCGGCGAATTTCGCGCCACGATGGAGCTGACGCAGTTCGTTTTGAACAGCCTGGGGCTCGCCGATTATCGTCTCAGGCTTTCCAAAAGCGATCCCTCGGACCCGAAATTTCAGGGCGCCGCGGGAGAGATCTGGCAAAAGGCCGAGGCCGATATCCGAGCCGTGCTTGACGATATGGAGCTGCCTTACGACGAGGCGCCAGGCGAGGCCGCGTTTTACGGTCCCAAGGCCGATTTCATCGTCCGCGATTGCATCGGCAGGCAATGGCAGCTCGGCACGGTTCAGCTCGATTACGTGCTTCCCGAGCGGTTCGGGCTCGAATACACGGGACCCGATAATCACCCGCATCGTCCTGTTATGATTCATCGTGCGCCGTTCGGCAGCATGGAGCGGTTCATGGGGATTTTGATCGAGCATTTCGCGGGAGCGTTTCCGCTTTGGTTGGCGCCCGAGCAGGTTCGCGTGCTGCCGATTTCCGACAAAGTACTTGATTACGCCAAGAGCGTGCTCGATTCGCTGCGCAACGCGGGTTTGCGAGCCGAGATCGACGCTCGTCCCGAGAAGATCGGCGCCAAGATCCGCGACGCTCAGCTCGAGAAGATCCCGGTGATGTTCGTCGTCGGCGCGAAAGAGGCCGAGAACGGCACGGTATCGTTCCGCGATCGAGTCGACGGCGATCTCGGTCCGTTATCGCTTGAACAAGCGATCTCGCGAGTGCGCGATGAATCGACGTCGCGGAGGATCCGTCAAACGGCCCCACTCGCTCCGGCGCCCGCTTCCGAACCCGAGGGGGAAAAGCACGAGTATTGATACATGTTCCAATTTAATTTGTTTGATGCATGATGCGAAGGACAATGTCGATTCGATTTCCGAGTTGAGCCCGGGCTCTGTCCGCGCCTCGACCTCCCGGAAAAGCGTTCTCCTCCGGGCGACCATTTCGGAGGACAATCGGTCGTGTGATTAAATGATTTATGATTTCAATCAAATCCGAATTCCGCCTCGATCCGCGGCCGGCCCATCTGAAAATAAATATTTATGAGCTGAATCGTCGATTCCCCGCAGCGGCGCGGTCACCGCGCGGCGACGTTCGTGCACGGCGTTTTCCGGTCGATTCGCTTCAAAAGACTCGTCAATACGCGGCCGGGACCGATTTCATAAAACGTATCATATCCGTCGGCGAGCATCCGACGCATCGAATCCTCCCACAGAACTCGCCGAGTCACCTGAGCCGCCAACTTCTCGCGGATCGATTCCGGGTCGCCGTGGGGCGCGGCGTCGACGTTTGAATACACCGGGATTCGCGTCGGCTCGATCTTCGCCTGAGCCAAAACCTCGGCCAAATGCGCGTCCGCGGGCTTCATCAGCGGTGAATGAAACGCCCCCGCGACCGCGAGCGGCACGACGCGTCCCGCTCCCAACTCCAGAGCGATCGCCTCGGCCGCGGCGATCCCCGCCTTGTCGCCCGAGACGACGATGTTGCCGGGTCCTAGCAAATTCGCCTTCCAAAGATTTCCATGCGCCGACACGCGTTTGCAAAGCTCGTCAATTGTGGGCTCATCCAGGCCGAGAACGCTCAACATCCCGCTCGGATGAGCGACCGCCGCGGCTTGCATCTCCTGGCCGCGACGCCGAACGATCTTAAGACCCGCGGCGAAATCGAGCGCTCCCGCGAAAACGAGCGCCGTGTATTCTCCTAAGCTCAACCCCGCGGCGCCCGAGCACGAAGCGACAATTTCAGGGTCGCGCGCTTTCAAATCTTCAAGCGCCGCTAGGCTCGCGACGAAAATCGCCGGCTGACTGACGTCGGTCGCCTCCAACGCGTCCGCGGGGCCGTCAAAACAGATCGATTTGAGGTCGAAATCGAGCAGCTCGGAAGCACGATCAAACAGCGCGCGCGCGGCCGGCAGATCGTCGTAAAGCCCCTTACCCATGCCGACGACCTGAGCCCCCTGCCCCGGAAATAAAAACGCCGATTTCGCCATCGATTCCCACCCCGTCGCGTGATTAAAATCTACAATCTCTTATAGTTATATATCTACAAGCTGGTGTTAACCGGTTTCGGATTCGGATTCGGATCGATCGCTCGAAGTTTCGCCGAGCCAACGGATGATCCGTTCGCCGACGCGATCCTCGGCCATCGTCGCGGCGACGCGGACCGCGTTTTTGATCGCCCTTGCGCCCGACGATCCGTGACAAATGATGCACGCTCCGCGAATACCGAGAAGCGGGCCGCCGCCGTATTCTTGATATTCGTATCGAGCCTTCAACCCGCCGAGCCCTTTGATGAGCGTTTGAGCGGTTTCGGGCGGAAGCTGAGCGATGATCGGCCCGAGTTCTTTTTTGAGCTCGGCGAAGAGGAATTCGACCGCCCCCTCCCCCGCCTTGAGCACGACGTTGCCGACGAACCCCTCGCAAACGATCACGCGAGCGTGGCCGTCGTGAATATCGCGCCCCTCGACGTTGCCGACGAATCGATCGCACAACGGGCTTCGTTGATAAAGCAGATGCGTGGCGCGGGTGAGCTCGGTCCCTTTTTCCTCCTCGGAACCGACGTTCATCAGGCCGATCGTGGCGTCTGAAACGCCGAGAATTTGTTCGGCGTAAACCGCGCCCATAACGCCGTATTGGTACAGATCCTCGGCCTTGGGATTCATATTGGCGCCGACGTCGATCAATACAATCGGACCTTTGTGCGATGGGAAAATCGCGGCGATTCCAGGTCGCCGAACGCCCGGAAGGAACATCTTGGCGTTGAACAACGCCGAGGCCACCATCGCCCCCGTGTTCCCCGCCGAAACGACGGCTTTCACGTCGCCCCCGGCGATCAATTTCCAGCAGACCGAGATCGAGTTGTCTCGCTTCTTTCGTAACGCCTCGACGGGCTTCTCCTCCATCCCGACGACCTGAGACGCATGGACGATCGGCAAGCGATCTCTGGGAACGTCGCCGTGCTTGGAAAGCTCGGCCTCGATTCGCTCCTGATCTCCCACGAGTACGACGACGATATCGCCGAGTTCCCGAACCGCTTCAACCGCTCCGGCGACAATCGGACCCGG
The DNA here is from genome assembly GCA_021791715.1 of Planctomycetota bacterium. Classification (GTDB taxonomy): domain Bacteria; phylum Planctomycetota; class Planctomycetia; order Isosphaerales; family Isosphaeraceae; genus JAKBCQ01. Next base: position 40,858 of record JAJYWB010000034.1, on the reverse strand, counting down.
AGCGAAATCGCCCCCCATCGCGTCCAGGGCAATCCGCATGACACTCTCCGCGAAACGAGTAAAATGATCGTTAAATGTTGAATTCGTAGCGACTCGCCGCCCGCGGAAGGGAATCGCCCCTTGCGTTCGGGCATCGTAGATAATTGGACTTCGAAGTGTCAAGCGATCGGCGACAAAACTTGAATTCCCCCAAGAATAATCGCGATCGCCGCCCCCTTCGATTTTCGCCTTTCTCGAGTTATAAAGCTCAACTGTTTGTTAATATCTTGTATGTCAATGCATTAAGGTTTTCGCGGTCGGGTCGCCGCGGTCGCGGCGAGGGGGTCGTCGGGCCACGCGTGCTTGGGGTAACGCCCGCGGAGGTCTTTCCTCGCCTGAAAATACGTCGTTCGCCAGAAGCCGGCGAGGTCGTCGGTCCGTTGCATGGGGCGATAATTCGGCCCAAGGATTTCGAGCAGCACGCGAACTCGACCTCCCGCGATCGTCGGGGTCGATTTCCAGCCGAAGAGTTCCTGGATCTTGGCGGCGATTCGCGGCGGTTGATCAAGGGAATAAACGACACGAACCGACCGACCGTTCGGCAGCGTGATCGTTTCGGGAGCGAGATCGCGCATCAGGCGAATTTGATCGTATGACAATAGTGATTCGAGGAGCGGAACCAACGGAACGCGGCGAGCTTCGGCTTCTGCCGTTTTGCCCGAGCAAGCGTTCGCGATCACATCGGCGAGCGACGTATCGGGCGGCTCGGGCCAATCCGATTCGGGGAACGTTTTCCGCAACCAATCGAGCCGAGCGAGCCACGCCGAAGCTGATTCGTCGGCTTCGATCCAGCCTTTGGAGTCGATTGAAAGAGCCTCGGCGAGCGCCTTTCCGGCGAGATCGGCGTCGATCGAAACGCCCGAGTCTTCGCCAAGAAGGAGGTCGTCATAAAACGTACGAATCATACCGATGATCTTACGACGATCGGGATCGAAATGGACCGTTCTTTCGCGCCGAATCGCATCGGCGAAGAGATCATTCAGCCATTCTCTGTCGATCCAGCTCGCGATCGATACGCGGGCTTCGAGCACGCCTCCGCGACGATCGTCGCGGGGATCGATCGCGACGAACAAATCCCCGCTCCGCACGACCGATTCGGCCGCGAGGCGAACTCCGCGACCCCCCGTCGTCACCCCCGTCGCCGAGCCCGCGGGACGACGCCTGGCGACGCGATCGGGATACGCGCGTAAAACAAGTTTAAGTATAAACTCATCAATATCAAAAGAATCGTTACGCTTCGTCGGCGGCGATTGACGATTTCTTTTGTGTTCGATTTTCGCGATCCGTTCCAGCTCGCGGCGCACGCGATCGACCCGGCGTGCTCGTTCGGGATCGATTCCGGTCGCGCGGAGTCGGGGTGAGAAGCGATCCTCGCGGGCCTCGGTGAGCGCGTCGAGCCGAACGAGGACGTCGGAAACCTGGTGCGATCGCTTTTGAGCCTTCCCCTGAAATCGTCCCGGGTTTTCGTGGTTCGCCACGAGAATATCGGGTTCGGAAAGGATCGCGGCGACCGCCGCGCCCTGTTCGATCACGCCCCAATCCGAGGCTTCGACGAGGAGCCGGCCCAATCGAGGGTGAACCGGGATCGAAGCGATCCGTCGGCCGAGGGAGGTGATCGTTCGGGAATCGCGATCGAGCGCCGAGAGCTTGATCAACAGCTTTTCGGCGCCCGCGATCGATTCCTCGGGGGGAGGGTCGAACCAGGAAAAGCCGCGGATATCGGCGATTCCAAGTTCGTGAATCGCCAGAATAGTTGAACATAAATCAACACGTTTTATTTCAGGAGATTCATATTCTTGAAAGCGGGCGTGAGAACGTTGCGAGTAGAGTCGCACGCATGCGCCGGGGGCGGTTCGGCCTGCTCTTCCCGCTCGCTGCGCCGCGGAGGCGCGGCTGATCGAGCGTGTTTCGAGGCGATCGAGCCCGCGCACCGGGTCGAAGCTCGCGATCCTCGCCTTGCCGCAATCGATCACGGTCGTCACGCCGTCGATCGTGAGCGATGTTTCGGCGATGTTGGTCGCGAGCACGACCTTGCGAAAGCCGCCGGGAGCGGGTCTGAGGGCTCGATCCTGCGTTTCGGCCGATAAGCTTCCGTGAAGCGGCGTGATCGTAAGCCGATGAAGCTCGGCGAGCCCCGCGACGCTCCGCGCGGTCCGTTCGATCTCGCGCATTCCAGGTAAGAATACGAGAATATCACCTTGTTCATTCGTTCGCTTCAACACGTCTTCCAAAGCAATTTTGACCGAATATTCCAAGGGTTCGTTGGAGGTCTCGCGGTATTCGATCGCGACGGGATGCGATCTTCCGGGGATGTTCAGAATGGGACAATCGCCGAGGAATTGCGCGATCGGTTCGGCGTCGAGAGTCGCCGACATCACGACGACGACGAGATCTTCGCGAGCCTCTGCGCGAATCATCCGGCAAAGCGCGATCGCGAGATCGGTATGAACGCTCCGTTCGTGGAATTCATCAAGAACGACGGCGCCGACGCCTTCGAGGAACGGATCGGCGACGATTTGACGGTTGAGGATACCCTCAGTGACGACGCGTATTTTGGTGTTCGGCCCGTAGCGACGATCGTCGCGGACGTGATAGCCGACCTCGTTACCAAGGCTCACGCCTTGTTCGTAAGCGATCCGCGCCGCGGCGGCTCGCGCGGCGACCCTGCGGGGCTCGAGGACGACGATCGCTTGATCGCTTTTCAAAACGCCCGATCGAGCGAGAGCGGGCGCCAATCGCGTCGTTTTTCCCGATCCTGGAGCGGCCGAGAGGACGAGCGATCGTCGTTCGGCGACGGTCGCGACGATCTCATCGAGATAAGGATCGAGGGGAAGCGGGTCTAACATCGAGATAAAATCGCCTTTATGGAATCAAGACACGACGGCTTTTGGTTCGACGGTTCCTTCCGACGATAATCAAAGTAAGTCGTGCCGGGGACTGGTATCACGCCTTCGGGTTCGGTATAACATCGCGACGGCGGGGATTTGCCTCGTAGGGGAGGCGCCGCCGAAGCTCACCTTATTGAGGAACCCATGCCATGAACAAGCGTATTCTCGCCGCCTTTCTTTTCGTCGGTTTCGCGATCTTCGCCCCCACCGCCATCATCGGATGCTCGGGTGATGAGAAGCCCGCCGACACCAAGCCCGCCGACGCGGCCAAGCCCGCCGACGCGCCCAAGCCCGCCGACGCGGCCAAGTGAGCCGGGTTTGATTTTTGCGAGAAAGCGCCCTCCGAAAATCGGAGGGCGTTTTCTTTTGGTTCTCGGAATCGAATCGGAAGCGATCGTTCGAGCCGTTTTCAAGCGTTTCGGTCGCTTTCGGTCGGGAAGGATCGATCGCGTACGTGCCGGCGATTCCAACGGTTTTCATTCAAGCGCGGGATACGAAACGACGAGTTTCACGCCGGAAACGTTTGTTTCGGCTCGTGATCGTATCGAGCAAAAACATTTATTCGTGATGATGCTTGCGAACGCGGCGAATTTTGCGAACGCGACGGCGGACGCGGCGCGTCGTTCTGCCGCTTCTTAATCGCGTGAAGCGACCGATGAGGAAGCGATTGCCGCGCCATTCGATCCGATCCGAAACGAGCGCGTCGAGCCAAACGGCGAGCAGGACGAGATCTTTGACGGGACTTAAGAGGAGATGCCGCGGATTGGGGAACGAGCCGCGAAGGATTTTCGTCTGGATCGCGTCGCGGGCGATTCCAATTCCTAACAGAAACGCCATCCCGCCCCAGGCGATACCCGAATCGCCCGAGAACGCCCAGACGAGCCCCGTCGCGGTCAGATTGGCGGTCGGCTCGACGAGAAACGCCGGCGCGGCCATCCGACGGCGGATCTTATACCACCGCGAATGACGATTGAGGAACCAGCGAATTCCTCGGTCTTTGTTTACGTTTTCAATCACGTGTCGGCTTAAACGGACCGCGTAGCCCGCCTTCCGCACCTTGACTCCGATCGCCTGATCCTCGGCGAGCAAATTGCGCACCGACGCGAACCCGCCGATCGCCGCCAAAGCACGCGCCGGCATCAGCATCGATTTGCCCACGACGCAAGTGATTCCAAGCGCCGAAGCCGACGCCATTCCCCCCGCGATGAATCCGTTCAACTGCAAATTCTCGAGAATCGCCCCCAGTTGACGCTCCCCCGCGCCGACGAATAAGTTCGATACCAGCCCCACCGACGGATCGCTTAAATAAACGATCGTTTCGCGCAAATACGTGGGACGAACGCGGACGTTCGAATCACTTATTAATAAGTAATCGTGCTTGCGATATCGGTCCATCGCGGCGAGGTTCTCGACCTTGGGGTTGAGACCGAAAACGGGATTGCCGACGACGAGACGCGCGTCGCGATCGGGAAAGCGATCGATCAGATGCTCGACGACGGCGATCGCCGGGTCGTCGCGGTCGGCGACGCCGAAGATTAATTGATACTCGGGATAATCGAGGTTGAAGAACCCCGCGAGGTTCTCTTCGAGCCCCTCGTCGCACCCCTTGAGCGGTTTGAGAATCGTGACCGGAGGTGTGAAATTCCAAGCCTCGGCCGAGAACCGCCGCTTGCGAAGCGTCCAGAGAATCGAGAGGAACGAGAAAACCGTCGTCGCGACCGCGATGAGCGCCGCGGTCCCGAGAACGATATTGCGATCAAGCATGGCGGAAATCGTCCTCGGCGGATCGCGCCGCCGCCGTGATTGAACCCTACTTCTTTAGGATCAACGCGAAGGATCGCCGGTTTCGGGCTTAAACTTCAAAATCATCGGTCCCTGACAACACGGACATACTTGTGGATAACGAACGTTGATCGTACAAACCTCGCAATAATACTGGGGCTCGCGGTACGCTCCTTCAACCTTAACTCGAACGATCAACGCCTGAAGGTAGGGGATTTTGTCGTGTTTCCGCGCGTTGATCAAGATCGGTCGTTCGCGCAATCGAGCGTCGAGAAACAACGCCCGGCTCGCCTCGTCCTTCAAAAGCGGCATAAGGGCGCCGTCGTTCGTCCGGAGAACGATTTGATTTTTCGTCTGATCGTCGTCCGAGGGGACGCCGAGCGCCGCGAGCGCCTTGGAAAGCTCGATCGCCTCGCCCGAAAGCGTGACGATCCGAGTCGCCGCGGAGGTTGAATCCGCGGCGGAATCGTTCGAACTCGATGAGCCGTCGGTACCGCCGAACGCCACGCAAATCGCGAGAATCCAGCCGACCCGCATCGCCGACCTCCTCACTCTCATTCTTTATTATTATAGCGAGTAAGGTCGATCCAACCAAGCGCGATTCCAACCTTTCCCAGGCGGCCCGACGATTCAGCTTTTGGGCTCGATCCGTCCCTGATCCGCCACCTCGGCCGTATCGGCGGGAGGATCGACAAGCGTCGTCCGGTCGGGCGATCCCACCGGACCCGTCGGCGGGCAGACCGTCTCGAGATTCGGGCTCGACCAGATCCCCGTCCGCTCGTTCCCGGGGAAAAACGCCGATTGTTCGAGCTTTAAATGAGAGAATGTTGCAAAACAAAACATGCAGATCGGAAATTCCGCGGCGCGATCCATATCTCCCAGTCGGATCGGATCCGATAGCTTGATCCCAGCCGAACGATACGCCATTTCGGTCATTTCCACGCAATACAGGCTCGAATCCCCCGCGGCGAGATCGTAATCAAACGGCGGCTGGGTTTCAAAAACGTTGCGACAATACGCCAACACCGCCGAGGTTTTCTTGGCGTATTCAGCCTTCAGTCGTTTCACTCCGAACGGACCCGCGTTATCGAGAACCCATACCGCGAACGGCTGCCTGCGTACCCCGCCGCTCGTCGTATCGTAAACGACCGGTTCCCCCTTCTCGAACGAGACGATTCCAGTATGAGAGAACGGGCTGTCGCTCGCGTTCGCGATGAACCGGCTCATCGGGAAATATCCCGCGAGAATCCTCGCCTTACCACGACGAAAAACGATGTCGCCGTCTTTCAGGTGCTTACGCCCCCACACGTCCCATCGCTTCATCCCCTCCGTCATCACGATCGGGGGAAGTTTGCCCGATTCGCGTGCCGCGGTCGCCTCGGGACCCCAAGGGTTCCCCTTCCACCCCGCGGGAACCAGATAATCGGTCGGTTCCAGAGCGTCGTGTTTGTTGATCAATAGCAGCAATACGATCGTCCAAAGCATTTTATCTCTCCCAGTGTTCTGGGACTTTTATCGGCTGAACTTGGCTTCAATCCGTGGGGGGAAAACGTCGTTCAATCCGTTTTAGCGCGAAAAGTATGAGTTGCAAAATCCATACCGATGCCGCGAGAGAGTCCTTCATAAGCCGGCAAGCATTTTGGTGCGAGCGAAATGATTTTGTCGAATTTTCCTCAAGGATGCAACAGCCTGAAACCGATTCGGGGCAATAACGGTTCGGATTGTATCGGCCGCCGAGGGATGGGGATTGAATCATTTTGACGCGAATTCGTGATCTTTGGAACCAACGGAAACGCGTTTCGCAGGCTAATCCAAAGACGTGGGGCGTTCTCGCTCTCGTCGTGCTTTGGGGCCTCTGCGCTCGCGCCGCGCGCGATCCTGAAGGAGTCGATTGGAACGACCGACGCGTCGGATTGACGCTCGAGATCGACTGGCTCTACGCGCTCGAAGCCGATCCCAAGTGGAACGGCGCCGAAATCGAACTCTCGGCGGGGACGATCCTCGATGTCGTCCCGATCTCCGAAAACGAAGACAACCAAGAGAATTCACCCCGCAAGGCGACTCCTCCAGGGCGGATTCGACCTCTTGGAGCGTTCAGGAAAGGTCGGATTCGAGCCCGAATCGAAGCTCCAATGACCTCAATCGTCATCGTTCGAGGAGCAGGCCGATCGATCCCGATTCCCCTCCTGGCGATTCTCGACGGTCCTCGACGCTCGGAATTGGGAGAGCCACTTCAGGTGACGGTTTCACGCCCAGAATGGGACGCCGTGAATCTTAGCGTTGAAGGTGGACGAGGCGAAGCGGGGATCTTGGAGCCTGGCACGATCACTCGGTTAAAAGTCGGCGTCAATCTCTTCTCCACACTCGCTCTCGAAGTCCCGGCGCGGTTGAGCCTGGAATTAAAGCCGATTCGCGGCGGCGAAGCCGTTTGGCGCGACGAACGACGCGGCATGATCGCGACGAACAACGCCGCCGATTCGCAGCCGAGCCGAGAATTCCAGATCCCCGCTCCCCCGATCGAAGGGACTTATCGACTTGATATTATACTATCATGGGATGCTCCCGTCGGTGAACAGGAGGGGGGTAAACGGCTCGGCAGGCTAATGCGCTGGTGGCGCGGCGGCGTGGCCACTCGAACGGTCGGTCGGCGGGTGACGCTCGCCGTCGTCGACCCGCATGAAACCGAACCGATCCCCGCGGCGGTCGATCCCGCTGTGCCGATCGCGGGGGAGATCGTCGATTTTTTCGACGCGGGCGCGGCGCGAGGCAAGCTTCGACGATCGTCGATTAGCGGCAAAACCGTCGCCGCGGACGACGAAGCTTTAACGTGGGAGATCCCCGACGGGGTGTTCGCCGGCGAGCGTCGTCACGAGCGGTTGCGCGGCATCCTGGGGCGAGGCGGCGAACCCGGAAGGATCGATGAACCGCAAGGTTCCGAATGCGGCTGGATCGCATATCCTCTAAAAGTGAAACAACCTGGAAAACTACATAGGTTGAAATTAACGATCAAAGAGGGGCGTGCCGAATCGTTGGGGGTTTTACTTTTGGCGCCGCCGACTCCGGGCGATCGCGGCCGTGTGGCGCTCGAGGCTTCGGCTTCGTCGCGCACCGAAGGGGTCGAAGGGGGCGCCGGTTCGACTTGCTTTTCGTGGTTCGTCTGGCCCGAAACCGCCGAGCCGGTTCTCGTCGTGCTGAATCGAGGAACTAGCGCCGTGCGATTGGGCGCGGTTGAACTCGAAGAAATCGGCGATATCCCCACAACCTCGTTCGCTCGTGTCGCCGAGGGAACCGCTACGCGATCGGTTGGATTACGGTTGTCGGATCGACGCGATTGGGATCGCTTCGGCGGAGGAGTCGAAGGGGGATTGGAAGACGTCGTCGCGATCGCGAAACGACTTTCCGATTACGCGCGATTGTGCGGCGCTTCGCTCGTCGTTCTGCCTCGATCCGTTAAGCCGCTCGGCGATCGAACCGCGATCGACGGTCGATTCCACGAAGACGCCTTTCGGCCCGATCGCGTCGAGGTCGCGACCCTCGTTTTAGATCGTCGTAATATAACCTATTGGTTAGAAACAAGCTTTGACGGTTTGTCGTCGCGATCGGCGGCGGCCGATTCGGCGGATGCGAAACGCGAAGCCGAGGCGCGGCTCGGCGATCGGGACGAGGTTCATGGGAGATCGGATCAACCTCTTAACGAAATGGTTCAGCGGGCGATGATTCGATCGATAAGCGAACTCGCGGGCGCGCACCGGGGACGAAAGGGATTCGGCGGAATTCTCGTTCGGCTCGGAACCGAGGGGACGTTGCCGGGCGAGGTCGGGATTGGTGTCGACGACGAAACATACAAGCGTTTTTTTGAGGAAGCGTTGGATCAATCCGCCGTCGACGCGGGAGCGCCGGCGCCGACTTCGCTCGCGGCGGATCGATTCGCCCAAAGGTCGGCGTTTTTCCTGGGGGGCGGGCGCGATCCTTGGGAGAAATGGCGGTCGCGGCGGATCGGTCAATTGTACGCGAAGCTCGCCGCGGCCGCGGCGGCCGCCGCGCCCGGGACCGTTTTCGCCGTCGCGACTCCAGGCGTCGACGAAGGCGCCGCGGGGATCGAGGCGAGAAAAGTCGATCGCGAGGGTTCCTCGGCGCGTACCGCTTGGCGCTCGATCGGCCTCGACCCGGCGCAATGGCCCAAAAACGAGCGCTCTTTGATCCTCCTCCGCGGAGTAAGCACATGCGCCGGCGGCTTGCGCCGAGATTTATCGATCGATTCCGAACTCGACGCCGAAGTCGCGTCGTACCCGCGTCGGGGTGTTTTGCTCGGGATCGACGATCTCGCCGCGAGCGTCGAGCGGGGCGAACGGACGCGATCGTCGCGGATCGTCGCCCCCTTCGCCGATCCGACGACGTGCGACGAATTAACCGCGCACGCGATCGCCGCGTACGATTCCAGGTGGGTGATCACGGGCCTCGCCGCCGCTTCGGGACGCGAGGATTCGCTCCGTCGCTTTTCAGGTTTGTTCCGCTCGACGCCCCCTCCGCCCGAAACCCCCGCCGCTCCGCCGCTTCGAATCGGCGTCGCTTGCCGCGCGCTTGAAACAAAAAATCAAACATATTTATGTTTGGCGAACGACACTCCTTATGAAGTGCGTGTGCTTTTATCCGTATCGGCGCCCGCGGGAGCGATCGTCGAAACCGGTTCGTCTTGGCCTGGAATCGCGGGTTTCAAGAGGATCGAAGCCGATCGCTATATGGTCGAATTGCCGCCGCGCGGAATCGCGTCTCCCCGATTCAAGGCGACGGGGTTGAAGGTCGCTGTGCTCGCCGCGAACGCGACCGAGGAGTCGTTGAAAATCGCCAAGGTGCGCGCCGACGAACTCTCGGCTCGGCTCGGGCAATCGATTCGATCGAGCGAAGTACAACGAGTGTCGGTGGTTGCGGCGGTTCCTGAACGGCGGAACGCGCGGCGGGTGATCCTCGCCGCGGTGCACGCGTATCAGGAGAACAGGCTGGCCGAATTCGCCCGGCTGGCGTCGTCGCATTGGGTCGACGCCGAGGTCGAAGCCTCTCCGATCCGCACCGGCGACGCGTCTGACCTACCCAGTAATCGACGCAGGCGTTAACTTACACCGGGCCGATCGCACGCCGCTCGCCGCGCGGTGAAGTCGGTGAGCCGACCAGGGGAACGGTCGCGCAAGAATTCATGCAAGCAAAGAGGGAGGCGCCGGTGTTCGTTGCTTGTAGTACGCTCTGTTTCTCCAAAGAACCGCTCGATAACGCGTTTCGTCGCATCGCCGATCTCGAATTCAATAAAATCGATCTGGCGATCACCGAGCGAGGCGCTCATCTACGGCCGTCTGAAGTCGCCGAGAACCTCGAAGCGTCGTTGCATAAGATTCGGCACGCCCCGAGCCTCACTCCCGCGGCGATCGAGATCGATTTCGGCGAGATTCCCGCCGCGGTTTTAAAGCGACGATTCGAGGCGATCTGTCGGCTCGCCAAGCCGCTCACCGTCGCCGTGCTGACGTTCCCCGCGGCGCCTTTGGGAACGAGTATTGAAAGCGAGATCGAGCGACTGAGCGGATTGGCCGAGATCGCGGTCTGCGAGGGGCTCGTTCCCACGTTGTTGACACACTCCAAAACACTCACCGCCGATCCCGCGGTCGCGGCGGCTTTATGCAAAGCCGTGCCGGGGCTCGGCCTCACGCTCGATCCCAGCCATTACCTCCAGGGTCCCAATCGCGGCGGGAGCTTCGACGAGCTTTACCCGTACGTCAGACACGTCCATTTCCGCGATACGGGACGCGAGCCGGGGGCGTTTCAGGTGCGCGTCGGCCAGGGCGAAATCGAATACGGCAAGATCGTCGGCCAGTTGGAACGGTTCGGGTACGACCGCGGCCTCACCGTCGCAATTCATGACAACCTCGATAGCCCCTTCGAAATCGAAGTCGAGGTGCGCAAAATGCGATTGCTTCTGGAAAGTCTTTTGTGATAATATTTGAAAATCGTTGTAAATATTAGACAAGCATCCATTGATCCGAAGGTCGATCGGCGTTCGTCCGTCGGGAGGGCGAGGCGCCGACCGAGCCGGCGTTTGTCCGTCGGGAGGGCGAGGCGCCGACCGAGCCGGCGTTTGTCCGTCGGGAGGGCGAGGCGCCGACCGAGCCGGCGTTCGTCCGACGGGATGGAGCGGCTTCGACCGAGCCGTCGTTTGTATGATATTGATTTTATGGAGCACGAGAACCGTCGTCGCGCATTCGGTTCGAACTCGCCGATCCGTCGCGTTTTGATTCAATCAGATCGGCTTTTCGTTTGATGAAAATGATCAAGAATGATCCGGCGAATCCCCAAAAGATCGATACGAGGGACCGAGCCGATCGAACCGAATTCCAATACGCTTCGGCCGCTCGATTTTCCTTCGGTTCGAATGGAATAATCGCACCGTAGTCGGACCCGAAACGATTTTCAGCGATTTTGAAAGAGGACAATTGAATCATGCGCTCGATCGGCGCGTCGGGCGGCGTGGATTCGCCTCGATCGATCGACGGAAAAATCATCCAACCCGCGATTCCGTATCCCGTCGCGAACACCAGAAATCCAAGAAATCGAAGCCTCGTTTCGCAACGCGTCGCGATCGACCCCAGTATCGAAGTCATCACCAGGAAATACTGTAATCCATAAAGAAACGAACATAATAATGACGATCCCGCGCTCATCGCTCCCAACAACAGGCCGAACACAAGCACGATTCCGCACAAGGTCGCGATCGTTAAACGAGCTTTCATCATTGAAAACCTCTTACGCGATTAGAACCAAAAGATTTCAGACATAAAAATCAGCGGAATTCAACGAACGGCCCGGGCTTTTCCACGTCGATCTCCTCGAATCTGGTTTCTCCCGACCGATTTTTCAACGGTATGATCTTGGTAAAATGTGCGATGACGATGATTTGATAACGTCCCGGCCGTCCGGGTGCGCGGAGCGAGCCTTCGTAAAGTCGCCCGTCCGATCGTGTTTCCGTCGGTTCGGCGATCGTGTTGCCGCTCCACTCGCGCTTGCCGGACTTTTCATGCCGAAGACGCATTTCGATCGTCGTCGGTTCGAGTTTTTTCGCGTTTGAATATATGATCGAGAACGAAAAGACTTTCCCCTTCGGAAGCTTGCTTTTCGGCGCGGGAGCGATTACCGAAAGCGAAACACCTTCGACTTCGATCACGTCTTTCTCAACGTAAAACGTCCTCACAGAGCCTTGAAAAACAGTTTGAGGTCGATTCCAAAAGTAAGCAACGGCGCCGATTATCAAGCCGACCGCGACGATCGACGCGACGATTCGTTTCATAACGCTTTCCTTTTCGATGGATCGCCGAGGGCTTTCAAAAACCGTCGACGATGTCGCCGCCGTCGCGCGATCCGAGCGACCTCCATACCGGAAGGCTCGTCGATTTCTTGATCGAATGTACGCTTCCATCGCACGCGAGCATATTCGCCGTACTCGCATGGCGCGATCCCGCGGTGAACGCTCCATAATTGATTGAATGATTATTCAAGCACGTGTTCTCATTAAGAGATAAATCGTGTGTGTAGATCGTCTCTCCGTTATTACCTCTCGCCCAATGCGCCATTTTGACGTTGTTGAAATTGGACGTTTCGAATGTGATCGAGCGGCACGCCTCGACGAACGAATCGTATTCGTCAGCGGCGAGGAAATCCTTGGTGTTGAAAACCGTCGCGAGCCGATCTTGCGAACCGATCGGATTGACGATCCATTCGGTGAAGAGCGCCGTTTGAGACATGCCGTCCAGAATCGAAGCCGGCGAGACGATCTTTCGCGGATTTTCACCCGAGAACACACCGTTGAATCGCCCCGATTGCAAATCGAAGCCGCCGTTCCCAGCGTAGGTCGTGGAACCCGCGTTCCTTTCGGAATCGCGCTGTTCGGGACAAATCAAAATTCCGATCGTCGATTGGAACGCCGTTTCATTGGAAATCCGCGCCAGATCGGCGTCGGCGTTATTATTCAGTTGCATGCTCATATTAATACTATTATGTAAATTAACCGAATCCAGGTAGGGTAATAAGGCGACGAACATCGACAGGTGCGAGTAAGCGGTCATTCCGGCGGGGAACGTTCCGTTCGCCGAAAGATAATTGCCGCACGCGATTCCGAGTTGTCTCAGGTTCGCCGAGCAAGAAACGTTGCGCGACGCCGCCCGCGAATATTGCACCGCGGGCAACGTCAACGCGACGAGAACTCCGATGATGAAAACGACGACCAAGATTTCGATTAGAGAAAACCCAGTCGACGATCGAACACTGCATCTCATAAGTATTCCTTGTGTCAGATAAACAACAACTTGATTATTAGTCCGTCGTCGAGTCTGACGGCAATGAATCCGTCATTTAATAGTAGTCGTTGTTGAAATCGTCTTGAGTTGAGTTTGGTTACGCATCAGAATGACCTCGACAGTGGCCTTCCCAGACGCCGCTGTCGAGGGGATGTAGACCGGAGCATTGAAATTTCCTCCACCACCCATCGCTCCCGGAAAAATGCCGCTCGATCCATAATATGCGGTTCCAGCCGAATCAGTAATTGTAACATCAACAGATGTCACTGGAGATGTCGACGGGAATGTCACAGTTCCCGTCACGCCGACTGTTCTGTTACTTGTGAAGGAATCCAGAGGTGTGGGATAGGTAATCGTACCCGTATATTGAGCGTTTGCGGAACTCTGGATGAACAGAACGAGTGAGACGATGAATAATGAACTTACGCTTTTCGTGAAAATTGCTCCTCTGCTGAGCTGTGTGATTGCGACAGTTGGAAGATCGAGACTAAAAATGTAACAGGACGCGCGGCTCGCGTCAAGCCGCCGAATCGTTTTGATATCGTTTTCCCTGGACGCATAACGACGCGACCTCCGGGTCGTCGTTCGGAGAGCCCTCGCTCGCGATCGTTTCTGGTTAAATCGATCCGACGATCGAACCCCTTCGAATTCCATACGTACAGAACATACGGTTCATCGACCGCGAGTGGACGGTTCGCGCCCACCGCGACGCCGCGACATCGGTTGTTTCCACCGTCGCGACCCTATCGAGGGTTTCTCATCGCGATGAACCGGTTATGATCTTGGTGTGAGTCGTTAGCGTGTTGGGACCGATCCGCGTCGATTCGCCCTCGAACTTGATCTTCGTCATTCCATGCTCGGCGAGTCGACTCGCTCGATCACGAACCGGGAGCAACCCCTTGATCCGCGAACCAGGCGTTTTTGTACCTCAACTCAACGTTTCTCCCCGCACGGGTCGCCTTTCGGACGATGTTCGAGAGATCCGATTCAGCACCGCCGAGCGATCGTCGAACCGAATCGACCGCCGATTTCCAACGGTTCTCAGTCGGTCGGGGCTCGTCGCCGTGATCGTCGCGCCGCTGTTCGCCTCATTGGTTTCCGGATGTGATTACAGCTCGCCCGAATCGCGGTCGCGCGCTCGGTCGCGGACGGTCGCATCGAGCAAACCGAACGTTTCCAAACCGACCGATGCGGCCGCGAAATCCCCCTCCGCGGCGCCCAAAGAGACCGTCGACAAATCGGAAGTTTCCGAGCGTATGAATTTGCTGATGCAAAGCGCGCTCACCCTGATCGAAAAGGCGCCGCAGGATCCGGGAGGCGAGAACATCCGCATCGCCACCGAAAATTTTAACGAATACTTTCGTGTCGCTCCGATTCCGCCGATCCAGTATCGACTTCCACCCGCCGAGGGAGATTATCTCGGCGCGGCGCTCGGAACCGACATGATTAAAACGCTCCAATCGCGTGATTTCACGATCCGAGATGCGCGGCATATTGAAGATTGTTTGATGTATGCGATCATCGCTCGGCGCGTCTCGGGACAGGGGGATTCGCTCGCTCGCGTGCGTCGCGTGTTCGATTGGTTGATTCGGTCGATCCAGCTCGTTCCCGGGGGGCAACTCGGTTCCGAATCGTCGCCCCAGGTTCCCGCGCGTCCCTACGACGTCCTCTTTCGCGGCATGGCGACCGAGGATCAAGGCATTTGGGCCGAGCGAGCCTGGCTTTTCATCGCGCTTTGCCGCCAGCTCAATCTCGACGCGGGGCTGGTCGCGTACACGTTTCGCGGCCAGGAGGAACGCGTCGTCTGGACGTGCGGCGTCCTGATCGACGGCAAGATCTATTTATTCGATACCCGGATCGGTCTCGAAATCCCCGACGCCAAGGGAAACGGAGTCGCCACGCTCGACGAGGCGACGACCGATCCTTCGATCCTCGATCGGCTCGACCTTCCCGGCCAATCTTTTTACGGAACCACCCAGGCCGATCTCGCGGTCAGCACGATCGATATCCTTATCGATTCAAGCCCCGGTTACTTCGCTCCCCGGATGAAGCAACTGCAAAATCGACTTGTCGGACGCACGAAAATGATCTTATATCGCGATGCGACTTCGCAGCGCGACGCCTTCGCGGCGGCGATCGGCAAACGGTTCGGCAAAGTCGATCTTTGGAAATTGCCGATCAACGTGTTCGAGAGCCAATTCTCGAGCGCCGATTACACCAGGTCGCTGCAGCAAACGCTTTATCTTTTTGACCGCGATTTACCGATGATCAAGCCGCGGATCGATCAACTTTTGGGAGATTTCGAGTCGTCGAAAACGGGCTACGTTCGATTCCGTTATCCCGAACACCCGATTTTGCTGAAAAGCTCCAAAAAGCCGATCCCGTCGTACATTCAAGAAGCGCTTGATTTAACATCAACGTATTTTCTGGGGCTTTGCCGGCTTGAGGAGAACACAGCCGAATCGCGTAAGAACGCCAAATTCCTTTTTCGAGAAACGCTCAGGCTGCTTCCCGAGCCCGGCAAGGGACGTCCTTATTATTACTTGTTCAGATCCGGGGCGCGTTATAATTTGGCGCGTCTATTGGAGGAGGACGGCGAACGAGCCGAGGCGATCCAACTGTATTGTCAATACGATCCGACATCGCAATATCACGGCAATTTGCTTCGTGCGCGCGATCTCGTTTGGCTTGATCCGACCGCCGAGATCGGACCGCCCCCCCCTCCCCCGCCCGCGTTTAAGCAAAGCTCGGCGCCTCCCGTCGAGCCCGAGCCGAAAGCGGCGCGTCCCGCCGCGGGATCTCCCGGATCGACGGCTCCGGCGATCTCGATTCCAGGCCGATGACGGCGAAAACGTGTGCGGATCGTCGCGTGTTGATTTCGGATCGTCACGGTTTGAACCGGGAGTTTAGAGGGCTGATTTTGGAATCTCGAGCCTGATTTCAGAAACAATCGCGGGTTTGGCGGGCGGTTTTCGGCTTAGGGATGACGCCGCGATCTTCGAGCACATGGCGCCTCACGCGGATCGCTCGGATCGAGTCCGAATTTCTCCGGCCCGACACGCGTTTTTTCAGGACCGTTCCCGGCCGTTCGTCGCTAAGATAAAGAATCCGTTCCGTTCGGACCGCGACTTCTCCACTCGGTCCGACGAACACGATCGTTCTCCGCCGCCGATCGTCCGGAATCGTCACGAACCTTGAACCGGCTTCGATGGACACACAGCATATGATGAAACAATCGATCACGACGATCGTCTTCTCGATCGTTCTCGGCCTCGCTTCGTCGTCGCACGCGACTGCGGCCGAAATCAAGCTGGCGCGCAGCCCGCATTATCATAACGGTCGCATCGCGTTCCATTACCTTGGCGATATTTGGACCGCGGACGAATCGGGGAGCGACGCGCGAAGGATCACGGCGCACACGGCGCGCGATATCGACCCGCGGTTCTCGCCCGACGGCAAATGGATCGCGTTTTCGAGCGATCGATCGGGAAATATGGATGTCTACATTGTTCCGGTCGTGGGGGGGCGTCCCAAGGCGCTTACGTTTCACACCGCCGAGGACGACGTTCTCGGCTGGTCGCCCGATTCGAAGAACGTTTTGTTTTCGAGTCGCCGCGGCGAATCGTTCATGGGCAAGCTTTATGTCGTTTCGGTCGACGGGGGAATGCCGCGTGATGTCGGCGCCGATATGGGGGTTCAGGGGTGTTTCTCGCCCGACGGAACGAAAATCGCGATCAATCGAAAATCGCAAGCATATTGGCGCAAATATTATCGTGGAGCGTATCAAAGCGACGTCACGGTGATGAATCTCGCGTCCAAAACGTTCGAGGATCTGACCGATTTCGACGGGATGGATTCGTGGCCGATGTGGGGTCGCGACGGATACATTTACTTCGTGAGCGATCGCGACGGCGGCGGACTGACGAACATCTGGCGGGTCGCCGAATCGGGAGGGAAGGCGAACGCCGAGAAAGTCACGTCGTTCGGATCGGGAGACGTGCGCAAGCCGTCGATCTCGGCCGACGGGAAAACGATCGTCTTCGAGCATGATAATATCATTTGGAAATGGGATATTGATAAAAAGGAGGCGAAGCCGATCCGGCTCGATCTCGCGGCCGAACCGCACGACGATCTGACGGTTTACCGCGAGTTCCGCTCGCAGGTCGACGATTTTTCTCCCGCTCCCGACGGCAAAAAAATCGCGTTTTCGATTCATGGAGAGATCTTCACCGCGGCGACCTCAGAAGGGGGAGAACTCGTCGCGATCTCGTCGGGTCCGCCCCGCGAGCGTTATGTCGATTATTCTCCCGACGGCAAAACGATCGCGTTCGTCTCGGACCGCGACGGCGGCGCGCGCGAGGAAATATATCTCGTCCCCGCCGACGGCTCGAAACCTCCCAAAAAATTGACCGACGTCGATTCGCTCAAGTCGAGCTTCGTCTGGTCCCCCGACGGTAAACGGATCGCCTTCACCACATCCGACGGAGATCTTTATACATGCAATCTTGAAGGCGAGACGAAAAAGCTCGCGTCGTCGAATCACGGCCCGCTGGGAACCCCCGCTTGGTCTCCCGACGGCAAGTGGATCGCGTTTTCACGACCCGATCTCGCGCGTTCAAGTGATATTATGCTCATCCCGTCGACAGGCGGCGAAGAACACAGAGCGACGTTCGACGCGGCTCGCGAGCGCGATCCCAAATTCTCGGCCGACGGTCTTAAGTTGTATTTCGTTCGCACCGAAGGCGAGATGAACGCGAATCGCGGCGAGCGTCCCGAGTCTCGGCTGTATGTCGTTCCGCTCGAGCGGTTGGATCGCGATCCCGAGGAGGCCGACGAATCGACCCCGGGGCGACCCGGAGGCGCCGCGGGGGGGATGTTCGCGGGAACGAGGCCCGGAGGGGCTCAACCGGTGCGCGAGGCCAATATCGATTGGAGCGGGCTTAAGCGGCGTACGCGTGTCACGGCGCGGTCGCTTTCGGTCTTCTCGTTCCTGCCGGGTCTGGATTCAAAAACGATCTACGCGGTCGCGTCCGAGGGGGCTGGAGCGGGTTCGGGGCCTGGAATCGGCGGCGGCGGACGCATGAGTTCGTCGATCTATGTGATTGAAGACGACGGCAAGCGGTTCAATCGGATCGTCGCGGGGGTGCAACGCGAGCCGGCGCAATCGGGCGGTCCGCCGACCCCGAGGGGGGGCTTCGGCCGCGGTTTCGGCGGGATCTCCGGGCTCGCGCTCACGCGAGACGGTCGAACGCTCTTTTATCAAGAGGGGGAATCGGTTTATTCGACTTCCGTGGGAGGCGGCGGCGGAGGAGGTCGAGGACCCGCCGGCGGAGGCCTCGCGGCGCGGGGAGGGGCTCGTCCCGACACCCCGGGCGCGGCGCCGACGGGAGATTCCGGTGGAGCTCCGGCGGCGATCCCGGGGCGCAAACGCGTCGAATTCCTGGCGCGGGTCAAAATCGATAAACCGGCCGAATGGCTCGCGATGTTCGACGACGCGTGGCGGACGATGAAGTATCGGTTCTATGATCCGAAGATGCACGGATATGATTGGGATGCGATTCGCCTGAAATATCGTCCGCTCGTCGAGCACGTGGGAGATACGCACGAGCTGATGAACGTGATCAACGAGATGATCGGCGAGTTGAACGCTTCGCACACGGGAGCGACCGCGGCGCCCGAACGCCGCGGCGGCGGCGGCGGCGAAAGCTCGTTCGCCGCGGGAAGTCTCGGCTTCGATCTCGTTCCCGACGAATCCGCCGGACGTTACAAAGTTACTTATATCTACGAAGAAGGCCCCGCGGACAAGGATTGGATCAAGGTTTCGAAGGGAGATTATTTGATCGCGATCGACGGCGCGGCGGTGAAGGCGGGGGATAATTACTGGGAGATTCTGGCGCATCGGCTGAATCGCAAGGTTCGGCTGACGCTCAATTCGAAGCCGACCGACGAGGGATCGTGGACGATCCGGCTCGAGCCGCTTTCGCCTTCGGCTTTCGCCGACTTGAGTTACGAGCGGTGGGTGCGCGAGCGTCGCGAGCTTGTCGACAAGGCTTCGAGCGGGCGTATCGGGTATGTACATATCAAGGCGATGGATCAGCCTTCGCTCCGTCGGTTTGAGAAGGAATTGCGTGAATATCAGCACAAGGAGGCGTTGATTATTGACGAACGGTTCAACGGCGGTGGGAACATCGAGCAGGAGTTGTTGTCGATTTTGGTGCGTCGGCCTTACGAGGTGTGGCGACCTCGAGGAACCGAGGCGACATCGCGTCCGTTCGAGGGATTTTTCGGTCCCAAGGCGGTGTTGCAGAATTGGCGATCGGCTTCGAACGCCGAGATGTTCCCCGCGGGCTTCCGCGCGTTGGGATTGGGCAAGCTCGTGGGGACGCCGACGATGGGGGCTGTGATCGGCACGGGGAGTTATTCGCTCGTCGACGGTTCGACGATTCGAACGCCCGGAGTGGGAGTTTATCTGGCGGATACGAACACGACGAACATGGAGAACGGCGGAGTGAAGCCCGATGTGTTCGTCGAGAATTCACCCGAGGACAATCTGGCGGGGCGTGATCGTCAGTTGGAGAGCGCGATCGAACTTCTGCTTAAGCAGATTCCGCAAAAATCACCCGTCGCCGCGGCGTCGGCGGCGCGGTGAGTCGAGCGAACGCGAGCGGAGGAACGCTCGGATCGGCCAGGGAGGGCCGACGTTCGCGAGACTAATAATTAATTAATTAATTACTCCTAAGGTGTAATCACTTGTTGTGAGTTTTGGAGTCGTTTCGCGGCGGGGCGTCGCGGGGGCGCGCCGGACCAGCGGTTAGTCGAGCAAAACATGTGAATATCGATTAGATGTCGTCGCGTGATTGGTCGTTTTTACCGAAGTCGCGCTAGGAGGATCCCGCAATCGTTCGACGGGCTCGGCTTGATTGTAAGCTCATGGGTCGGCGAGAACTTTTGGCGAAGAAAGTCGAGAGTTCCAGGGCGGAGGTTGTCGTGGTATTCCATCGCGATCCGGTCGATACGGCGGAGAATATCTTGATCGGCGTCGACGAAAAGTTCGTTCTCGGAACCCTCGACGTCGACCTTTAACAGGGCGATTCGATCGGTCTTCGCCGCTATGAATAAATCGGCCAACGTGTAGATCTCGACGTCCCGTTCGTCTTTTTCGGTAGTCTCGGTTCGCCGGTTGAGCGTATAATCAAGTGTGCGCTTGTTTTCATCTCCCGACATGAATCCGAAACCGTGTTCGCGTCCGACGGCCGCGTGTTGGATCGACACGTTTTTTAGGCCCGCGGCCGCGATGTTCGACGCGAGGAATTGGTAATTCTCCGGATGCGGCTCGAACGAAGTGACTTTGCAATTCGGATACGATCGAGCGACAAGGATCGAAAACATGCCGATATGGGCGCCGCAATCGATCACGGCGTCGCCGGGTCGCGGTTTGTAGAATCCTGGAGGGAGGAATCCGCGGTCGATCCAAAGTTCTTGGAGGACGGAGACGAGTCCGTCTTTGTCCTTGGGATGATTCAGTCGTACTCCGTTCCAAAGGACGGCTTGCACGCACGGAGGTCCGCCTCGTAAAGTGCGAATCATTTCGGCGCCGTTGCGAAAGTTAATCAGAAAATGCAAATAAGTTCTTATTAATTGTGTCGTCATTTCTGATTACCCAGGGTTAACCGGCCGTTTTACGGTGAGGTATCGATCGCGAGATAAACTTAGTACGCTACGTCGGTATAAGCTAATCAAGGCGACTGATTTCCGCAATTGCTGTTTTATTGGCGGTTCGCTCGCCGGCGCTGCGAAATGAAGACAAAATTCCGAGCATGATCGTAATCCTTGACGATTCGCTCGAATGAGCTAGGCTGGGAATGTTCGGCGCGGTCGATTGTTCGATCTAGGATGCGATTCTCCGGGATAACAGCCCGGTTGTCGTGTTTGTTTCGTTTCGGATCGGATCGATTTTGGTTCACGGACCGAGTACCGAGGCCGCGAGGTCGCACAATCTTCAACACTTTCGCTTGGCTGGAGCAATGAATCATTGATTTCTTTAATCGATCGTCGTTCGGAGGCCGGTCGGTTCATCCAAGCGAAGGCCGAATCGGGATCGGGATCGCGGTCGATCGACGAGAAAAGACGTTGAGATTGATTCCGTTGTTTCACGATGACGCGGCGGTCGGCAAGATATCGGTGGAATCGGATCGCGAGAATGGGGGAGTACGAGGTTTAACGGGGTGATCGGTCGACTCGCTCTTTCGATTTGACAAGATGCGCCCGATTGATACCGCCGGACGCTTGACGTTGATGGAAATCGAGCTATCATTTGTAAGACTTTTCGATTCTTCGCGATCGACTTCATTTGATCGTTCGATGTGATCCGATCGAACGATATCGCCCGCGGCGGCCATTATATGAATAATCAATTGTCTAATGCCGAGGCGGCGAGCGAATCGCGTCGACGCCGCGTGAAATGGGACGTCGCGGCGCTCTGTTCGTGCGTGTTATCGGCGATTATTATATCAACATTACCGCATTTAGTGATATTTCTCGATCGAGGCGAGATCGATTATATCGCGGACGGGAACGAGGCGTATGATTTAGCTTTATCCCGCGCTCCCTATTGGGGCGAGTCGACCTTGCGCGATCCGTTTTCGTCTCCCGAGGATCGCGTGCCGAGTTTATATTCGTGGGCGCAATTCGTACCGCTCGCGAGGTTGAGTCGAGCGCTGGGATTCTCTCTTTTACACACGAACATCTTGTGGCGAATCGTCGGCGGAGTTCTATTCGGATCGAGCTTGTACATCCTTTTTCGTGTTTTGTTTTCGACGACGAAAAGACCGATTTTATGGGCGTTCGGCTGCGCCGTCGTTTGTTTGAGCGATCCGGCTTTTATCGACGGAAGATGCTTTTTGTCGAGCGTGGTTTCGGCGCGGCGGCTGATCTCGGGGAACGTACCGTTGCACGACGCGGAGGCCTTGCGGCAATATCGAGTCGTCACTCCGTTGCTTAATCTTTCATTTTTACTTTTATTCGCCGCGAGTTTATTCCAAACACGATCGGGTCGGCGGATTTGGGCGGTCGCGGGAGCGCTCTGTTTAGGTTTATGTTTTTATCTTTATTTCTTCTATTGGACCGCGGCGATCGTCGCCTCCGGTTTGTACGTCGTTTTGAATTTCGTGCGGTATTTGACGCGACGAGACGATCGTCCCGCGGCCGCGCGCGAGCTTGGACTGACGGCGTTGATCGTCGCGGGGGGAGTCGCGATCGGCGGCGGTCACGTTTATCAAAACGGCAAGACGCTCGGCGACGAGGCGTTGAAACCGATGTTGGAGCGGATGTCGCGGGGGCGAGAACTTCCCCCCGCGAGTCCGACGCGGAGGATGTATTTGCGCAACATCTGGGCGTGGGGGAAGCTCGCGATCGGAGCCGCCGCGGCGATTTGGTTGCGCAGCCGCGCGATCGCGTTGTTATGGTGCTTCACCGCGGCGGGATTCGGTTTGGTCAATCACGCCGTCGTCACGGGGATTGAATTCGAGAATTCTAATTGGAGTTATGTGTATTCATCTTTTGGAGAGGCGTGTTTGTTGGCGAGCATGGCGTTCGCGGTCGATCGATTCGAGAAGATACCTCGCGGTTTAATCGTCTTCGGCTCGGTCGTCGCTTTGACCACGGCCGCGATCTCGGTCGCTTGGCGTGCTCACGAGGCGCTTCACGTTCCTGAAACCGTTTGGATTTCTAGGGTTATGGAAGAAATCGAGCCGCTTCGTGGGGCGCTTTCCGAGCTGACGACCAACGACGTGCTCGCGGGTCCGCACGAGGCGAATATCACGATTTTATTCGCTCGATCGGCGTATTTGTTTGACGATCCTCAAAGTTTCTATGCGTCGCTGATACCCGACGGCGAGGTTCACGAACGACACGCGCTGAACGCTTGGCTTTTGGGTTTCGATCGCGAACGTTACGAGGCGATCGCGGGGGACGCTCGCTTCGCCGTTGGTTTATCGGAGAATCCCGCCTGGACGAAGGAGGCGGTCTTAGCGGCTCGGCTCAAAGTATTCGATCGGATCGAAGCCGACGCCGGTCCGTTCTTGAAACGTTATCATCCGAATGTTTTGTTCTTGCGCGCCGACGCAGGCAAACCGACCCGCGGCGGTTCGTGGCGGTCGATCGCGAGCTCGGAGATCTGGAATCTCTGGAAACGAATGGAAGACTGAGCTCCGAACCGGAAATGCGTATGAAATCATCAAATCTTCGTCCGTATCCTCCAATCGCCGCGCGCGCTTTCTGAGAAGACCGATCTCGAATGATACCCCGGCCCCACGCGCGATTATTAAACTTGCGCATAACGGCTGTACACGGTCAAAACAGCCTGAATTTCGGCGGTTTCCTAGATCCGGTCGTCGAGACGGCGGGTTATCGGAATTCCAATCGTCGAGACGGCGGGTTATCGGAATTCCAATCGTCGAGACGGCGGGTTATCGGAATTCCAAAGAATTCGACGCGTCGTCGTCGGTGGAACGACGTTGTGGAAAATCGGACTTATAAGGGTGCGACGCCCGAACGCGCATGCAAAAGCTTAATCGTATGATTGCTTAATAGTTTTCGTGATATTATCAAAAAGCTCTTACGAGCGCGTCGTGTCGGAGCGATCGCGGCTCAGCCGCGTTAGGCGGGGTCGATCGCCTTCGACTCTTCCGTTTCGCGGCGCGTCGCGATCCGACTCGAAGCGATCCGATCGTCGCTCGATAACACGATTTGATCGGAAGGTTTCGCGTATTGAAAACGATCCTTCAACGATAAAATGGGACTCTCGATGAAACGCCAAGACGACGCCGCGGCCGCTAAACTTATTGAAATATTGATAACGCCTCTCCATAGCCCCCCCTTGGGAGGATAGAATCCGGCGAAATACGGATACTTGTTCATAAATACTTCAGATAATTCTATTATCGGTATATGGTAAAGATAAAAGCCATAGCTGATAAGTCCAAGATAAGTCAACGGTCTGATCCGGAGAAACGCCGTGGCCGAGCTTCCTCTAAATTGATACGCCAAGCCGATGATTCCGAAATACAACGCACTCAGAAGGGGAATCAGCAAATTCTTCGTACGCGCCGTCTGCACCATCCCGCCCGAATCGGAGATGTTAATTATGTAAATATAACATACGGCGACGAGGCTCGCGACGACGGTCGCCGCGAATAATCCCGCCCTAAGCTTCGGTCTCCCCGCCGTCGCCGGATCGTTGAAAAGAATCGCCAGCAACGCTCCCAACGCGAACCCGTCGCAACGAGTCAGTAATAATCCCGACGATATTCCGACGAATCGCAAAATCGACGGCAAAACCAGGAGGAAGATCGATATCGCGGTCACTTTACGTCTTCCGCATAAAAGTATAACGATCGGCCATATGCAATAATATTGCTCTTCGATCGCCAGCGTCCAAGCGTGATGAAACGACCCTAACTGTCGATCCGATCCGACTCCGAAATATCCCTGAATATTCTGCGTATAAGTAAGAGTTTGAACGATCGTCGTTACGGGTTCGTCGCGCCCAAAAATGAAAAACACCGTCAGTAATCCGAAGATTGTGATGTAATAGATCGGCCAGATCCTTAAACCTCTTCTAATCCAAAAATTCAGCAGCATTCTCGGATCATTTCGGTTTCGTAACAAAATTCCCGTGATCAAAAACCCTGAAAGAACGAAAAAACAATCCACCGCCGACCAGCCGAGCGCCAGACTCCCGGGATATGCGTGGATCATCACGACCGCTAAAGCGGCCAAGGCTCGGATACCGTCCAATTCAGGAACCCGATTCATTTCGACCATCCTCCGCCTGTTCGTCGGATCGACCTGAACCATAAAAAGAGACCATCTAAGTTTATGCTTTAAATCATCATAGAACCGCGAACTCGCGTCGTCAAGAACCGTTCGCCTCGATAATAAAGCCGAGTGCGTGAACGCCCGCGGTCGATATCGAGCGCACTTCCCGGTCGCGAATCGTCCCCCTCGTCGGCGATTCGGCGCCGCTTTAACCATAAACAATAATTCTATATCATTATTAATACGATTCAATCCTCGAGTCCCCACGATCGAGCCCCTCACGACGTTCAACTTTATCGCCGTTCGGTGTCGAAGGCGATTTCGTCGGTCGACACTCGTCACACAACGCTTGGAACCTCTAAAATCGTATCGCCCCATCGATCTTTGACAAAGCGGATACGCGCCGTTCGCGCCGAGCGTTTGATTCCCCAGGGATGTCTCAGATCGCTCCTTCACGAGTTCGATGCCGCGGTTTGCTCGCAACACGATCCTGGTTGGATCATGCGGCAAGAGCTTGAACGCGACCTTCGCCGTTTCGACGAGGTCGATCACATCGTTCGGGGCGAAAAGGCGTGGGAGATTGAGTTGTATAAGCGTATTCCTAAAATCCAGACAATTCTCAAACAGAAATATCGTCTCATTTGGAGCGGGGATTACGCCGAGGTTCTTGAACGAACCAAAGACGAGCGACAAATCGGCGTCGCGCCGAAGTAACCGATCGCGGATCGCGGATCGCGCTCCGCTCGTTTTTGATCCCGCGCTGTTCGGCGATCGAGCGTTTTTGTATGATGACGTGCGGCGCCGCCGCGGCTTTTCAGCGAGAGTTCGAAGTCCGCCGAGGTTATGAATAGGAAAATTATGAATATACTCAAGATGATCGATCGCGGCGAGGCCGAGATCAAATGAATCGTGTCGCAATCTTCGGCGCGGGAGGCATGGGGACGGCGCTGGCTCTGTTGGCGTCGAAGAAGGCGGAATCGGTCGCGCTTTGGTGTCGTGAAGGCGATCAGGCCGAAAGGATTCAATCGTCGCGAGAGAACGCCAAGCATCTACCGGGAGTTAGGCTTCCCGATGCGATCGAGGCGACCGCCGATTTCGCCCGCGCAGTCCGCGGCGCCGAGCTTTTGATCGTCGCGGTCCCGTCGGCTTATCTTCGGTCGACGCTCGCCTCGGTTTCGCGGCTCGTTCCGCGCGGCGTACCGTGTCTCAGCGTCGTCAAGGGGATCGAGAACGGCACGTTCGCTCGACCCAGCCGCATCATCACCGAGATCTGGGGCGATCGACCCGTCGCGGTTCTAAGCGGCCCCAGCCACGCCGAGGAGCTCGCTCGCGGCCTTCCCGCGTCGGTCGTCGTCGCCGGGGAAAACGACGCTCTCAATCTCGCGGTGCGCGATCTTTTGAATGAAGGTATGTTTCGTGTTTACATCAATGACGATCCGATCGGCGTCGAACTCGCGGGAGCGCTCAAGAACATCGTGGGGATCGCGTCGGGGGTTTGCGACGGCCTTGAACTCGGCGACAACGCCAAGGCGGCGCTGATCACTCGCGGACTGGTCGAGATCGCGCGGTTCGCGATCGCTCTGGGAGGTCGCTCGACGACCTTCGCGGGGCTCGCCGGCATCGGCGACGTTGTGACGACGTGTTACAGCGGCTACGGTCGCAATCACGCGCTCGGCGTTCGCATCGGCCGGGGCGAGACTCTTGACGAGGCGCTCGCGGCTTCATCGGGCGTCGCCGAGGGCGTACCCACCGCCAAAAGCGTTCACGCGCAAGCGATTTCTCTCGCGATCGACATGCCGATCACGGCTCAACTTCACGCGGTTTTGTTCGAGGGGAAATCCCCGGTCGCCGCGCTCTCCGACCTGATGGTTCGCCTTCCCAAGGTTGAATGGTGCTGATAAAGATAAATAAGGAATAATATGAATCAAAATAAGATTACGTCCGAGGCGGTCGAGCTTTTGCCGCACGAATGCCGCCTTGCTTTCAAGGAATGGGAAGGGGTGTGCGCCGCGCTCGGGTCGGGTCGCCAGGTTTTGATTTTCCGCAAGGGGGGAGTGGCCGAGGATCGCGGGGTTTTCGTTCCCGATCACGATCGGTTCTGGCTTTATCCCACCCGCGTGCACGAGACCGAGCAGGGATTGCGCGAGGGATCAGGAGGGTCGATCGCGAGCGACCGGAGTCGGGGGGTTACGATCGAGCTTTTCGCGCGGGTCGAGCGGATCAAGCGAATCAAAGACATAAAGATTATAGAGAATTTGTTTTTTGAACATGTTTGGACTGCGGAGACGATTCGCAAGCGATTTGATTATCGCGAGCCCGGTTTGTGGTGTATGCTCGTACGGATTTATCGAAGCGACCCGGCGTGGGCGATCGCGAACGATCCCGCGGCCGCGGGCTGTAAGACGTGGGTCGAGGTCGCTCCGCCGTCGGAGCGCGTTCGGCTGAATCCGGTGCTCGGAGAAGCCGAGTTTATCGAGCGAGTCGAGCGGATCGAACTCGTTTGGAACATGGAAGCGAATCGGGAGGCGTCGAATTGATCAAGATCGTTCGCGAATCCCCCGCGACGTGTTTTTTTTGCGCGTGCTGGGTTTTTATATATGTTTGGATGATTGTTTATCAGGGGCGATACGACCTGTTCGCGCTCGGGCGCAATCCGTTGTCGATCGGCGGCGTGCTCGTTCCGACGACTCATCTTTTCGGCGACGCGACGCCGGTTGAGATTTACGCGGGGGAGTTGCGGCGCGCCCTCGCCGCGACTTTCGTCCATTACGGTCTATTACATGTTTTAATTAACACGTATGGGTTATTTCAGCTCGGTCGACTGATCGAGGAATGGTACGGTTCGGCGTGGTTCACGGCGATTTACCTGGCGATCGGCGGGCTCGGCGACGCGATCGCGAACCTCGTTCGACCCTGGATCGGCAAGGGCCCCGCGGTTTGGACGACGCATTCGGCGGGGGGATCGACCGTCGTTTTCGGACTCGTCGGCCTGTGCGCGATCGTCGGTTGGCGGTCCAAAACTCGAATCGGCGATTACTTGATGTCTCAGATGGTCGGACTTTTATTTGTGAACGGCTTTTTGGGCGTGATCTTTTCAGGAATCGACAACACGGCGCACGCGGCGGGGGCGTTATGCGGAGCGGCGATTGGATTCGCACATAAGGGATTGAGGAAATCCGCGACGTCGAAGCTCGCTTACTCCGCGGGAATTCTTTCGATCGTCGTGCTCGCGGCGTGCGCCGCGCTGCAAACGCGATCCGCGGTGCGAGAGATCGCCGCCGAGCGCGAGCTTGAATCGATTCGTGCGCGGCTCGCCGACGCTCAAAAGAAAATTCAACTATGGATGATTCTAGCGGGAGTTTATCACGCGCTCGTCGACGCCGAGGCGCGTGCGGCGAAGGAAACGCCTTCGATTTTCTCTCCCGTTTCGCCGCGTTCGGCGGATCCGCGGATCTCGCTCGCGCTGGGCGGAGTTCTCAAAGAATTGAAGAAAGTCGATCCGAATCCGGGCGAAAGCGGCAAAACCGCGCGGATTCTCGCTTCCCGGGCGCTTTTCAAGCTTCCGATCGACGAAGAGGTCGCCGAGTTCGACGCCGCGATCAATCGCATCCTCGAGAGCGACACCCGCGATATTAAGATTGATTTTGATGTGGGCAAGCATCTTTTGAGCGTGATTTCGCTTCCCGATCCTCCCGCGTGGGCGGGCGTTCCCAAGGCCGAGCCCCCCGGACCCGCGTCGGATCAACCCAAGAACGCGCCGCGTGCGCCGGCGTCTCCGAACTCCGGGGTCGTCAGCGTGAATCCTGATCCGAAGGCGCCCGCTTCGGATCAATTGAAGAACGCGCCGCGTGCGCCGGCGTCTCCGAACTCCGGGGTCGTCAGCGTGAATCCTGATCCGAAGGCGCCCGCGGCTGTTCCGTCGAAATCGTCGGCGCCAAACTCTGAAGCGCCGAAATCGGATCGCGATTCCGGCTCGCCCGACTCGTCGGTTCCAAGTTCCTCGCCGAAGAAAACCGATTTCGATCGAAAGCAGTTGAATCAATTGAAATGATATTCTTAAATATCACTAGGGTAATTTAATTATGATTTGTTTGCGCGAGCGATTCGTGATGAAACTCGGCGCGACCGTCGGCGATTTTGAGCCTGCTTGAGCCGAGGATCCAGCCTCCCAATACGATCATCCTCGTTTTCTCGCCGATGATTTCGTCTTGTGGGCGATGAATGTGACCGAGAACGATAAGCTCGGCGACGTTCGCGAGCGATACGGCGTATCTGCGATAAACCTCGAGATGACGCCGATCGGATCGAGCTCGATGAACGTCGTTTGAAGCGTCGAGCTTTTGTTCGAGAGCGGCCGCGAGCCGCTCGGGAACACGGCGGAACGTATCAAGAAACCAGCGGCTCTCCATGACGCCTTTCCAGGGGGATCGCGCTCCAAGCAAATGTCCGTGGATCGCGTGAATTTTGATCCCTTCGGTTACGAGCGAGAGTGAATCGGCGAGAAATCGGCCGCCGAGCGCTTGTTCGTAAAACGGGCCGAGCCAGAGATCGTGATTGCCCGCGATTATTGAGAGCGAGCCGCCGCGATCGACGAAATCGCGCGCCGCCGAAAGCCCGACGCACGACCGAAAATCGAGGCCTCGTTGCCTCGACGCGAACCAGAAGTCGCATAAGTCGCCGACGACGATCAACGAGTCGCACGCTTTAAGCGTTTGAACCCAGTCTGCGAATCGACGCGACCGTTCGGGTCGATCGATTCTTAAATGAACGTCGCTCGCGAAATACGTCGCCACGCTTAGGGCTCGCTCCAATGTCTCCGTTCCGAATCGGCGACTAACTTTAGCATAAAGGCATGGATGCGCCGAATCAAGGTCGATTTGATAACCCGTCGGCTTAGCCGGATCGACGCAAACTGACGGTCGCTAACGCGTTAAGACGCGGGCTAGGCCGTTCGATCACGTATTCGGCTCGAATCGTGAGCGAACGATCGATCTCCGGAGCCTCTCGCTTCGGCTCGGCTATCGTCGCGCATCGAGCCGTCTTATAATGAGATCGATCGATCCCACGAGGGACGATTACGTTCGACTTGCGCGCGAGAGGTTTTCTTATATCCGTTTTCCCGCCGATCGCGGTTCTGATCGAACAATCGGATGTTATTCATATCCATTATTAAAGAGGTTATGCCGTGAAGAACTTCTCATTGATCCGAACGCCCCGAGCGATTCGGTTCTTCGCCTTCATTTTGATCGCGCTCGCCGCGATCGTTCCTTCGGGATGCTGGAAGAGTTCCAATTCGTCGTCTTCGAAATCGAAGGTCAAACTCGTCGACGAGATCCCCGCGGTCGCGCTCGACAAAGTGCTCGAGGCGCACGCGCTTGGGCTCGGTCATATGGAGCGATACGACTACAAGAAAGCGGCCGAACAGTTCAGGATCGTGCGCAATCTCGCCCCCGGATGGATTCCGGGCTCGATCAACATGGCGATCGCGCTCTTAAACGATTCGGGCGCGGCGATCGCCGAAAAAAAGAAGAAAGAGGGACAAACCGAGGCGGCTTCCGCGGTTTCCGAGACGCCCGCTCCCGAATCCGATCAATTCTCCGAGCCGATCCGTTTGCTCGACGAGGTGATCGATCGCGATCCGCTCAACCTTCATGCTCACTTTTGTAAAGGCTTGATTTACAAACAGATCGGCAAAACCGAAGAGGCGCACCGCGAATTCGAACTCGTCAAAGAAAAAGATCCGAACGACGCTCACGCGTGGATGTTTTTCGGCGACACTCTGTTGGTGAAAAACGCCGAGGGAAAGCTCGATCTGCCGCGCGCCGGCGATTCCGATATTCTTATTGATATTTATACAAAAGCGCTCGCATGCGATCCTTATTCGAACGCCGCTCTCTATAAATTGCAGTCGGCGAATCGGCTTGCGATCGCGAATCTGCAGTCTCAAATCGAGAAAGCGAAGCGAGAAGCCGGCGGCGCGGCGAAGGTGAAGGAGCTGAGCGCGCGGCAAGACGAGGTTCGCCGTAAGTTGATCGAATACGGGGCGCTTTGGAGAAAACTCAATCCCCAGAACAACGCCGCGGCGCCTGGAGAATTGCCGAGCGAAGCTTACGGAGACACTGGGAAGTACGCGACCGTGATCAATCCCGAGCCGCGCCGAGCGGCGCCCGCGGGACCCGTGCGCACGCCCCAATTTTCCGGAATCACCCCCTTGCGCGTTCAATTGCCCGCCGATACGAGGTGGGTGAAAGAGAGCGATTTCACGGGCGAGTTCGAGCCGCTGGGACGCGCGAGGAAGCGGTTCGGCGCCGCCTCGGCGGCGTTCGATTACGATCACGACGGAAGGCTCGATCTTTATCTCGCCGCCGCGGTCGTCGGTCCCAAGGGAGTGCGCGACGCGCTCCTGCTTAATCGCGATGATTACTCATTTGAAGATGTAACGATTCAAGTTGGATTGCCCGACGATTTCGCGTCGCTCGCGATCGCCGCCTCCGATTTCGACGCCGATCGCAACGTCGATCTGTTTCTCGCGGGGGTCGGCGAATCGCGGTTGATGCGCGATAACGGCGAGCGGTTTATCGACGTATCCAAACTTGCGGGATTCGACAAACTTCCCAAAGGCGTTTGCGTCGCGGCGAGGTGGCTCGATATCGACCAAGACGGCGATCTCGATCTTTATATCGTCAATTATACATCGATGGAGCGAGCGGGAGACGCTTTTTCCGCGAAAACCGCGGCGGGGATGCGCAATATTGCTTTGCGGAACGACGGCAAGCCGGCGCGAATGAGCGGTCCCGAGGAAACGTGGGCGCCCGCCGCGACCGCTCCGCTCAATATCAAGTCGACGAAGGGCTTGTCGATCGCGTTCACTCGCTGGCCGAATAACGACGCGATCGAAGCCGGCGAGACGCCCCACACGGGTTTCGCGGCGCTCGATCTCGACGGCGATCGCGATCTCGATTTCGTCGTCGTCGCCGACGGCGCGCCTCCGCTCGCGATCCTCAACGACCGACTGGGACGGTTTCATACCGCAACGCTTAAAGATATCGACCTACAAACGTCTCTTTCCGGAATTCTCGTGATCGATCTCGATAAAGACGGCAAGCCCGACCTCGCGACGATCGGCTTCGAGGGGAAAGTTCAGCCCTGGCTCAACCGTACGACGATGTTTCAGGGTAACGTCACGTTTTCATTCAAGCCGTTTCCGAGCCCCGCCGGCGATTGGCGTTACGGCCTCGCGACCGATCTCGATCTCGATACCTGGCCCGATCTCGTCGGCCTTCCCGCCTTGACCGATCCCGTCCGGTCGACGACGGTCGAATGGCTGCGCAACGAGGGGGATAAGCTCGCGCGCGGTTCGCTTTCGCTCGGCCCAGATTCCGCGGGTACGCCTCCCGGACCAATCGTCGGAATCTTATATCGCAATATTGTTGGCAATGAACTTCCCGATATGCTTGTTCGTCGCGACGGCGAGCCTCCTCTCGTCGCGGCTTCGCGCGGCGACGGCGCGCATTGGCTCGGGCTTGAACTCGGCGGCGGTTGGAAGGTGGGAAAAGATCGCATGAGGTCGAATCCGCACGCGATCGGCGCATCGTTCTCGTTCGATGGACGCGATCTAAAAGCGACATATCAGCATACGACTAACGACACGGGTCCGGCTCAATCCGCGGCGCCGATCACGATCGGCCTCGGCAAGTCGGAACGCGTCGACGCGCTCCGGATCCGCTGGCCCGATTCGATCATTCAGGCCGAACTCGCGATCCCCGCCGATCAAGTTTTTCGGCTCGCCGAATTGAACCGCAAACAAGATAGTTGTCCCGTTTTATTCACGTGGGACGGAACAAAATTCGCTTGCGCGGGCGATTTTTTAGGCGCGGGCGTGCTCGGCTATCTCGACGCCCCCGGAGTGATCGCTCGCCCCGACCGCGACGAAACCTTGCCGATTCCCGACGGTCTCCTCGTTCCCCGCGACGGTACGCTCGGAATCGCGGTCGCCGAACCGATGGACGAATCCGCGTATATTGATCAACTGATCATCGACGTCGTCGATCGACCCGCCGACGCGTCGTTCGCGGCCGACGAACGATTCGCGACCGGCGCCGATCTCCCCTCGGGAAAACTCATCGCCTGGAAAAAACCCGTCGAATTTGTGAAAGCGACCGATCTTAACGGCAAAGATATCAGCGATAAACTGAGATATAATGATCGAAATTATATCGATGATTTCCACGAGTTGTCGGGCCTGATCGGTTATTGCGAGGAGCACGGAATCGTCCTCGATTTCGGCGATCGCCTTTCCCGATTCGGACCGAACGATCGGTTGACTCTCTGCCTGGCGGGCTGGGTCGAATATTCGCGATCGCAAACGAATTACGCCGCGGCGACCGCGGGAATCAAGCTCGAACCGCCGCGCATTGAACGGCTGTGCGCCGACGGAACCTGGCTGGTGATCGAGCCTCACGCGGGTTTTCCCGCGGGAACTCCGCGCATGTCGACGATCGACCTTTCGGGGAAACTCGGCGGCGAGCGGTGCGTCCTGCGAATTCGTACCAATATGAAATTATGCTGGGATCAAGCTTTCATTGCTCCCTTAGACCCCTCGATCGAACTTAAGACGACTTCGCTCTCGCCGGCTCGAGCGAGGCTTTCGTTTCGAGGCTACATGCGGGAGGTTTCGCCCGACGGCAAACCTCCCGCGCTTTATGATTACAATTCGATCGAGGCCGCGCCCCTCTCGCGGTTGCTCGGCATGTACACGCGGTATGGAGACGTTACCACGCTTTTAACCGACGACGACGATCATCTCTGCGTGATGAGCCCCGGCGACGAGATCGTCGTCGATTTCGACGCGAGTAAACTCGGCGATCCTCCCGCGGGATGGAAGCGAAGCTACGTCTTGCGATCGATCGGATATTGCAAAGACGCCGATTTGTTCAGCGCGACCGACGATCGCGTCGGCCCTTTGCCGTGGAAAGGGATGAAGTCGTATCCCTTCGGTCGCGAAGGTGAACGGCCTCTCGACCCCGCCTACGAGGCTTACCTCCTCGAATACCAAACCCGGGCGTCGAACTCTCAATAACGCCTTGATCGAAAGCGAGCCGAGCGCGATCACGAATTCCGGCGATCGCGCCCGGCTCAACTTGTTCTTGTGTTTAAATATAGAGTAATATGCATATCAAATTGGTTTGACGTTCGAGACGACGTCGATTTTTCAGCGCGGCCGATCGCTCGATCGCGAATCCGAGGCGTCGAGCTTCGCGCGTCGAGCCTGGAAAACCCGCGTGTTTCCCTGAGCGAAGATCGGCTCGGGGTCGAAGCGCCGCGCCGAGATCGCGTCGAGCGCCTCGTCGCGACGCCACGAGACGAGTTTGTCGAACGCGTTATGATGTTTGTCGATCAAATCGCTCCAGAGCTTCTCGCGTTCGCCCGCGTTTTGTCGACCCTTGAGGATCGCGACGCGTTCGAACAGGAACGGATCGGGGGCTTTTCCGCCGGCGATCGGTCGCACCGGGAAGTAGTAATACGCCGTCTCGTAATCGCTCCAGACGACGATCCCCGTGCCGACGCCGAACGAACAATCAAAATGCAACAGCGGGTTTGAACGGAAAGGCGTATTGATATCCACAAGTAAAGTGACGACTCGGTCTCCGGGTTCGAGCGCCCGCCGCGCCCGCGCCAGATCGCCGCAATCTCGATCGCACGCGCGAGCATAATTCCAAACAACCGCGGTCTGCGAAACCCAGGCGATCGCGAGCGCGACCGCCGCGACTCGCGCGGCGATCCTTCGACGCCTCCAATCGACCGCGGCGACGATCGCGACGAGTCCCAACAGAACGATCCGTTGCGATAAAAAATAGCCGTGCGATCGACCGAGCGTATCGGGAGCGACGATCCCGCCGAGCGTCAGCAAGAGCCCCAAAATCCAGATCCCGCGTCGATTTTTCCATGTCCCTTGAACGAACGCCGCGACGATCAAGATCGTTATCGCCGCGACGAACCATACCGAGGGAGCGACGATTTGTCCTGGGATGTCGATTCCAAGCATTTCAAAAGGATTGAACTTTTTGCTCGCGAGCGCGATCGGATCGACGAAGCCCGCCTGTCTCATCCACGCCGCCGGGCCGATCGATCCCTTCATCTCGCCCCATTTGGGCTCGAATCCCCCTCCTTCTTTCATGATCATTCGATACGCGATTAAGAGCGGAACGAGCGGAACCGCCGAAGCGGCGCTGAAACCGAATCGCACCCGCCTGTTCGCGCCCGGAGTCGTCGCCTCCAAAACCGCGACGCCCAACAACGCCCCGGCGAGCGGAATCGGATGACAAAAATAGCACGCGATCCATAAAAATGATAAGATCAAAGCTTTTTTAACATTCGGACGATCGCGGCGGCGGTTCCAAAATCCAAGAATCAACGCATACAAGCATACCCCTAAGGAAAAGCTCGTGAAGCCGAGAAGCCACGTCATGTTGAGCGCGACGAGCGTCGCGTGAAGGCTCGCGATCGCGATTTCCCGAGCGCCGGCGAATGCGATTCGAAGATAAAGAATCGATCCCGCGGTCGCGATCAAAACGATCGACGTGATCGCGCGATCGGCCGAGCGCGGGGGAAGGATTGATAAAAGAGCCGCGGTGGCGACGTGCCCCGCCCAATTCGGCAGCGGCTTCCAATGGACCTCGAAAACCCCGCGAAACGGCGAATCGGCGCGGAACGATTGAAGCAAAATGTGCGCGTTATAAAGATGCGCGGGACCGTCTTGGGTGACGAACCACGGAGTCGACCAAACCGCCGCTAAGACGGGAGTGAGCCAAAGCGTGAGGAAGACGATCGATCGCGGCCAAGGCGTTCGATCAAGCCAATTCGTTCGCCGCTCCGCATCGTTTGGGTTAGCCCCAAGCGTCGCATCCGAATCGACGATATCGGGAGGAACCGCTTCGCGACGAGCGGAGTCGAGGTTCGTCGAGGCGGTATCGCCGGGCGCCATCCCTGGCTTCTCCGAGGTTGAAAGAAGACCCCTCCCGATTGCGCGGGAGGGGTCCAAACCGGGTGCGTGACAACCGGACAGACGCCCGGATCAGGTGAGTCTCATATTCCTGGCGAGCCAGGTGGATGCACGTCGGGTCGCAGCCGCGCCAGGCGGCAAGGTCCTAAATCACGCCGCTCCGCCAAAACCGCCGAGCAACCAAGGCTCGGCCTGATGTTACGAGTAGTATAACGCGCCCCGCGATCGAGCGAGGACGATTTTTTTACCCTCGCGAAGATCGCCGACCAAGCCCTCGGGATCTATCCTTACCAATCGATAAATCCGCAAACTCCGATCCTTCTCGATCGTTCGATTTATCAACAGATTTAGAATTCATGTGATCGACGCGAATCGAACCGCTTTTGGTAAGCAAAGCGAGTATGTCCGATTCTCGCGTCTCGGTCGTCACGCTTTTTGGAGCAGGCCGATTTCCTTCTCGCGGCGGATTTTGCGTGCGGTCGCCTCCTCCCACTCGATCGTTTCCTCGCGAAGGAATGCGATCGCCGAATCTTTGGATTGGGTATCGATCGGAACCTTGATCTCGGCGTGGCGGACGACGATTCCCGCGAACGCGAGCCGAACGACTTCATCCCATTGTTCGCGATCGGCGCCGAATTCCTCCTCGAGCGCCTCGATCGCCGCGGCGAGGGTCTTCTCGTTCGCGAGTTTTGCGATCACCTGATCATAAGTTAACGGGTTACGATCGTCCATAAGATCGTCGTAGGCCGATCCGTGAACGCGATCGAATCCGGCGTCGATCGCGTCGTTCGCCTCATCGATCTCGTAGCTTTTCACCCCCCAATGGCCCATGAATTCACTCGCTTTCGTCGGTTCGCGTCGTCGAGCGCGATTCGCGGCGGCCGAGGCGGTCGCGCGCCGCCGTCGCGGCGCCGACGGGTTCGCAAAGTTCGCCGAACGTCGCCAGCCCGACTCGTTTACCCATATTCAAATAAATCGATTCACATCGATTACGGTCGACGAGGTACGCCTCGTGATAAATCGAAATATCTCCGCGCGTTCGGATCCGTTCGGCCGCGTCGCGCCACCAATCGACGTGGGGGGATGTTCTCGTCCACGCCTCGAGCGAATCGAAGCTTTTCCAATATTGCAGATATCCATACTTGGAAAAACCCATGCGGATTCGTTCGGAAACGAGCAGGCCCGACCCCGCGGCGATCGCGTCCGCCGAGCTCCGGTCGATCTTTCGGCCCAACCGCGCCGTATACAAAAACCCCGAAAACCCTCGCGCCTCGATCCCCATCCGAACGAGGCAAAACTCGGCGATCGATTCGGGGGGTTTGGCGCAAAATCGCTTCATCATTCAGGTTCTCAAGATCTCTCAAAAAGATCATTCGAGTGTTCGTTCATCTGGGAAGCGGCGGCAGCTTGCGGACGTCTCGAACGAGCGCTTCGAGCCTGCGCGGAGCGGCGATGAACGTCGGCTTGGTCACGGGGGTCCGCTTGACGAACCGAGCGAGCTCGATCGCTTCACCCTCGATATCGGCGATCGAACACCCCGCCTCGGTCGCGATCAAACCGCCCGCGGCGACGTCGTGCTCGTGCTCACCTAAAAATACACAAGCATGTAGACGATTCGACGCCAAAAACGCGAGTTCGCAACACGCGCTGCCGAGATCGCGCAGCCTTCCCGGCACGGTGCGCGTGTCGACGCTTCGCAGCGCGTTCGTTCCCACCGAAACGTTGTCTTGATCGTGAAATTCGGCGGCGTCGACGACGTGGAGTCTGATACCGTCGCGAAACGCCCCTTTTCCCTTCTCCGCCCAATACAATTCGCCCAACGGAGGGATCGCGATCACTCCCAGCACCGGTTCGCCGCGGTCGATCAGTCCGATCGAGATCGCCCACAACGGTAACTTATGAACCATATTTCCCGTTCCGTCGATCGGGTCGATCGACCACTTTCGCGGACCCGAGCCTCCCGATTGCGCGTATTCCTCGCCGCTCAACGCGTCGTCGGGGAATCGCTTCGCGAGACGCTCTCGAATGAGCGTTTCAAGATCGCGATCGAGATCGGTGACGAAACTGAGGTTCGACTTTTCGGTCGGCGTCACCCCCCTGCTCGACCTCGCGAGCGCCGTACGCGCCGCGTCGGCTGCGAGATCCTTCACGAACTCCAACTCATCGGACGGCATAATCTCTCCCTCGATCGAGAATCGCGTCGGATGACGGAAACCGAGGCGCGCCGTGTGGCTCGCGGAATCGTCTCGTCAACCAATCGCGTCGAATCTCGAGCGGTCGCGGTCGACACGCCCCGCGTAACACGTTAAAGCCCGCGACCGACTCATGACAAGTCATCAATCGCCGGGGTCGGAATCCTCGAAGGGGAGATCGTCGCGTTTCGATTCGCGTAAAATCAAAATTACCTCAAGATTAATAAATTAATTAGATTTTAGATTAATTGATGCATCGATTACGTGAGGGACGATCGGTTCGAGTCGACTTTTGCACCGTATATCGTCGTCGCCGCGGCGAAGCTAAAATACGCGTCGTCATGGACGACCATTGCGACGGCTCATGTTGATGGGCCGCACAGTACGACCCTTTGCGTCCGCTTGGGGCGATTAGGGGGGGGCGGTCGTCATGGATTGGAGGACCGCCCGATTTCCCGTTTTTTCGGCGGCTTCGTCCGTCCGTGGGAACGCATGCCGCTTCGACTCGATAAATTGGTGGCCGATCGCTTCGGTCTTTCGCGCCGGGTCGCTCGAGACGCCGTCCTTTGCGGTCGCGTCGACGTCGCCGGCGCCGCGTGCGACGAGCCCGGACTCGAGGTCGATCCCGACGTCGAACTCGCGTACGTTCCGCATCGACCCAAGGCCCGTAAGGTCGAAACTTCACTCGTCGTTCTTTATGAAGATCGACATCTCTTGATCGTCGATAAGCCCGCGGGAATCCTTACCCTACCGACCGCGGCGCGCGAGCCCGGCACGCTCCTTGAACGCATCAGTAAATACGTTCATGTGAGATCGGGCCGACGACCGTACGTGGGAATCGCTCATCGGCTTGATAAAGACACCTCGGGAGCGCTCGCCGTCGCGCTGAGCCCGCG
This sequence comes from Planctomycetota bacterium, assembly GCA_021791715.1. Lineage (GTDB taxonomy): Bacteria > Planctomycetota > Planctomycetia > Isosphaerales > Isosphaeraceae > JAKBCQ01. The sequence goes on along the minus strand of JAJYWB010000034.1, from coordinate 1,909 downwards.
AGCTTTGCGGGAAATGCAGGCGATTTTTCGGACGCACGCGATCGATCGCGAGTATCTCGCCGTCGTCTCGGGGTCGGTGGTTCGAGCCGAGGGAACGATCGATCTGCCGATCGTCGACGATCGCGGCGACCTACGTCGAGGCGTGGCTCGGGGCGAAGACGAGGGAAGACACGCGGTGACGCATTATCGCGTGCTTGATCGTTTTGGCGATGTCGCGAGTTTGCTTTCGTGCCGCCTCGAAACGGGTCGAACTCATCAGATTCGCATTCACTTGGCGGCGATCGGGCATCCCGTGATCGGCGACAAGGTTTACCGACCGAAGCATGATCGGCCGGGGAAGGCTCGATTTCACCGCCAGGCGCTGCATGCGCGAACGCTCGGGTTCGAGCACCCGTTCGGCGGCGGCGACGTTTACGTCGAAGCGAATCCTCCCGCCGATTTCCAAGATCTGATCGACGGTCTCAGCCGCCGTCGATCCGAATACGACCGCCTGGCGCGCGACCGCCGCGGGCGATGACCGACGATTCCGCCGCCAAGTCGCATCTTGTATGTACAAATAATTCATAGATTGCATCACGCGACGAACCGGTACCGACCGAAAGTACGAGGGGCTTCGCCTCTCCGTGTATCGAAACGGGTTGTCGACGATCCTACCGGCCCGATGTTTCGGTCGTTCGAGTTTGTTCCTGCTCACGGCTTCGACCCGCGCTCTCGGCGGTTATCGGATTGTGATGAAAAGAACGAATTCACAAAGCGAATGCTCTTTTTGATGATTGTTTGATTGATCGGCTAATAGATCCGACGGGACGTCGACGTTCGATCTTTCCCAATCTTGGGCGCCGGGATCTTCTCATGGGAGAAGGCGCAATTTGGTAAGGCGAACCGACTCGGGTTCGGCGGGGCGAATCCGATCGGACGGGCGATCTCGTGCGGCGGAGGGGGCGACTCGATTATCGAGGTAAGCCGCGATTAATCATTTATAAGCTTACATAAGATAATCCGTTTGTTAATACGCCCTTCCGGTCTCGATTTCGACGTCCCGTTTTAGATTTCGACATTCTCAATGAAAACATGATGTTTAACCAGGAAGTTACACCTCCCAATTTCGATTTAATCCTTCCAAATAAAGAAATAAAGGCTCACCAGGAGGTTCGCCCTCCCGGTTTCGGATTTGATATTCATATTTGAGTTTCGTCCAGCCAAATGAAGATATGAAATCTCACCAGGAGGTTCGCCCTTCCAAGCGAGCGAGCCCTCCCGATTTCGCGTCGGTCTTCCCGATTGATTATTTACCTTGTAATCCTGTTGGAACCGCTGAATACCTTTCGGATCAAATATTAGGCGCAACCTTCCGGCGAATGTCGATTAATTTCGATCCGACGGATCCGACTGGATCAATTCCCGCCAATTCTTCACGGAGAGAATCCGTTCGGTCATTTTTTCGAGCCGATCAAGGTCGCCGATCGCATCGATCGCGGCGCGGATCGTTTTGTCGGGCTTGCCGAACCGTACCTCGCCGAGACGGAGCAAGATCGTCCGCGCACCCGCGATCTTTCCCTCCTCTCTGCCCTGCTTCAGCCCCTTTTCGAGGCCCTCCTTGCGCCCCTCGACACGCCCCTCTCCGTGCACCAATTTGTAGTATGAGGACTCTTTCAGTTCGGTCATCGTTTTGAGCCCCTGACGAAAGTGTTGAATCGTCGCTTTGTCCAACTGAAGGCCCGCCAAAACGAGCGTCATCTCCATGATTATACGCGCCGACGACGGTTCGGTCTCCCGCGAAAGTCGCGAATCGACGAGCCGAACGATCTCGGGAAGATCCTTCTTGGGAGCGTCCGCGGCGGCGGCCAAAGGCATCACCCAGATGGCGCCGGTCAAGAGCGGCTCGACCGGCAACGTCCACGCGCGAACG
>JAJYWB010000144.1 GCA_021791715.1 Planctomycetota bacterium | reverse complement strand
ATTTCGCCGACGTCGGCCTGATCGACCTCGGCGATCGCGACGATCGCCGACGGATCGCCGATCGTCACGAGTCCCGATTCGCACGTTTCGCCGGCTTCGACGAATCGTTCCAGTACGATTCCGGCGAGGGGTGCGCGAATCATTGTTTGTTCATAATGCGATCTTGCGAGATCGATTTTGCGATCGAGCGCCTGAATCGCGGGGGCGTTATCCGAGAGTTCGCGGTCTTCGATCGGGCGTGATTGTTTGAGCGCGTCGCGTTTGGCTTCGAGCGCCGCGAGATCGGCCTTGGCGGCGTTGAGTTCGCCGCGAGCCCTGCCGAGCAGGAGATCTTGATCTCCCGTCGGTCTCGTCAAATTGCGCTCGAGATTCTTCAATTGATTCATCCGTTCCTCGGCCTGATCGACGTTTGTCTTTTGCGAGTCGATCGTTTCTTTGAGGAGTTCGATGCGACGGTCGTTGGTGCGGTCGGTCGCCGATCGTTCGATCGCGAGGAGTTCGCGTTTGACGCGTCTCGAAAAGAGCGCAGCGGCCTTCTCGGCCTCGGCGAGAGCCAGCTCGGCCTTGGCGACTTCGTTCCCTTCAAGAATCGCGACGACTTGGCCTTTGGATACGCGATCGCCGATCGCGACCGCGATCGATTCGACACGCGCTCCGGGCCTTCCGCCAAGGCGTACGAGCCCCGATTCGGGCTCGATGCGAGCGAGCGCGCGAACCTCGACACGACCGATCGGATCGTCTCCGCGCGATGAAGATGAATTTGACGCGACCGATCCGTTCGGCGCGTTCGCGTCGCCCGTGCGACGTGAACTTTCGTTCCCTAGGGCGGAGCGTGCGGGGCCTTCGCGCGCGATCGGCAAACTCGCGGCGATCGCGCAGGTCGTCACCACAAGCGCGATCGGCCCGAATCGTTTCCATCGCGCATCGATTCTCATACAATGATCGCTCCGACGCCGTTCGTTCCAATAAATCTGGAATTCCTTTGTAATCCTCGGCGATCGAGGTCGCCGGCCGAATTCACAACGGAATTGAGAGGTCGATCGCTTCGGCCGTTGCGATCGTTAAATTCGGCCCGCGCGTTCGTTACGACCCGCACGGTCGTCTTGGTGATCGTTTTGCGCCGAGCGTTCGCCGTTGATTATGATCGGGCCTCGGCGAGCTTCGGCTTGAATCGGCGACGATCGCGAGCCGAATAAGAGCGTCGAGAAAGCTCGAATTATAATGATTCTAATCAGTGTGAATATTCTTTAACGTTAAGTCAGGCTCGTTCTACTTTCGCGCGATGGGTTGAGGCGATCGGCTTGGAGAAGGTGTATGATCGCGGATCGGGAGTCCAGGGGGACTCGATTGAAGACGAGGAAAGGAAATCAAACATGATTCGGCGCAAGCATTTCTTGGCGGTCGGAGCGACGGCGATCGCCGCGACGACGGCGTTCGCGTGGACGTTGATCGCCGCGGACAAACCCAAGCTCGGATACACCGACACGCCTTCTTATCCGGGATCGAAATGGCGGGTTCACGACGGCGAACGTCCCCAGCCGAAGATCGTCGAGCCGGGCACGTGCTCAACGCAAGAACAGCCCGGCAAGCCGCCGCGCGACGCGATCGTTTTGTTCGACGGCAAGGATCTTTCCAGGTGGCGCGGCGAGGGGGATCGACCCGCGGGTTGGCTTGTCGAAGGGGGCGCGGCGGCGACTCCTGGACACGGCAAGCCGGGAAGCGGGACGATCCTGACGCGCGACGAGTTCGGCGATTGTCAATTGCACGTCGAGTTCGCGACGCCGAATCCGCCGACGGGGCGCGATCAGGGTCGAGGCAACAGCGGGATCATGTTTTTTAATCGGTATGAAATTCAGGTGCTTGATAGTTATGAAAATCTGACATATCCCGACGGCCACGCCGCGGCGATTTACGGTCAGTATCCGCCGCTTGTGAACGCTTCGCTTCCCCCGGGGAAGTGGCAAACGTACGACATCGTTTTCACGGCGCCGCGGTTCAAATCGGACGGTTCGCTCGAGTCTCCAGCTTATGTGACGATGCTGCACAACGGCGTATTGGTGCACAATCACACGGCGATTTTAGGAGCGGTGGCGTTCCGCGCTCTCGGCAAGTACGAACCGCACGGACCCAAGGGGCCGATCGCGCTTCAGGATCACGGTAACCCGGTTAAATATCGTAATATCTGGGTGCGCGAAATCAAAGGATACGATCAACCGTAATCGAACGACTCGGGTTCGATTCGATTCCTTGATCGACGGGTAAAACCGTCGATCGGCCGAGGCGCGATCTTTGAACGATCGACTTGCAAGGGAAGATCGCGCCTCGGATTAATTTATCTATGTAAAGGTATTCTCAAAAGATTTCGATTCCTTGATCATCTCGGTTCACGGATTTCGGCGCCGGGGCGCCAATAAATCTATTGTGTGTTAAAAATCCATGTATACGGATCTTTTGTTTGGGAGGGCGAACCTCCCGGTGAGCCTCTATTTTTAAGCTCGGTCGCCGAGGCCGTTTTTTTAGTCAATAATCGCAAATATCATAATTCGGCTCACCGGGAGGTTCGCCCTCCCAAATTCCGCTTCGCCGTCCTGGCGAACCTCTCTTATCGTAATCGCCTTCGCCGA
>JAJYWB010000120.1 GCA_021791715.1 Planctomycetota bacterium | reverse complement strand
GGTGAGTCGAGGTGTTCCGTGCATCACGACGATCGCGGCTGCGAAGGCGGCGGTCGCGGCGCTCGAGCGGCTGCGGCGGGGCCGGCTCGAGGTCTACGCTTTGCAAGATTTGCTCAAAGGAACATAAGAGGTTGGAACATGGCGAAGCGCCGCGACGGTTCGGCGAAATCGGCTGGAACCGAATCGAAGCATAAAACCGAACCTCGCGATGAGGCGATCGTCGAACTCGCGCCGTTCGCCGATTCGACCGAAGCCGATCCGATCGTTACCGAATCGTATGATCGTTGGAATGAGGCGATTGAATATTTAAGGAGGGTCGATCGTCGTTTCGGCCCGCTCGCGGATCGTGTCGGCCCGTGTCGATTAAGCGCTCGGCCCGATCGTTTCGGCACGCTGGTTCGCGCAATCGTGGGCCAGCAAATTTCATCGCTCGCTGCGCGGAAGATCGACGCCAAGCTCCGCGCTCTCGGCGGATCGCCGCACGACCCTCGCAAATTGATCGAGCTGGGGGAACCCGCGATTCGCTCGGCGGGTCTTTCGGGAATGAAGGCGCGCTACGTCCTCAACCTCGCCGAGGCGGTCGTTTCGGGGCAAGTTCCGCTCGATCGATTCGACGAGGAAGACGATCAAACGATCGTAAAGCAACTCACATCGGTGAAAGGCATCGGCGTGTGGACCGCGGAGATGTTTCTGATATTCGCGCTCAATCGACCCGACGTAATGCCCGCTCTCGACCTTGGCGTTCGGATGGGCGTGCAAAAATACTTCGAACTCGCCGAAACGCCCCCTCCTAAACGCTGCTTCGAACTCGCCGAGCCGTGGAGGCCGTTCCGCACCGTCGCGGTCTGGTATATCTGGGAAGATCATGATAATTGATCGCAACAAGAGATTACTCGATTTAACATGAAAACATCATAGCACAATATTTCTCATATCTCATAGAGATCGCGAGGACGAAACGAGAGAGAGATCGTCGACGAATCGCCGAATTCGTTCCTCCTGCCGACGATCGGGGATCCGCGATGAAAGCGACGCTTTGGAAATCCAATTTTGTGGATCGCGCCGAACCGATTCGAAAACGGACTCACGATTTGGCGATTTGGAACCGACGGGGTTCGGCTTGACCGTTCGCGTCCCCGGGGGCAGAATACGACTCGCTTCGCTTGCTGAGCGACCGAACTCGCCCGTGAGCGAACCGCGGCGTCGCGAAAAACCGAAGGACACCGGTTACAACTCTCGCCCGCGTGGAACACGAACAGGACGTCAATCGGGCCGCCTCGCGGCGCGCCATACCAAGGGAGTGGATCGACATGCCGTTTTCTTCTCGTCTGGCCTGGGGCCTCGGACTCAGCACGCTCGGGTTGGGACTGGGACTCGGCGTTTTCGTCACCCGTTCCCAGGGACAAGCTCCCTCCGCCCAGGATAAAAACGTCCAGCGGACGACCTCGAATTCCGGGCAAGTACGCGTCTTCCCCGCCCCCCTCTGCGGGACGATCGACGTCGATCAAGTGATGAAGAAGTATGAAAAAGTGACCAAGCAAATGAAGGAGCTCGAGGACGAGGCCAAGGTGAAAGAGGGAGAACTGGCACGGATCGAGGCGCTCGGCCGACAAACGCTTGAAAAACGCGATACGTTCACTCAAGACAGTCCCCAATACTCGAAGCTCAACGAAGAGCTGATGGGGCTCAAGGTCAAGCTCGATTCGACCAAAGAGAACGCCGAACGCGAGTTCAAACAGCGCTTCTCCAATCTCATGATTTCCTCATATCGAGAGATCGACGAGATGACGCGTCTGGTCGCGAAGAGCCACCAACTGACGGTCGTTTACAAATACATTCAACAACCGAGCGACAAGAGCAACCAGATGGCGTTGAAATCTTGGATTAGCCAAGAAATTATTTACGCCGATCCCCGATACGACGTCACCGCGGAGGTGACGATGTATCTGAACAACAGGTACGCACGTGAACAGGCCGCGGCCGGGGGACGCGTCGAGACACAGAACGCGAAAGCGGCCCCCGCGGCTCGGTCGGGTCAACGTTGATCCCCGCCGCGATGCGAAAAGATCCGATTCGACGAGAACTCTCGATCGGCGGTCGTTATCTCAAATGATCACCCGCCGATCGACTTTCGATCTCTTCGGTTCCCTCAAGGACGATGGAGCCCGCATGGCAGGTACGACGAGACGCGAACGAACGATCGATCGCGCGGTTGCGGTTCAAGGCGTCGGCTTTTTAACGGGCGCCGACGTTCAGGTTCGATTTAAGCCCGCCGATCCGGGATCGGGCGTGCGGTTCATCCGCGTCGATCTTCCGGATAACCCCGAGGTCGAGGCGCGAATCGATTTCGTCGAACCCCGCGACCGACGCACCACGATCCGCCGCGGCGAGGCGATCGTTGAAATGGTTGAACACGTTATGGCCGCGCTCTCCGGCCTACGTATTGATAACTGCACAATCGAGATCGACGCCGCCGAAACCCCCGGGTGCGACGGGTCGAGCAAGGCGTTCGTCGACGCGCTTTCTTGTGCGACGATCGTCGAACAAACGAAAATTCGCGATCGGCTCGTCATCGACCGACCCGTCGCGGTGCGCGAAGGCGCCGCGACCCTCTCGGCTTATCCCTCCGCGGGAGACACGCTCGTCGCCGCTTATCATCTCGATTATGGAGCGACGCCGATCGGTCGCCAAAGCTACTGGGCCGAGATCACTCCCCACGTTTTCCGCTCCGAACTCGCGCCGAGCCGGACGTTCCTGCTGGAAAAAGAAGCCGAAGCGCTCAAGCAAATGGGAATCGGCTCGCGGACGACCCCGCGCGATCTCCTCGTCTTCGGACCCGACGGTCCGATCGACAACGAATTAAGATACCCCGATGAATGCGTGCGCCATAAATTGCTCGATCTGATCGGCGATTTATCCCTGCTGGGTAAAGACATCGCGGGACACGTCGTCGCTTTCCGGTCGGGACACAAACTCAACGCGGCGCTCGCTCGCGCGCTCATACGCGAAATCTCAAGCGGATCGATCGAATCGAATCACGTCCCCGCTCGAGAAACAATCGAATCCATTGAATCCGCGTCTTTGGATAACGCGAAACCTTCGATTCGACCCGCCGAACCGTGCCGCCACACGAACACGACGCTCGATATCGGCTCGATCCTCAAATTGCTGCCGCACCGATTCCCCTTTTTACTCGTCGATCGCGTGCTTGAACTTGAACCCGATCGACGCATCGTCGCGATCAAGAACGTCAGCTATAACGAACCGTTTTTTCCAGGGCATTGGCCCGATCGACCGATCATGCCCGGCGTTCTCTTGGTCGAGGCGCTCGCGCAGGCCGCGGGGATCATGCTTTCGAGCAGAATCGATTCCAAGCGTGGAACGGCGCTTATGGTTGGAATCAATCACGTGCGAATTCGCCGTCCCGTCGTCCCGGGAGATCAACTGACGCTCGAGGTGAACGTGATCAAAGGCGACGCACGATCGGTTTACGTTCAAGGCGCGGCGCGGGTGGGGACGAAGGTCGTCGCCGAGGCGAAGATCCGCTTCATGTACCTCGACCGAGGAGTCGCCGCGTGAATAATCAACAAGATTTGAGAATTTCTGATTGTCGTTGTTTCGATTCACGATGAATTTTGACGGATAAGATCCGAGCGTTCGTTCGGTTCCCGATGAGATGGATCGACGTACGTTTTACCGAGTCTCCCGCGACGCCCGTTACGAGATAGTGAGGAATCAGGCCATGTCCGTGTTAATCGCCGATACCGCGTGCGTCGATCCCAACGCCGAACTCGCCGACGACGTCGAGATCGGTCCCTATTGCGTCGTCGGACCCGACGTCAAAATCGGCGCGGGATCGCGGCTCCTGGCGCACGTGTGCGTCATCGGAGTGACGACGATCGGCACGGGCAACGTTCTCAGCCCTTTCTGCGTGATCGGCGGCGATCCCCAGGACATCTCGTATCGAGGAACGCCGACGCGAGTCGAAATCGGCGATAACAATATCATTCGTGAAGGGGTGACGATCAACCGCGGCACCGAGAAGGAAGACGGGCTCACCAAAATCGGCTCGAACTGCTATCTCATGGCCAACGCGCATGTCGCTCACGATTGTAAGATCGGCGATCGCGTATCGATCGCCAACAACACGATGCTCGGCGGCCACGTTCACGTTCAATCGCACGCGATCCTTTCGGGATCGGTCGGAGTGCATCAATTCGTGTCGATCGGCGCGTACAGCTTTTCAGGAGGCATGTCGCGAATCACACACGATGTTCCTCCTTATATGCTCATCGACGGCAATCCCTTCAAGGTTCGCTGCATCAACGTCGTCGGCCTGAAACGGAACGGGCTCGAACACGCGATCGACCCGCTCCACGAGGCGCACCGTCTGATCTATCGCGCCAAAACGACCCCCGATCAAGCCGAGGTCATTCTGGAATCTCACGGCAACCTCATCCCCGAGGTCGCGTCGTTGCTCGCCTTCATCCGCGCCCAACATCAAGGCAAGCACGGACGAGCGCGCGAAAAGGATCGGAAATAATGAACAATCGCTTGAAAGTCGGGGTCGTCGGCGTCGGTCATCTGGGGCGGCATCACGCGCGGATCTTGGCGGATCACCCCGACGTCGAACTCGTCGGAGTCGTCGATTCAAACCTCGATCGAGCGGCTGAAATCGCCGCGAAACACGGCTCGCGCGCCTACGACGATCCCCTCGACCTCGTCGATCAGGTCGACGCGATTTCAATCGCCGTCCCCACGATCCTCCACGAATCGGTCGCGACTCCGTTCCTCGACCGCGGGATCGCCGCCCTGATCGAAAAACCCCTCGCGACCGACGCCGACGCCGGTCGAAGGCTCGTCGAACTGGCGCGCAATCGAGGAGCGATTCTACAAGTCGGTCATATCGAACGATTCAATCCTATTTGGACGTCGATCGAACGAATTCCCCATCGACCCAAATTCATCGCCGCCGAACGGCTCGGTCTTTACACGTTCCGCTCGACCGATATCGGAATCGTCCACGACCTGATGATCCACGACATCGACCTCGTCCTCTCGACGACCTCGGCGAAAGTCGTTTCGGTCGAGGCGCTCGGAGTTCGCGTTTTATCGGAGCATGAAGATATCGCTAATGCACGCATTCGCTTCGCCGACGGACTCGTCGCCGAGCTGTCGGCGAGCCGGGTCAATCCCTCCGCGGTGCGCGCGATGAGGCTTTGGGGAGTCGAGGGCTTCGTTTCGGTCGATTTCGCAGCCCGTAAAGGGACGATTATTCGTCCATCCGAACGATTGCGCCGCGGCGAGCTTGCGCTCGATCTCGAAGGGCTCGACGTCGCTCGACCCGCCGACGTCAAAGAGCGCGTTTTCGGCCGTGTGCTCGAGGTCGAAGAGATCGAAGCCGATCGCGCGACCGAGCCGCTGGCGCTCGAGCTCGCCGATTTCGTATCCGCCGTTCGATCGGGATCGAGACCCAAAGTGACGGGAGAAGACGCGCTCCGCGCGCTCGAGCTCGCCGAACTGGTCGTCGCTGCGATCCGCGCTCACCGCTGGGATGGGACCGACGAAGGACCGATCGGCCCGTTCAGCCTCCCCGACGAACAGCCGAGACCGATCGCCGACCTCGCGGGCCCGCACTTCTGGAAAATCCCCGCGGCGCTTCGTAAACCGTCGAATCATCAAACCACTTAATCTCGATATACCGAAAATCGAATCGCACGAGAGCGATCCTAATCGATTTTTCACGCTTTTACGGAATCGCGAAGTCGCGGCCGCGTCTCGGACGCTCGCGCGATCGAACCGGTTTCTCCCCGCCGGATCGGTTCACCAAGACGCCGGCATCTGATCGTCGCGACCGTGGGCGCGGACGAGATACGCCATCTGACCAATATGATTGTTCATATGCGCCGCGACAACGAGCAACAACCCAAATTGTGATTGGATCGGTTTCTGATTCGCCACGGGCTTGACGAGCGCCGCGTCGTCGAGCGACTCGATCGTCGCGACGACGAGGTCGATCGCCGAATGAAACGCCACGATCGCCTCCTCGGGCTCTGGGGGATTCGGCTCGTTGAACTCGCGATCGCGATCGCGCTCGTAACCCGTCCCGGCGATCCCCGCCCCCACATAGTGATGCAAATTCCCCGTCAAATGCAGCACCAAATGCCCCACGCTGTTGCCGTAAGCGTAAGGCTTGATCCAGAGCGATTCTTTGGGAACCGATCGAAAAAAACGCTCGACCCGCGCCTCCATATGGCGAAAATACGCGATCATATCGCGTTTCACCTCCGCGGCGAGATCCGAACACGTCTTTATATCAGACATTTCTAGATCCTTTTTAATTCAGGCGCGATGAAGCGATTTTTATCGAATCGCGTTCATCGTGGCGTTCTTGATGGATCGTTTTTACCGCGCCCCGGGGCTTTCGTCGAGCGTCGGGAACGACGCGACGCGCAGCGTCGTGCAACCGTAGGGAACGAGCGTGAGCGGAACGAGCGGTTCATCCGATCGAACGGGGCTCTCGGGAACGTCGGCCGCGGCGTTCTTATCGAGAGTCCACCACGGGATCGACCGCGCGTCGACGATCGCCGTGATCGGCGCCCCCTCGGGAGAAAACGGAAGATCGCCGATCGGACGATCGTAAAACGCGATCGATTTTTCGGGATGAGCCCGATCGATCCGGAGCGCGTAATTCCAGGGGGTCGTCGGGAAAACCTCCCAATCGTCGAACGGCGGATTATTTCTCAACCGCTTCCAAAACGTCCCCACGCGGAGCGCGTAGACGAGCGGCCCGCGCTCGATCGAAACCGCTTTGCGATAACCTTCGATCGCCCGCACTCGCATCGGCAAGTGAACGATCAATTGTGTCGTTCCTTTCCATTTGCGCTCGATCGTTAAAAATGTTCCCGCGGTTGCGGGTTTCGAGGGCTCTCCCGCGATCTCGACGTTCGCCCCCTCGGCCCACGCGGGGATCCGCAACTTCAGCGGAAAGCTCGTCTCTCGGCCCGCCGTCACGTCGATCGCGATCGTCTCTCGAAACGGATAATCCGTGCGCACTTGAACGTTTACAGGTACACCGGAGACATCTGTCGCAACCGAACAAGGAGCGTACGCGATCGCCGCGAGCCCCCCCGAAGGGATCTTCATCCACAAATGAGCGACGAACTTGGGCCAACCCTGATGCATGTTCGCGGTGCAACAGCCGAAATTGGGCTCGAGCCCGAACAAATTCGCCTCGGGGCCGTTGGTGGCGAACCGGCGATCGTGCGAAACCTTGCACACCACTTGATTCACCTGTTGATCATACTGATGCGCCGTCATGTCCGGCTTAAACGTGGCGGGAAGAGCGTTATATGTTAATTTTTCAAGACGATCGCCGAGCCGGGGATCGCCGATGATCGACTCGAGCGTTTCGAGCGAATACATCGCCTCGACGACGGTGCAAAGCTCGCTCCCTTGCGAAGGGCTTAAGCCCGCGAGGTGTTCGTCGCAGCTAAACAGTCCGTTCGCCTGACCGTGCGTCCGATCCAATACCTCTAGCATCTGAAAAATCGCGTCGCGATCCTTGTCGTCGCCGCCGAAACGATACCGAACCCCGGCGAACTTCCAGCCCATCGCGGTGTTGACGCCGTGCGTATCCATCGAAAAATTCTTCTCGACGCGTCCCTGATACGGAAAACGCTCGTACAACCCGCGCCAATCGAAACCCTGCCTCAACAACTCCTCGGCGAGAGAAATTAATGATTCTTCATGCGTTTTCTCGTAAAGCCAATCGAGCGCGACGACGAGATCCGCGGCGCGGAACTTTCCCCACTCGAACAACGGCTTCTTGGCGATCACCTCGCCGATCCGTTTCGAGCATTTAAGCATCGCGGGTACGACCCTCGGATCTTTCGTCGCCTCCTCATACTGCATAAGCGCCTTGAACATCACGAACATCGGCCACGCGTCGTACTCGGCGTGCTTGCCGTCGCTCACCGGTCCCAGCCAACCGTCTTCATGTTGATGCGTTAGAATATAATCAAAGTATTTATGAGCTTTCTCTTTCAGTTTCGGATCGTCGAGTTCGTACGCGAGCGAGACGAAGCCGTCGAGCCAGTACGGGGTGCGTTCCCACCCCTCGGCTTTGCCGCCGATCCAGGCGCTGTCTTTAACGTCGGGCCAGAACTCGTCGAGCCGACCCGATAGCCCCTCGGCCTGAACGCGAAGCTGAGAATGGAGCCACCCTTCGGGCTTGATCGATCCCAGCGGAAGCGTTTTCAAAGCGCGCGGCCTCAACCGTTCGCCCGGCTTACGATCGGCTTTAACGTCGGGCTCGCCGAACACCGGCGAATACCCGCCGAAGACGACGAAGAACCCCAAGATTAGCCCGAAACGACACCGATTGAACGTCTTTGTGATCACGATCGATCTCCTCACGCAAACCTCGCCCGCACGAACCGTCGACCTCTCTCGAAATAACCGACCCTCGGGCGAACATCAAGCCGCCGTCGCCGAATTGGAATGATTCGCTTTACTTGAACCAAAAAGTGTGATTCGATAATCGAGCGGGGCGCGATCGCGCGATTCGCCGAATTTCGATCAACGACAATCAATCGGCTTGCATCATGATACGAAATTCATATTTATTTTTATTAGCGATTATTTGCTTGATCGCTTCGACGACGATCGCGGCCGAGCCGACGCGATACGATCGTCGCTGGGTTTATATCGCGCGGAATCTTCAGGTTGAAGCGAACGTCGATCAAACTCTCGCGCTCGTCGATCGCGCCGCGAAGGCGGGTTACAACGGTATCGTGCTCGCCGATTACAAGTTCAACGTCCTCGATCGCGTTACCGATCGATATCCCGTCGACGTCGGGAGGGTCGCCGATTCGGCGCGGCGGAGGGGGATCGAAATCATCCCCACGGTTTTTCCAATCGGCTACAGCGCGGGGCTGCTGGCGCACGACCCCAACCTCGCCGAGGGGTTTCCCGTCGAAAACGCCCCGTTCCGCGTCGAACGAGGCCGAGCGATTCTCGTTCCCGACCCCGCTGCGACGATCCCCAACGGCGATCTCGAAAAAACGCGGGGGGATAAATTTGACGACTTTTCATATCAAGATAAACCAGGAGTTTTAACTTTCGCCGATCGTCGGATCTTCGCGCGGGGCTCGGTTTCGTGCCGGATGGAGGGGTTTTCGAAGCAAGGAGAGAACGGTCGACTCGTGCGTAACGTATCGGTGCGTCCGCATGCGTGCTATCGTTTCTCGTGCCGCGTCAAAACCGATCGGCTCGAAACGAACGACGGATTCCGGCTCCTCGCTCTCGGTCGAGGCGAGGGATCTCCGTCGCTCACGTTCACCGAAAAGCTCGTCGAGCCGACGCAAGATTGGAAACGCGTTTCGGTCGTTTTCAACAGCCTGGATCAAAAAGAGATCGCGCTTTACGCCGGGGTTTGGGGCGGACGATCGGGGAAGATCTGGATCGACGACATCGAGCTAAAAGAATTATCACTTGTTAATGTGCTTCGTCGTAAAGGCTGTCCGCTCGTCGTCGCCGCGGCCGAGGGGGGCGTGAAATATCAAGAGGGGCGCGATTATCGGACCGTCGTCGATTCGCGTCTCGGAGTCGTTCCCTACGCCGGCGAGTACGATTTCGATCACGAGGGTCCCGCGATCGAGCTTACGCCGAACTCGCGGATCAAAACGGGCGAGCGTTTGCTTGTAAGTTGGTATCATCCGATCTTGATTCATGGAAACCAGGTCGCGTGCTGTTTAAGCGAGCCCAAGGTTTACGATTTACTTAAGGATCAAGCGATTCGCGTTCATAAACTTCTTAAACCGAAAACGTATTTCATGTCGCACGACGAGCTTCGCGCGGCGAACCGTTGCCGAGCCTGCCTCGATCGACGGCTGACCGCGGGAGAATCGCTCGCTGACAACGTGAAACGGTGCGTCGCGATTCTGAAAGAGATCGATCCCGACGCGAAGATCGTCGTTTGGTCGGACATGTTCGATCCCAATCACAACGCGGTTGATCATTATTATTTGGTGAACGGTTCGCTCAAGGGATCGTGGGAGGGATTGCCGTCGGAGGTGATCATCGCCGATTGGAACTCGGGGAAAGCCGCGGAGAGCCTCAAGTTTTTCGCGTCGCGCGGGCACCGGATCATCCTCGCGGGCTATTACGACGGCGACATGACGAACTTCCAAACATGGGACGCCGCGGCGCGGAACGTTTCCAAGGTTTATGGTTTTATGTACACGACGTGGGAGAACAAATACGATCGGCTCGAGGAATACGGGAAGGCGCTGCGAGGGGTGAGATGAAGTCGCGCCTCTAGCGACGCTTTCGGTTTGAAAGGATCGCTTCGCCGCGGAGATTCTATCCGAAAAGCAATCCGCAATAATCGGCGAGGTCGGTCGGCGAAGCCGAATTTGGGAGGGCGAACCTCCCGGTGAGCCGTATTTTGATGTGTTTTATTATTGAACAAAAACCAAAGCCGTTCGGCGCCGATTCTGGGAAGAGGCTCGCCGGGAGGTTCGCCCTCCCAAAACAGAATTGTTGCATGCGATTTCTCATAAAACATGTCGATTTTATAGACAAAAGCGGCCGGAATCCGTAATATCAAGCCGCGATCGATTTGACGGAGCTTCCGAATGGTTTCTCAGAAAGATCTCGGTTCTTTGGTTTGATTCGATCGTCGTCGATTCGAATTCGTTTAAGACGCTTGCCTTGGAAGGGGCGTTTCGGCTATGATTCGTCCCTTGCGCCGCGAGGAGCGTTCGCCGCGCGTTCAAAACACAGACGGGGATGATCGATGGCCTCCAAGAACGAAAAACAAGCCGATAAGAAGTCGGAAAAGAAGCCCGAGAAGAAGCCGGGGCAACAACCGCAAACCGCGAAGAAGCCCGAGAAAAAGCCTGAGAAGAAGGCCGAGAAGAAGGCCGACGCCGCGGTCGCCGAGGTCGAGGCGCCGAAGCCCAAGGCCGTCGCCGAGCCGAGGCCCCCCGTCGATCCCAGGCTTAAGGTGCTGAAGAAATTCCACGGCAAATTTCTTCCCAAGGGTCCGCTCCGCGAACGACTTAAGCAAATCATGGATCGGTGGAACTCGGGCGAAGACCACGGCGGCGTGACGCACGACGAGCTCAAAACCTTGCTCGACGACTGGCGCAAAACCAAGCTCAAACGCGCCAAGGTTCTGAGCTGACGACCGCACTCTGAATTGGGAACGAGTTGACGATCCGGCGACGATCGCCCTCGGACGAGGTCGATCGTCTCTTCGATCGCACTTATTCCGATAATAACATAATATGAATTCTTGACCCGGCGCGTCGTTCGGTTCGTTTTCGCTCACGCTTGTCGTTTGGTATGGTGATTGGTTTGATTCCGCCCCATTCTCATTCTCGCGGGGACGAGATTCCCCAGGAGATCGCGAGCCGATGATCGTCGGAGTTCCCAGGGAAATTAAGTCGGATGAATACCGCGTGGCGTTATTGCCCGTGGGCGCCGAGATGCTCTCGCAAGACGGCCACACCGTGCTCGTTCAGGCGGGAGCGGGGCAGGGGAGCGGGATCGTCGACGCGCAATACGAGGCCGCGGGCGCCAAAATCGTCGACGATGCGGGGTCGATCTGGTCGCGCGCCGATCTGATCGTCAAGGTGAAGGAGCCGCAACCGAGCGAAACTCCGCTCATCCGATCGGGTCAAACGGTTTTCACGTATTTTCATTTTGCCGCCGAAGAGGCTTTGACGCGGGCGATCCTCGCTTCGGGGGCGACCGCGATCGCTTACGAGACGATCCGCGACGCTCGCGGGAACCTTCCGCTGCTTACGCCGATGAGCGAAGTCGCGGGTCGGATGAGCATTCAAGAAGGCGCCAAATATCTTGAACGGCCGCAAGAAGGCCGGGGAATTCTGCTCGCGGGGGTTCCCGGGGTCGCCCCCGCCGAGGTCGCGGTGCTGGGGGGCGGAATCGTCGGGTCGAACGCCGCCAAGATCGCCGCGGGGCTCGGCGCGTCGGTGCGAATCCTCGACGTCAACCTCGACAGGCTTCGTTACCTCGACGACATCATGCCGTCGAACGTCAATACCTTATATTCGGATAGACATACGATTTTAGAATCGATCGAGCGGGCCGATCTGGTGATCGGCGCGATTTTGATCGCGGGAGCTCGAGCGCCCCGGCTTGTGCGCCGCGACGATCTCTCGCGGATGAAGCCGGGATCGGTGATCGTCGACGTATCGATCGATCAAGGAGGATGTGTTGAAACGAGTAGGCCGACGACGCATCGGCATCCGACTTATCTCGTCGACGGCGTTCTTCATTATTGCGTGACGAACATGCCGGGAGCGGTCGGCAGGACGAGCACCTACGCGCTCTGCAACGTCACGCTGCCGTATGTCGTCCAATTCGCCCGCGAAGGCTGGCGCGAAGCGGCTCAACACTCACCCGGGATCGCCGAGGGGATCAACATCCACGCCGGGCGCGTCGTCAATCGCGCCGTCGCCGATACGTTCGGCCTTCCTTATGTTCCATGGCAAGCCGCGGTATAATTTTTATCAGGAGACGAATCTTATGATGAACGAACACGATCACGAAAACGGTCACGATCACGACGACGAACACGATCATGAACATGATCTCGCGATGGAATTGACGACGCAAAGCCAGATTTTCCTGGAGATGCGGCGGCAGAATCTCGAGCTTCTCGATATCGCCGTCAAGGTCGCGGGTCTCGGCAAAGATCATCCTCCGCTCAAGCCCGCCGACGTCCGCGGCTCGCTCAAAACGATCTGGGAGATCTACGCCGAGTTCTATACGTGGGTCGATCCCGAGGAGTCGGGCGACGAAGAGGACGACGCCGACGAAGAATTCGAGGAAATCGAGTGACCGACGATCGACGCGCGTCAGGGATCGGCGATCGGTCGTCGTTCGCGACCGTCGCGTGGGAGGGAGACGCTCGCTCGGGACGTGTCGTCCTGATCGATCAGACGAAACTCCCCGTCGAATTCACGACGATCGCGTGCGGCGATGTGGAAACCGTGTGGGAGGCGATCCGCGCACTGAGGGTGCGCGGAGCCCCCGCGATCGGCGTCGCCGCGGCTTACGGAGCGCTCCTGGGCGCCCGCGAAGGTTTTATCAAGGGAGATCTCGCCGCGGCGCGAACCGGCGTTCTCAAAGCTTCGGCGCGTCTTCGCACCAGCCGACCGACCGCGGTCAACCTGTTCTGGGCGCTCGATCGCATCGATCGTATCGCGCAATCCATTCCTGATAACGTAAGCGCTCAAGCTTTCTTTCAAACCTTGCTCGACGAGGCGCGGTCGATCGAGGCCGAGGACCGCGCGATGTGTCGCGCGATCGGCGCTCACGGCGCGGCGCTCGTTTCAAGCGGGCAGGGGATTCTCACGCATTGCAACGCGGGGGGCCTGGCGACCGCGGATTACGGAACGGCGCTCGCGGTGATTTTCACGGCGCACGAACAAGGAAAAGAGATCCGCGTTTACGCCGACGAAACGCGTCCGCTCCTTCAAGGAGCGCGACTCACCGCGTGGGAGCTGCAAAATCGAGGCGTTCCCGTCACCCTCATCTGCGACAGCACGGCCGCGGTCGTGATGAAAGAACATAAGATCAACCTCGTGATCGTCGGCGCCGATCGGATCGCCTCGAACGGCGATACCGCCAACAAAATCGGCACCTACGGAGCCGCGGTTTTGGCTCACGCTCACGGAATTCCGTTTTATGTCGCGGCGCCTTCGAGCACGTTCGATCTCTCGATCCCCGACGGCGGGGCGATCCCGATCGAAGAACGCGATCCCAAAGAGATCACCGAAGGTTTCGGCAAAAAAACCGCCCCCGAAGGCGTCCACGCGTACAACCCCGCTTTCGACGTAACCCCCGCTCGGCTCATCGCCGCGATCGTCACCGAACGGGGGATCGTTCAACCTGTGAACGAACAAAACATTCGATCGATGCTTAAAAACACTTGATCGCCTGAACGTTCATTCTTTTGAATTCAGACACGGAAGAATGATCGATCGATTGATCGCTCACTTCTTCTCGTCGACTCGCCCGGGCTCGCTCGCGAGAGTCGTCGATTGATCGAAAGTCAGATCGAGATCCGCGGGGAACTCCATGCCGTTGATCGTGAGAGCCAACTTCCCCTTGAGCCGATCCCTCGAACGCGTTTCGTACACGTAACCCCCCGCGCGATCGAATAAAACCTCCCCCTCGGTCGATTCGACCTTGAGATCGCCGTTCGCGACCTTCACGGGATTGTCGGAAGCGGGATCCATCGCATAAGTCGCCTCCAGTGCCTTTACGCCGATGCGATCGTATTGTTTATCGTTCTTCTCAACGGTACCGAGATACTCATATTTGCGTTTGTAGGTGATGGTTTGTCCCTGGCCGATCTCTTCGATCTCGGTCCGTTCCCACGTGTCGCCGGGACGAACGAGGCCGGGCTCGACGACCGCGTATTCCTGCTCGGTTCCTCGCTTGAGCGTCGCGGGGTCGAATTGCTTTTTGATCGCCTCGGCGGCCTTGGGGTTGATCTCGCCCGCCTTGGAAACGACCGCCTCGGCGCCCTCGATCGCCGTCACGTGATCGTCCTTATCGAGCAGAATCGTATATCCGCCGCCGACGATCGCATTGTCGATATCTTTGATAATATCGAGCGCGGGATTCGAAACCTTCGCGTCTTCGGGATGCTTGGAATCGAACGTGAACTTGAGCCCGCCGGGGAGATCCATGTCTTGCTGAATCGCGTCGAAATTCACCCGAACGGGGAGTTTGCCGTCGGCTTCTCGCTTGCCGGTCCTCACCCTCATCATCACCACCTGCTCGACCTTCGTCGTCAGATCCATGCCGTTGATCGTCAAAATCTGATCGGTCTTCACAACCTGTCGAAGCTCGCGTTCGCGCCCCTCGACATGCTTGAATTTCAGCTCAACCTGCGCCCGGCAGAACGCGGGCGCCGCGAGCGCAGCCAACACCACCGTGCCGAATATCCGTCGATTCATCGAGTTTCTCCAACAAAGGGGGGGAATTTGCGATCGATTCCCAGGTCATTCGTCGCGATCGACCCATTATTCACAACCGATCGCCGAATCTCGACCGATCGAAATCATTCCCGATCGCGACGATTGTCGACCGATTCCTCTCGTTTCGCAAGCGATTCCGCCTCGAATCGGATCGGAATGCGTACCCGTCGACCTAATTATGATTTATTTATGTCATGAATATAATATTCGATTTCAACTTGAGAACTCCGGTGGAATTCATCGAAACCCGTTGCCGCGGCGGAAACCACGATGTATCTTCAATCGATCGAAGGGGACGTACGTCGACCGTTCTGATGAGGCGACATCCGATGTTCCGATCCTCGCATTTCATCGTAATGCTTTTCGTCGGATTGTTCACGGCTACGATTCAACCTTACGCTTTAAGATCCTTCGCGCAAGCCGATCCCGAGCTCTCGCGCGACGAAGAGCGCGAGCGCAAGGCGGTCGAACGATTCGTTTCGCTGCTCGAAAAGAGCCCGCGACGAGGCACGGCGCTCGATCGCGTTTACGGTTATCACGTCGAACGCGGAACGATCGACGCGTTCCTCAAATCGTATGATGATCGCATTAAGAACAATCCCA
>JAJYWB010000119.1 GCA_021791715.1 Planctomycetota bacterium | reverse complement strand
TGGCGATCTTTTATGGGATGGCGAACTTTTATGGGAGGGCGAACCTCCTGGTGAGCCGTCTTGATTTTATCGCTGATTTCAAACGCCGGTTCGGTCGGCGCCTCGGCCCGCCTCAGACAACATTTTGGGTCGGCTGATCCGGTGCAAGGGCGATCTTTTATGGGACGTCGAACTTTTATGGGAGGGCGAACCTCCTGGTGAGCCGTCTTGTTTTTATCGCTGATTTCAAACGCCGGTTCGGTCGGCGCCTCGGCCCGCCTCAGACAACATTTTGGTTCGGCTGATCCGGCGCAAGGGCGAACTTTTATGGGATGTCGAACTTTTATGGGAGGGCGAACCTCCTGGTGAGCCGTCTTGTTTTTATCGCTGATTTCAAACGCACGCTCGGTCGGCGCCTCGGCCCGCCTCATACAACATTTTGGGTCGGCTGATCCGGCGCAAGGGCGATCTTTTATGGGAGGGCGATCTTTAATCCGTTGGCGATCTTTTATGGGATGGCGATCTTTTATGGGAGGGCGAACCTCCTGGTGAGCCGTCTTGATTTTATCGCTGATTTCAAACGCCGACTCTCTGAAAACATTTTAGGTCGGTTGATCCGGCGCAAGGGCGAACTTTTATGGGACGTCGAACTTTTATGGGAGGGCGAACCTCCTGGTGAGCCGTCTTGATTTTATCGCTGATTTCAAACGCCGGTTCGGTCGGCGCCTCGGCCCGCCTCAGACAACATTTTGGGTCGGCTGATCCGGTGCAAGGGCGATCTTTTATGGGACGTCGAACTTTTATGGGAGGGCGAACCTCCTGGTGAGCCGTCTTGTTTTTATCGCTGATTTCAAACGCACGCTCGGTCGGCGCCGCGCGATCGCCGCAATCGTTTCCAAACATACGCTCGACCTCGCGGCTCGACGCCGAGAAACCGCGTCTCGCCTTGATACGATCAAACGGATTCGGATCGCCGCGCGGCGCCCGCGAGATAAATCAAGAACCCGATCGCCAGCCAAACGCCAAGACCGATCCAGAGACGAACATCTAGAGAAAACATCAAGTATCCGTTGATCAGAATCCCGCATGTCGCGACGACCGGGAGAAACGGCGTGCGGAACGATCGTCGCGCCTCGGGTTGAGCGATCCGGAGGATCCAAACGACGACGCACACGACGACGAATAAAAACAAAACCCCGATGTCGACGAGCTTCGCCAACAACCCCAGGGGAGCGAGCGCCGCGGCCGCGCCGACGAACAACCCGATCAATAAGGTTGAGCGCAAAGGAATCTGCGTTTTTGGATGAATCGCGCCGAAAATCGAGCTCGGCAAAAGACCGTCGCGCGCCATCGCCAAAAAAATTCGAGCCTGGCTCAGAATCCCCACCAAAACGACGTTCGTCGTCGCGGCTAGTACGCCGACGGCGATCAGGCTCGATGCTCGATTGAGCCCGTGAGCGCGAAACGCCGCGGCGAACGGAGCGTCGACGTCGATGCGAGACGACGGAACCATTCCCGTCAGAACCCCCGTCATAACTACATAAATTAATGTACAGATAATTAACGATCCTATTATTCCGATCGGCACGTCGCGGCGCGGATTCCGCGCCTCCTCGGCGTAGGTCGCGGTCGCGTCGAATCCGACGTAAGCGAAAAAGATGTAACTCGCGCCCGACGCGACTCCTCCCCAGCCCCGCTCGGGATGAAAAAACGGCCGCCAATTCCTCGGATCGATCGCGAAAACGCCGAGACAAACGACGAGAGCGATGATCAAAAAGTTGAGGATCAAAATCGCTCCGTTGAACCTGGCGCTCTCGCGAATGCCGCGAACGATCACCGCCGTGACGATCGCGGTGATGATAAAAGCGGGCAGGTTGAGCCAGGCCGAACTCGAGATCATCGTTCCGTCGACGAGCCTCCGCTTCGCCTCGACCGCGACAAACCCGCTCGTCGCGTAATCAAAATCCCACGGCGCCGAAAGCAACCGCGGATCGATCGAAAAACCCGTCGCGCTTTTCAACAACTCATTAAAATAGGACGACCAGCCCTGCGCCACCGCCGCGGCGCTTACCGAATATTCCAGGATCAAAAGCCAGCCGACGCCCCACGCGGGAAGTTCACCGAGAGTCGCGTACGCATATGTGTATACGCTTCCTGATACGGGAACCATGCTCGCGAGTTCCGAAAAGCAGAGCGCCGCGAACGCGCAGCCGATCGCCGCGAGGATGAACGAAAGCATCAAGGCCGGTCCCGCGTCTTCCCGCGCCGCTTTGCCCGCGAGGACGTAAATCCCGGCGCCGATCGTCGCACCGGTACCCAAAAAGACGAGCGCCCGCGCCCCCAGCTCGCGACGCAGCCGCGAGCCCCCCTCGGCCTCGACGACGAGCCGTTCGATCGATTTCCGCGCGAACATCCGGGCGCGTGACGGAAAAATCACCGTTCGAGCGCCCTCGATCGGTCGATCGCAACGACTTTTTCGCCTGTATGCTTACGAATCAACGGCCTTCCTTAACTTGATCAAAATAACCCTTGATATGTTTACGCACCGCGTTGGGGATCTTTTGATTGGTAAGCGAATCGGCGGCGACCTCGGACTCGGCTTCGAGCGCTTGTTGAATTTCGATCCGGCTCGCGCCTTTGGTCATGCCGCGAGGCGGCGCGAAACCCTCGAAAATCGCCTTACCTTTGCCGATCTGTTGTTTCACCTTGGTGTCGTACGCGGAGGTGTCGTCGGGCGCCTCGGGTCGATCGCCTTTTCCTCGACCGCGACCGAGGCCTCTGCCTGATTTCTGACGATCGCCATTGCCGTTCAGTCCCCCGTCCATCCCTTCGCCAAGTTTATTGGGAAAATCGCCGCCGACTCCGTTTTTCGCGTCTTGGATATCGGCCATCGCGTCGTCGAGCGTTTGAAGCTCTTGCATCTGTTTGGCCAGATCGTTGAGCTGCTCTTGACCCATTCCGAGCGCCTCGGCGGCTTTCTTCATATCGCCCGATTTCATCCCGTTCTCACATTTTTGAAGCGCCTCCGCGAGTCGCTTCATCTCCTTCAAATTCTGCGCTTGTCGATCGAGCTTCGCCGATTCCTCCTCGAATTGCTTTTGACTAATCCCGCCGTTTTTCCGCGCCTCCTCGAGCGATTTACGACGCTGCTCTAAATTCGACATCTTTTCAAGTTCTTTCTTCATTTCTTGAACTTGATTGAGCAGCGCTTTTTTCTCGGGTTCGGTCATCTTGCCTTCGGCGAGCTTCTCTTGCAGTTTTTTCAGTTCCTGCGCGGCTTTTTCAAAATCGCCTTTGGCGAGTTCGCGGGCGAAGTCGTCGGCGGGACCGGAAGTCGCCGATTGTTTCATCATTTGAAGCTGTTTATTCACCTGTTCGGCGCCGGCGAGCTGTTTTTTCCGATCCTTGAGCGCGTCGGAAAGCGCGTTCAATTGCAAAAGCGCTTTATCTTTCCCCGCGGGAGGAGCTTTCGACAGTTCGTCGGCGGCCTTCTCGATTTTCGCGAGCAACGCCTCGGCCTCGGCGAAATCTTTCGTGCCGAGTTCTTTGCGTTTTTTGGCGATTGATTTGCCAAGCGTCTTCGTTTGTTCGACCAATAACTTTTGATCAATTTTATCGGGGGTGCGCGCCCGCGCGGCGGTTTGAGCGACTTCGGGAGCGAATAAAAGCCCGACCGCGAGGCCGCCGATCACGACGGGAAGCCAGGCGCGGCGCGGCAGCCGCACGCCGAATCGCGATCCGATATCGAGCCGGCTTACGTGCCTCCTCGCGTCGTCGACGAGGGCGATCGCAACCGGCGTTCCACGAACGTGTTCGGGAAGCGTGATCGCGGTCGCGAGACGTTCGTTGAGGCCGAAGGCGCGATCGATCGCCTGCGCCGCGTCGAGCCGGCTGGGACCCGTGAAAAGCGCGATCAAAACCGCGAGAGAAAGCCCGACTCCCCCCGCGACCGCGATCGGCGCCCAAGCGTGGCCGGGGATCGGCACGCCGAATTTATCGATCGCGACGACGATCGCCGCGACGAAAAGCGTTCCACACAAGCACCAGACGAGCGCCGATAAAAACCGCTGCAGCCTCATCCGACGCCGTGCTCGCCCGATCGCCCTGTCAAATTCACGCATCGCGCGATCTCCCCGATATCGTCACCGATCGGATTCATCGATTCGTCGATTCTATACGTCGCGTGCGAGCGCCGCAAGCGTCTTTCGACAATTGACGAACAATTCGAAACGCTTTCCCCGGGAGAGATTTCGGTTTAAGCTACAAACGACCGAGACGCCGAGAGTTTCAACGCGTCGGTCGTCGCGACGATTGAGAGCGATTCCGATGCCCGCCGATGTGAACGTCGTTTTCGTCGATATCGACACCCAGCGCGATTTTCTCGACCCCGACGGCGCTCTCTTTATCGCGGGCTCGACCGCGATCCGCCCCGAGCTCGCGAGATTGACGAAAATCGCCCACGAGCGCCGGATACCGGTCGTCGCTTCCGCGTGCGCTCATCAACCCGAAGATTTTGAGATCGAACCGTTTCCACCGCACTGCGTCGTCGGCTCGAAAGGCCAAGAGCGCATTCCCGAAACCGCGCGACCGGGTTCCTTCGTGATCGACCCCGACCGAACGATCGCGCCGACCTCTCGAACGTTCGATCACGTCACAATTAATAAGCGATATTACGATTTGTTTAGCAATAAATCCGCGGACGCGCTTTTCGCCGCGCTCGGCGATTTTGAAACGACGTTTTACGTTTATGGAGTCGCGACCGATTACTGCGTGAAAGCCGCGGTCGAGGGGTTGCTCGCGCGAGGTAGAAAGGTCGCGGTCGTGGTCGACGCGATCCGAGCCGTCGACTCGACCGCCGAACCCGCGATCCTCACCGAATTCGTTCGCCTGGGGGCGATTCTGACGATCACGAGCGTCGTCGAAACGTCGCTTTGCAAATAAAATTATATTAGATATCCAACGATGGAACCCGGCCGCTCCGCGAATACTTATGTACGCATTCCAATTTTGTTTTTCGCGGCGTGTTCAAACCGCGCCGCGTACGCTAGAATTGAGCGGTAGTTGAGACGTCGTCGCGGGATGCGGATCGATTCGAGGCGGGCGCCGCGGGAGGGTTCGGATCGGAAACATGCACGATAAGTTTAAGAAAAGGAATGATTCATCGACGGGGGTATCGCCGCGGGTTCGGCGACAGATCGCGGTCGAGGCGGCGCGGCGGTTGTATGACGAGATCGATCCCGCGACCGACTGGGAATCGGTACGCGATTTCGGCGAATCGGTTTATTATGGAGCGAAGCGAAAAGCGGTCGCGGTTTTGGGTCGGCGGGTGAAGCCGGGCGATTTGCCGACCGACGGCGAAGTTCGGCAAGAGTTACTCGCGTTGTTTCAGGCGAAGGCTCGGCGACCGAGCGAAACGGGCGAAAAACGCCCCGAATCCGCGGGGGATCTTTTGGACATCGCCGATCATCTCGATCGATTCACGATTTATCGCTTGCGTCTCGAACCGCTCGAGACGATCAAGCAGAATCCCAAATACCATCCCGAGGGAGACGCCTTATATCACAGCCTTCAGGTGTTTCAGCGCGCCCTCGACGTTCGTCCCCACGACGAGGAATTTCTCACCGCGGCGCTGTTGCACGATGTCGGCAAAGCGATCGATCACGCGAACCACGCGCAAGCCGGCGCCGATTCGCTCGCCGGAACCGTCACCCCAAGAACCGATTGGCTCATCCGCAAACACATGGACGCGCTCCTCTATCATCAAAAAAAGCTCGAACCCGCCAAACGTAAACAAATAGAAGAATCTGAACATTTTGACGATTTGATGCTTTTGCGCGAACTCGACGAGGCGGGTCGCGCCGTCGGGGTGGAGACGCCGACGCTCGATCAGGCGATCGATTATTTGAGGGATCTCGAGAGCGAGTACGACGTGATCGAACGAGACGAGGGCGAAGACGGATCGACTCGTACCGAACGAGTCGAACGAAACGACACCGAACCCCGAGGCGGCGAGCGATGATTCAGATTCCGACATTATTCATGGACATCGGCGGCGTTTTTCTGACGAACGCGTGGGACACGGGAGCGAGGAAGCGAGCCGCCGAGGCGTTCCAGCTCGATTATCAGGAGTTTCAAACGCGCCACGAGATGCTCAAGACCGCGTTTGAGACGGGCCGGCTGAGCCTCGACTCTTACATCAAGAAAGCCGTGTTTCATCGGTCGCGGACGTTTTCTCCCGACGATTTCAAAACGTTCATGTTCGGACAATCGAAGGTGTTGGGAGAAACGCTCGACTGGCTGCGCAAGTTGGCCGCGACGGGCAAGTATCGCCTGTTCACGCTCAACAACGAATCGCGCGAGCTCCACGAATATCGCGTCCGAGCGTTCAAATTGCACGACGTTTTCTCGGCGTTTTTGACGTCGTGTTATTTGGGTCAGGCGAAACCCGACGAGGGGATTTACACGAGCGCCCTCGGCATCGCTTGCTGCACAAAAACGCACGCGCTCTTCATCGACGATCGCGCGCTCAACGTCGAGCCCGCGATCGCGCTCGGGTTGAACGCGTATCAATTTCAAGATCTCGATTCGCTTCGCTCGGTTTTGAAGGAGCACGGGGTCGAGGCTTGATCGCGCGGCTTCGACTCTTGACAATACGGTTTTCGCACGACACGCGCCGATCGGTCGGTCGGCGCTTCTCCCTTCGGATCGAGCGATCGCCGATCACGATTTTCCGAGCGCGATCGATCGTTCTCGCCGAGGCGTCTTTATGAAGATCAACCGAAGTCGCCGATCGTCCGTCGCATCGTCGGTTTTGTCGTTCATCATCATGATCACGGCTTCGAGTTGGGTTGCGCGAACCGTTCGCGGCCAGGAACCGGACCCGCCCGGCGCTCTTCGCGCAATCTTTCAGTCGAAAGATCTTTTAAGAAACGGTGAATATCTTGAAGCGTTAAACGTGTGCGAACGCCTTGTAACAACTTATCCCTATTACCAAAGGGGTCGGCACGAACACGGGCTGGTTTTGCTCTGCCTGGGAAGAATCGACGAGTCGATCGTGGAGTTCGACTCGATCATTTTGAAAGATCCGACGAATATCGTTGCAATCCTCGATCGCGCCGACGCCTACATAGAGAAATACGAGTATGAAAAAGCGATTCCCGATTGTTTGGCGGTCGTTCGTCTCGACCCGTTGATGCATCTCGCGTACGAAGATCGAGCTTGGATTCGAATCAGCCTGAACCAAGACGAACGCGCGATCGTCGATATCGAGAAGGCGATCAGGCTCGTCGAACGCGAACACCTCGGCGTTCGCTCGCGATACCTCCGCATTCGAGGAGAGG
Organism: Planctomycetota bacterium; assembly: GCA_021791715.1. Taxonomy (GTDB): domain Bacteria; phylum Planctomycetota; class Planctomycetia; order Isosphaerales; family Isosphaeraceae; genus JAKBCQ01. The sequence goes on along the minus strand of JAJYWB010000119.1, from coordinate 8,495 downwards.
CGCGAACCAATCTCGGCCGTTATTTTCTCGCACTCAAAGATTTTGACGCGTCGATTCGATTGGCGTCGCGGAATCTGGGGGCGTACCTTGATCGGGGCGAGGTTCTCGATCGACTCGGTCGGCACGACGAGGCGACGCGCGATTACCGCAAGGCGATTCGACTGGGGCCGTACTTCGAATTCGAATCCCCGTCTTATAACGGTAGAGAATTAAAACTTGTTTCGATCTCGTCGATACGAAGCCAATCGTCGGTTTTTTCAACCCTGGGACGCTGCTGCGACCGCCTCGGCCTGTTTCGATCGGCGATTTCCTATCATGAACAGGCGATCGCAATGGACCCCAAAAACACGTACGCGTATCGATGCCGCGCCGCGTCTCGTTTCACTCGCGGCGACCTTCAGGGCGCACGCGACGATTGCGAAACCGTTCGGAATCTCGATCGGAACGACGCGAAAGTCGTTTTATACATGACGGCGATCGACGCGGCGAGCAAACCCGAGGACGCGGCCTTTTCAACACACGCTTATATCGAATTGCGTTCTTGGGATGATCCCGACGCCGCGACCGCGGCGATGATCGGCGCGGTCGCTTCCTACAAAGTCGATCAGAAGCGAGACGCCGAGGCTTTGCTCGAAGAGGCGAGCAAACACGTTCCTCGATCCGAATGGCCGAGTCCGATCATCAGATATCTCCGTCGTGAATCGACCGCGAAAGAACTGCTCGAAGCCGCGACGACTCCCGATCAAACGAGCGAGGCGCACGCATACCTGGGGGTCGATTTGTCGTTCGCCGGCAAAGCCGAAGAGGCTCGCGAACATTTGAGTTGGGTATTGAAACACGGCAATTTGCGGTGTTTGGCGGCCGATCTGGCGCTGAACGAATTGCGCGGGATCGACGGAGCGGGCGTCGTCGATCGGGCGATTAACACCGAGACGCATGCGAAATCGAAGGGAACACCGAAGGCGAAGAAGGCGAACGCGGCTCCGGTTCGATCGAAATAACGAAAACGCGGAGCTTGACGATCAGCGTAAGATGAAAGGCGTCGCGATCGTGTCGTCTCTCGAGCTCAATTCCCTGTGGAATCGTACCTTTCGGGGGTCGGCTGAGGAATCTCAAGATTTTTTTTGAGATCTCGTGAACTTTTTCGCGCGAGCGACGTCTAAGGGGTTGCAACCAATTCGTGTAATTGGCGTTTTCGGACCCTAGGCGGTCCCAAGGCGGATCATAAGGATCATTGCAAGACCTTGAGGTGAAACACGTTACGTAATGACAGCGTCGGCCGGCTCGATCGCATTGGTCGAGACACCGCCGATTGAGCCGGTCGACGCGACTTTTACCCGCCCGATGCGGCGGAAGCGAGGATATAGCCATGTTGAACCGTAAGACCCGTCCGTTCTCGGCCAATTTCCAAGGGCTGAATGTCGACGCGCGGTCGCTCGTCATTAAGACGAACGGGAATATGGTGGGCGATATCCTCGGCGCCTTAACGCCGCATCGACTTCCCATTTCCCATCCACCCATTGACACGACGGGGAACGAACGTTGGTCGCGATCGCCGGATTCACCGGTATCGCGCTGTTCGTCCTCGGGTCGAGGTCGCGTGGATCGTTTATCGAGCGCATCCGGCTTTAGTAGGCCGAGCGCGACGACGGACGGTACACGCGGCGAGACGCCGGCGTCGTTTTATCGACGTCAACCTCAAGCCGACGGTCGAGCTCGCTCGATCGTCGCGCGCCGGGTCCGGCGCCTTGCGGGGTTTTTCAACCCCAATCGATTTCATGCAATAAAACGCCTGAAATCGATCGCCTCGATCGCCGCGTGACGGCCTTTGATGAACACAGTCGACAGATACAGATATCATCGACAATGATTCCATGAAGGTCGTGCGGATCGTCGCGGAAGAGCCTGATCGACGACTCTCGTCGATTCGGCCGCCGCGCTCCCGACGTAACCAGTCGGCCGTTTTCCCTGGCGTGTACGCGCGTTTGGGAGAATCGACTCGCGACGTCTTGGCCTTAAACCAAGATGCAATCGTCCGTTCGGGCGAATCGCGAGCGAATTCTCGGGGAAACACGGCTTGTTTCGGGCGTCTCGCCTTGCCGCGCCGCGGCTCGATTTGAGCCGGCGCCGCGAGGTTGGTGCGGAGGAAATGGGAGATTTGATCGCATGGTCGCCATCATCGAGACTGAAATCGAACCGATCAGCCGTTGGAGCGCCTTGGCCGAGACCGTCGTGCGCGCTCGAGAAGGAGATCGCGAGGCTTTCGGCGAACTCGTCGAGCAGTTCCAGCCGACCGTCTACTCGGTCTGTTTGCGGCGGTTAGGGAACGCGTCCGACGCCCTCGAACTGACGCAGGAGGTCTTCCTTCACGTCTTGCGTCGACTCGACCAGATCCGCGAGCCCGAGCGGTTCGCCGGATGGCTGCGCCAGGTCGCCGCTCGGATGGCGATCAACCACGCGACCCGCCGGACGATCCACCCCGGAGTCGAAACCGAGGTTCTTGAAGCCGCGAGCGCCGAAACCGACGATCCGGTCGACGAGATGATCGCGCGGGAACGCGCCGCGAGGCTCTGGGCGGGGTTGGGTCGGCTCAAAGAACTCGACCGCGATACGCTCGTCGCGTTCTACATCCAAGAGCAATCGCTTTTGGAAATGGCCGAACGGTTCGACGCCCCCGTGGGGACGATCAAGCGTCGCCTCCACGTCGCGCGGAAACGACTTAAAGACGAGCTGATCTCGGCCTCGGTCGACCCCGACGAATGGAACTCGCTCGGGTTCGAATCGCACGAAAACGAAGTCGAAGACGCCGTTCTCGTTTAAGAGATCGGCCTGATGATTAAAATTAAGAATGTTCTCTCCTTAAAGATTAGGGAGAGAACATTTTTTCTCGCGCGGATTGATCAAGAGCCTATTCGAAAATACCTACATATCGATTTCGGTTTGATTCTCCTGGATTCCGGCGTTGAACATCGGTTGATTTCACGTATTCCCTATAAGATCATGTTTTGATCGTTTTCCTCGGGAGGGCGAACCTCCCGGTGAGCCTCGCGGCGGAATCGACGATGAAACGGCGACGCTCTTCGCACAAAGAACAAACACATAATAAAATGGCTTACCAGGAGGTTCGCCCTCCCGATTTCGGACCCGGCACGAAATTCCGCCGAATTCGGGCGAATCTTTTCGGATCGACTTTAAGCGCGAGGCTCGGCGATCTCGTTCCACGATACGACGCGACGTTCGTCGACGGCTTTGCGAACGAGCAGGCCGATCAACGTCGCGTCGCGCGCCTCGATCAACGATTCACGCGGCGATTCGACCTCTCCCGCGGCGATCGCCGAGAGGAACGAAACGAGCGCGAATTTGGTGTCGGGGATGTTTCCGGGATGAAGCGACCGCCGCGGCCGATCGCGATCGCGATAGGTCGCCGTTCCCGTGCCAAAATCGATTCCCCCGTTCGAGCCGATCACCTTTTGCCAAACCCCCGTGAACGAATCGTCGGCGGGATCAACCCAACTATGAGAAAATGACAAATGGAAATCTTGATCCCAGTGAACGACCGCGGCGTAATGATCGGTGACGTCGCGGGCGGGGTCGATCGCGTGGAAGAGGTCGCGCCGGCCCGTGCCGAACGCGAACGCGGGAGGTCGACTCATCAGCCTGCGGAAGAGATCCCAAACGTGGACGGCTTGTTCCACCATCCAGTCGCCCGAGCGTTCGCGCCGCGCAAGCCAACCGTCGTGCCCCGTCACGGGGCCGTTGCTGCTCACCCACGCGGCTCGCCCCTCTAACAGAGCGCCCAGATCGCCCGATTGAAGCAGCTCGATCCCCTCGATATAACGCGGGTTGTAACGACGCTGAAAGCCGACGCGTACCACAAGATCGGGCGACCGCTCGGCCTCGGCGATCACGCGATCGCACTCGGCGCGGGTCAACCCAAGCGGCTTTTCCGCATATAAATGCTTGCCGGCGCGAATCGCTTGCGTGTAAACTTCGGCGTGAAGATCGCAAGGGAGCGCCGCGACGACCGCGTCGATATCGTCGCGTTCCAACATTCTCATGTAATCGGTGAACGACTCGGGACGAGATCCCTTCGACTTTTCGACAATTCCGCCCCCTCGAGCAAGATGTTTCGGCTCGGAATCGCATAAAGCGACGACTCGCGCGTTCTCAAGCTCCAAAAGCGAACGAAGCAGCGAGGTTCCCCGCGATCCCAGGCCGATCAGACCGATCCGGCACGATCCCGAAGCCGAAGCGATCGCCCCTTCGACGCCTCGACCGCTCGAAAGCGCCAGCCCCGCCGCCGCCGAACAACTGAGGAATTTCCGCCGGTTCAGCTTGATCGGCGTCGGTCGCGTTTCGTTTGAGTGACTCATGAAATCTCGAATCAATTCGCTTCGTCGTCGACTTGAAATCGCAACACACACAAACAATCACCGCAATCGATCGCGCATCGGCTTGGATCACGGAACGACCTCGTTATTATAGCGAACCGACGCGCGATTCTCCATCGTCGGCGAAACCTCGATTCCGAAAGGCGCTCGACGGCGACGACAACTCGTCGCCGCCGCGCCGAACGGTCGAATGATTCGATTATCGATCGTTTCAATTAAAGATCTAAAGATTCTTAAACTCCTCGGGGATCTCTTTGGGATCGTCGATCAGGAGGAAGTGGTCGAATTCCACGGTGAAAGGTTTCCTCGACATATTCACGCCGACGAGCCCGATCTGAAGGTCGTTCGAATATTCGGCGGCGATCTCCTGTAAGATCGCCCATTTTTTGTCGTCTTTGCTGAAGAGACACCGCAAATGCCCGCTCTTGCGGAACATCATCAACGACATCGGTCCCGCGGGAACGTCGAGATAATGCGGCTCGCCCACCTCCTTGCCGTTGCGATAAATCTCAACCAGCAGGCGATTCGCCAGCATCGAACCGTCCACCGTGCCGCAACTTCGTTCGAGCCGAATAAAATTATCTTTATCTTGCCATAAGACGATCCCGCCGCTTTGAAAACTGATCGGCAACGGCCTTCCGGTGCGCGCGTCGGACGCGGGATCGAGCCCCGGATGCATCTCTCCCGCGACTCGCACATGAATCAGAAAATCGCCGCTGATCTTCGCGAGAGTCATCGGCGCGTTGTTGATCGGCTTCCCTTGCTTGTTCTTGAACTGGGGCGCGTGCGTATGCAATTTCCCCGGAATCGAGATCGACATCCCTTTCTCCGATTTCGTCAGCTTGCAGTCTTTATCTGGATCGACCAACGGACCGAGCTTTCCGATCATTTTCTTGATCTTCGAACCGACGTCGGAATCGCGCTCTCCCACCGCGACCAATCGACCCGGCTTCGACGGAACGATATACGGACGAGGAATCGTAAAGTATGTTTTTCCATCTCCCGCGACGAACGACACCTGCACCATCACCTGTTTCGCTTCTCCCGAAACCGGCACGACGGCGCGCCCCTCGGCCATCTTCGTCGAACGGTCGATCTTGAGCGGAAAAGATTGAGTTGTGAGCATTTGAGGCTGATTTGACGGATTCGGCACGCCCGCCGCGTTTCCCGGCTGCGCCGCGGCGGGAGGCTTCGCGGCGTCTCCGGCGACGGGGGCGAATCGCACGCTCACCTCGCGCAATTTGCCCATCGGATCGGCCAAAAACGCTCGGGCCTGGAGCTCGAGCTTCCCCTCGACTCCCGATACAAGCTCGATCAAAACCTTGCCGACGCGTCCCGCCAAAACCTCGTCGACATGCGAAGCGGGTATCACCAGGCCGAAGTTATCGGCGATCGACAACTTCGCCACCGTCACGCCGATTAGACGCCCCTGTTCGTCGACGACGGGCCCTCCGCTGTTCCCAGGTTGAACCGAACCGTCGACCTGAATCAAAGCCAATCGCCCCCGATCGTCGCGCCTCAGGCTCGAAATCGAAGCCTTGTTGATCGTGATCGCGGGATTCTTGCCTCGACTTCCCGCGACGTTCATCACCTCGCCGAAGGGAAAGCCGAGAATCATCAGCGCCATCCCCTCGGTCGGCTGAGTCGATCGATTGATATCAATCGGCTTGGGAGGATTGTTCACGCCTTTAACCGAGAGAATCGCCAGATCGTGGCTCATATCCCCCGTGTTGTCCGCCCCCAGCAACTCGGCGACCACCTCCTGCTCGACCCCCTGCCCCTCGCCGCTCCGAAACACGACCGAGATCACCGGAGGCGCCTTCGGCTTCGACGCGTCGGCGGGCTTGCTCGACGAATCGTCGTCGTCGTCGTCGTCGTCCCCCTCGCCGTGGCTCACCACGTGCCGATTCGTCCCCACCAACACATTGTTACCGTCGACCCGCAACACGAAACCGCTCCCGCTCCCCCGCCCTTTTTCGTCTTTAACCTTGATATAGACGGATGATTCCTTAACACGACGAATCACTTGATCGCGCGTTTCATTTCCATAATTATAAGACGGAGTGGGGGGAGTGTAGCCCGCGTTCGACGCCGTCGGGTAGCCCGCGTTTGGAGTCGCGGTTTCGGTTTGCGCGATCGCCTGCGCCGCGTCGGCCTGTTGTTGATCAAGCGCGACGGGCGCGGCGGGAAGTTCGTCTTTGCGGCCGCTATTCACCAAAAGCGCGACGACGATCGCGAGCAAAAGCGCCGAACCGCCGCCGACTCCGAGCAGGATCGGCGTTAAATTGCCTGACTTTTCCTGGGTTTGGCGCGCGTTCCTGGCGCCGGCTCGCGGAATCGCCGCGTGAGCGGGCGCGGCGGCGAGCTCTTCGATCTCGTCGTCGTCGAGTAACGGATTCGTCCGATCGTCGTCCTCCTCAATCGGTTTCGGTTTGGGTTGAGCTTGCGGACGTTGCGCAGGCGCCGATTGAGGCTGAGGACGCGCCGCGGCGGGCGTTTGCGTCCGACCCGCTTGAGGCTCCTGGAACGATTGCAGTCGAGGCGGCGAGGGCGCCGCCTGAGCCGCCGGTCGAGATCCCGCGGGCGCGGGCTTCGCCTCGCCTCCCGACGGAAAACCGAACTCGGTCACAACGCCGCATGCCGAACACTTGATCTTACCTCCCGGAAACGTGTCGGGAAGCTTGCCGGTTCGGTTGCAAGACGGACAAGTCACGGAAATCGCCATCGGCGCACCTCGTCGTCGCAACAGGATGAAACTTTGCTTTGTTCCGTTTGTTCGCGCGGATCTGAGAGAGTTTTGGCGAGAGCGGGTCGATACCGACGGATGATCGATCGCTCCCGTCGATGGGTGAAGATTAATAGACATTGATGCTAACGATCCGGCCGTCGGTTCGCAATCAAAAAAATCGAGATGGAAAAGACGAACTCCACGACGTTGTTCCAAAGAGACGACTCGTTCACCCACGAATGTAAAATGGAGAATCCGCTCGGGACGCGTTGGAAAGCGCCCGGCCCTCACCGACGTCTTTCTTTCGAACCCGCTTGACCCGGCGTGCGAAGTAATGAATAGTGAAAGAAGACGCTTGAAGCGAACCCGAGCGAACCGGCTCGTGTCCGATTTGAGAGCGTTTGATCTCGGGCGTTTCGCGTTCGGGATACGTTTCATGTGATCGGGGGGCGAACTAGGCTCGACCGGATTGCTGAAGCGAGAGGTTGCGTGCCGAGGTTGGTCAGCGGGCCTCGTTAAAAGCCGACTAAACTTTATCTGCCGAGTCTCACACGACTCTCCGTCTCGCCGCCTAATCACGGCTGACGGCTCCGCGGCGAACCTTCTCCCGCTAGGTTTTCCCGGAGACGACAATGCGGGATCGCTCGATCTTAACCGTTTGTTGCGGATCGAGTTAAACTCATAACGAACTAAGCCCAAGGAGACCTCGCCGGCTAGGGCTCCAAAGCCGACAATCAAAGAACCGGACACGCACGTAGAGACCCTCATGGATGGATCTCGGGACGCGGGTGCAATTCCCGCCGCCTCCACTGGTAAGCCGCTTGGGCGCGATCCCAAACGGCTTATTTTATTGCATTTCAGGTGTATCCGAAAAGAATTCAGCGTATTCGGCGGGCATTGACGGCGAAGACGAAGCCGGAAGGGCGAACACAATACCGGAAGGGCGAAGATGAAGCCGGGAGGGCGAACCTCCTGGTGAGCCGTATTATGACGTATGCGATTGTTGACCGATAATTCGGCCTTGTCGACTCGGTTTACGAGAAGAGGCTCACCGGGAGGTTCGCCCTCCCAACCAGAATAAACAGACATCAAGATAGCTAACGCGTGCTTGTTCTATATGTGAATCGTCGCCGAAACCGGAAGGGCGAACACATAATTGGAAGGGCGAACACATAATTGGAAGGGCGAACACATAATTGGAAGGGCGAACACATAATTGGAAGGGCGAACACATAATTGGAAGGGCGAACACATAATTGGGAGGGCGAACCTCCTGGTGAGCCGTATTATGACGTATGCGATTATTGACCGATAACTCGGTTTTGTCGACTCAGGTTACGAGAAGAGGCTCACCGGGAGGTTCGCCCTCCCAACCA
>JAJYWB010000033.1 GCA_021791715.1 Planctomycetota bacterium | reverse complement strand
ATGATGAGCAATATAGATTTATGCTCACAAGTTAAAATATTGAGTCCGAGTTAAGCTACGCCTACTTGCACGCGGTGGCGACAAAAGAGGGCTTTTCGTGCGAATATTCAAATCGACATATGGATAACGTTTCGGTCGATGCGATTATCCGAGAAGACGGCCGATTTCTCGCCGAGAATTCGATATTCGCGTCATTCGATCTTTTCGTCCAGTTGAAAGCGACGAGTCGGATTCCGTTGGAAAGGGACGGCAAATGGTCGTTTTCCCTGCCGATCAAGCAGTATGATCGATTAAGGAACGTTCGGATCACCAGTCCCCGGATTTTAGTTTTACTGATCCTTCCCGAAGACCCGAACGAATGGTTGATCCATACGGATGACGGTCTGATCACGAAACGTTGCGCTTATTGGGTGAGTCTGAGAGGATCTCCCGCGAGCGAGAATCAATCGACCCAAACAATATACCTTCCCAAGTCGCAGGTGTTTTCACCAAGCAGCCTCAGGGAGTTGATGACGCGCTTCTCTCGACGGGAGGTAATCTCTTATGAAACGTGAAGAAATACCGATCAATCTCGCTCGTCGGATTTCACACCGAGCGCTGATCAAGTACGCCGAATCGCTTCGTTGGAGGCGGGTCGAGGGTATCGATGGGGATCTCGCGCTTTTCCACGATCCCGATCGTCGAGAGCGTCAGATCATTATCCCGCTCGACGAGCAATTCGACGATTACGGCGAACGAGTGATCGACGTGATCTCACGACTGGCGGACTTCGAGAAACGTCCTGCGCTCGAGATTCTCAACCTGCTCTTGGTCCCGTCGGCCGATATCTTGCGATTTCGAGAGATCAGCAATGAGGCGGAGTCGGGCAATCTTCCGCTCGATCATGCCGTGAGGATGATCGACGGAACACGAAAGCTTCTCCTCTCCGTTGCGCACAGCGTGCTGGTTCCGCGGCCATACCATCCAAGGTTGTCGCGGAGCGAAGCCGAGGAGTTCGTATCACGATGCCGGTTGGGTCAGACCGAGCGAGGAAGTTACGTCTTGAGCGTCGTCTGTCCGCTCGACTTATCGGCCGGATTTTCGCCGCCTGATCGTGAACCGTTCGCTCGCCAGGTAACCGATCTTTTTATAAAAACACTTAACGAATTATTGTTAGCCGCCGACGGAGCGGGAATCGACGATTTAACCGATCTATCGATCCATCCCGGTATCAGCGCGAATTTCTGTGAATCGCTTTTAGCGATTCAACCGACCGGCGATCAATCTTATGTTAATGTTTCTGTGGTTTGGTCTCGATATTTACCGCGCGAAAACGGCGAGGCGAAGCGAGAAGTTCGGCTTGGTTTTGAGATCTTCGATATCGCGGCGAAACTTGGACCTTTATTGCGGACGTTTCCCAAGCCGTCGGTCGCGGAGAATTACTTCGGGTATGTCGACGAGCTTCGCGGTCAACCGAGTCGGCTTGATTCGCGACCCGAGGGGGAAGTCCGATTGTCGCTTTTCGATCGCGAGGAGGAATTTCGAGCGCGAGCCGATTTAAGAGCCGACGATTATGAGGAAGCCGCCAAGGCGCATCTCAATTCCAGATTGGTTTTTATCAAGGGAGTTCTTGAACGTTTGCCCCGATTGAATCGCCTGAGAGACGTGTCCGAGTTTGAGATCGTGCCCATAGAAGAACTCATTCAAGCCGATGATGATGTCAACCATTCGGCGTGATCCCATTGATGATTCTTCGGCTTGGGAGAGACCGTTCACGGATGCGACGCTGTTCGCACTATAACGCACGATTGAATTGATCGGCGCCTCGATTCGACGAAATCGCCTCGACTGAAGTGGGATCACTCGCATTGTTCCATAATCGATTTGCGATCGGTGCGAAGCGGGTTTAGTCACTCATTAAATCGACTTGTCGGAAACCCAAGATTTATCGGCGAATTGATGTCGGTCGACGATTCGCCGATAAACGACGAATCCGAGTCGACACAATCCTGGATCTGAAATCCGTTTACGTTGATTCAGACGCGCCGTGAAGCTCGACCGTCGATTCATGGGGGTTCGCATTTCGGCGCGAAAAGCTCTCCGGTTCGTGTCGTATTTCAGGGTGCGACCGATGAAGTGGGAGGAATCCAAGCCGAGTATTGAGATCATGACCCCGTAGGCGAAGATCGATTGATATGCGTACAAACCACGTGACATTCGTTCCCTATTTGTCGACGCGTGAAGCCGAGGGTAAAATGATTAACGTTAACTGACCAAGTCTAATCCTTTCAGTGAGATCGGGATGATCCACATGCCGGTAGAGGTCGATGAAATCGCTGTTCCCTTTCTGCACCGGTCGGAAGTGGAAAATCGCGCCAGGGAGGTTCTCAAAAGGCACAACCTGACGACTGTTCCGATCGACCCGGTTCTCCTTGCCAACCGAGAGGGCATTAAGGTCAACAACGCCAAGTTCTCGGACGACAACCTGGTGGGGATGATTGTAAAGAGTGGGGATGATGTGACCATTCTGGTCAATTACGATGATCCTCCGTTCAGAAAGAGATTCACGATCGCGCATGAGCTTGGTCACCATTTTCTTCACCTGATGCGGGATGGTGAGTACGTCGACAAGGAGGCCAATCTCTTCCGTCAGCAACTCGATGGTGATCAGGAGACGTCTCCGAGTCGGCGGCGAGAGATTCAGGCGAACATGTTCGCTTCATCGCTCCTGATGCCCGAAGACGAGGTTCGACGGTATTGGCAAGAACGACCGTCGATCGATGAACTCGCGAAAATATTCAAAGTCTCCAAAGAGGCGATGGGTTATCGTGTCGCGTCACTGGGCCTAGAATAATGACGGCGCAGGATAAGCCTTCGGCCTCGGATCAAAAGGCCGTTAAGAAGATCGGCAAGCCGGTTACCAGTGAGGAAATTGATGAATTCGGCAAGCTTAAAGACATCCATGAGAGAAGCAGACATCATCGTACCATCATCAACGCTTGGAAGCAACAACAAGATCAAGATCGCAAGATGCGGAAGATGTATGCGACATGGTTAATGGTTGCTATGTCGGGTCAGATCGCCGGCATTTATGTTATTTTCATTTTGATCGGATTTGGTTTCCTGGAATATCAGCAATGGACGATGAATACGTTCATCATGTCGGTATTCGCGGAAGTCGGCGCGATGGTGCTCCTCGTTGTGAAATACCTTTTCCCGTCGACATCGGACAAGGTGCTCGATTTGATTGATCGATTTCGTACAAAGGAACCGAGGTGATTATGGATTTCCGTAGCCGGCCTTACGGGCTTTCCGACGTCGTTATCAACCGAGATCCACCGATTCGAATTTTTGATCGGATCTACATGAAATTGTCGGAAATTCTCTCGCGGGCCGAATCGCCGGCGCGGCGGAGCTTCGCGGCCGAATTCACGGAAGCCCAAGATGAGTCGGCTGAAAGTTCGGTCTGGAAATCGGAGGCTGTCCGGAATCTCATAATGAGAGGATATCCGGAATGAAAACCGCATATTCGGCGTGATTTGAGGGCGATCCGGACAATGGGAGGGCGAACCTCCCCGTGAGCCGCATTATGATGTTTGCGATTATTGTCCTGAAAATCGGCCTCTTTGTCGGTGTTTTTGAAAAGAGGCTCACCGGGAGGTTCGCCCTCCCAGATGAAAACAATTGCATGTGATATCGCGTAACATCAATCAATTTGACAGATGCGAGAACGGCGGGTCCGGCGCTCAAAAAACCGGCCGATCCGATCGCGCGATCGGATCATCACGGGGTTAAAAATCGGCGTCGAGGACGATGCGATAACGCGCCTTGCCGGCTTTGAGATGAGCGAGCGCGTCGTTGACGCGGCTCATCGGGAAATGCTCGACTTGAGGCGCGACGCGATGCCGCGCGGCGAATTCCAACATCGTCGCGATCGTCACGGGGCTTCCCGTCGGCGAGCCCGAAACGCTTCGCCGCCCAGAAATCAAACCGAGCGCGGGAATCGCCATCGGCTCGGTCACGGCGCCCACGACATGCATCCGACCTTTCGGCTTCAACGTGGCGATCATCGCGGGCCAGTCGAGCGGCACGTTCACCGTCACCAGCAATAAATCCAACGAATTCGCGGCCCGAGCGATCGCGTCTTTGTCTCGGCTTATAATCACATGGTGAGCGCCGAATTCGATCGCCTCGGCGGTTTTCGATTCGCTCGAGGTGAAAGCGGTGACCTCGCAGCCCCACGCTTTGGCGAATTTCACACCCATGTGTCCGAGCCCGCCGATTCCGACGACGCCGACGTGTCGGGTCGGTTTGATATCGAACGTGGCGAGGGGAGCGAAAACCGTCACTCCGCCGCATAAAAGGGGGCCCGCCGAGGACGAATCGATCGTGTCGGGCAACGGGATCGTCCACGCCCAATGCGCCCGCATCCGATCGGCGAAACCGCCGTTTCGGCCGACGATCGTCGGCGCCACGCGGGCGCAGAGGTGCTGATCGCCGCCGAGGCATTCATGACAATACATGCAACTGCCGGAAAACCAGCCGATACCGACGAGCTTGCCGATCTCCAATCCCTTCGCCGAATCTCCCAACGCGGTCACTCGCCCGACCGCCTCGTGTCCGGGAATGAACGGGTATGTTGAGATTCCAAACTCGTTTTCAATCATCGATAAATCGGAATGACAGACGCCGCAATATTCGACCGCGATCTCGACCTCTTCAGCCCCTAGCGGACCCGGATCGTATGAGAAAGGCGTCAGCGGGCTTTTCGCGACGGTCGCCCCCCAGCCTTGAATCTTCGACATCTTCGATTCTCCTCGAGTTCCGACCGCGATCGTTCGTCCGAGACGGCCTCGGTCCGCTCGCTTGATCGCGAGATCCCGACGTTCGAAGCCTAATCTAGATTATCACGTAAGTCTCTATCGATACAAAAGAACATCTATACGGTTCGGCCGAGCGTGCGAGACGGGGGAAGTCGGGGGTTCGGATGGAATCGATAACGGGGACGATCTAGCGTTTATTCGCGCAATTATACAAAGATATCTCAAGAGTTTATTTACAGGCGGCGTTAAATAAATACGAACAATTAAAAAATTTAGGAAAATTTATTTAGATCTTGATTAAATTTTGATGTGGCTGGATTTCACGGGAGTTCTTCCTCCCGGAAGATCGCCCGAGCCGGTAAGTTTTGATAAAATGCGATCGTCGTTTCGGACGAGCGGACGTTCGTCATGAGTGGAAATTAAGAAAATTTGGCTCACCAGGAAGTTCGCCCTGCCAGATATGTTCGCCCTGCCAGATATGTTCGCCCTCCCGTTTATGTTCTCCGTGACGGATTGATCCGTCTTGCGCCGGATCGGCTCGCCCTCTCGGTTTGGTTCGCCTCGCCTCGCCGTCGCGGTTTAGATCGCCTCGCGGCGTCGTCGAGGCCCGGAAATGTTCAGGAATTCTCCCCAGGTTCTCGGGTCGTCTTCCCATTCGACCCGTCTTTCGTTCTACTCGTGGGCGCGACGGCGCGACGCGCGGCCGTCACGAAATCGCTTGTACACCCGATGATTGTCACGATCAAGGTTCGCTGAATGCCCCCGCAATACATCTTCACGATCGAGAACCTAAGCAAAACGTACGGCAAAAAAGAGGTCCTCAAGGGGATCTGGTTGTCGTTCTATCCCGGCGCCAAGATCGGCGTTCTCGGCAATAACGGGTCGGGCAAGAGCACGCTGCTCAGAATCATGGCGGGCGTTGAAACCGATTTTAACGGGACCGCTCGACCCGCGCCTGGAACGTCGATCGGCTACGTTCCCCAGGAACCGACGCTCAATCCCGAAAAAGACGTTCTCGGGAACGTGATGGAGGCGGTCGAGGGGGTTCGGTCGCTCCTCGAACGCTTCGACGCGATCAATGCGAGGCTCGCCGAGCCGCTCGACCCCGATGAGATGGAACGCGTCCTTGATGAACAGGCGAGGGTTCAGGACGCGATCGAAACCGCGGGGGGTTGGGAACTCGATCGTAAGATCGAAATCGCGATGGACGCGATGCGGCTTCCTCCGGGAGACGCCGACGTGTCGACCCTATCGGGAGGCGAACGGAGGCGTGTCGCGCTTTGTAAAGTTTTGCTCCAACAGCCCGATATTTTGCTGCTCGACGAGCCTACGAACCACCTCGACGCCGAATCGGTCGCGTGGCTCGAGCTTCATCTCAAGCAGTATCCTGGGACGGTCGTCGCGGTGACGCACGATCGCTATTTCCTGGATAACGTGGCGGGCTGGATTTTGGAGCTCGATCGCGGCGAGGGGATTCCCTGGCAGGGGAATTATTCGTCTTGGCTCGAGCAGAAGCAGGAGCGGCTGGCGCGTGAGGAGAAGCAAGAGTCGTCGCGTCGGAAGGCGTTGGCTCGCGAGCTCGAATGGGTGCGGATGGCGCCGCGGGCTCGGGTGGCCAAAAATCGCGCGCGGATCGCGAGATATGAACAACTCGCCGGTCAAGAATATGAAAAGCGCGATGAATCGATCGTGTTGCAGATTCCTCCCGGTCCTCATTTGGGGGATCTCGTCGTCGAGGCGGAGGGGGTGGGAAAGACGTACGGCGATCGTATTTTGTTCGAGGGGATGACGTTTCGGCTTCCTCCCGGCGGAATCGTGGGGGTGATCGGGCCGAATGGGGCTGGGAAGACGACGCTGTTCCGGATGATCGTGGGGGAGGTTAAGCCCGACGCGGGAACGCTTCGCGTCGGCGAGACGGTTTCGATCTCTTATGTCGATCAAAATCGTGACGCGCTCGATCCCGAGAACACGGTGTTCCAGGAGATCACGGGGGGGTTGGACATGGTGACCTTGGGCAAGCGCAAGGTTCCCTCGCGTGCATATGTGGCTCAGTTCAACTTCAAGGGACCTGATCAAGAGAAAAAGGTCGGCAAGCTTTCGGGAGGAGAGCGGAACCGCGTTCATCTGGCCAAGCTGTTGAAGAGCGGCGGGAATTTGTTGTTGCTCGACGAGCCGACGAACGATTTGGATGTCGACATGCTTCGATCGCTCGAGGAGGCGTTGATCGATTTCGGCGGCTGCGCGGTGGTGATCAGCCACGACCGTTGGTTTCTCGATCGGATCGCGACGAACATTTTGGCTTTCGAGGGGGAGAGCGAGGTCGTGTGGTGCGACGGCAATTTTCAGGCGTACGAGGTTCAGCGGCGTGAAAGGCTCGGCGTCGACGCCGATCAACCGCATCGCATTCGTTATAAATCGTTGACGCGATCATGACGACGATCGAAACAAATTCGTTATCGAGCAAGCTTTCACCGTTCGACGGCGTGCACGCGTATACGGGAGCGGTCGCGTTTGTGATTGAAGACGGAGTGGCTTGGATCGTGCTCAATCGTCCCGAGCGTCGGAATCCGCTTTCGCGCGAGGTTCTCGAGGCGCTAGAGCCGGCGATCGACGGGATTGGTCGCGAGGGGACGGTTCGCGCGGTGGTGATCGGCTCGACGGGGCCCGTGTTTTCGTCGGGTCACGATCTCAACGAGCTCGCGGGCGCCGATATGGAGGCTTGCGAGACGTTGTTCGGGTTATGCGGCAGGGTGATGTTAGGGTTGCGCCGGCTGGCGATTCCTGTGATCGCTCGGGTGCAGGGGCTTGCGACCGCGGCGGGGTGTCAATTGGTCGCGGCTTGCGATCTGGCGATCGCTTCGACCGAGGCATCGTTCGCGACGCCCGGGGTGAAGATCGGGCTTTTTTGCGGAACTCCGATGATTCCGCTGGTTCGAGCGATCGCTCCGAGGGGGGCGATGGAGATGCTGCTGTTGGGGAAGGCGATCGATGCGCGTCGAGCTTATGAATTGGGGCTTGTGAATCGCGTCGTCGCGCCCGATCGGCTCGATGCGGAGGTGTTCGACGTGATCGAAACAATCAAGTCGCACGATCCCGCGGTTCTCGGCGGCGGCAAGCTCGCGTTTTATGAACAGCTCGAGCTATCGGAATTCGAGGCTTATGAACGAATGACTGGATTTATGGCCCGAGGCGCGGTTTCGGCGGCGGCGCGCGAGGGGATCGACGCGTTTTTACACAAGCGTAAGCCGATATGGCCGGGGACGGGGGTCGGTTCGGGGGGCGGTACGGTCGGCTCGGAAATGAGCGGCGCTGACAACAGCGGCTCGGATTTAGGCGGATCTGGCGGGGGTTCGACTAGCGGCGCGATAAAGGATCGGAGCGACGATGCCTCTTGATGGATACAACGAGCTTTACGCCGAGGCGGATGCGCGTAAGGGGAGGGTAGCGGCCGCGGCGGCGGGGGGCGCCGACAAGACGGTTCTCGAGGCGTTGCGGGCCGCGTGCGATCGAGGCTGGGTGAAGCCGATCGTCGCGGGACCGGTTCGTGAGATCAAGCGGATCGCGCGCGAATCGCACATCGATCTCGAGGATTTTCAATTGATCGACGCCGCTGACGACGAGGCTTCGGCGATCGCGGCGACCGCCGAGGTGAAATCGGGACGTGCGAGTTTGTTGATGAAGGGGTTGGTTTCGACGCCGACGTTGATGGAGGCTGTGCTTGATCCCGAGAGGGGATTGCGGTCGGGGAGGTCGATTTGCCAGGTGGTGTTGATCGAGCTTGAGGATCCTGTGCGTCGGTTTGTGATGGCGGATACCGGCATTATGGTTAAGCCGGCGTTCGCGCATAAGACGGCGATTTTGCGGGCCGCGATCGAGGTCGCGTGGGCGTTGGGGGAACGTGTTCCGAAGGTTGCGTTGATGGCGGCGACGGAGAAGGTGAGCGCGACGATGCCCGAGACGATCGAGGCGGCCGAGATAGCGCGTCGGAGCGCGACGGGCGAGTTCGGGTCGTGCAAGGTGCAGGGTCCGCTATCGTTTGATTTGGCTTTGGCGGCGGACGCCGGTGAGAAGAAGCGGATCGGCGGCGAGGTGATCGGCGCGGCGGACGTTTTGATTTTTCCCAATCTGGTGGCGGCGAATCTGACGGTGAAAGCGATTATGTACACGGCGCCGTGTCGGTTCGGCGGGGTGTTGCGGGGGACGACGAAGCCGGTCGTGTTCATGTCGCGATCCGATACGACATGCACACGGATGAATTCTTTGGCGTTGGCTTTACGGATCGCGTCGCGGATCGAGGGGGGTCGATCGTGATCGGGGTCGTCGATTCCGAGCTTGATCGTCGAGAATCACGCCGATGTCGATTCGAATCGTGTTGATATTATTTGCGACTGGGGCGTCGATACTTTCGCTCGGCGCCGCGTTTATCGACGCGAACGAGCGGGGACGGATCGCGTCGGCGCGGCGCGAGACGGCGCGATCGGCGCGGATCGCGGCCGAGCGGATCGAGGAGGCGCGCGATTCCTCTCCCGCGACGATCGTGCGAATTCTCGACGATACGCTCGCGGGTTCGGGGATGACGGCGAGTTATCATACGATCAACGGAGAATATATCGCGGGATATCCCGCGTTGACGGGCGCGGAGGGGGAATTGAGGCGTCGCGCGATCGAGGCGGCGACTCGGCGCGCGATCGCGTTGATACCCTCGGCCGAGGAGGGTTCGACGGGGCTTCCGAGGCTGCACGAGATCGCGACGGTTCGCTCGGCGCGGTGGGAGCGTGGCAAGCCCGTTTCGTTGGTTCGGGTGGCTCGCGATCGGTCGTCGATCGACGCCGAGTCGGTTCGTCTCGGCAAGGTGACGTTGATCGCGGCGTTGATCGCGTGCGGCTCGGTTTGGGGTGTCGCTTCGAGTTTTGAGCGATCGTTGAAGCGGTCGGCGGGGGAGATGTGTCGCGCGGTCGCGGCGCTTGAGGAGGGGAGGCCGACGCGTCCGGTCGCGGGGGTCGTCGACGGGTCGCTCGGTCCGCTTGCGACGCTGATCGACGCGACGTTTCCCAGGCTCGAAGCGCGGATCGACGCGCTTGAGCGTGATCGCAGGCAACTGGGAGCGGTTTTGAGCGTGATGGAGGAGGGGGTGATGGCGGTCGACGCGCGTCGTCGGCTGTTGTTCGCGAACGCGGGGGCGAATCGACTGTTCGGGCTGTCGTCGGGGTCGGTCGGCAGGCTCGTTCCCGAGCTGATCCGGAGCCCTCAAATTCAGGATGTGGTGGAGGCGACGTTGGCGGGCCCCGATCCGTACAAGGGGCAGATCGCGCTCGCGAGTCTCGACGGGTTGCCGAGGGTTCAGGCTCGATTGCTCGCGGTTCACGGCACGCTCTTGCCGGGCCCGCCCCCTTCGGCCGCGGTGCTCGTGTTCCACGACATCACCGAGCTGCGCAGGCTCGAACGGATGAGGCAGGATTTTGTGGCGAACGCCTCGCACGAGTTGAAAACCCCGCTCGCTTCGATTAAAGCATATACTGAGACGTTGATCGATTGGGCGCTCAAAGACGATAAAGTAAACATACGATTTCTTAAGCACATCGACGAGCAGGCGGATCGATTGAATCAGTTGATTTTGGACATGTTAAGTTTGGCTCGATTGGAGTCGGGTCAGGATCCGTTCCGTCACGGCCCGCTCGACGTGATCCCCGCGGCGCGGGAGCGGGTCGAGAGTCATCGCGGCCGCGCCGAGGCGAAACGGCTTTCGTACGGGATGGACGAGGTTGAGACCGCGGATCGTTCGCTTTACGTGCGGGCCGACGAGGAGGCGATTCGGCAGATACTTGATAATTTAATCGATAATGCGATCAAATATACACCCGAAGGGGGATCGGTGCGGGTTTCGTGTCGGTCGGCGCGGGATCCCGATCAGGTGGTGATCGAGGTGACCGATTCGGGGATCGGGATTCCGCGCGAGGATATTTCGCGGATTTTCGAGCGTTTTTATCGGGTGGACAAGGCGCGGAGCCGCGAACTCGGCGGTACGGGACTGGGGCTTTCGATCGTGAAACACATTGCGCAAACGTTGGGGGGGAGCGTGACGGTGGCGAGTCGCGTCGGCGCGGGATCGCGGTTTACGGTACGTCTTCCCAGTATGCGAGCGCCGACGTGAATTTATCGCGGAAGTTACGCGGTCTTCACGAGATCTTCATAACCGCCTGTTATATTGGGAGTTCTTGCTTGTGATCGAACGGCTTTCATCGATTGTGACCGACATGCGATTTCGCACGATACGCGCGTTGTGTTCGATATTGGCGATCGGCCTGGCGGCGGGTTGTCGCGGGGGAGATGAATCGGGCGAGCCGATTCAGATCGACGGATCGAGCACGGTTTACAGGATCAGCATGGCGGCGCAAGAGGCTTATCGCAAACAGAAGCCCGAGGTTCTCGTGATCGTCGACGAGCACGGGACGGGAGGCGGGTTCGCGCGGTATCTGCAAAACGAGGTCGATATCGTCGACGCCTCGCGTCCCGCGAAGCCCGCGGAGGAATCGAAGGCGAAGGCGCAGGGGATCGAATGGACGCGTTTCACCGTCGGTTACGACGGGATCACCGTCGTCGTCAATCCCCAAAATGATTTCGTCAAGTCGTTAAGCGTACAACAGTTGAAGGCGCTTTGGGCGCCCGATTCGAAGATAAAAACCTGGAAAGATCTTGATTCTTCCTGGCCCGACCGGAAGATCGTGTTTTACAGCCCCGACGACGATTCGGGGACGTTCGACTTTTTCACCGAGGCGACGGTGGGGAAGACGGGTTCGCAGCGTAAGGACGTGCAGGAGAGCTCGGACGACAATCTTCTCGTCAACGGGGTGGCGGGAGATCGCGACGCGATCGGTTAT
The DNA here is from genome assembly GCA_021791715.1 of Planctomycetota bacterium. Classification (GTDB taxonomy): domain Bacteria; phylum Planctomycetota; class Planctomycetia; order Isosphaerales; family Isosphaeraceae; genus JAKBCQ01. The sequence goes on along the minus strand of JAJYWB010000033.1, from coordinate 50,561 downwards.
TTCGGCTACGCGTATTACAAGGCGAACGAGAAGCGGGTGCGGTCGGTCGCGATTCAAAACGGACCCGACGCGGAGGCGATCGCTCCCTCGTCCGAAACGATCAATAACAAAACGTATGTTCCGTTATCGCGACCATTATTTATTTATGTGAAGAACTCGGCGTTGAGGCGACGTCCCGAGGTCGCGGAGTTCGTGTCGTTTTATCTCGCGAACGTGAAAGAGCTCGCCGAGGCGGGGGGGTATGTCGCGCCGACCGCGGACGATCGCAAGGAGAACGAGCGGAAGTTACCGAAACCCGCGGCGAAATGAAGTCGTCGGCGAAAGCGTTTTTCGCGTCCGGGCGGGAGCGATCATCGTAAAGATTAAGTACGTGATATCCTAGACGACATTAGATATTATGACAAATAAAACCGAACCCGAAACGAACCGATCGGCTTGGAGCGGTCCTTCGCGGTTGCGGAGCGCGCAGGGCGCCGTGACGGCGCTGGTGCTGTTCGGTTGCGCGCTGATCACGATCGTGACGACGTTTTTGATTCTGGGGGTGTTGGGGGGTGAGACGATCTCGTTTTTCCGCGTGTCGAAGATTGGATTGATCGAGTTTTTCTCGGGAACGGAGATTGATTTCAAATCGGCTCGACCGCGATTCGGCTTGCCTCCGCTGATCTGGGGGACGTTTGTGATCGCGGTCGGAGCGTCGTTGGTGGCGTTGCCGATCGGGCTTTTGAGCGCGATTTTTTTGAGCGAATACGCTCCCGAGCGGCTTCGCCGCGTTCTCAAACCGACGCTCGAATTACTCGCGGGGATTCCGACGATCGTTTACGGCTATCTGGCGCTTACCGTGATCACCCCTTGGCTTCAAAGCGTGCTCGCGCCTTTGGGGATTCGCGTCGAGCAATTCAACGCGTTTAGCGGGTGCGTGGTGGTGGGCATCATGATCGTTCCGCTCGTTTCATCGCTAAGTGAAGACGTACTCTCGGCGGCGCCTCGATCGTTACGCGAGGCGGGCTACGCGTTGGGCGCGACGAAGTTCGAGGTGGCGACGCGGATCGTACTACCGGCGTCGTTTTCGGGGGTCGCGGCTTCGTTCATCTTGGCGATTAGTCGCGCGATCGGCGAGACGATGGCGGTGGTGCTCGCCGCGGGAAGTTTGGCTCAAATCAAGCTCAACCCGTTCACTTCGATCGAAACGATGACGGCTTACATCGTGGCGGTGACGAACGGCGAGGCTTCTTACGGTTCTCCCGAATATCTTTCGCTTTTCGCCGTCGGCATAACTTTATTCTTTATGACATTATGCTTGAACATGTTATCAGGAGCGGTGATCAGGCGGTATCGGGAGGCGACGCCATGACGTCGGCCGTCGCTAGGCGAACGGAGGGAGATTTTCGTCCTCGCCGGTTGCGCCGCAAGATTTTCGGCGCCGTTTTCGGCCTCACGTGTTTTATCGCGACGTCGATCGGCGTCGTGGTGTTGCTGATCATGATTCGTTCGATCGTGGTGCAACTGAGCGACGTTCCGATTCTTGAATTTCTTTATAAATTAACACATCGGTTTGGTTCGATTGATCCCGAGCGGTCGGGTTACAAGGCGGGGATCTGGGGGACGGTTTGGCTGCTTACGCTTGTGATTTTCCTGGCGATTCCCGTGGGGGTGGGCGCCGCGGTGTTTCTTGAGGAATATCCGGTACCGAACCGGTTGCGCCGGTTTATTCAAACGAACATCGCCAATTTGGCGGGGGTGCCTTCGATCGTTTACGGCATATTGGGGTTGGCGTTGTTCGCGCGTGCGTTCGGGTTTAAGCGACTCGCGCTCGGACCGACGCTTTGGACGGGGTCGCTCACGCTCGGTTTGCTGGTTTTGCCGGTGATCGTGATCACGACTCAGGAGGCTCTGAGGACGGTTCCCGCGAGCCTGCGACAGGGGGCGCTGGCGCTCGGAGCTTCGCGCTGGCAGGTTATACGTGATCATGTGTTGCCGTGTGCATTGCCTGGAATCATGACGGGGACGATTTTGGCGATCAGCCGCGCGATCGGCGAAACGGCGCCGTTGTTGATGGTGGGCGCGGCGGCTTCGATACCGCTCGTTCCGCGATCGCCGTTCGATCGTTACTCGGCGCTCCCTGTTGAAATTTATCATTACGCCAAAGAGGCCGATCCCGGTTTCAAGCCGGTCGCGTCCGGCGGCATCTTGATCCTGCTGGCGATCTTGTTTTTGATGAACTCGGCCGCGATCGTGCTGCGGAATCGTCGAGGGGCGTCGAGTCGAAGCTGAATTTATGATGATAAGTGAGCGTTTATGATCCCCAAACCCACGGTCGGCGGCGACGCGGAAACGACGCCGCGAACGCAGGCGCAGTCGTCGCCGACGGGCGACGTCGCGTCGTCGAAAACGAGCCCCGCGGGCGATCCCGCCGAATCGATCGCGCCGCCGCGATCGACCGACGCGGTTCTTGAAACGCATAATTTATCGGTCTATTACACGAATTTACTGGCGTTGCGCGAGATCACGATCGCGATTCCGCGGAATCGGATCACGGCGCTCATCGGCCCTTCGGGGTGCGGCAAAAGCACGCTTTTGCGGTGTTTCAATCGGATGAACGACCTGATCCCCGGGGCTCGTTCCGAAGGACATTTGTGGTTCGAGGGGGTCGACATCGCGGCGTCTTCGACCGATCCCGTCACGCTTAGACGGAGGATCGGCATGGTGTTTCAACGTCCCAATCCGTTTCCCAAAACGATTTACCAGAACGTGGCGTGGGGCGCGCGAATCAACGGTTATCAGGGGGATATGGACGAGCTTGTTGAGCGTTCGCTCCGCCGCGCGGCGCTTTGGGACGAGGTGAAAGGGAAGTTGCGCAAATCGGGTCTCGAACTTTCGGGAGGGCAGCAACAACGGCTTTGCATCGCGCGGACGCTCGCGGTCGAGCCCGAGGTGATCCTGATGGACGAACCGTGCTCGGCGCTCGACCCCGTTTCGACGGCGCGGGTCGAGGATTTGATGGACGATTTAAAAGACGAGTATACGATTGTTATCGTTACTCATAACATGCAGCAAGCGCGTAGGGTCAGCGATATGACGGCGTGTTTGATGCCCGACGAGGCTTCGGCGGACGGTCATCGGACGGGAGTTTTGGCGGAATTCAGCCCGACCGATCGATTATTCACGAACCCGAAGGATCCTCGTACCGAGGCGTACATCACGGGGAGGATCGGCTGATCGAACGACCCGGAACGTTTCGTCGGCGGGTTCGGTCGTCTCGTCGTACGCGACCCGAAAGATCGACTGATCGAACGGTTGCATAGGTATATTTTCGCTTATTGAATCGAGTCCGAACCGTTGTGAAGTTCCATGAGGAGTCGCATTCTTGCTCAATCATTTTTTTCGCGACATGGAGCGGCTGACGTGCGAAATTCTGAAGCTCGCGGCGACGGTTGAGGAGCTGATACACACCGCGATTCAGGCGCTTTGCGACTCGCGGGCCGATCTCGCCGACCGCGTTTTGCGATCGGACGAGGCGATCGACGATTGGGAGGTTCGGATCGAGGAGGAATGTCTGAAGATTCTGGCGCTTCACCAGCCCGTCGCGGTGGATTTAAGGCGAGTGACCGCGGTTCTCAAGATCAACAACGATCTGGAGCGGATGGCGGATCTCGCGGTCAACATCGCCGAGCGTGCGATTTATTTGAACAAATATTGTCAGGGCGCGGCGATTCCCGAGAAGCTCGAGGCGATGACCGCGGTTGCGATCCGGATGGTTCGGGGCAGTCTCGACGCGTTCGTGAATCTCGACGCCGACAAGGCGAGGTCGATCCGCGCGCTCGACGACGAGGTCGATCGTTATCATCGTGAAATTATCGACGATCTAAAAATGTCGATGCGTTCGGATCCCGATCGGATCGAAGCGGGGCTCGAGCTTTTCTCGGCGACGCGGCATCTGGAACGCGTGGCGGATCACGCGGCGAACATCGCCGAAGACGTCGTTTACTTAAAAGAAGGCGAAATCATTCGTCATCATCATAATTTGCATTGAACGGATATCCCGATCGAAATCCGCATATTCGACGGAATTCGAGGGCGAACCCGAAATCGGGAGGGCGAACCTCCTGGTGAGCCGAATTATGATGTTGGTGAATATGGACCGATAAATCGGCCTCCTCGCCCGAGTTTACGAGAAGAGGCTCACCGGGAGGATCGCAATTTCAATCAGTACAAAAAGAAATCAAGATATATAAAATACGTTCGTTTTATGCGTGAATCGGCGCCGAAACCGGTAAAATCGAGCCGGTAGAGTGTTCGTCTGAATCGAGCGAGGCGTGCGCGCATCTTTTGTGAGAACGGATGTTGAATGATACAAACCCGACGCGCAAGCGAGGGGGCGATCAAATGCTCAATCGAAAGTTTTCATGCTATTATCAGAAGACCCTTGTTTGAGCGTCGGGCCGGTATGATTGCGGCTACGCCGTTTGAGGGATTCGAGAACTTTCCCGGATAGCCGCCGACCGCGGCGGCGCTGATTCGCGAGCGCTCTTTACAATCCCGAAGAGCGAGCGCCGAGTATCGATCCAGATACATCAATTAGTTCACGTATAAACAGAATCTCGCCGAGGCCTCGCGTCGGCGCGGGGAGGAGACTTTTGCGGATAATTTCTTGATGTTATGCGTAATCTTTATTCCACCAGGCGCCGAGATGGTGAATCGCGATCTGGTTGATCGGACCGAGGATTTGCCGTTCGATGCCCCGTTTTTCGGCGTCCGAGACGTACCAGGAGAGCGCCGCGTCGGCGCCGCTTTCGAAGGCCGCGGTCGTAAAAAAGGGGTCGTCGTCGTTTTCGTTGAGGATTTCCGATATGAACACAAGGTCGTCGTCGTCGCGAAACGCGGTCGAGGCGTTCCGCGCCGTATCCGCTCCGACGAACGGAGTGGTGAAAAATCGAAAGGCGTCGGCGGCGGATTGAAACGGTCCCGGCCTCGCGGTTTTGCCGACGCCGAGCCGATTTTCGAGGCTCAATTCATCGCGAATCTGGATCAGCACGACGCCGGAGGTGAGTTCGCGAAGGACGCGGCGATGGCGGAACAGCCAGCTCGAAGCCACGCTTACGCCGTAATTATCATAAAAGCTCGCGTCGACGACGCTTCGGAGCGGATCGACGGGGAGATTGACCGCGGGAGACAAATAAGGAAAAGTGGCGTTCATGCGGGCCGCGGTGCTTAATTTGAGCCGAGCTACGCGATCGGGGTCGGCGAAGAGCGCGCGGAATTCGACCGCCGAGGTCGAGAGCCGATCGCCGTAGCGTTTCGATAAGTCTTTATCTGTAAGTGAGCGCGCCGCGGACGCGGTCATATATGGTAATTCAAGATTGCTTATAATTAAACGTCTGCCGTCTTCGACGAGCATCGGCGAGAATATTAAGGAGGGGATTTTTCCGGCGAGTTCGGCGGGGGCGAAGGCGTTGAATTCTTCGAGCAAGCCTCCATCGCGCCACGTTCTTTCGAGCACTTTGCCGCGATCGTTCGGTTGTCGCCAGGGAAGAAAAATCGACGGCAGGTCGCGGAGCACGAGCTGCTTGGCGACATCGTCGAGCCCGTCTCGGTTGATGCGTTCGATCACCTTGGCCGCGGGAAACCGAGCGAGCGCGGGATCGGCGGCGCCGAATCGCATATGATAATCGCGAACCGCCGCGACATAATGCGCCGCGCCCACCATCCCTCCCGAAGCTCCCGCCATCACTCGAATGTGGCTCGCGAAGCCCGGGATCGCGTCTCCCAGGGCTTTAAGGACGCACGCGACCCAGATCGTCGATCGCGACCCGCCGCCGCTCGCGGCGACGACGACGAGCTTCGGCTTGCGGCGCCCCATCCGCGCGGGATGCCCCTCGCTCCACGCCCGCAACGCGCGGTCGTCGCTGATCGTTCCGTAACCGACCGAGCACGGCCGCTCCATCGCCTGTTCCAGCGAGGCGGGGGCGCCCGAATAATAATTTTCCAAACCGTCAAATGTTAATTTATATTTATCATGATTTGTGAGGCTAATCCAGAGAATCAACACCGCCGGAATCACCAGCTTCCACAGGCCGAAAGACGGGACGAGACAGACGAACGTCGTGTACGAGGTCGCGAGCAGGCCGAGCAACATGCAGATCGCCAGCGCAGCGGTATAACGCTTGAATTTAAAAGATATAGAAAAAATGATATAAAGAAGAGCTTGCATGATGAGCGAAGGGATCGTGGTGAATCGCGTGAGCGTGAGCGATCGCTCGTCGTCGCGATGCTCGCGGATCAGGGGGTCGATCTCGACGAGCCGATCCCACGTTTCCTCGAAGAGCCGTCTCGCCTCGCGATCGCGCGCCGAGGGGGTTCTCGCGATCGTCGCGGCGTTCTTGGAGCGATCCGAAATTCCGTCGTCGCGATCGTTCGAGGAGGGGGGCGATTGGATCGTCGACCTTCCCGATCGACGTAGCCGATCGATCCGTTCGATATCACGTCCCAGTCGCGTCCGAGCGATTCCGGCTCGCTCGGATTCGCCCATTCGGCCCGGTCGAGGTTTGCGCCTCGATCGATCCTCGATCTTAGCCAAATGCCCCTGAATCTGCTTGAGGTGCGATTGAATCTCGCTCCAATCCGCCAGGTCGAGGTCGTCGCGTTCGGTCCGCAACCGCTCGACAAGATCGGCGACCTCGTGCAGCCGCGAGGTCGACTCGCGAAGAAACTCGACCTCGCGCCAATAATATCGACTAATCACGATATTCGCCGAATAACAACACATAACAAGTATGGGGACGGTCGTCAAGCCCGCGACGATTCCGCCGAACCACGCCAAGACGAGATCCCCCGGCTTTTTCCGCGTGTAATGCCCGATTCTCCTCAGCCGCGCCAAGCGGGGAAAAACCGCGGGGAACGAAAGCATCAGCAAAATCGGCGGAGCGGTGATCGCCAGAAACAAAACGAGTCGATCGAGCGATTCGGTGTGGAAGAACCGGCTCGATGTTTCCTCGACCCCCGCGGGTTCGGGGATCTCGGCGTAATCCTCGAGCGGATCGACGAAATGGAACCACGGAAGCTTATGCAGAAAGGGAGCGCGGGGGAGCTTCCACCTGGTGCAAAAACGTTCGAGTCCGTTGATGAGAAAGGTGCGCGAATCCCCCGCGAGCGGTCGCGTCGCGACGAAATAACTCGCGAGCGAAAAGAAAACGACGAGAGTCGTAACGCTGAACGCGTTGATGAACCGCCGGCTTGGCGACTCGTGCCAAAACAGTTGGTTCACCCCGTACGTTTTGCCGACGATTCCGTGAATCAGGAAGACCGGCAAAAGAACGAGAAACAGCAAAAAGAAATGAGCTCCCGCCATGTGGATCAGCAGGCTCATCAGCGGCCAGTAGGCGCGTATCAAAATCGCCGCGACGATCACGACCGCCGCGAGCGATCCGTACGGCGGCTTGCGATCGATCTCACCGTAACCCTCGCGATCCTCAATGCTCGCCTCGACCGCGTGCGATCTCATAAAGCGACCCTCTCGGCACGATCGAATCGCGATCGATCGATCGCGCAACGGGGGCTTAAGAGGTTCGACTTGAAAGCGTTAGGTCGAATGGGATATCGCTTGAGATTCGGAGTCGACATCGACGGATTCCCCATCACGAAGGTTCGCGCGTTTTCGAGTCCGGGCGACTTCGCCCCGCCGCGAAAAACGTCCGCGCGGCGCGATTCGTCTTGATAAGAAGAACCTCCGGTGCGGCGGGCGCGAACTGATATAAAATGATATGGAATGAACACTTCGCGATCAACCCCCCGGGAGAACCCGGACCGAATCGATTCCGAGATTCGAGAGGCCTCGCATTCGCGGTCCCCCCTCGCCGACGCGCTCCTCGGTAAAATGAGAAAATAAACAGCATATATATAATAAAGTATATTTTCATTAATATTAAATTGTCCGGCGCGAGTCGGCGACGCGATCCGTTTCGATTTATGGAAACAGATCAGAATATAAAAAGTATACTTTGAATTTTGAGTCGAGGTTCATCTTGCTTCGGGTCTGTTTTGATCCGAGTCGAGGCGGTACGATCGGTTCGCCGATCGTCACGACGCCGGAATCGTGTCGATTTCCGGGGAGTGGAACGCCCGAGCCGCGACGAATCGACCTCCGCGTGATTTCTCCTTAAGGAACGAATATCGTGCGCGCCGAAGACGAAACCGGGGCGGAGAATCGCACCAGTCTCGGATTTATCGGTATATTGACATATTATAAATATCGTGTTTTGCTGATCGTAGCCGTTTTGTTTTTCATATCGAGAATTCCGGTTGTTTCATGGGCGAATAATACTGATGTCTGTTTGTACGTTAAGGTTTACGACGTTCTTTCAAACAATCCCGTTTCTGGAGCGTCGATATTGATCGTTAACGAATGGACGAGCGATCGTCACGAGGTTCGAGCCGTAACCGATCAATTCGGCGAGGCCCGGCTTGATTTCAAAGCGTACTCGCACGGGACCGCTATTTTCGGTATCGTCAAAGCCGTGATTCACTTTGATCGAATCTCCGCCGAAGTCGATCATCCGGGATACATCCCACGCAAGCTCGCACTGAGGGATTACTTCCATGATTCGGTTCACGTTAAATCAAACAATGTTTTGCATATTGACGTTCGTTTGAAACGAAAACCGGCGGATTAATCTTCCGATCGCAGTTATCGATCGTTTTATCGAGAATGTTATCCTGTTCTTTGCGAGTGATTCGAATCGATCCCGGAGAATTCCGACTCTATTTAATAATTATAATGATATATTATTTTTTTTGTTTGTAAAGTCGTCGATCGGGATCTCCCCGGTGGTTGATCCTCGTTTCGCACGGTAAGATCGAATCGATAATACCAGGGGGGATCTTATGACGATTCGAGACGTCAGGATTGTGCGCGCCTTATCCGTATTGGTTTGCGTCTGCTTCGGCGGTTTATCGTTCGATTTCGTTGTCGGTTTCGCTGCCGAAGCCGAACCGCGGGCGGTCGTCGCTTGGCCCGCGGGGCCGCTCGACGTCAAGATCGCGTTCGATCGGCCGATCGACGCGAAATCGGTGGAATCGCTCGTCGATCAAACGATCGAATACCGCGCCGATCCGGCGACGATTGATCGATCGAATCCGATAGCCGGCGGATCGAATTCAAAAATCGATTCGAGCGTCGATCGTCGCGGGAAGTTGCGGATCGCCGCGGCGCGGGTCGACGACGACGGCATGATGCTCGTCTTAGCGACCGATCCCCACCCGCGCGAGGCGCTTTATACCGCGAAATTGACCGGGATTCGCCCGGCGGGGGTGAATTCGATGCCGGTCGGCGTCGACCTCGCCTATGATTTATCGGGAGTCGACGCCGCATGGGACGACGGGACCGAAGACGCCAAGCCCGCGTGGAACGCCTGGTGGCCTCACTGCGATCCCGCGGTCGTGAAAGCGCACACGACAGGTTCTATTGAACACAAAAAAACGTTGGAATATCTAAATCGCAATGGCCGGCTCACCCTCCGAACTTTTCTCAAACTTCCCCCGGGAAAAGCGACGATTCGGATCGAGACGAACAGGCCGATCGAGACGACGCTCGGCTCGCAAACCGCCGAGGCGAGCGGCGACCGATCGACGGTCGAGCTTGCGATCGAATCGACCGGAGACGCCGTCGAGTGGATCACCGTGATCAAAACTTCGTCGCAATCCAACCCGTTGAAATTTCTGACGACTCTCCGTACCGGCGACGATCCAACGCCGCGAACGATATCTCCAAAAATGTTGATCCTTCCGTGGGCGCCGGCGCCGGTCGTTTCCTTTTCGTCGGCGGCGAAGCCGACGTTCTCGCTTGAAGGCGGCGATCCGGGACGCGGCAAGCTCGTTTTTCAGAGTGAGCAAGCCAAATGTTCAAGTTGTCATAAGGTGAGAGGGGAGGGGGGAGCGATCGGACCCGAACTCGACGATTTCGCCGGCAAGGATCTGGAATCGGTTTATCGCGAGATCGCCGAGCCGAGCGCGTCGATTCATCCCGATTTCTTCGCGTATACGGTCGCCAGGAAAGACGGTCGTGTCGCGATGGGGATTGTGCGAGCGCGCGGCGCCGACGCGATCCGCGTGATTGATACGAACGCTCAAGAAACGTTGATTCCTCGATCCGACGTCGTCGAGTTGAGACCGAGTTCAAGTTCGATCATGCCCGCGGGACTGATCGGAGCGATCGGCGAGGAAAAATCGCGCGACCTGCTCGCGTTCCTCACGCAAAAGCCCGCGGCGCCCGCCGCGACGGCGGCTCAAGCCTCGAATCAAACCGCGGCTCGCGGCAAGCCGAATCGACCGCCTCGGCGTCGATCGCTCAAGGAGATTCAGTCGATCACGCGAGAGCCCGACTCAAAAATCGAACCGATCGACGCATCCAAAATTCGACCCATCCAGATACTTTTTGTTCACGGCAAGAAGGAATTCGGCCCCGGCGAGCACGAATATCCCGCTTGGGCCGAGGGTTGGAGGCGCATCGTCACGAAACAACCGGGCGTCTCGGCGACGACCGTTTTGGATTGGCCGAGCGTCGAACAATGGCGCGGCGCCGACCTGGCGGTGTTCTATTTTTGGGATCACGATTGGGCGCCGAATCAACTGAACGATATCGATCGGTTTTTGGCGAAAGGGGGCGGGATCGTCGCGCTCCATTCGAGCATGGTGATCGATCAGGATCCCAAGGGTTTGGCCGATCGGTTCGGTTTGGCGTCTTTTTCCAAGAAGCGCAAATTCCTTCATGCTCCGCATCGCGTCGATTTTCCGTCGAATTTGTCCGATCCGATCATCCACGGATTTGAGCACCTCGATTTGATTGACGAGGCGTATTGGGAGATGGCGGGCGATCCCGCGCGGGTTACGGTTTTGGCGACCGCGATCGAGGACGGATCGCCTCGGCCGGTCGTTTGGAAGCGCGAGACCGGCGGAGGCCGCGTGTTTTGCACGGTGTTCGGCCATTACGCGTGGACGATGGACGATCCGTTGTTCCGAGCGCTCGTGTTTCGCGGGATGGCGTGGGCCGCTCGTCTTCCCGAGCGAATTTGGGATCCGCTCGTCGCCGACGGCGTTGAACTTTCCGATTGAACCCGAAAGCGAGGGATCGGAGCGAGCGTCGGACGCCTCTTTTCCGGCAACAGGGTTTCAAAACGTCGGGTTTTTTAGAATCGATCGAATCGCGATCGTCGTTTATGAGATCAAGACGCTATCGAATTTTAAGAACTTGATGTTTTGATAAAATCAAGAAAACGCGCGAGGATTTCTTGATCTTCATGGGGGAAGACCGCGGCGAGATCGAAGACGATCGAGTTTTGTTCGACGCGAGGGACGATCGCGGGGCGACCGACTCGAAAAGCGCGCGCCAGCGATTCGACCGAGCGGGGCGCCGCGGCGGGGAAGGGGGGATCGACGCGCACCGCGCGGCTCGGGATCGCCTCTTGCGGCACGCTGCCGCCGCCGAGATAAGCCTCGGTCGAAATCGCCAGCGCGTGAAACCCCGCTTCGGCGCGCAGCGATTCGGCGAGCCGCTCGGCCCGGATCGAAAGCGAATCGAAGGGCGCGTTCAAGAACATCCATAAAGGGATATGTTTGCAAGCGAATTCGGGATCGAGCGCGGCGCGAAGGGTCGCTTCGAGCGCCGCGAGGGTCGTTTTATCGGAGCGGATCGCTCGCATCAAGGGATCGGTACGAATGCGATCGACGACGTCTCGTCGTCCCGCGAGGATTCCGCATTGGGGACCTCCGAGGAGTTTATCGCCCGAAAATAAAACGAGATCGGCGCCCGCCGCGATCGCCTCGGATACGGTCGGTTCTCCCGCGACGCGCGGCGGCGAGCCGGATGCGATCGCCCCCGAGCCGACGTCGTCGACGAACAAGAGACCGCGCGCATGAGCGAGTTCGACGAGTTCGCCGATTCCAGGTTGTTCGACGAAACCCACGATTCGGTAATTGCTCGTATGTACGCGTAATATCAACGCGGTTTCGGGACCGATCGCGCGGTCGTAATCGCCGATTCTGGTTTTGTTGGTCGTTCCCACCTCTTTTAGTTTGGCGCCCGAAACTTCGAAGATTTCGGGGAGCCGGAACGACCCGCCGATCTCGACCAATTGGCCGCGCGAGACGATCGCCTCTTTACCGTGAGCGAGCGCCTTGAGCGCGACGACGGTCGCCGCGGCGTTGTTATTGACGACCGCCGCCGCCTCGCAACCGAGCAGCTCGACGAGCGTTTTCTCGATATGAGTCGTTCTCACGCCTCGGCGTCCGGAATCAAGGTCGAACTCGAGGTTGGAATAGCCCGATGACACGTCGACGATCGCTTCGATCGCTTCTCGGCTCAACGGAGCGCGGCCGAGCCCCGTGTGCAAGAGAATACCGGTCGCGTTGATCACCCGGCGCAACCCGGGTCCGGAACGATCGAGCAATTCCAGAGCGCGACGAGCGATCGCCGCGGGGGCGATCGCCGCGCGATCGACTTGCTTCGCTTCGTCCCCCAGTAATCGCGCACGCACCTCGGCGATCACGGTTCGCACCGCCGCGACGACGGCTTTCTCCCCCACCAACCGAGCGCGCTCCGCAAGTTCGGGACGACCGATCGTCGCGCCGACCGCCGGCAAATCGCGCGGCGATATCGTCTTTGAACTCTGATCATTTTCTTGATTTTCTTTAACATCCATATTATAAGTCCATTATATTGTTATATCTGTGCCGCACGTCGCGTTACGGTCGGGCGTTCTCCGCCGTTTTTTCGCGAGGTCGAGCGAGCCCTCGGGCGTCGCCTTCACGTTTGGTTACGCCGATTCGATCGAGATATTCGCCGATCGGTACGGCGAACTTGCGTGTCGTTCCGAGTAAATCGCGGAGTTCGGACATCGTGATCGTTCCGCCCTGGGAAAGTCGATCGGTCACTCGTTGAACGAGTTCTCGGGCGATCTCTTCATCAAGATAAAGAGATCCTCCGATGGAAACGAGTCTTTCCTCTTCGACGAGAATCGCGATCAGCTCGGGGACGACGTTTGAACGAGGTCCCGCGCGTTCGGCGAGGGCTTCGAGTTCGGGGGGATTGAAGCCCGCACGATGATAAAGCTCGACGATTTCATCCATGAGTTTCCGTTCTCCCTGGCTGAGCTTGGGGGTGTGACCGACGAGCGCGACCGATCGCGGAGTCGCGACGACGCGTTTTTGTTTGTCGAGTCGATCGATCAGACCCGCGACGAGCGAGTCGCTCTGAAGATCGGCGAGAGCCGCGGCGACCTGAGATCGGGGAATCGTCGAATGCCTTGGTTTGGAGGCGTGCAAGCGAGCGATCGCGCGAATCGTCCGATCCTCGAGATCGGCGACGACTTCGGCGAGAACGCGAGACGCGCGCCGCGGACCCGTCGGCAGTTCGACAAGTAAATTATTTTGATCGATATATGATAGAATCGACGGGATGTTTGCGAGCGGGATTCCGGAGTCGCGAGCGAGCGTCGCCTCGGTCCAGGGATGAAACGCGTAAAAAGCGAGCGCCGCGACGGCTTTGACGACGGGGTCGGGATCTTGCAAACGTCGAACGCGATCGATCGTCGCCGAATCGCGCCGGCGAATTCTCCTCACCGACGGCTGGAGGATGCGCCCTCCGCCGAGCGTCGCGGGGGGGCTTTCCTCGCGTAAAACGAACGGTTCGCCGTAAACGGTGACGATCGGTTCGGCGAGGTGGAGCTGTCCCAGGGTCGCTTCGCCGGGGGCGAGTTCGCGGCGATCGAAGAGGGAGAGCGACGCTGCGACTTCGGCCGATCCGATATGGAGCCGATAACGGGCGCGATGGCGAAGCGGCCGCGGCGCTTCCAAAGACGCTTGAATTTCAATCGTAACGATACGAGTCGGCGTTAAGTATCCGGGAGTCGCGAGGACGTATCCGCGGACGATTTCGGTGTGTCGGATTCCACCGAGGTTGATCGCTGCTCGCATTCCGCGGGAGATCGCTTCGACGGGGCGATCGTGGCGTTGCATGCCTCGGACGCGGACAGGGCGATCGAGCGGCCAAAGAACGAGTTCGTCGCCGACGGTGAGCGACCCCGACGCGACGGTTCCGGTGACGACGGTTCCGTGCCCCTGGACCGAGAACGATCGGTCGACCGCCATTCGAAAGAGACCGGCGTCGGCCGCGATCGGGGCGTTATCGCCGAGCGTCTTGAGCGCCTGTTTGAGCTCGTCGATACCTCGGCCGGAGATCGCCGCGGTGCGGACGATCGGCGCGGCTTCGAGGAACGAGCCGCGGACGAGCGCGCGGACGTCGTCTTCGACGAGATCGAGCCACGATTCGTCGGCGAGATCGCATTTCGTCAGGGCGATCAGCCCTCCTTTCAATCCCAGGAGTTTTAATATTTCCAGGTGTTCACGGGTTTGAGGCATGACGGAGTCGTCGGCGGCGACGACGAGCATGGCGAGGTCGATTCCGGACGCTCCCGCGAGCATGTTGCGGACGAAGCGTTCGTGACCGGGGACGTCGATCAAAGCGAGACGTAATTCGCCTAATTCGAGTGCGGCGAAGCCGAGATCGATCGTGATTCCGCGTTCTTTCTCGGCGGGGAGTCGATCGGTGTCGACTCCGGTCAAGGCGTGAACGAGAGCCGTTTTTCCGTGGTCGATATGACCGGCGGTACCGAGGACGAGATCGCGGATTGGCGCCATGGCATGAGATTCGCTTCGAGAAGGCGTTGGTGGAGAATATCTTGTAACGCTCGATCGGACGATTATAGCCGACGTCGAATCGATCGAGCACGCGCGTCGCGGCGAAAACTTTGGCGTGCGTGTCGCGGATGAGAACGGAACGTCGATGATAGGAGTGGATTCGATCATGACGAGCTAATCCCTGGTGAGGTTGCGAAACCGAGCCTTGGCTGAATCAAGATAAGCAAATCTGATCGATTCAAAACGTTCGTGGATCGCCGACGACAAGACGCGGGGCCGAGCGTTTTCGAATCGTCGTATCTTTCCTCGAACCAATCACTTGAGCCGGGATGAACGAGGGGAGGTGGAAGCGTGGATTTTGGATGAAGTCGTGGATTCGCGCTTGACCTCTCGTCGCACGGCGGCGATACTGTCGTGCGTTCGTTAGAGGAGCGAAAAACCGCGTGAACCGATCGAAGCTTTGATAATGCGAAGTACGTCGATACGAATCGGCGGCTTTCGGATGAGAATTGATCGGTGGATTTTCGGCCGTTTCAACGGAGCGGTCGGAATCGAGCGGTTCGTTCACGCCGCGGGATCTACTGTTTAAAATCGTCAATAAGATGGTGATGAGTCACGTCCGTTTTGCGACGGCGTAACTGATGTGAATCGGTGAGGAGACGCGGTCGATTCGGTCCCACGGACCGAGCCGCGTTCGTCGGGGTGGTACGGGGATGCAACTTGGCATGTTTTCAAACGCGCTACTCTTGATATTCGCCGTCTCGTTTATGGGATGCGTGCTCGCCACGCCGCTCGTGACGCGGGTCGCGATCGTGCTGGGGGCGATCGACAAGCCCGATCAATTTCGTCGCGTGCACAAGGGATCGGTGCCGCGGATGGGGGGGTTGGGGTTGGTCGCGGGGTTGCTTCTTAGCGCCGTGGTCGCGACGTTGGGGGGTTATCTGCGATCGTACACGGATTTTCATGACGTGTGGCGTCAAGGGGGCATCGTGATCGCCGCGGCGATCACGATTTTGATCGGCGCGATCGACGACACGCGCGGTATGAGCCCTCGGATGAAGTTGCTGGGACAGGCCGCGGCGGTCGTGGCGCTTTATTTCGGCGGAATTCAGATCGTCAACGTTTCGATTTTCGGATCGACGATCGATTTTACGCATCCCGGTTTTGAGTTTATCGTCGCGGGGCATTCGGTTCACGTCGGGATCTTCAGTTTTTTGGTTACGATGATCTGGTTTTTAGGATGCTTAAATGTATGGAATTTGATTGATGGGATGGACGGATTGGCGTCGGGTGTGGGGTTGCTGGTGAGCGGTACTTTGATGTTGGTGGCGATTCATCAACATACGATCGTCTCGGCGGTTTTGGCGGCTTCGTTGGCGGGGAGTTTGGCTGGGTTTTTACTTTATAACTGGCATCCCGCGTGCATTTTCCTGGGCGATACGGGGAGTCTTCTGATCGGTTTATTGATCGGCGTGATCGGCGTCGAGGGATCGATGAAGGGGACCTCGGCGGTTTCGATTTTGTTCCCGATTTTGGCGATGGGGTTGCCGATTTCGGACACGGCGATGGCGATTTTCCGGCGTTGGGTGCGCAATTTACCGTTCAGCGCCGCGGATCGTCGGCACGTTCATCATTTGGTGATGAATTTGGGGCTCAATCCGCGTCAGGCGGCGATCTTGCTTTATTGTTTCTCGGCGTTTTTGTGCGGCACGGTGTTGTTGGGGGTGGCGCTTCATAACGAATTTCTAGCGTTTTTGCTGGGCGGTTCGGGATCGCTCGCTTTCCTCCTGATATTGACGAGTCGCCGCGACGAGCTGGCTCAATTACGAGCCGATTTCACGGCTCGAATGACGCGCAAACGCGAGGAGCGACAATCGTCGAAGACGACGTGGGAATCGATCCAGAGGATCGAGTTATGCAACGACGTCGAGTCGATCTGGAATATCGTACGCGATACGAGCTACAAATTGGGGTGCGACGGTATAACGTTATCGTGTTATCGCCGCGGTGAGCTTTTATTCGAGCATTCGGACGGTCCGACGAGGCGTGTCGAATCGCCGCTCGATCCGTCGGGTCCGACTGCTTCATTTCGACTGAAGAGTGGGCGGGATTTAATGTTGGCGGTTTCGCTTCACCAGTCGCGTGAATCGGCGATCTCCGCGGACATCACGTTCCGCTTCTTGCAGCGGTTGGCGCTCGCGACCGCGGAACGTCTCGATCGGCTTTTCACGGTGGAACCTCCCGTCGAGACGGAAGTTGCGGCCGAAACGGTCGATCGAGCCGCGGTTGCGGGATTGGCCGGCCTCTTGTCGGATTCGTCGAGTCAGGCGATTATGTCGATTCGGGCTCGAACGACGTCGGTATCGTCCGCGGGTTTGGTCAATCGGCTCAAGGCCGCGGTCGTCGGTGGTTCGAACGGGCCGGCTGGAAGCCGTCCATCGCTGGGCGAAAAATAAGCGGTCGTCACGGAGGAGATAGAGATTCATGGAACGAATCACCGGCCAGTCGCATGTTCCCGCTCTCCATCGCGATCATTCGTTACCCGCGACCCCCGTAACCGCGCTTACTTCAACGCATCTTCCGGCGTCGCTCCCTCCTAAAACGCTCGCCGATTACACCCGCGCCGTGAAACGTCGATTTTGGCTCGCGCTTCTGATCGCGACCACGATCGCGACCTTGGGATCGATTCAAGCGATCCGTCGGCCCGATATTTACCAGACGAGCGCCGAGCTTCAGATCAACCCGCCTCAGTTCAATCCGATGCTTGCAAGTATGTTCGGATCTGAGATGCAAACGCGCGATCCCGAAACGTCGGCGCGATATATTCCGACGATGCTCGCTTCGATCAAAGGAAGAAGCCTTCCCGTTCGCGTCGCCGAGGATTCGTCGATCGGCGGCTCTCCCGTCGAGATCGCCGGCGAACTTGGGGAGAATCTCGTCGCGCGGCAACAAGTGAACACAAATTATGTTCAAATCACTCTTGAAGGTAAAAGTCCCGATCGGATCGTCAAGTTGTTGGGGGCGATCATCAAGGTTCTGAAGGAGCAAGCGGGACGCGAGACGGCGCGCGAGGTCGACGATTCGAAGGAGCACGCAGCCAAGAGCATTCAACAACTCGAGACCGACCTCAAGTCGATCGACGCCGAGATTCAATCGGTGGTTCGGAATTCGCGCGCGATCGGCCCGGGGGGAAAAAGCCTTGCCGAACAAGAATACCTTGAAAGCAAAAATTTGCTTATCCAAGAGCTTCAACATATTAACAACCTAAAGCATGAAGCGATGCTTTATTTTATGAAGGGGGGATCGGGAGGGGGTCGCGACGCGGCTTCGCCGATCGACGCGAAGCTGGCGGCCCTCATGAAATTAAAAGATACGTATGAAACGAGGTTGGTGACGTATAAGGAGAGTATACGGGATTTCAACAACGATCCCGCGGCGCGGATACTCGCCTCGAGGCTGAAGCGAACGCTCGAGCAGATCCGATCGTTGCGGGCGATGAAGTCGCGCGAGCCCCAGATTTCTCAGGTGATCATCGCCGACGCCGAACGCCGCGCCGAGGAGTATAAGGATGAAGTCGAGGCGTCTTTGAAACGTTTGAAAGATTCGATGCCCGAATTCCAAAAATTTCAGAACTTGTCCAAGGTTTACGACGACGTCACGCATCGGATCTCGACGTTGAAGAAGCAATATTTCAATTTTGAAACGTTGTCGAAAACTCGGAAGGATCCGATCGTGGTGATGGCGGCGCCGGGCGAGCCGCTCGAACCGATCAAGCCCAAACGACCGATGCAGATCGCGCTCTCGATCCTCCTGGGAATCGCCGCGGGGGTCGGATTCGTGTTCGTGCTCGAGACGCTCGATCATCGGGTTAAAACTCCTGAACATGTAACAATTGGTTTAGGAATTCCGTTGTTGGGGGTGGTGCCGCGGGCGCGGCGGACGGCTTTGCTTTCGCGCGGCGGTCACGTCTGGACGGGGGGCGTTCCCGAATCGATCGAAGCCGATGCGTATAGAAATCTGCATGCGTCATTGCTCGGACTGCGCGGTCGCGGCCGTCCCGTGGTGACGGTGTTGATCACGAGCGCCAAGGCCGGCGAGGGAAAAAGCACGACGGCGCTCAACCTCGCGGTAACGTGCGCTCGCGCCGGAGAGCGCACGCTATTGGTCGACGTCGATCTCCGACGTCCCAGTCTCGCGGGAGTTTTCGGCGCCGATCCGTCCGAATCGGGATTGGTCGACGTCCTTCGAGGCGATCTCCCCTGGCAACGGACGCTCAAACATACCGAGGTTGCGAATCTCGATTTTATCCCCACGGGTAATACCGAGGGGGTGCCGATCGAGGTTCTAGGAACGCTCGAATTACGCCGACTTGTTCAATCGCTTTCAAGTCATTACGACCGCGTGATCCTCGACGGGCCCGCGATTCTCGGCATGGCGGATTGCAGGATGCTCGGTCGAATCGTCGACACGGCGCTTCTCGTCGTCAAATCCGCTACGCACGATCTAAGCCCGCTTCGCCGAGCCGTGCGGATGCTCGAACAATCGGGGGTCGATATCGCGGGAGGGGTTTTCAACGCGCTCGACGACGATCTGAAAAATTGGTCGAGCGTCGGCGGAATGTTGGGTTATGGATATCATTATAGTTCGAGAAGTTCATTCTCGACCGCGAGTACGCGCAAGCTTGGTTATCGACCGAGCGAGGTGGATACGACGCCGATCGCGGCGGGCGCCGAGGTTTCGCGGCAAGACGCGGTCGCGATCGGCGAGCACGATTGATTGAGCGGTGCGAGCGAGGAAACAACGAAAGGGCGCCATGGATCGGCTACTGATACTCACCTGGACGGATCGTACGCTCGCCGGATTAATCGGCCTGGTCGTATGCGGATCGGTTTTCTCGCGCGGAGGCGCGGCGTGGTGGTGGCGCCCCGCGTTCGCCGCTGCGATCATCGTCATCGCCCTCTTAACGACGACCCGTTGCTGGATCGGCGGGCGCGTGCTCGTGATGCGCGGCGCCGCGACGTTCTTCGCGGCGTTCGCTCTGGCGCTGGGGGCGGTTCAGCTCGCTCCGGCGCCCGCTCCGATCGCCCGGCTTCTTTCACCCGCGGCTCGAAGGCTCCACGACACGGGCGCGCGCCTGGAATTGATCAAACTCGAAGATCCCGCGGCCGAATCGCCTCATTTCACCGCGAGCCGATCCCCCGCGACGCTCGATCGCTCGGCGACGCTTCGCAAACTTGTGGGAGGCGCGCTTTGTCTGCTGTTGGCGGGCGCGGTCGCGCGATACGTCGATCGATTGCAACACCTCTTAATGATATGGGGATTTTTAATAACCCCATTTTTGATTACAACATTGATCGTTGCGGTTCTCCTTGGAGGCGATCGCGGCGGCGGAGGAGCGGCCGAGTCGTCTCGGTTGCTCGCGACCGGTTCGGAGATGTCGGAAACGCCGGGTTGGACGCTCTGGATCGCATCAAAGCCGACCTCGGCCGAAGGCTCGACCGAGACCCCCTGGCTCGTTCCCGTCGCCGATCGCGAATTCGGCTCGGGAGTCCTCGCCGCGGGACCGGGGGGATATCTGGCGCTCGCTTCATTCGGATTTCCGCTCGCGCTCGCGCTCGTGCTCGATTCGTTCTCTCCCCGCGGCGGTCGCGGCGGTCCGCTCGCCCGCTTGATCGATTCGTCGCGCGGCGGGCTTGTTATGCTGGTTAGTTTTATTTGTTTACTTGCCGCGATACTGATCGGTATCCTCGCCGGGCCGATCGCGTGCGCCCCGATCGTGATCGGAGCGGCGATCGCGACGATTCCGGGCGGTTTCGCTTCGGGGTCGCGTCGGCTCGGAATCGGCGTTTTTATGGCGGCGAGCGCTGCGATCGCCGCGGGCCTGGCGATCGGCTGGTCGTTCGGAAAACCCCCGTCGCGCGGACTCTTCGCATCCCCCGACGACACGCGACGCGTCGTCGCGCTTTGGAGGGATTCGACCGCGATCCTCGGCGATTTCCTCCCGACCGGCGTCGGAGTGGGCGGTTTCCCTCAGGTGATATCCTTATATAAATCGGATCCGTTAACTCCAAGCACCGCTTCGAGCGCCGTCTTGCAATGGGGAGTGGAAACGGGATTGCCAGGAATTCTCCTTTTACTCGCGTTCGCCTGTTCGACCGTCATCGCCGTGCCTCCGGCGATTCGGATCGTCGGGCGATCCGATCGCTGTTTAGCTTATGGATTGATCGGAGCGGGAACGGGGCTCGCGCTCTTTTCGATCATCCACTTCAGCGTCGAAGTCGCCCCCGTCGCGATCGGAGCGAGCGTGCTTCTGGGCGTTTGGAGCCGCTGGTCGTCGGGAGGAAGCGATATCTTCAGCCCGTTGGATTACGCCGATATCGGCGCCGATCGAGCCGAACCGGGTCGCTCGTCGAGGCTCGTTCAACAATGACCGATCAAGATCATAATATGCTTACACAAACAGATAACTCGGATAAAACGACGACATCGGGAGTCGACCCCGTCGCCTCTCCCGAACTTTCGGGAGCGCAGGACGATTCGCCGCGAGAATCCGCCGAGCGTTCGCCCTTGAATGAATCGTCGAAAAAATCGACGTCTCCTTACGCAACGCCGGCTATCGATGTCATTAAGCGTTTAAGCGATCCCGAGCGATCCGATTCCGGCGGCGCCGGTCGTTCGACGAAGCTCGTCGAAACGAGCGCGTCGCGCTTCGATTCCAATCCGCCTTCGCTCAACTTGGAACGAGTTACCGCGGTTCCCCGGATCGAAACTCCCCCGGCTCGGATTAAAGCGCTTGATCATAAAATTGAAAATCTTGCGCCTTGGATCGAAACGCCTGATCATAAAATTGAAAATCAGGTGCCTTTGATCGAATCATCTGATCATAAAATTAATATTCAGGCGCCTCGGATTGAAGCGCCTTCCACTCGCTTCGATTCGAATCAACCTTCGCTGAACCTGGAACGCGTGAAGGCGATTCCTCGGGTTGAAACGATCGCGCCTCGGATCGATCCCGTTCAACCTTCACCGCGGGTGGAACCGCTCGCGTCGAGCGCCGAACCTCGCCGCTTCTCGACGTTTTTGGAACGATCGCCCGGAGTCGCCGCCGTAGCGGAACCGATCGATCGCACGCCGCGATCACAACCGATTGAAATTCCGGCGATCAAGAATGCTTTAAATTCCAGTGTCGTCGCCGCGATCGATTCCGCGGTCGTTCGACCCGAGCCCGTCGTTCGAGACGCTTCGTCGAGAATCGAGGAACGGCGTCGAGTTTGGGCCGAGGGTTGGAACGCCGCCGCGGCCGAGAGGGAGGCCAGGCAAAATTGGAAAGAGCGGTCCGCGATCGTTCCCCCCGCGGCGTCGGCTAAGACCGCGCCTCATTCTTACGCTTCGCCGATTTCGGCCTCGCCCCGGGCGCGAACCGTCGCCGCGCCGACGATCGATCCCCCTTACAAATACTCCGATGAGCCTCGAATTCCCGATCCGAATCGACAAATCGACATTCCATTGTCAATTCATTCGACCCCGACGGGAACGATTAACACAGATATTGATAAATCGTTAAATTTATCGAAAGTCGAGCCGATCGGAGCCGCGCCTCCCGACGTCGAATCGCGGCGGAATACCCGGGAGAACGAACTCGATCTTGAAGATCGCGCGATCGAGACGCCGAACGTCGCCGATCGACGCGCCGATCTCACGATCGATTCCACGAGGTCTGAAGCCGATCGCGCGGCTTCTAGGAACGCTCGAAAGTCGAGCGGAGAAAACGGCGACGGTCGAGCGGGCTCGACACGCTCCGAACGCGCGGCGAGACGCGGCGGTTCGGGATTGAGCGACCCCGAATCGATCGATTCCAAAACCGGCGGGCGCGCCTCGAAGTTCGGCGAAGATCGACGATCAATCTTATCGGAATACAAGCAATCTCTTCAACAAAACGACTTCGTCGTCGGCGTGCGATCGGGAGCTTCCGATCGGGGTCGGCCGCGCGACGCGGCGAAAGAAGCCGATCGCGATCAATCCGAGGGAGGCGCCGACGACGAATTTTGGCCTTCGGCGCGGGAGATTTTTCGGGTTAACGAAGCCGCGCGTTCGACGGGAACAAATCGACTCGCTGTCGCGACAAAACCGCGCGTCGACACGCGTTCGTCGATCGTCGTCGATTTGACCGTTCCCCGCGGACCCCGGGGAATCTCGATGAGATTCGGCGCGATTAAGTATATAAGTGTTCTCATGCTTATTTCGGCGTTGGGCCTTGTGACGACCGGTATTTCTTGGATTTGGGCTCGGGACGACGCCGCGGCCGAGCGGGTCGCCGAACGGTTGTTCGACACGCGAGACAAGGGTTCGGTCGCATCCGAGTCCGACCCCTCGCACGGGCTACTCGTTCCCGAAGGGGGTTGGGGACGAACGACTCCCAGGCATTTGTTGATTTGGGCGATGGCTGTCGATCGCGGGATCGCTTCGGCGGGAGGAGAAGCGCGGGAAAAAACGCGCGAGCTGCTGGAACGTGCGAAGCACGCTTCGCCCGCGTTCGCCGCGCTGCGTTACGCCGCGGTATGGCGGAGCCGGCGTGATTCCGAGCCGACCGCGACATCCGCGCTCGCTCTCGGACGCGACGTCGACGCGCTCGCCTTGACGGCGCGAAGGCTGTTGGAATCGGGTCGCGAGGAGGCGGCGATCGCCGAGATGAATCGCGCGATCGAACTCGCCGGCAAACTTGATTATTCGTTTGAGATCGAACCTCCCGCCGCCGAACGTCGTCCCGGCGCCCGCGTTTATCAGCCTCGCGAATGGATTATCGAACGCGTCCTCCGCGATTGGAGCGAGGCGTGCGCCGAGCGCCGTATCGAAGCGACGAAAGCGATTCCCGACCTTCCCGTCGCGTGGCTCGCCGCGGCGCGCGTCGCCGCCGAAAGGAACGATTCCACCGAGGTTCAAGCCGCGCTCGAACGAGCGATCGAAACCGCGGGCGCGGTCCGATCGCGCGAAACCGACCGCGCCGAACTCGCGCTTTCATTCGCCGCCGAGGCCGAGGCCGAGGCGAGGCTGGGACGGCTCGAACCGGCTCGCGCCGCGTTCGCCAAGGCGATCGATCTCACTCATGTGCTGAATCATCAGCGCGCTTGGTGGCTCGAGGTCGCCGAGATCGACGTCGAACTCGGCGACACCGCCGCGGCGCGAAAGGCGATCAAATTCGCCCGCGACGTCGATCGCGACGATCGAATCGCCCGCAAGGCGATGGAACTCTCGGCGCGGGTCGCTCCCGCGCCGCCGAAAGATTCGTCTCTCATTCGTACATCCACGAATTCTCGCTATTAATTAGGACGAACGCGATATGTTCGATCTGAAAACATCGAGCCGATCGATCGCATCCAGGACGAAAGGAACTCGCTCATGACGGCCGTCGTTAACGATCTCGAATCTCGGCGAGAGACGCTTGATATTCACCCCGAATCCTCGCCCGAGTCGCGCGCGATCCGACCCCAAACACAAACTCGCGCCAAAACAACTTCACGCGGCGAATCGATCGTCGAATCGTTCGCTCGTCTCGCGCGGACGGGAGAGGGGCGAATGATTCTCATCGGCGGCCTCGCGTGCGTCGGCGTGTTGGCGGCGATCTTTGAGAGCAACATACGTCATTTTGTTTTTGTTTGGTCGACCGACGAAAATTACAGCCACGGATTTTTGGTTCCGTTGTTGAGCCTTTATTTCGCGAACGAGGCGGCGCGGCGCGGTCCGATCGCGCCGCGATCGGGAGTCGCGCTCGGCGTATCGCTGATCGGAGCGAGCGTGCTGGGAAAACTCGCGACGATCGTCGTACCGATCGGAATCGTCTCCGATCTTTCGCTGCCGATCGGATTGGCGGGGGTTTGCTCGCTCTTGCTCGGGATCGACGGTCTGAAACGATTCGGCTTCGCGATCGGCTTTCTCGCGTTCATGATTCCGCTGCCGATCGCGCTTTACACCAAAATCGCGGCGCCTTTGCAGTTGTTGGTCAGCGAATCGGCGTCGGTTCTGTTGGGGGCGATCGGCATTCCCGTCCTCCGCGAGGGGAATTTGATGACCCTGCCGGGAGGAACCAAGATGTTCGTCGCCGAAGCGTGCAGCGGGATGCGCCAGTTGACGGGCTTTTTGGCGCTTACGTGTGCGATCGCTTATTATTCGGGACGATCGATCTGGTATCGCTCTTTTCTAATGATCACATCGATACCCGTGGCGATGATCGCCAACATCGTGCGGGTGGTGATCACCGGAGTGATCATGCATCGGATCGATCCCCGCTACGCGTCGGGCTCCTGGCATACCGCCGAGGGGCTTTTCATGCTCGCCTTCGGGCTCTGGTTGTTATGGAGCGAGCGCCTCGTCGTCGATTCCTTGATCGGTATGTTGCTTCCGAGTTCGAACGCGGTCGAAAAGGGTGTGCGTGTTCGTACCGTCGCCTCGTAAATCAAGGCGAGCCGAGTCCGCGGTTTCGATCTGCGGACTCTCTTTGTTAGGTTCAATTTTATAAGAAATCAAAGGATCGGATCGCGAAGATCGGCGGAGAAAGGAATCATCATGAGTACAAGTCGACGCATCTGGGTTTGTCTGATTTTCCTCGGTTTGGGATTGGCGGCGCGGGGGGGCGTCGAGCGCGCCGTGGTCAAGCCTCGTCCGCTTTTGAAGGCGCGGTTGGCGACGATCCCGAAGAAGCTCGGCGATTGGATCGGCGACGACGCGGCGCTCGATCCCGCGGTCGAGGAAAAAACGCAAGCCGATGATTATTTAAACAGAGTTTATGTGGATTCGCGCGATCCCGCTCGGCGGCTGGTGCTTTGGATGAATTATTCGAAGCACGGGCTCAACCTGAGGCACAGTCCCGAGGTTTGTTTGCCTTCGGGGGGATGGACGAAGATCGACGCGTTGTGCCGGCCGATCAGCGTCGAGATCGGCGGCTCGCGGCCGCTCTCGGTGTATCAATTGGGATATCGCCAGGGGGAACTGGTCGAAACGATCGGGTTTTGGTACTACATTTTTGGCGAGAGTTCGGTGGAGCGGATTCTCCGCGATCTCCCGATGGCCGGCAAAAGCGGTTACGGCAGGGCGACCCGAGGTTCGGGACTGACCGTCGAAGTGTTCGTACCCGAGGCGTCGGGCCAAGACGGCAAGGCGATCGGCGAGTTTATTCAAGCGTTGTGGCCGAGCCTGGAACCGATCCTGCCGGTGAATCGCGCGGCGTATTATCTTCCGTGACGCACAAAAGACGCGTCGACCAAACCGAGGACCCGATGAAGCACGCCTTGATCACTGGAATCACCGGACAGGATGGCTCTTATCTCGCCGAATTCCTGCTCGACAAGCCCGATTACGTCGTCCATGGATTGGTGCGGCGGGCGAGCAGCTTCAACCGTAAGCGAATTGATCATATCACCGCGGGCGCACAAACGCACGATCGATTTCATCTTCATTACGCCGATCTTTCCGACGCGTCGAGCCTGTCGACCGTCGTCCAGAAGATCAAACCCGACGAGATCTACAACTTAGGCGCGCAGAGCCACGTGCGGATCTCGTTCGATCAGCCGATTTACACCGCCGATACCGTCGGCCTCGGCACGCTGAGGCTCCTCGAGGCCACTCGCAATTTATCGCAAGAGAAATTGGTGAAGTTTTATCAGGCTTCGAGCTCCGAGATGTTCGGATCGGCGCCTCCGCCGCAGGGGCTTGAAACACCCTTTCATCCCCGCAGCCCGTACGCGTGCGCCAAGCTTTACGCGCACTGGCAGACGATCAATTATCGAGAGGCGTACAATCTTTTCGCATGCACGGGTATCTTGTTCAATCATGAAAGCCCGCGTCGCGGCGAATCGTTCGTCACCCGCAAGATCACGCTCAGCGCGGCGCGGATTAAAGAAGGGCTTCAAGACAAGCTTTATCTCGGCAACATCGAGGCGAGCCGCGATTGGGGCTTCGCCGGCGATTACGTCCGCGCGATGTGGATGATGCTGCAACAACCCAAGCCCGACGATTACGTGATCGCGATGGACGAAACGCACACCGTGCGCGAATTCCTCGACATCGCCTTCGGCATGCTCGATCTCGATTACAAAAAATATGTTGAGTTTGATCCCAAGTATATGCGACCCTCCGAGGTCGATATCCTCCACGGCGATTCGTCCAAAACCCGCCGCATCCTTGGCTGGAAGCCCGAGGTCGATTTCAAGGGTCTGGTGAAGATGATGGTCGAGCACGATCACGAATTGGCGCGGCGCGAGAAACACGCGCTCGCTTTTCCCAATGATTGATGCGATCGGAAAGGAACGCGGAGTCGAGCGAACCGCGTTTCTTGGAGGCGATCCGTAAACGCGTCGAGCGATTAACGAAGTCGACCCCCCTCGATCCCCCCGCAAGCGGGGGGAAGATTCTAATATAATAGCACGGCGATAGTACACCCTCCCCTCTTGCGAGTAGGGCCGGGGAGGGGTCGATTTCTGGCCGAACATCCCCCCTCGATCCCCCCGCAAGCGGGGGGAAGGCCATGTAATGCTAGCATCTTTATGTCTGTATTTTTCTCCCTCCCCGCATGCGGGGAGGGTCGGGGAGGGGTTCTATTCACAACACGATGACTACAAAAGATCAACCCCCCTCAATCCCCCCGCAAGCGGGGGGAAGGCCATGTAATGCTAGCATCTTTATGTCTATATTTTTCTCCCTCCCCGCATGCGGGGAGGGCCGGGGAGGGGTTCTATTCACAACACGATGACTACAAAAGATCAACCCCCCTCAATCCCCCCGCAAGCGGGGGGAAGGCTCATTCTCATACAAGTGATGATCTGAATCTATCTCACTCCCCGCATGCGGGGAGGGCCGGGGAGGGGTTGAATCACGCCATAGAACCCCCCTCGATCCCCCCGCAAGCGGGGGGAAGGTTCTAATATAATAGCATGGCGATATAGGACCCTCCCCGCGTGCGGGGAGGGCCGGGGAGGGGTTGGTTCCAGTACACGAGACCGGCATCGAATCGGTTCACCTTAACCCCGTTACTATCGATTCTAAGATCAGGTCAATTTTACTTGTTGAGATGTTATAATGTGGAAATCGCGGAATCGAATAGTTTATAGTCCGGAATCTTTGAATCAAGTCGCCCGGCCGCATCCCATCTTGCCAAATTTACCCATGTTAACCGCTTCAAACCCCCTGAAAAAAATCACAAAAAAATCCTCGACCCTCTTGCTTTCCGATCGCCCTCGGTTTTACTCTTTTGGTAGTTGAGCGGATCTCATTCGATTCAATCGATCTTGCGGAGCTTTCGCTTCCATGCACGGCCTGGAAACCTTGATTCCAGACTTCAGCATAACGAGGGGATCGCACTCCGGCGTCGATCGGCAAAACGATCCCGCGGGGAATCGAACCAAGCTCGTGACGACGAATCCGAACACGTCGAATTCACCCGTGACGACGACGAGTTCTTACTACGCCGACAATCAGATCGAGCAGTCGGTGCAATCGGGTCCGCAACAGGCGACGGTGACGACGAATTACGGCGAGGACAAGAACGGCAATTTAACTTCGGCGAATTCGTCATCGACGGGTCTCACGACGTATTCGTACGATTTTGAGAATCGGCTCAAGTTGGTCGATTTGCCCGCGGGAACGACCGTGCAATTCGGCTATAACCCCTATGGTTTGCGGGTTCAGAAGACGGGAACCACGGGCGTTGTGACCGATTATGTGTTGGACGGATTGCAGGTTCTTTTGGAGAAGAACGCATTGGGAGTGACGCAAACGCGGTATGTACAGGCGCTCGCGACGATCGTCTCGGGATCACCGTCGTATTATCTCGAGGATCGAATGGGATCGATCCTCGGCCTGGCGAATTCGAGCCAAAGCGTGACCGATACGTTCGTTTACGACGCGTGGGGGAATACGATTCAGCGGCAAGGTTCCTCCAACCCGGATTACAAGTGGGTTGGCGAGGAGGGATATTATTTTATTGAAGAAGATGAAACATATTTGCTTGGTATTAGATTCTATGATAGTCAGAATGGACGATTTAAATGTATTGAGAATGATGTTTTCTTCGAATGATTGAATCATTCATATGGATTTTATCTCTATACTCATAACAACCCATTATATTATGTTGATCCCACAGGAATGGCTATTAAGATTCCTTGGAAAAAGATTTTAAAATCTCTGCCTTTTTTCGCTCTATGCAGATTTGCAGCCTGTATTGCGTGGATTGATGGGGTTGTTGCGGCATGCGCGATCTTCTCTACATCGGAAGAGATTAATTCAATTTGTATCTGCGATGTTTTGAAGGATTCTCCTAAAGCTAAAAGACTTTGTCGTATTTCATCTTTGGGAATTGATATCGTCGGAAAAGTTAGGTCATACATCGGTTGTGATAGAATCGGTCATTAATCATAATAGGAACTTGATGTTATGTTGTATCATAAGCCATCATGTCCGAAGTGCAATTCAGTAAATGTAAAGTTAGTGAAATCTTCAACTAATATTATGAAAATCGTTATATATGTGATAATCGGGATATTTTTTGGAGACATCTTCCCTTTGGAGTGGAAATGCGATAATTGCGGATCAAAGTTTATGGCAGTTGGAGACAATATTTCATGAATACTAAATAATTATATAATTGTTCTTAGGGGATATTAACTAGGTTTCATCTGATAACTCAAGTAAAGGTAACATCTTGATGTTTCTCAATGAACGCCTTCTTTATCATGCCGCCGTAGTACTGAGCAGACATCTCGTAGCGTGAGAAGACCCGTCGGCATTCCTTGATCCAGCCGATGAGGCGTTCGACGATGTTTCGACGCTTGTAAGCATCACGGTCGAATTCAACGGGCCTTGCATCACGATCCTCGTTTTCTTTTGACGGAATCACCGGAGTGATGCCTAATTTCAGGAGAAATTCATCAATCCAGTCGGCGCGGTATCCCTTATCTCCTCCGAGAGCCACAGGCCATGGAATCGGATTGTCGTCTCCGTCGATCAAGAGCTCATCAGCTTCTGGAGTCATGGGACAAGGGTTGTGGTTTCATGAACATGTCCGGCTGTCAAATGGAAATTCAACGGATGACAGAATCCATAGCAAAGGATATGGAACAAGGTCGATAATCCTCCATGGGAGCGGCCAAATGCGTGGTCTGTTTGTTCGTCTGGGAGTTGTTTTTCCGCCGGCGGCGGCACATCGAGCGGCTCTGATGACAGTGCCATCGAGGCGCCACAGGTCGTGGTCCAGATCACCGTAATCGATCCTCTCCGCGCGAAGGATGGAAATTATGCGATCCAGGGTTCCGTTGGCTGTCCACTTGTCAAAGAGTTCCCAGACAGTCGGCCAAGGGCCGAATTCTTTCGGAAGGGCGCGCCACGGAGCACCTGTATTAAGAAACCAGAATATACCGTCGACAATCTCTCGAAGATCCCGAGGTTGTCCTCCAGTTCGAGTACTGACCGGGAAGGCGTCACGAATCGTAGCCCATTGCTCAACCGTGAGTCGAGGCCGAGTCATCCGTGCGTGCTCCAAATCATGTTCGATCCAAGAGGATGTAGTATTCGTATAGACGTAATTTCATGGAAGCCGAATTTTCTGACAGAACATATCTTAACGGCATGCGGATAACAATATGATTAAAATCAAAATGAAACTTATATCAGTTATTGATCAACAACAAAGACTCGGTCGTCGGATGATTATCGGAGCATTTAGGAATGATATTTGTCCTGTTGTGAGTGGATGCAATTGTAAATGGCTCGGCTTAGGCTGGAAGCTCAAGATCGTCGCGCGGACGCTCGAGTACGTCGAGAGTGATATCATACTCTTCGCCGACGCGTTCGATTCGATTATCATTCATCGCGAAGACGAAATCGTGCGGAAATTCCGCCGATTCAACCACCCCTTCGTCTGCTCGGCCGAGACGAATTGTCATCCCGATTCACGAATCGCATGGTTTTATCCCGTCGCTCCCACACGCTATCGCTTCCTCAACTCGGGAGGTTGGATCGCCGAGGTCGACTACGCTCGCGATCTCTTGCGTCGCCTCAAAATCGAAGATCTCCCCGACGACGACAACGACCAACGCTTTCTCGCCAATGCGTTCGTCGCAGATCCGTCGATCCTCAAGCTCGATTACCATTGTGAGATCTTTCAATCGCTCTGGAACGCGCAACAAGACCTATCGTTCGATCCCGATCGTGGAATCGTCAACCACTTAACGGGAACCACTCCGAGCGTCTTCCACGGCAACGGCGGGTCGGATATGTCTCAGGTCGTCGCGTGGACCGGGCTCGATCGGTTATAATCGAACGCGTCGATCGAATTTCGCGAGCACGAATCAATCCCTGGAGCGTTCGTTCCCGTTTTCTCGTATCAGCAGGAAATAAAAACTATGCGCGCCTCGATCGTCATCGCATCGCACAACGAAGGGGAATGCTTGATCAATACGATCAAGTCGTGCATTGATACAACAATCGATCATCTTAATGAGATCGAAATCGTCGTCGTCGACGACGCGTCGACCGACGGATCGATCGAAACGGTCGAGAGACGATTCCCGAACGTGCGCATCTTATCGAACGCGACACGACAAGGAACGTCTCCGTCGAAGGATCGAGGCGCTCGAGAATCTTATGGAAACGCGATCATCTTCCTTGATGCGCATTGCAATCCCGAACCGGGATCGATCGTGAGATTGATCGAAGACGTGGAAAAGCTTGACGGCAAGGCGATCGTCACGCCGGCGGTCCCTCATCTCGAGGTCGATTCGTGGACGAATCGGACGTATCAGGTCGGGCATACGTTCCGCACGAATCTCGAAACGTTCGCGTGCGGCTGGACAGGGCTCGATCGATCGAAGATCGTGATCATCGAACCGGGAAGGAATTTCTTCGAGTCGCCTTCGTTGATCGCGAGTTGCGCTGCGATGAGCCGAGCTTTGTATGAAGAGACGCGTGGATTCGATTCCGATTTATACTCTTGGGGGCTCGAGGATCTCGATCTGGGATTGAAAACATGGCTATTGGGTTATTCGATCTTGCACGATCCCGTCGCTATCGTGGGTCATCGATTCGCGTCGGCGTTCTCGCGGTACGACGTTCCGCGGGTTCGGGTCGTCGAGAATAATCTAATAGACGAATGCAAGTATAATGATAAAGAAATCATAGAATGATCGGGCGTCGCGGTTCCGCGAGCGCGAGCGATCCCAGGAAAGAAGCGTTCGCGCCGTTCGAGGCGCGAAAGGGTCGGCGGAGTCCGAGCATTATTATCTTATAAACATTTATAGAATTCGATAAGGAATGCGATACCGTATGTAATATATTTGATGCGATCGACGCGTTTTCACTCTCGATTGAACGAATTCCCGGTCGTCGCGGTCGATCCCTTGCGGTCCCCCTCGGCGACGGGGATCGATCGATTGACCGTCGGTTTGCCGTTGAAAACCGCCGACACGACCTTGATCGCGGCTTTGAATCCGCGTCCCGACGGATACGACGACTTCGTTCCGCTTTCCGTCACAACCAGTTCGCCAGGATCGAGACCCCCTTCGAACCCGAATCGACCCGACGTCAAAATACGACCGTCGAACCCTCGATTCGCGTTGAAAAAATCGCGCGTCCAGACGAACGTGTTGTCTTTAAAAGTGATCGTCATGTAAATACGACCGCGATTGCTTTTGATCGGGGCGCCGTGCTGAACCTCGATCCTTCCACCTTTCGACGAATTCTCAAACATGTTCCCCTCGACGAGAATCCCCATCATCGGAGCGTGCGACCAGCCCCAGTGGACGGGCTGTTCGGTCGGCGCCGAGGCGATCAAAAAAACGTCTCCCGATCCGATTAAATGATTGTGCGTAACCCGAGAGCCGTAATGATTCCCCACCAAAATCAGAGGTCCCGCGACCGCTCCGTCGCGGCAATCGACGACGTTCCGATCGAACGTTTCGCGGACGAATCCCTCGGCGATCGCGATCGCTCCGTCGACTTTGGGTAACGGTTCGTCGAGTAAATACGTTAATGGATCCAAAATCTGAGTGATCGCCCGCCATTCGCCCGCGTTCGATCCCGAGACGATCGACACGACGTCGCCCGAGAGGGGTTGATCTCCCTGTAACGAGCGGACACGAACGATTCCGCCGTCGGCGGAGATCGCCGCGGGTTTACCCTCGAATCGCAACCGATACGCCTCGGTCAGGATCACCTCGGGCGAATTTTGATCGGGGAATTTTTCGCCGTCGCGCGGGCCGATCCCGCTTATGTCGTTCGAGATCACGCGATCGTCGTGCCCGCGTTGCGTGAGGACCAAAAACCGCCACGTTTTTCCTCCCGCGATCGTTTGCCTCGCCTTGTTCCCCTTCAGTAAAAGATCGTGCGTGAGATGTCCGGCGAAAACCGCGTAATTGTATGTATGTGCGAGCGTGCCCCGAAAATCGTTCCCCTCGATCCGCCACGGTCCCTGAATGAACTCGACCGTTCCTCCCGTGAGGGTGTTGTTTATGATCTCGCCCGAGGTCGCGGTCGCGAGCATCATCAGCTTGACGGCCTCTTCGTAATCGCCGTGCGGTTTCGGCCCTTCGATATCAAGATTTCGGATCTTGATGTTGTGTTTTGGATCGTCGCGCGGAGGGTCGATATTTTGTGTCGAAGCGACGACTGCGGGGCCGTGATCGACGTCGTTGCGCATCCGAATCGGGCCGATAAATCGGATCGAAAAATTTTCAAAAGTGGTATTGCTCGCGTGAAATTTGATCGCGGCGCTCCAGGGAGGATCGGTCGGAGCTTGCTCGAAAACGATCGTCGATCCCGCGCCTCCGATGATCGTCGTTTGTTTTTCGAGCACGATCGGCTTACGCATCGGGTATTTCGTATTGGGTTTAAGCCGAACGACGCCGAAGCGATCGGCGAGCGCTCCCAGGTCGTCGCCCGGTTTCGCGTCGACCTCGCCGCGATCGATTCGACCGATCAACCGATCGATATCGATTTTCCCTCCCTGAAATTGGCAAACGCCGAGCGAACCGTCGGAATAAGTGAGCCTGATCGTCATTTTCGCCGCCGATTCGTCGCGATACGGCGGAAAGTACAAATCCGCCGAAGCTCCCCCCGGCCTTCGCGCAAACGTTAACCGACGTGAATATGGATATTGATAAACAGTTGAATTACCCGATATTTTTGCGGACCAGATTGAATCGGCGGCGTCGCCGAGGGTCGCGGCGACGATCTCGGCGTTCGCGGGGATACCGGTCAGTTCGATATGTTCATCGGAAAGTCGATCGACGGGGCTCGTTCGGTCTTGTCCGAGCCTGCGCGCCGAGAGTCCTTTGCGGATGATCGGCAAGCGTGCGACGGGAGGAGTTTTTAGGCCGGGGTCGAAATTACCCGCGGCGAGCGCGATGCGATCGGTCGTGCCGTTTTTGTAACGGACCTCGATCGCGAGCGGTTTTCCCCTGGCTTCACGATCGGCCGCGAAGTACAGGTCGGCGACTCGCGGATTATTGGGATCGCGGACGATATGAACATTAAACAATCCTTGAGGGTTCGATCCCGATTTCCAGGTCGGCTTTCCCTTGGCGGCGATCGTCGCCGATTCGATCTCGAGTTTGATCGGCAGACTGGAAAGTTGGATATGAACATCCTGGTATCCGTCTGGTCCGACCGAGGGGCTCGCCGAGACGAAATCGGCGCCGTCCTGGCCGACGAATCGCGCCTTGATTTCTTCCCCCTTGGCGCGTTTGGCGGGATCCGCGGCGCCCCCCTGGATCGTGAATTCGAACGTTTTACCGTCGTCGAGTCGGTATTGGATCGTCAGCGGCCTTCCCGTTTCAACCTGATACGGCTCGATGTATAAATCGACGGTCGTCGATCCCGGCTCGCGGACGATCTGAGCCCATTTCCACGGTCCTTTTGGGCCGTTATATGTCCATTCGCCGCCGCCGAGCCCTTTGACGACGAGAAACGCGATCGTGCGATCGACGGGGATGCCGTATAACTCGATCTTGATATCGAGAACACCGTTTCCCGCGGCGACGTTCTCGGTTCCGATCACGTCGCGACCGTCCTGGCCGATAAATCGCGCCCCGGGCTGCGAGGGACGATCCGAACGAGCTTTTCCCGCGGTTTTGGCTCGATTCGTCCTGGGAGGCGCCGATGTTCGGATGATATGAATATTTCGATCCGATGGAGGTTCGGCGGCCGTCGTCGTCGACGTGATGAAAATAATCGACACGACGATAAGCCGTGATCGAACGCGCTCGATTCTCATCGTCTCAAACCTCCTAATCTTAATCACTTAGGATAAATGAAGGATAATGAGTGTAAGTCGTGTCTTTATGATCGAGCGGAAACGACGGCGTTTTCGCTTTTGATCGAGGACGAAAGATCTCGACCGATATTGGGCGTTAAGGCGGCGTCGGATCGATCGGATCGGGCCGAGAGTTCGAGGGTTCGACGACCGGCGGGGCGTTCGCGCTCGAGTTCAAAGATCAAAAGCGCGAACAGCAAGTAGCATGACGCCACGAGCGCCCATTCATGAATTCTTCCAGCGATCGTTCCGTCCCACGCGTTATTGGGTAGAACCCAGATCGTCGCGAAGGCGAACGCGAACGCCGCGATCGCGCCGGCTCGCGCTCCGACCGACCTTCGCGCAGCGTCGATCGCGTAAACGAAACAGGGAACGAGCAAAACGAGATCATACCAGCGATGATACGTGAAGGCGCACGAGATGAACGAGCAAACGGCGATTACGCCGAGCTCGGATCGATCGCGATATCGAATGCAGATCCATACAGCAATCGATAAGACGATCGCGCTCAAGAAGAAAGGCGATACGTTTAGATCGGGAGCGATTTTCGCGACGAGCGACGCCGGGTCGATCACCCCCGCCGAGGTTTGCAATCGTGCGTTTCGCACCCATTCGCTCATCAACCGAACGGGGCTGATTCCGAGGCGAAGCGAGACGGTGAAGGTTGCGATCAACTGCGTGAGAACCGCCGTGCCGATCGTTCTCCAAAGCCCTTTGAATGCGAAATAGATGAGAAACGGAACGACCATTGTCGGTTTAACGAGCGCGATCGCGAGCAAAAACCCCGCGACGATTTCGCGTTTCGATCGGGCAGCCTCGATCGCGAGCAAAACGAGCAGCGTGGGGATCAGGTGGAACTGTCCCAGGCCGATTCCAAGACGCGTCGGTTTGGCGGCGATGATCGTGAGCACGACCGCGATTTGGAGCGTCCGAGGCCAATCCGCGCCCCATAAAACGAGCACCGAGCGGCATAAGGCGGCTAACGCGGCGAGATTGAGCGCCAGCCAAAAGATACGCAACGCGAGCGGCTGGAACGGAGCGATCAACGGGGTGAAAACGAACGGAGCGGCGGGGGGATACGACATATCGGGGCGATTGTAGGGATCTTCGCCGCGGACGAACGCCGCGACCTCGAAGACGCGCAATCTGAGATCGTCGCTCTTGCGGATCGCCTGATACGATCCCCACGCGAGCGAAAGGGCGGCGAGCGCGAGCAAAACGAATAAACCGAAGGCGATGAGTCGGCGTCGATCCATGACGAAGGTCTCCTGGTGTTTCAATTTGGAAAATACCAAATTCGAGGTCGCGACGAAAAGACCCAAGCGAACGATTCATTGGAAGCAAGATATCGGCATGTTTTGTGAATTCGCTAGACGGGGCTCGGTCTCGACAACGAAGTCGCGGCGGTTCAAAATGACGCGATCGGTCGCCGCGCCGAAGCGCGGCCAAAGGCGCTCAACCCCCCGAAGCGTGAGGCGATTTTCCGGCGATTCTCACCCGTGATTGGAAATGTTTATGACAATGCATGATTTGATGAAACAGTTGCGCGAGGCGAATTCGAGCAAGATCGTTTTGCTCGTCGCCGACGGTTTGGGGGGCTTGCCGATCGAGCCCGGCGGCAAGACCGAGCTTGAGACGGCTAAGACGCCGAATCTCGACGCGTTGGCGACCGAGGGGACGGTTGGATTGAGCATTCCGGTGGCGCGCGGGATCGCCCCCGGTTCGGGCCCGGGGCATCTGGGGCTTTTCGGTTACGATCCTCTTGAGCATCAGATCGGCCGAGGCGTGCTCGAGGCGTTGGGGGTGGGCGTCGAGGTCGGCCCGCGCGACGTCGCGATTCGCGGCAATTTCTGCACGATCGACGCCGAGGGGAAGGTGACCGATCGTCGAGCGGGCCGGATCGCGACCGAGGTTTGCGAAAAACTGGTCGCCAAGTTGCGGTCGAAGGTGAAGATCGAGGGGGTTGAAACGCTGATCGAGCCCGTTCGCGAGTATCGACTCGTCGTTCGGTTCCGCGGCGACGGCCTGGGGGATTGCGTTTGCGATACCGACCCGTTGTCGACGGGTTTGCACACGCTCGAACCCAAGGCGGGCGACGAGGCGTCGGCCAAAACCGCGCGAATCGCCGCCGAATTTCTCCGTCAAGCCAAGGAGATTCTCAAAGATGAGCATCCGGCGAATTTCTTGATGATGCGCGGGTTCGCCAAATTCCCCAAGATCGAGACGATGGAGGAGGTTTACGGGCTTCGCGCGTGCGCGATCGCGGTTTATCCGATGTATCGCGGCCTGGCGAAGCTCGTCGGGATGACGGTGATCGAGCCCGGCAAGACGATCGCCGATCAGATGGAGGTTCTCAAGGCGAACTGGAACCTTTACGACTTTTTCTTTATTCATTATAAGTACACTGATAGCACCGGTGAGGACGGTAACTTTTCCAAGAAGGTTGAGGTGATCGAGGCGCTCGACGCCGAGGTTCCCAAGATCCGTGCGCTCGATCCCGACGTTTTGATCGTGACGGGGGATCATTCGACGCCGAGCCGGCTCAAGGCGCACAGTTTTCATCCCGTTCCGCTCTTGTTCTGGGCGCCGAAGACGACGCTCGCCGACGAGGCGACGACGTTCGGCGAACGGCCGTGCGCACGCGGCGGACTGGGGCAAATCTTCGCCAAAGAGATCATGCCGCTGGCGATGGCGCACGCGGGCCGGCTGCAAAAATTCGGGGCATGATCGATCCCGAGCGTATCGCCGACGATCGCTGGGATTCGATCGCTTTGAGTCGATCACTCGTGAAATCGATTGAACGCCGACGCCGATCCCCTCCTCGTCTTACGGCGAGGAGGGGATCGAGACGTCGTGTGATTATTCTTAAGTTAAAAGAGCTTGCGTCTTCGTAATAAGACGCCGATTGTAAAAAGATATTGGAAAGTCATTGTGTTTTAGATATATGTTAAGTGGAAGCGGGATTGAAGGTTCTTTGTGAACTGGGTCGCGCCGTTGCATTTATTTCAATCCGTCGATAGCTCCATTTTCATCGACGTCGATCCTTTCGGCCGCGGGGCGTTCGGGAAGGCCCGGCATGCGGACGATGTCTCCCGTGAGCGCGACCAAAAATCCCGCGCCCGCGGCGATTTCGATATCGCGCACCGTGATCCGGAATCCTTTCGGTCGGCCTCGGAGCTTGGGGTTGTCGGTCAGCGAGTCTTGAGTTTTCGCCATGCAAATCGGGAGATCCCCAAGACCCAATTTGCGGGCCTTTTTCGCCTTCGCCAAAGCGGTGGGGAGAATCGTCACGCCGTCGGCGCCGTACATCTTTTTCGCGATCGTCTCGAGCTTTTTCTCGAACGAATCGCCGAGAGGGTAGAGGGGGGCGTAAGGCGTTTCGGGCTCGGAACACGCCGCGACGACACGCTCGGCGAGCTCCTTCGCGCCATCGCCTCCCGACCCGAACACGTCGGCGACCGAACATTCGACGCCTCGTGATTTGCAAAACGCTTTGACAATATCATGTTCTTGAGATCGATCAGAATCAAATCGATTGATCGCGACGACGACGGGCTTGTCGAAAGCCGCCGCGGCGTCGAGGTGCGCCGCCAAGTTTTCGAGGCCGCGCTCGACCGCCGCGGGATCGGGATTCTTGAGGTCGTCGAGCGCAACCCCGCCGTGCATCTTGAGCGCGCGAATCGTCGCGACGATCACGATCGCGGCGGGATTGAGCTTCGCCGATCGACATTTAATATCAAAGAATTTTTCGCCTCCAAGGTCGAACGCGAAACCCGCCTCGGTGACGGCGTAATCGCCGAACGCCAAAGCCATGCGGGTTGCGAGGACCGAGTTACAACCGTGCGCGATGTTCGCGAAAGGCCCGCCGTGCACGAACGCGGGGGCTCCCTCGACCGATTGTACGAGATTGGGCGGAATCGCGTCGTTGAGGATCGCCGCCATCGATCCCGTCACGCCGATCGCCGAGGCCCGCACCGGCTCTCCCGAGCGTGTCGACCCCACCAAAATGCGGTCGATCCGCGCACGCAGATCGGAGCGCGATTCGGCCAGGCAAAAGATCGCCATAATTTCACTCGCCGCGGTGATATCGAAGCCCGACTCGCGCGGAACGCCCTGGCCGGGGCCTCCCAGGCCGATCACGATCTTGCGGAGCGCGCGGTCGTTCATATCGAGCGCCCGCTTCCAGACGACCGACCGAGGATCGAGATCGAGATCGCCGAAATGAAGCCGGTTGTCGATCGCCGCGGCCAATAAATTATGCGCCGATGTGATCGCGTGAAAATCCCCCGTGAATTGAAGATTGATCGCATCGGAAGGCGTCAGGCGGCTTTTTCCGCCCCCCGTCGCCCCCCCCTTGCGACCGAAAACCGGGCCCATCGAGGGCTGCCTTAACGCCAGAACCGCGTTCTCGCCGATCCTGCGCAATCCCTGCGCCAGGCCGATCGAAACCGTCGTTTTTCCCTCGCCCGCCGGAGTCGGCGTGATCGCCGAAACGAGCACAAGCTTCCCAGCGGGCTTGTTCGCCCTCGCGAGAGCCTCGAGCTCG
Organism: Planctomycetota bacterium; assembly: GCA_021791715.1. Taxonomy (GTDB): domain Bacteria; phylum Planctomycetota; class Planctomycetia; order Isosphaerales; family Isosphaeraceae; genus JAKBCQ01. The sequence continues at coordinate 11,034 of JAJYWB010000033.1, read as the reverse complement.
ATCTTCGCCTTGTCTCGCCCGAACGGAATAAAATGCGCGCCGTCGATGCCTAAACCTCGAGCGATCCGCTCGATCGAACCTTCAGTCTCGTTCAACATATCAAAACTCACCAGGTTAATTGAACGTTATGCCTGATCAAATTCTTGTTCGATCACGGTCGTACGCGCGGTTACTTGCGGGCTTCCTCGGGCTTCGCATCGCCGAGGTATTTATCGAGCCATTCGTGCACCTCGCGCCACCAGACGACGCGATTACCGGGCTTGGCGATCCAGTGCCCCTCGTCGGGGAAGTGTACGAGCCGGCTCGGTACGCGGTGACGTTGCAACGCCGTGAACATGCCGATCCCTTGAACGTCGGGAACGCGAAAATCGAGCGCCCCGTGCAACACGAGCGTGGGTGTCTTGAAAGACGTCGTGAACCGGCTGGGAGATTGCTCAAGATAAATCGTCGGGCTCTTCCACGGCGGCCCTCCTTGCTCCCATTCGGGGAACCAAAGCTCCTCGGTCGTGAAATACATCGAATGCAAATCGAATACCCCCGCGTGGCTGATCAGCGCGCGGAACCGGTCGCTATGCCCCGCGATCCAATTCACCATGAATCCGCCGTAAGATCCCCCCGCCGCCGCGATCCTCTCGCCATCCAAAAACGGGTATGTTTTGATCGCGTGATCGAGCCCCTTCATCAGGTCGTCGTAAACGCGCCCCGTCCAATCGCGGCTGATCTGATCGGTGAACGCTTGTCCGTAGCCCGTCGATCCGCGCGGATTGATCGCCACGCCGACATATCCCGAGGCGAGGAACATCGCGTAATTCCAGCGGCCGTGCCATTCGTCGTGCCAGGCGCCCTGGGGTCCGCCGTGAATCAGGAACAGGACGGGATATTTTTTGGCGGGATCGAACCCGGGCGGACGGAGGAGATATCCCCCCGTTTTCACCCCCTCGGCGCCCTCGAACCAAAAATGTTCGGCGGCGGGAAGATCCAAAACCGAAAGAATCTCGTCGTTTGTACGTGTTAATGGAATGTTCTGATTCGCGTCGATTCGGGCGCGGTGGATCTCGGCGGGATGAGCCGCGGAGTGGCGGGTGAAGACGATGAATTCGCCCCCCGGGACGGCTTGAATCGACCCGTTCACGCCTCCCGATACGACGCGTTTGGGAGCTCCGAGCGCGGCTTCGAGGCCGCCGTCGCGCGCCGTTCGCACGTCGATCGCGACGATCGGTTCGGTCCCTTGATCGTCGATTTGCGCGAAGATCGTCCAGCGCGGATCGGCTTTGGGATCGTGCGCGATCGGAACGCCCCATGTATATGATTGGATCGAACGATCGAGTTTCGACGAAACGTCGGCGGATTGTCCGTTGATGCGATGCCGAACGTGGAGAACCCACAAATCGGCCTCAAACCCGGCGCGCGCCTGGCTCACCCACGCGATCAGCGTTCCGTCGGGCGAATACGACGGTTGACCGTCGGCCGCGGGGTTCGAAGCCGTGACGTTCACCGGAGGGGCGTCTCCCTCGACCGCGACCGTCCAGATATCCGAGTTCGTCGACCAGGCGTGATCGACGAGCGGCTCGGACGTGAACGCGATCTCCTTGCCGTCGGGTGAGAACGCGTAATCGCTCGATCCGCCGAACGGCCCCGGAGGAACGTTCGCGGTCCAGCCGGGAATCAGATCGCGCGCCGTTCCTGTTTTCACATCAACAATAAACAGATGGCCGCGCTTTCCCTCGTCCCAAGCGTTCCAATGACGGATCATCAATTGATTGAACGCTCTGGATTTGGATTTCGCCTCGGATTTTTGTTTATCGCGGGCCGCGGTTTCCTCGGGGGTGGTCGCGGGATAAACCTCGGCGGTGAAGGCGATTCGGTCCCCTTTGGGCGACCAGATCGGCCCCGCGACGTCGATCGGCAGGTTCGTCAATCGCGTCGCCTCGCCCCCTTCCAGGGGCAACAGCCAGATTTGCGAAGAACCCCCGCGATCCGACACGAACGCGATCGTTTTGCCGTCGGGACTGAATCGGGGATGCGTATTCGTTCCCGGCGCCGATGTGAGCCTGCGCGATTCGCCTCCCGCGATCGCGACAAGGCGAAGCTCGGTGTTCGTTTTCTCGGTCGTTCGATCGATCGACGAAACGACATAAACGACCGAACGACCGTCGGGCGATACCTGAGGATCGGACACCCCTTTGATCGCGAGCAAATCGTCGATCGTGATCGCGCGTTTAGCCGCCGAAGCGAACGGAGCGAAGAGAAAAAAGAGCGGAACGGCGAGCAGTAATCGAGGCGCGATCGTCGATCCGAACATGGCGATTCGATCCTTACATACGAGGACGGACGGCGAACAACGGCCCGCTAGATTAACCGAACGCGAGTTCTTACCCAATACCCCGGAACTTTCGCGGCGATAAATTCGAGCCGAAACGTCGACCGATCGATTCGTTCGCCGGACGCTCGCCGCTTTCGCATGGGGGAGAAACGCCTTATGTTGAAGAACCGAATCGCGATCGAGCCGCGATCGCCGCGGCGCGCTTTCGCGATTGAACGATCGCGATCGATTGATTTTCGGGCGAAGTTCGCTCGAGAGTTTTATTTTATAATATCATCAACAAAGAATACGCATGATCAAGCCGATCGCTTCCAATAAACGGAACGGCGAACGCTTTTCCAAGACGTTTTGCGAGTTCTTCGCGGGGATCGGCCTGGTTCGCGCGGGGCTCGAGCCTTCGGGCTGGCGGTGCGTTTACGCGAACGACGTCGATCCGAAAAAGAAAGAGTTGTATGAAAATCGGTTTGGAATCGACGATCGTTTTCATCTCGGCGACGTTTGGAATACGAGCGAGGTTCTCGATCGAATCGTCGAGCGACCGTTTTTGGCGACGGCCTCGTTTCCGTGCGTCGATCTTTCTCCCGCGGGATATCGCCGAGGTTTCGAGGGAGAGCATTCGTCGACGTTTTTCGGCTTCGTCGAGATCCTCGCTCGACTCGGCGAGCGCGGACCAAAGCTGATATTGCTTGAAAACGTGACGGGATTTTTGACTTCAAAAGACGGCGCCGATTTTAAAGCCGCGATTCGCTCTTTGTCGGAGCTCGGTTACGCGATCGACGCGTTCACGCTCGACGCGAAATATTTTGTTCCTCAAAGTCGTCCGCGGGTTTTCGTCGTCGGCGCGGCGCGCGATCTCGAAGTTCCAGGGGCGATCCGCGCGAACGCGACCGATTGGTTCGGCGACGGTTTTGATCGCGCGATCGAACGCGCCGACGCGGCGATCCGACCGCGGCGAATCGTTCCGCTCTTGCGGTCGATCGACCCTCCCCCCGAACTCATCGCTTTCGACATCCCGATCCCGAACGCGAAGATCGCTCCCCTCGTCGAGCTGATCGATCTCGACCTCGACCAAAAATGGTGGGACGAAGCTCAAGTTCAAAAACATTATCTCATGATGAACGATAAGCATCGCGCGATCGTCGACCGAATGATCGCCGCGGGAGAATCGTTCGTGGGGACGATTTTTCGTCGCAAACGCGGCGGATCGACCCGCGCCGAGGTTCGGTTCGACGGATTGGCGGGTTGCCTGCGCACTCCGCGCGGCGGCAGCGCGCGACAAATCGTCGTCGCGATCGATCGGGGCGTATTACGGATGCGCTGGATGTCGCCTCGGGAATACGCCAGGCTTCAAGGCGCCGGGGATTACCCTCTCGTGGAGAACGAGGTTCAAAACCTGTTCGGCTTCGGCGACGCCGTCTGCACGCCGGTTATCCGTTATATCGATCGATATATACTCACTCCCGTGTTCGATCGCCATTCGAATCCGATCGAGCCGAGGCTCGCGGCCGCCGATTCGAATCGACGAATGAAAGATCCTGTTATTTCGGCATAGGCTGATAGGCGAGCCAGAGCGAGCGGAAGTAGCGAAGTACGCGTTCGGGGTCTGGGCTCGACGGGATTTCGGCGAGGGTGAATCCCGAGTAATCCTCGGCGGCGAGGAGCGCGAAGAGTTCGCGCCACGGGTATTTTTCGTCGAACAGATCGCGAAGATGAACCTCTCGAATTTTGGGAGCGAGAAGCTTGAAATTCGCGGCGATCGTCCCGTCGTTAGAAACATCGGTCGGATTCGAATTCCAGCAAACAAAGACGTTCGAATGATCGGCGTGCGCGATGATCTCGGCGCAGTTGGGGGGTTCCTGGGTGACGGCTCCGTGCACCTCGAGCCGAACCTCGACGCCGAAGCCGACCGCGTATTCGCCGACCTCGCGCAGCGCGGCGCCGATTTGCTTGAAAGTCGCCTCGCGATCGGCGCCTTTGGGAACGCCGTTGGGACGGACTTTGATCCCGGGCGAACCGACGTCGTGCGCCAACCGAACGTATTCTTTCGCCCCCTCGACGTTCTTTTTGACGACCGCGGGATCGGTCGACTGAAATTCATAAGTGCTCCCGAGCCCCGCGAGCGCCACGGGAGAATCGGCGAAGCGCTTCCGCACCTCCTTACGCTCGTCCGAAGAGAGCGAGATTTCGACCCCGTGCGCGTGCGTCGTCCTCAGCTCGACCCCCTCGTAATGGAGAGCGTCGAGCCGCTTGAGGATCGTATCCAGATTCCAATCTTTGGCGATATCGTATGTAACAATACCTAGTTGCATCTTGATAATCCCTTGGGGTTGCGCTCCGGTCGGTTCCGAACGAGATCCCGCACAAAATCAATGTCGCGGAATCGATTCGCCGATTCAAGCCGCGAACGAGCGATTCTCGCATCCTAGCTCCGGCGAGAGTTTTTCGAATCCGCGAACGAACGCGCGATTCTCGCTTCCAAGCGCCGGCGAGTCATCGAATCTGCGAACGAACGAGCGATTCACGCGTCCTATCGAAGTCTCATCTCGCGTTCGGCTCATTCCGATCGCGTTCGTCTTGATCAATCGTGAGCGATTCGTCCCGACCGCTCGTTTTTCCGCCTCGTTCGATCCCCCCCGTGAGGACCCGCGAGCGTGGGAGCGCAGGGATCGATCGCGGCGACGATCGCCGCCGCAACCCGACGCACGGCGCCTGGATGCGCGAACCGTTCCCGCAAAACCTCGATCCGAGCGATCGCGGCTTTCCGCGCGGTCGCGTTCGTCAGCCACTCGAACGCACGTCCAGCCATCTCGGTCGAAACGTCGCGGCTCGTCAGATATTCGGGAAAAACCTCGTCGTCGGCGAGTAAATTCACCAAACTAATATATTTCGACTTGATAAATCGGCGCGCCACGAACAGATCGAACGGTTTGATTTTGTAGACGACGACGGTCGGCTTGCCTTCGACCATCAGTTCCAGGCCGACCGATCCCGAAACCGCCCACGCGATATCGGCGATCCGGACGATCTCGGCGGTCTTGCCCGAAAAGACTTCGATCGCCCCTTCGAACCCGCTCGCGGCGATCATGCTTCGCGCGAGCTTTTGATGTTCGTCGTGGAGCGCCGCGACGACGAAACGAACGTTCGGAAGCTCTCCCGCGAGCTTCTTCGCCGCCTCGATCATCATCGGTAAGTTTTTATGAATTTCTTGATCGCGCGACCCCGGCAGGATCGCGACGATCGACCCTCCGCGAGAGGTTTGCTCGGCGACGAACGCGGGATCGACCTTGCGCTCGGAAAGCTCGTCAAAATAAGGATGCCCGACGAATACCGCGTGATCGACCCCCCGAGCGCGATACCACGCGGGCTCGAACGGTAAACTACATAATACATAATCAATATAAGCGCGCACTTTTTTAACGCGCCAACCCGCCCACGCCCAGATTTGCGGCGGAACGAAATAAAAAACCGGGATCCCGTACTTCTTGGCTCGGCGCGCCAGCACCCAGTGAAAGCCCGGATAATCGATCACCACGACCGCGTCGGGTCGATCGTTTTGAAACACCCGCTCGGCCTGGTTAAGTAAACGAATGAATTTATGCATATTCAATAACACTCTGCCGAACCACATCACCGCGAGTTCGACGAGAGGGTATAAAAGACGCCCCCCCGCGGATTGAAATCGAGGCCCGCCGAAGCCCTGGATATCGGCGTCGGGCCAGTGCTCGCGCAGCGCCGACACGAGATTCGCCGCGTGCAAATCGCCGCTCGGCTCGCCCGCCGAGATGAAGATCTTTTTGGCCATGACGATCATCCTTGATAGAAGCTCGACCGTGATTCCATTCCCCGGCGTCGCCTGGATTCGAGCGCGTCGTTTCGCGTCGCGTCACCATATCACGCCGCGCAACCTTTCGGGAAGACCGATCGCCGCTTCTAAGAAGATCCCGAGATCCGAGATTCCGTGATATCGATGAACCCGGAGAACCCGACGAACGCGCCGAAATCGATCCGGTGCTTCGTGGAAGGCTCGCAAAAAGTCGATCGTTAATCCGATGATTATGATGATACTTAATGATTGTAAGGATCGCCGAGCGGAGACGGATCGTGCCGGATGAACGAATTCGGCGGGATCGATCGACTCGGCGTGGAACGCGGTAAAACGGTCGCCGATCGTCTGAAGCTTCGCGGCGTTGCGCGCCGATTCATTGAGTTTATGAGAACCACGACGACACCTCCAATCCGCAAGCCTCGTGGTTTTCGGATCCGATCCGAATGGACCGCGGCGCGCGCGATTCGCGAGATGAACAAGGCGTCGGCGGCGAACGTCTCGTACTGGTCGCAGACGCGTAGGCCGTTGCCGTGTCTGGCGTTCATCCTGCCGATTCTGGCGATTTATGAGCTCGGGGTCGTTTGGCTCGGCGGGGGCTCGGCCGCGGCTTATCGGACGGGCGCCGACGCCTGGATCCGTCGCGGGCTCGGCGTGCTGGGATTGACCGATCAATGGCTTCCTCCGCTCATCCTGATCGTCGCGCTCCTCGCGTGGCAGGTCGCCGACCCTCGGCAATGGCGGTTTTCGCCGAATTATCTCGTCGGCATGGCGATCGAGAGCCTGCTCCTCGCGGTGACGCTTGTCGGGTTGAGCCGAGGGCTCGATTTCGCGTTCGATCGTCTCGATCGCGTCGCCGACGGTTCGGGGCGTATCTTGGCCGCGGGTTCGGCGATCGCCGCGATCGTCGGCTTTTTGGGCGCCGGGGTTTACGAAGAGGCGATCTTCCGGCTGGCGATGATTCCGCTTTCGATCAAAACGCTCAAGTGGCTGCAAACGCCTGGAATCCTCGCCGAAACCGTCGCGGTGACGGGATCGGCGCTCTTGTTTTCACTGGCGCATCACGCGGGATCGCCGGGCGAGGCTTTCACCTGGTACGCGTTCATTTTTCGATGGATGGCGGGCGTTTATTTCGCCTGGGTGTTCGTGGCGCGGGGGTTCGGCGTCGCGGTGGGGACGCATGTCGCGTATGATCTGATCGTGGGCTGGATCGGTCGGCGCTTTTAAACCGCGCGTGGTCGTCGTCGACCAAAACGCGAGCGATCGACCGCTCGCTTCGGCTCGTCCAAGGATCTTCGCGTTGCGGATCGCGCATTTATCTGATATTCATATTTGGCGGTTTGATCTCAATCCGTTCCGACTGTTAAACAAGCGGGCTTGGGGAATGATGAGCCTCGCCGCGGGACGCGCCCGCAGGTTTCGGCTCGAACGGCTCGACGACGTCGTCGATCGCGTTTTAAGTATTAAGCCTGATCATATCCTGATAACCGGGGATTTGACGACGACGTCTTCTCCCGCCGAATTCGCCGGGGCTTTGAAAGGTTTGGCGCGGTTGCTGGTCGATAGCGACCGGACGACGATCATCCCGGGGAATCACGATCGATACACCGCGAGTTCGGCGCGGTCGATGTCGTTCGAGCACGCGTTCGGCGCGTTCGCGCCGGCGGGGGGTTATCCGTGGCTCAGGCGGCTCGATCGTGAAACCGCGATTCTCGGGCTCGACCCCACGCAACCTCGGATCACGGCCCGCGGTTATCTTCCTCCCGAACAGTTGAACAAAGCGTGCGAGCTGATCGCCGATCCCGCCGAACGCCCGCGCAGGCTCATCGTCGCGTGCCATTACCCCGTCGCGGCGCCTCCGGGATATCTCTACGAACTTTCCGTCAAACGGATCGAAAACTTCGAGAGCGTTCGCGAACGACTCGCGACGATCGGTCCTCATTTATACTGTTGTGGACATGTTCATGCGGCGTGGGCTTTTCGACCTCCCGGTTTGGTCGATCAGCTTTGTTTGAACGCGGGGGCTCCGCTGTTGCGCGATCGGACCGGGCTTCGTCCCCCCGGCTTTCTCGAAATCACGCTCGAAGGCTCGGCGGTAACCGCGACCCACCACGCTTGGTTCGGCCGCGGCTGGCGCACGATCCCGTTGCACCACGACCCATGCTTTTTCCCCGCTTCGAGCGAAATCCAATCGCACGCTTCGTAACGACCGATCCATATTTCTTGCCATATCGATCGGTCGAGATCGTTCGGTCGAATCAAGCGTGTTCGGCGACGCGCAACTGCGCGCGGGCGCGGGCGATCGCCTTGTCCTTCTCGACGATCTCGGGTTCGGTGATCGCCTTGCGAGCGAGCGCGATTTCGAGATCTTTCGAAGCCGCGACCTCGTCGATCTTGGCCGCGGGGATCGCGTGATTGGTGAGAACCGTCACGAAATCGTCGCGCACTTGCGCAAATCCTCCGTCGATATAATAATGATGCGTCGCCGAGGTCGATCGCGTGCGCAGTTCGCCGTAACCGAGCCTGCCGATCAGCGGAGATCTTCCCGGCAGTACGCCCAATTCACCGTCGCTAAGCGGCAGCGCGACGAACTCGACGACCTCGTCGATCAGCGTTTTCTCGGGAGTGATCACCTGGCAATGAAGAGCACGATCTTTCTCTTTATGCCCGATTTCGGCGGCTTCGGCTTTCGACATAACGTCTCGTCGCATAGAAAGTTAACGACCGAACGATCGAGATCCAATCACGGAGCGATCGCGTCGGAGGGGGATTCCAAAATTCCGAACGCTCACCATCTTGCGCGGAAGATCGGTCGCGATGCAAGATCGGCTCGAAATTGGCGGGAGGAACGAAGCGAACGATCGCTTCGGAATTCGATGAGAACGCCGAAATCGGGCGATTCGAGCGTGCGACGGCATAATATTTATACCGTACGTTTTCATATATGTTTGAGATGTGCAAGGTTGGACGATAAGAAAAGACCCTGTTAACGTCTGGTCTTCGGCGATGGAGTCGTTACGATGAGTGATCGAAGTTTACGTGAGGGTCGATCGCGACCGCTTCTCAAATGAACGATCTCGAAGTCCGCGGGGGAACCGGCGATGCGTAAAATCAAGCTCAGTGTGGCGTTGGCCGCGATCGGGACGATCGCCGCGGCGGTTTGGGCGCGCGAGTTGATCGATCAATCGGGACCGCAGATGACCGTCGCCGCGTCTCGGCTTTTCGCCGCGCTCGACGATTCTCAAAAAGCGAAGGCGACTTTCGCGTTCGATTCTCCCGAACGGCTCAATTGGCATTTCATCCCCCGTCCTCGTAAGGGCTTGCCGCTTAAGGAGATGACTTCGGCGCAGCGCGCTCTCGCGTTCGGCCTGGTGCAATCGGGCGTCAGCGACTCGGGCTACTCCAAGGCGACGACGATCATGAGCCTTGAACAAGTGCTTAAGGATATGGAGCAGGGGAAGGGACCGACGCGCGATCCCGAGTTGTATTTCCTGTCGTTCTTCGGCGAGCCGTCGACGAAGGGGAAGTGGGGTTGGCGGGTCGAGGGGCATCACCTTTCGCTCAACTTCGTGATTGATGAAGGGAAGGTCGTTTCGGCGACTCCCGCGTTCTTCGGGTCGAACCCCGCCGAGGTACGGCAAGGCCCGCGGGCCGGGCTCCGCGTTCTGGCCGAATTGGAGGATCGCGCATTACGGCTCTTGCAGGCTCTTGATGAAAGCCAACGGAAAGAGGCGACCGTGGAAGCCGAGGCGCCCCCCGAGGTTCGCGCTCCGAACACGCCCCAGCCCCCGACCGCCGCCGCGGTCGGCATCGCATACGCCAAGCTTACCGATGATCAAAAAAGCATGCTTCGCGCGCTGATCGAGGCTTACGCCGGCGATATGCCCGACGACATCGCCTCGGCTTGGCTCGACGAGATCAAGAACGCGGGGCCCGAATCGATCCGTTTCGCGTGGATGGGAGCGCCCGATCGATCCGCGGGCCACGCGTACCGCGTGCAAGGCCCGACGTTCCTCATCGAATTTAATAACACCCAAAACGGAGCGAATCATATTCATAGCCTTTGGCGGAATATGCTCGGCGATTTTGGAACGCCCGTGGCGGCGAAGTGATCTTACGTTTTTGAGAATCGACGTTCGTTCGCCGCGCGACGGTTCGTATGGGAATCGCCGCGCGGTTTTTCGATTCGAATGAGAGAATACGTAATGTCTGTTGATGATTCCGACGAATCAGGTGAACAGACGTTTCGTAGGCCTTCGACTCGTCGTTTCGGATCACGAGTCCACGGATATGGTATGATCTATGAGGTGACTCACTAACGATCGAAGCAAATCGTGAGGCTTGTACGTTCGGCAACCGAGACACCCGGGAATTGTCCGACTTCGAAGTCCTAATCGGCGTTCAAATCCAGGAATCGCATGAGTTTAGATATCGGTACCGATCGCTTCGGGTCGTCTCGAATCGCCCGAAAAGCTCGGATCGGTGATATTCACATTTCCGCTCCCGACGCGATACACGCCGATGATTTCGTCGATTATTCTCCCCGCCGGCGAGACTCGGCCGCTTCGGTTAATTAGAATTTCACTCGCACTCGGTCCGACGAAACGATCGAACGTCGGCGCGGCGGTTCGATCGCATCCAATTCCATTCGCTTGGAATTCCCGGAGGTCCCCCGTGGCGAAAAAGTATGACGTCGTGATGAAAGAGCTGGTCGAACGCGATCCCGCGGCGTGGCTCGCGCTTTTGGGAATCAAGACCAAAGGACCGATCGGGATCGTCAACACCGATCTCTCGGCGTTCTCGTCCGACGCCGACAAGATCCTCCTGATCAAAACGGCCAAATCGCATCTTGTTCATATGGAATTTCAATCGACACGCGACTACACCC